>JAIPJY010000104.1 GCA_021733925.1 Prosthecobacter sp. | reverse complement strand
GAACTCTCGGCCAAAGTGCTCAGAACCAGCAAGGTCAAAGGCTCCATCCGCAGCCAGCGCAAACGCTGTGCTCTCGACCCCGCTTTCAGGACCACCGTTACCTTTCGCATTTTCCACGGTTTTGGTGCGTAAGCCCTGGGAAAATGACCCCTTGCTGAAAAACCACGTTGCCCTGAAGGCTCCGCTCTCTGCTATCACCACCCCCGCATGTTTCACGTCGCTGAAGATCACGAAGAAGGAATGACTGGCCGCATCTCGCGACCGCCACTGGCGCCGCGCATGCACTACGCCTTTTCGAATGAAGGCAAGATGTCCGAGTCGCCTCAGTTCGAGTACCGCCCGCAGCAGCAGCGCATGGCGGAGCTGGTGGGTGCGGCGTTGGATGGGAACCACGCCTTCGTGTGCGAAGCCGCGACGGGTGTCGGCAAGTCGCTGGCCTACCTCGTTCCTGCCGTCACGTTTGCCCTGGAGCAGAAGCGCAAGGCGATCATCTGCACCCACACGATCAATCTGCAGGAACAGCTCATCACGAAGGACATTCCCATCGTCAAACAGCTCGTGGGCGACTTCCACGCGGAGATTCTCAAAGGCCGTGGCAACTACATCTGCCCCACGCGCCTCAAGCGCGCGCTCAATGAGTCTGGCGATCTTTTTTCCACCTCCGAAGCCAGCGAATTGAAGCTCCTGCTCGACTGGGTGGCCGAAACTGAGGACGGCACGCTGAGCGATCTCGACTTTACGCCGAGCGCGCGCGTGTGGTCACTGGTGTGCAGTGAGCCGCATGCCTGCACGCCGCGCCGCTGCCCGCCCGGCAGCCGCTGCTGGTACCAGGACGTGCGCCGTCGCATGGAGCAGGCGGACGTCGTCGTGCTGAACCACACGCTATTCTTCACGCTGCTGGCCTCTGCTGATGAAACCAGCACCGAGGACTGCAACTTCCTCTTCCCGCGCGACTTCGTCATCCTGGATGAGGCCCACACCATCGAGAACGTGGCTGCACGCGCCTTCGGTCTTCACATCAGCGAATCGAACATCAAATTCGAACTGGGCCGCCTGCACAACCCGAAGAGCCGCAAGGGCTTTTTCCAGCTCGTTGGGGATAAAGATGGCATTCGTGAGGTGCTGCAGACGCTCGACAGCGTGGACACCTTTTTCCGTGCCGCCGAGGCCGCGAGCAAGTTCAACGCCATGGGCCGCGAATTCCGCGTGCGTGAAGCGGGCCTCATTGAGGACACGCTGAGCCTGCCGCTGCAACGTCTCTCACTGCGCGCCCAAAAAGCTGGCGATGCCGTGGACAAGGAGGGCACCAAGCTGGAGCTCCTTGATCTCTCCAAACGGCTCACCGCCATTCGTGTCGGCATCAAGGCCTTCCTTGATCAGGAGAACGAAGACCACGTTCATTGGGTGGAGCGCACCAACACGGACAACCGCATCGTCTCCTTCCACACCGCGCCCGTGGATGTCGCGCCGCGTTTGCGGCAGATCTTCTTCGCCAGCCACAAAGCCTGCGTCTTCACCAGCGCCACGCTGGGCATCGGCGACGACACGGAACTGAACTACTTCCGCAACCGCGTCGGCGCCGAAGACGCCCGCGCCGCGTGCATCGAAAGCCCCTTTGATTTCAAAAAGCAGATGAAGCTCTATCTGCTCAAGAAGATGCCGCAGCCCTCGGAACCCGGCTATCTCGACAGGCTGGAGCACTGGATCACCCATTTCATCGACCTCAGCAGTGGTCGCGCCTTCATCCTCTTCACCAGCTACAGCCAGATGTCCTCGCTGGCCGACAACCTCGAAGCGCACTGCGAAAGGCGCGGCTGGCGGCTGCTGGTGCAGGGGCGCGGCATGCCACGGCATCAAATGCTCGCCGAATTCAAGAACGACACCCACAGCGTGCTCTGCGGCACCGACAGCTTCTGGACCGGCGTGGATGTGCCCGGCGAGGCGTTGAGCAACGTCATCATCACACGCCTGCCCTTTGCGGTGCCCGACCATCCGCTTACTGCATCGCGCATCGAGCATCTCGAAGCACAGGGCCTCAATCCCTTCACCGAATACAGCGTGCCCGAGGCCATCCTCAAACTCCGCCAGGGCGTCGGCCGCCTCATCCGTACTGCCACCGACAAAGGCATCTGTGCCATCCTCGACAACCGCATCCTCACCAAGCCCTACGGGCGCGCCTTCCTCTCATCTCTGCCGGAATGCCCGACAGAGATCATGCAGTGATTTTGAGGATGGCGGCAAACCAACCTTATATCACGGGAATAATCCGCGCATCTGCTTCGCCTCATGCACGCGCTGGATGCCCAGGCTCAGGGCGGCGAAGCGCATGCTGACGTTGCGTTTGCGGCTGAAGGTGAGGGCCTGCACGAAGGCTTGCTCGAGGATGCGGTAGAGCTTGCTCATCACCTCGCCTTCGTCCCAGAAGAAGCTCTGCAAATCCTGCACCCATTCGAAGTAGGAGACGATCACACCACCGGCATTGCAAAGGATGTCAGGGATCACGAAAATTTCTGGACGCTGGGAGATGATGGCATCGGCCTCGGGCGTGGTCGGGCCGTTCGCGGCTTCGGCGAGAATGCGGCACTGAATTTTACCAGCGTTGTCACCGGTGATCTGGCGCTCCAACGCGGCGGGTACCAGCACATCGCAAGGCGTGAGCAGCAGTTCCTCGTTCGTGATCGCGTCTGCGCCTTCAAACCCGACGATGCTCCGTGTTTGGACGACATGCTCATCCAGTTTGGCCAGATCAATGCCATTGGCGTTGTGCAAACCGCCGAAGGCATCACTCACGGCGATCACTTTGAGGCCCATGCGGGAGAGTGACGCTGCCGCCACGGCACCCACGTTGCCGTAGCCCTGCACCACCGCCGTCGCACCCTGCGCAGGAATGCCCACGGTGTCCATCGCACGCGAAATTAGGTAGGCCACGCCGCGGCCCGTTGATTCACGTCGACCGAGCGAACCGCCCAGCGCCACCGGTTTGCCCGTCACCACCGCCGGGACGCAGTGGCCGATTTGCAGCGAGTAGGTGTCCATCATCCAAGCCATGGTCTGCTCGTTTGTGCCCATGTCAGGTGCAGGGATGTCGATCTGCGGGCCGATGAATGGGATCAATTCCTGCGTGTAGCGCCGTGTCACACGCTCCAGTTCATTGAGTGAAAGCGCACGCGGATCGCAGGTCACGCCGCCTTTGGCACCGCCATACGGCAGACCGGTGAGCGCGCATTTCCAGCTCATCCACATGGCGAGAGCACCCACTTCACCGAGCGTCACATCCGGATGAAAACGCACACCGCCTTTCGTCGGCCCAAGTGTGAGATGATGCTGCACGCGGTAACCCATGAAAACGGTGGTGCTGCCGTCATCCCGCCGAATGGGCATGGCCACGGTCACAGCGCGCTTGGGCATCTTCAGGCGATCGCGGGCATTTTCAGGAATGTCCAAAAAGTCGGCCACCAAATCGAATTGCTGGCAGGCCATGCGGAAAATCGGCGTATCGTAAACTTGGGGAATCATATTGCTCATCGTGCAGAAGCATACGCGGGCCGAAGAATCCGCGAGTACAGATTCTGTCATTGTCAGCGAGGCTGTCTCTCATGTAGAGGATCACCATGCCCGCCGCCAAAGCGCCCACCAGCCTTCGCCGACTCTTCGATGAGATCGGCACCGTCGATCAAGTCGGCATTGAGGAACGCGTGGCCAAGTTCACCACCCGCAGCCTCAAAAAGAATTCCAAGGTCTTCGGTCTGCGCCTCGCCGTTTCCATGGTCGATCTGACCACGCTCGAAGGAAAAGACACGCCCGGCAAAGTGGCCTCCCTGTGCCAGAAGGCGCTGCGCCCACATGACGTGGGCGACATCCCACCCACGGCCGCGGTCTGCGTTTATCCCGCCATGGTGAAGCACGCTCGAAAGCACGTCGGCGGCACCCAGGTCAAAATCGCCTCCGTCGCCACCGCCTTCCCGAGCGGACAGGCTCCGCTCAAAACTCGCCTCGCCGAGGTCCACGCCGCCGTGAAGGACGGTGCCGATGAGATCGACATGGTGATCAATCGCGGTGCCTTTCTCAGCGGCGAATTCGGCCGCATGCAGGATGAAATCGCCGCCGTGGTTGAAGCCTGCGGCCAAGCCACGCTCAAGGTCATTCTTGAAGTCAGCGAACTCGAAACCTACGACAACATCCGCGCCGCCAGTTTCCTGGCCATGCGCGTGATCCGCCCCGGCGATTTCATCAAGACCAGTACCGGCAAAACCTCATCGAACGCCACACTTGGCAACAACCAGGTCATGCTGGAAGCCATCCGCGACCACTTCCTTGCCACCGGCATCCCCATCGCCATGAAACCCGCCGGCGGCATTCGCACGGCCAAGCAGGCCCTGCACTTCCTCATCGCCGTCAAAGAAACCCTCGGCGACGAGTGGCTGAACAACCGACGCTACCGCTTCGGCGCTTCTGCGTTGCTCAATGACCTCGTGCGCCAGCTCGAAAAAGAACGTACCGGCGCCTATCAGGCCCCGTGGAATTTCAGCGAGGCCACCGAGGGGTATTAAACCTCCATCTTGTATGCCCAAGACCTCTTCCAAAACCAATCCCGCTCGTGAACTCGTCTTTGGCGATCTGTGGGAATTCGATCCCGCACCAGAAACGGCGGACCCAAAATTGAAGCCACGGTATGACCTGTTCATTAACGGCTCTTTCGTGCCACCGCGGGCGGGGAAGTACTTTGCCACGATCAATCCGGCGCATGAAACGAAGATTGCGGACATTGCGCTGGCGGATGCCTCGGATGTCGATGCCGCCTGCATAGCGGCACAGAAGGCGTTTACGAGTGTCTGGGGAAAAATGCCAGGGAAGGAACGCGGCAAGTATCTTTACCGCATCGCACGGCTGCTGCAGGATCATGCACGGGAGTTTGCCATCGCGGAGACGCTGGACGGCGGGAAGCCGATCAAGGAATCGCGCGATTTCGATGTGCCGATGGCAGCGGCGCATTTCTTCTATCATGCGGGCTGGGCGGACAAGCTGGAATTCCTCGCGCCGGGCAAACGGATCGCCCCGCACGGCGTGGTGGGGCAGGTCATTCCGTGGAATTTTCCGCTGCTCATGCTCGCGTGGAAAATCGCTCCGGCGCTCGCAGCAGGCAATTGCGTGGTGTTGAAACCGGCGGAGACCACCAGCATCACCGCGCTGAAGTTTGGTGAGATCTGCCAGGAGGCAGGCCTGCCAAACGGTGTGGTAAACATCGTCAGCGGCGCGGGTGAGACGGGCGCTGCGGTGATCCAGCACCCGCTGACCACGAAGGTGGCCTTCACCGGCAGCACGGAAGTCGGAAAAAGCATCATGCGCAGCCTCGCGGGCACGGACAAGAAGATGACGCTGGAGCTCGGCGGCAAGGCCGCGAACATCGTCTTCGACGACGCGCCGTTGGATCAGGCCGTGGAGGGCATTGTGAACGGCATCTTTTTCAATCAGGGCCACGTCTGCTGCGCGGGCTCCCGCCTGCTTGTGCAGGAAAGCATTGCCGATGCGGTGCTGGCCAAACTGAAGCGCCGCATCACCGTGCTGCGCGTGGGCGACCCCATGGACAAGAACACCGACCTCGGCGCGATCAACAGCCGCGAGCAGCTCGCCAAAATCACCGACCTCGTCCAAAGCGGTGTCGCAGAAGGCGCAGAAATGCACGACAACGGCTGCAAACTCCCCGCCAAAGGCTTCTTCTTCCGCCCGACTATCTTCACGAAGGTTAGCATGAGCCACCGCATCGCCCGCGAGGAGATTTTCGGCCCTGTGCTGAGCATCCTCACCTTCCGCACGCCAGAAGAAGCCGTCGAAAAAGCCAACAACACCCCCTACGGCCTCAGCGCCGGCGTCTGGACTGACAAAGGCAGCCGCATCCTCAAGATGAGCACGCTGCTCAAAGCTGGCGTCGTCTGGGCCAACACCTACAACAAGTTCGATCCCACCAGCCCTTTTGGAGGGTACAAAGAGAGTGGGTTTGGGCGTGAGGGTGGGAAGCAGGGGATGCTGGATTATCTACGCGTTGTTTGATGCGATGCATTTTTGACAGGATTAACAAGATTCCAGAATTTCAGGATTTCTCCAGATAACCACGCTTCACCTGAACCCTGCCGAATTATCCCTACCCAATCCTGGCATCCTGAAATTCTGTTAATCCTGTCCCATTTTGTTGCTTATGTCTCACCGTCTCCCCATCTCCAAGACCCCCAAATGCTATGTCGGCGGTGCCTTTATACGCAGTGAAAGCGGACGTGTGACGGAGCTTAATGACGCCTCCGGCACCTTCTTTGCCAACATCCCGCAATGCACGCGCAAGGATCTACGCAATGCGGTCGAAGCGGCGGCGAAGGCGGGGCCGGGCTGGGCAAAACGTTCGGCTTTCAATCGCGGGCAGATATTGTACCGGCTCGCGGAGATGATGGAGGCACGCAGCATCGAATTAGCCAAAGCGGTGGCGCTGGGTGGCGCTTCGCAGGCGCAGGCCGCGCGTGAAGTCGCTGCCAGCATTGAGCGTGTGGTGCATTACGCTGGATGGGCGGACAAATACGAGCAGATCCTCGGCAGCGTGAACCCCGTGGCGTCCGCTCACTTCAATTTCACCGTGACAGAGCCAATGGGTATCATCGGCGTCATCGCCCCCGATGATTCACCGCTGCTGGCGCTGGTTTCCTTGATCCTGCCCGCCATCACGAGCGGGAACTGCATCGTGGTGCTCGCCAGCAACACGCAGCCGTACCCGAGCATCCTGCTGGGAGAAATGCTGGCCACCAGCGATCTCCCCGGCGGCGTGGTGAACCTGCTCACCGGCCTGCGCAGCGAGATGGTGCCGACCTTTGCCACGCATGAGCACCTCCGCGCGCTGAGCGGTGCCGTGAATGCCGAAGACCGCAAGACGCTGAAACTCGGCGCAGCGGAAAGCGTGAAACGCGTGCGCCTGCTGAAGGCCGAGCAGCCCATCGACTGGTTCGCCGACACGATGCAGGGCGCGGAAGAAATCCGGGCACTGATCGAGTTCAAGACCACGTGGCATCCGGTGGGGGCTTGAAGAGCGGCTTGCACCACCCGGGGAAAAAGCTAATCTCTATGTCATGTTCGTCGAATCCGACATTGAGCACATGACCGTGGCTGAGCGCTTCCAAGCCATGGAAGTCATCTGGGGATCGCTTCTAAAGTCGCCCGAGAACGTGTCTTCGCCAGCATGGCACGGACAGATTTTGTCCGAGCGTCTGGCCAAGGTTGAGGCTGGTCAGGGGAAGTTTCTCACGCTGGAGGAACTCAAAGGGCGGCTTGGCATGACAAAGTCATGAAAAGAGTCGTTGTCCTGGAGGAAGCAGCGGAAGACATCTAGGCTGCACGTGACTTCTACGATAAGATAGAGCAGGGCGTTGGGGACTACTTTCTTCAACGCATTGTCGAAGACGTCGAACGGCTCTCGGCACTCAGCGGAATTCATGGACTGCACTATGGTTTTCATCGGATGCTCTCGGAGAGGTTTCCTTTCGGCATCTACTATCGTGAAACTGCCGATGAGACGCAGGTGTTTGCGATTCTCGATCTGCGCAGCGAACCGACGTGGATTCGCGCAGAACTACATAACAGGAACTCGTGAATCGTGCTTGAAGATGACTTCGGTCACTGTCAGTTCATTCACACATGACCGCCTACCAATCTCTCTGCGAAGTTGTTTCTGAAATCGCCCTCATCACCTCCACCGAAGCGGTGCTGGGCTGGGACCAGGAAACGTTTATGCCATCGCATGCGCTGGAGCATCGGGCGCGGCAGTTGTCGTATCTGACGGGGAAGGCGCATGGGCTGCTGACCTCGAAGAAGACACTGAAACTGCTAGAGCGTGCGGAAAAGGAAATGCCTGAAAACCCGACACACGCGGCCAATGTGCGCGGATTGCGCCGGGACATCGACCGGGCGACGAAGCTGCCGCAAAAGCTGGTGGAGGAAGAAAGTGAGGTCTGCGCGCATGCCAAGGCCGCATGGGTGGAGGCACGGGGGAAATCCAACTTCTCCATGTTTGCACCGCATCTGGAGAAGGTGCTGGGCATTGCACGCAAAAAGGCAGATCTGTTTGGCTTCGAAGACGAGCCGTATGATGCGCTGCTGGATCTCTACGAGCGTGGCGCAAAAACACGCGAAGTGGCCGCGCTGTTTGCCAAGCTGCGCCCGCAGCTGGCTGAAATCGCCCGCGAGGCCGTGGCCAAATCTGCCAAGGTGAAGCCGGGCACCCTCAAAGGCCGCTATCCAGTGGAGAAGCAGCAAATTTTGAACCGCGAAATCGCACAAAGCCTGGGGTTTGATTTCGAGGCGGGCCGCATCGACACGACGGCACACCCTTTCTGCACCACCCTGGGGCCTGGAGATGTGCGCCTGACGACGCGCTATGATGAAAAGGATTTCCTGTCGTCGCTCTTCGGAGTGATGCACGAAGCCGGGCACGGCTTGTACGAACAGGGGCTGCCGGGGCTGGATTACGGCCTGCCGAGCGGCAGCGCGGCGTCGCTGGGCATCCACGAGTCACAGAGCCGCCTGTGGGAGAATCACGTGGGCCGCAGCCGCACGTTCTGGGCGAAGTGGCTGCCCCGTGCGCAGGAGCTCTTCCCGCACCTTCGCAAAGTGAAGCTGGACGCGTTCATGAAAGAGATGCTGCGCAGCGAATTCAGCTTCATCCGCGTGGAGGCGGACGAGGCGACGTATGACCTGCACATCCTCCTGCGCTTTGGCATCGAGCGCCGTCTCGTGAAGGGTGAGCTCGCAGTGCAGGACGTGCCAAAGGTGTGGAACGAAGAATATCGCGAGCTGTTTGGCATGACACCTCCGGACGACCGCCACGGCTGCCTGCAGGACATCCATTGGAGCATGGGCGGGCTGGGGTATTTCGCGACCTACACGCTGGGGAACCTCAATGCCGCCCAGCTTTTCGCGACGGCGAAAAAGCAGCGCAAGATCGCCACGACACTGGAGAAATGCGACTACGCACCGCTGCTGCAGTGGCTGCGTGAAAACGTGCACAGCAAGGGTGCCGCGCTGCTGCCCCAGGAGATCATCACGCAGGCCACGGGCAAACCGACGGATGCGAAATGGCACATCAAACACCTGCAAGAAAGGTACGTAGGCTAGGAGCCAAGGTGATCGACGAGCAGTTCACGAAGCATCTTGCGGGCACGGTAAAGCCGGAGTTCGACTGCTTTTTCGCTAGTATTCTGCACCCGGGCAATCTCGCTGTGGCTCATGCCGTGCCAGGTAGCGAGAATGAGCACCTCACGCAGCTCGTGCGCCAGTTCTACGACGGCTTTTTCCACGGCAATGAGGCGCTCGTTGGCGATAGCCCTCTCATCGGGAGCGGCATGGGCTGCGGCGTGGGGCAAGTTTGAAAGGTTCTCATGCTCCAGAAGGATTTCCGGATGCCGACCACGCCAGCGAGCATGATTGCGGGCGAGATTTGTGGCGATGGCGAACAGCCATGTGGAGAATTTTTGCGACGTACTGAACCTGTACCTGTGACGGTAAACGCGAACGAAAGTTTCCTGTGCCAGATCGGCAGCCGTCGCAGCATTACTCGTGAGGCGTGTGAGGTAAGCAATCAAGGGCTCGCTCCAGGCGTCCATGAGACGGTTCAAGGCCAACTCCTCGCCTCCCGCTAGACTGCGCATCCATTCGTTGTCGAGGTCGTCCCGAACGCGTGTCATCGGCGGAGACTGGAGGAGAGACGCCGATCATGTTCGCGGCGCTGCTCGTTGAGAATGGGCAAGAAGTCGTTCAGAAAGCGCTTTCCCTCCTCCTGGGACATCAGCTCAGCCACCTGCTTAAGATGCTCAGCGGCTGCCTTTTCGCAGTCGGCGCAGATGGCCTGTTCTCGGCTGAGCTGGGCGTCGCGTTCTCCCGTCGTGCGACCACGTTGGCGGATACGCCCTAGGAGAGGGCGATCAGCTTCATTGATCTGGCGACACATCTTATCGCAGCGCTTGAAGTAGTCTTTGTGCAGGGCACTGACGCTCTCGAAAGCTGCGTCATCAAGGTTGTACTCCTCCTTCAGCCAGCTCAAGCCCATCTCGCGGGGAGGCTCTTGCGGGCGAAGACTTTCGCGGGTGATCCACAAAGCAACAGACGCCAGCAAGGCGGTGAGGAGCGTAAAGCCAATGATTTTACGAACTGGCGTCATGGCCGGCCTAGGCTGTGATGATTTACATCGAACGGACTGATGGAGGTGAGGTAGGCATCATGGGGGCTCGTGGCCTCCGGCGGGTGCGTCACCCCCCAAACAACGGCTAGAACCACGGCAGCCGTCATGATGGCAATCTCCCGCTTGGGCTGCATCAGCCACCAGGAAAAACGTTCGATCAATCCAGGATTGATCGACTCGACCGCAATGCGCCGCCAGACTTCACGACGGAAGTCTGGCGGTGTTTCCACCTGAGGCTGCCATTCAGCAAGCAGATCGTCGAGATGATCGGGATTGTTGTCGTGCATGGCGGCGGCAGGCGTGGTTTTGGGGCGATAAGTCACCAAGCCAATGGTGTTACCTCTGGCCATAGACATCAATCCAGGCAAGGCCGGACTTCACGCCCTGGGGCTGAAAATATCGGCGGCCGAGATACACACCATCAACCGGAGCCATGGATCCTCCTTGGGGATGGCTGGCACGTGTGAGCACAGGCTTGCCATTGTAAGTCTGCGTAAGGCTCGGCACAGGGCGACCTGAACAGGACACCGAGGCAAGGGTGGTGACAGCTAAAAGAATCAGAATGGCGGGTTTCATGGTTGGTTGGGGTAGGGTTGGTGAGCGGCTTTAAAATCACTGCTCAACTGGTTTCACCCCACCTCCCGGCGAATCCCTCAAAAAAGGCATTCTTTTTTCAACCCGTCAAATTTCCCGGCGCACGTGCCGGATGAGCCCGATCATCACTCCTTGGATGAGAAGTTCCCGCGCGGGCAGAAGATCGGGAAAGTCAGGGTTCTCAGCTTGGAGGAAGGGCTGGGAATCTTTGACGACATAGCGTTTCAAAGTGCTCTCTCCGTCAATGAGCGCGGCGACGATGTCTTTCGGACGCGGCTCACGGATTTCGAGAATCACGAGGTCTCCATCGCCGATGAGGGCGCCGATCATGGACTCGCCACGCACTTGAAGGGCGAAGCTTTTCGCCGAGCGCGGGATTCCGAGCGTGTTCACATCGACGGAGATGCACCTGTCAGCATGCTGCACCATGTCGGCAGCGGCCATGCCGGCGGGAATCTGGCCGAAGACCGGAATATCGATGATTTCAGCACGGTCGAGGTCTTCAGGGAAGACGACGGCGCGGGCTTTGTTCGCGTGGCGCTGGATGACGCCTTTTTTTTCCAGCGCACGCAGATGGCTCATGGCGGCGGTCTGGCTGGAAAAGCCGAAGTGGCGCTGGATGTCACGTGTGGAGGGCATGACGCCGTTGGTGCGCTGGTAGCTGCGCAGGTACTCGAGGAGTTCCTGCTGGCGGGCCGTGAGGCGGGAGTCAGTGTCGGTGAACATGAGAAGAAAAGGGCTGTTCGGGCGAACATTCCCTTTCATCCAGCGTACGCAAGATGTTTTCCTGCGCCAATTTCAGCGCATAGTCGCGGCATGTTGAGCTCGTCCACCCTGAAAATCGCCGCCCTCCTGCTGCTGCCCATGCTCGGCCATGCCCAGGAGGCTGCGCAGATCAACCCGGCCAAGATGGATAAAACTGGCATGCTGCCGCCCCATACCAAGGTGCTGGGCGAACGTGCGGCGGCGGCCTTCGGCAAGCAGGACTGGCCGGCGGCCCGCAAGGCCTATCTGGAAATGCTGGAGCTCGACGATGGCAACGCTCTCATCTGGGCCAATCTGGGTGCGGTGGAGCAGCAAGCAGGAGAAACCAAGCAGGCCATCGAGTGCTTTGAGAAATCCGTGCAGATCAATCCAAAGCTCGCGCAAACTTGGACGGCTCTGGGACTGCTGCTGCAAAAAGAGGGAGACACCTACCGGGCGATTTCCTGCTTCACACGCGCCATTCACGAAGAGCCGGAGGATGCACGCGCTCACAATTACCTGGCCATCGCCGCCAAAGGGCTGGGCTGGACGGATGCGGCCGAGGCAGAGCTGCAGCGTGCGATTGAACTGAAGCCAGATTACGGCATCGCACATTTCAACATGGCGCTGATGCTCCTGGAGCGCCGTCCGCCAGCCATCGAACTGGCGCGCAGACACTACGAGAAGGCACTAGCTCTCGGTGTTGCGAAGGACGACGTGGTGGAACGCCGCCTGAAGGAGTAACGCATGCAGGAACGCACAGAACCATGGGACATCACCGCGCAGCTGGATGAACTGCGTACGCAAGGACTGTGGCGCCAACTAAGACCGCTGGACGAGCTGAACGGAGTCACCGTGCGCGCCGAAGGCCGCGAGTGGACCAATTTTTCCTCCAACGACTACCTGGGTCTGGCGCATTCCGCCGAGATGAAGCAGGCCCTTGCCGAAGGCATCGCCCAATACGGCGGTGGTTCCGGGGCCTCGCGTCTGGTCTGCGGCACGCACCGCGCCCATGCAGCACTGGAAGAAGCCCTGGCGGATTTCAAAGGGACGGCGGCGGCTCTGACCTTCAGCAGCGGATTTGCCGTGGCACTGGGCACCATTCCCGCACTGATGGGTGCCGGTGACACCATCATCCTCGACAAGCTCTGCCATGCCAGCCTCGTCGATGCCGCGCGCTTGAGCGGAGCGACGATCCGTGTATTCCCCCACAACAATCTCGAAAAGCTCGAACGCCTGCTGCAAACCGCCAAAGGGCGGGTGCTCGTCGTCACCGAGTCGATTTTCAGCATGGACGGCGATGCCGCTCCACTTCGTGAAATTGCAGAACTCAAGGCGAAGCACGGTGCCTGGCTGCTGGTGGACGAAGCGCATGCCGTGGGCGTCTTAGGCCCGCAGGGGCGTGGACTCGCCGCCGCGCTCGGCGTGGATCAGCAAGTGGATCTGCATCTGGGCACTCTGAGCAAGGCCTTCGGCCTCAGCGGTGGCTATCTGGCGGGCTCACGGCAGGTCATTGACCTGCTGATCAACCGCGCACGCAGCTTCATCTACTCCACCGCGCCACCCGTTCATCTGGCCCATGCGATGGGCTCCATTTTGGAACTGATTCGCAGTGAACGCGGCGATGCCTTGAGGCAGCGCGTGCACAGCAATACCCAGCAAACACAAAGTCTGCTGTCAGGAATCGGCATCGCATCACCACCTGCCGAGGCTGCCATTCTGCCGGTGATTTTGGGTGAAGCCTCTCATGCCATGGAGATCAGCAACCGTCTGCGTGACGCCGGGTTCCTCATCCCCTGCATCCGCTACCCAACTGTCGCCCGCGGCAGCGCCAGACTGAGGATCACCGTCAGCGCACGGCATTCCGCCGCCCAGATCCAGGCTCTGGGAGCCGCTCTGCAGAAGACGCTTGAGCCTCAAGGCTGAGACAACTGGCCCGCAATCTCTTGCGCCCGATTTCTCGCATCCTTGATTTCCTGTGGGTTTAAAGAAACGCCGTTTTTACCCGAGGCCATCAGATTGGTGCGCTCCTGAAGATGTTGCAGGAACAAAACATGACCGAGCTCATGTGCTGTGACACGGGCGACGGGATTTTTCGCACCGCCAGAGACCTTGTGAAACTCTGGATTTTCGCAAACCACCACCGGTTCTCCGTAAAAAAAACCATTGGGCCCCATGTCCTTCACAAAGCAAACATCGATGGAGCCGGGACTGAAATGATTCGTCGGAATCGCCGCTTTGACCCAGTCGCGGTCCTTAATGAACCACCTTTTAGGGGCAAGATCGAGAGCTTGCAGACGGTCAATCGCCTCCAATTCGAATCGAATGCCCGCCTGGGACCAGATGGCATTCACTTCATCGAAAATGCCGCTCACTTCTTTTTCCGTAAGCGTCGTTTGCAGCCGTGGGTTCGCATTGGACTCCATCAGGTGCACCCGGACTCTCAAACTGATGAGGGAAAATGGCTCGCCTGAACGCAATGGCATTGACCACACCAACAGCAAGATAAAAAGAGTTAAACGAGCCATAAATTGAATGAACCACTTTCTATATATCATTCAACGAGCAAGGTTTGGGCAGCTTTGCGTTGCTGACAGGATGAGACGGCGGAGTTACGAAAAGCAACCGTTATGTGGACGCAAAAAAATGCGAGGGAAATAAAGAAAAGGCTTTCCAGTAGTTACAGCCCCTGCTATTTTCACGACTGAACGGCTCACGTACTTGGGTCAAAACTTCTGTTTTGATCCCTCTCATGCGAGTGTCCGACCTCAAACCAACCAACCTAATACCAACCATCAGACCATGAAATTGAACGCATTGCTGAAAACGCTGGGGTTCTTGGCACTGGCCGCCACTCCCGTTGTGGCCG
>JAIPJY010000035.1 GCA_021733925.1 Prosthecobacter sp. | reverse complement strand
GCCGAGGCCGAAGTTTTTGGACATGCGGTCTTTGAGCTTGGTGAAGAAGGGGGCGAGGCCGTTGAGGTCGGGGGTGGTGGCGAGCTGGGCGAAGTGGTCTGCGGCTTCTTTTTTGCGGTCGAGCATGATGCTGCAGAGTGCGGCATTGAAGCGTGCCCAGTTGGCGGTGGGCTGGAGGACGTCTTTGGATTCGACGAGCTTGGTGAATTTGTTTTCGGCGGTGGCGTACTGCCGTTCTTCGAGCATGGCCTGGCGGGCTTCGGTGAAGCGCTCGGAGACGGTTCTTTTGTTGGCTTTGTCGGCGGTGAGGGTGACGCCGGTGCCGTCGAGTTCGCTCTCATTGGCGGTGGGGAGCTGGAGGGCGCGGACGTTGCGGCGCTCTCCGCCTTCGCGGAGGAGCCAGCCCATGCCGTAGGCGACGATGATGGCGGCGGCGGTGAGGCCGATGAGGCGGCTGCGGCGATTGAGGAGGCGGCGGCGGACGCTGCCGCGATCGAGGAGGCCTTCGGCGAGGCGCATTTCATCGACGACTTCGGCGTAGTTGGCGAAGCGGTCTTCGGGATTGAAGGAGAGCATGCCGTTGATGACGTGCTCTGTGCGGGGGGAGAAGCGGAGGCCGGATTCGCCGAGGGTGACGCGCTTGGACTTGATGCGGCGGAGGTCTTCGATGGCGCTGGTGTCCGCCTTGTGGGGCGGATTGCCGGTCATCGCATGATAGAGGGTGGCGCCGAGGGAGAAGATGTCGCTGCGGTAGTCTTCTTTGTTTTCGATGACTTTTTCGGGGGCGACGTAGTAGGGGGTGGCCCAGATTTCGCCGGATTCATCGCCGCCGCGGTCGACGAAGAGGGCGAGGCCGAAGTCCACGACTTTGGCGGTGCCGGTCTCGGTGAAGAGGATGTTGGCGGGTTTGACGTCGCGATGGATGAGGGTGAGCTGCTGGGCGGCGCGGAGGCCTTCGGCGACTTCGCGGCCGATGCGGAGGGCTTCGTCTTCTTTGAGGTGGCCTTCGCGGCGGATGCGCTGCTCCAGGGAGCCGCCGCCGACGAGCTCCATGGCGATGTAGAAGTAGCCCTGGTCGTAGCCGACGGAGTAGAGCTTGATGACGTTGGGGTGGGTGACGTTGGCGGTGATGTGGGCTTCGCGGCGGAACTGCTCGAGGCGGACGGAGTCGCGGGAGTACTGGCGGTTGAGGATTTTGAGGGCGACGCGGCGGCCGAGGGTTTCGTCTTCGGCCTCGAACACGCGGCTCATGCCGCCTTCGCCGATCTGGCGGATGATCATGAACTGATCGAAGCGGCGGCGGACGCGGACCATTTGGCCGCAGAAGGGGCACTTGAGCTTGGTGAAGGGCTCCAGGGAGGTGACATCAATCTGCTTCTGACACACCGGGCAGGTGCTCAAAAAGGACTGTTCTGGAGGGGCGAGGATCAAGGCGTGAGGTATTGGCAGTAGCAGGGACGCATTCGATATGCCAGAAATTACAGTTTGCCTTATTAATTCGAATCTTGAGTTTGTGGGGTGGATTGGCTCATCAGTGAAACATTGGATATTGGAGATCGTTTCGACAAACACCTCGCGAGGCGTTTGCCGGAGATGTCGCGGTCGCGTCTGCAGGATTTGATCAAGGACGGACACGCTACGCTGAACGGGAAACCCGTCAAAGCGGGGGCCACTCTCAAATGCGGGGATGCGGTGAGTCTCACGGTGCCGGAAGTAGCTGAGGTGGAGATCAAGGCCCAGAACATTCCTTTGACGATTTTGTATGAAGACTCCGACATCGTGGTGCTAGACAAGGCATCGGGGCTTGTCGTTCATCCGGCGGAAGGAAATCCTGACGGGACGCTGGTGAACGCGCTGCTGCACCACATCGGCGACCTGAGCGGGATCGGTGGGGAGATGCGACCGGGGATTGTGCACCGGCTGGACAAGGACACGAGCGGCTGCATGGTGGTGGCGAAGAATGACGTGGCGCATCGGCGGCTGACGGAGGCGTTTTCGGAGCGGCGGATCTCGAAGATTTATCTGGCGGTGGTGAACGGGGTGCCGAAGGAGGAGAGCGGGCGGATTCAGACGTCGATTGGGAGGCATCCGGTGGACAGGAAGCGGATGAGCAACCTGCTGGATGGGGCGGGGAAGGATGCGGTGACGGAGTGGACGAAGCTGGCGGTGGACCAGGGGTGTGCGCTGATCCAGTGCCGGCTGCTGACGGGGCGGACGCATCAGATCCGTGTGCACATGCGGGAGTCTTTGCAGTGTGCGATTTTAGGGGATCCGATTTATGCGAATCCGGCGAAGCAGCGGGTGCGTGTGCCGCGGCTGATGCTGCATGCGTGGAAGCTTTCGTTTAACCATCCGATCCATGATCAGCCGATGGCGTTTTTGGCGAAGCTGCCGGAGGAGTTTGAAGGGTGGATGAGGTGCGTTGCGAATGACGAATGAGTAAGTCCGAATGACGAAATAATGGCGAATGGCGAAGCCCGAACGAGGCCGCGAACTGGCTGCGTGGAGTGCTGGATTTGTCAGCGGGACTTTGTGATTCGAATTGGCTTCGATTTAATCTGCGCTTCACTAAGCGACTGGATACCATTTCATTTATACCATGCTCAAAGTTTACGCTTACTCTGGATGTTCGACGTGCAAGAATGCGATCAAGTGGCTGAAGGGGCGCTCGATTGATTTTGAAGAGGTGGCAATTCGTGAGACGCCGCCGTCGGTGGGGGAGCTGAAGGGGATGCTGGGGGCGTGTGGCGGGGAGGTGCGGCGGCTGTTTAATGTGTCGGGGATGGACTACCGGAGTCTGGGGCTGAAGGACACGCTGCCGGGGATGAGCACGGAAGAGGCGCTGGGGCTGCTGGCGGGGAATGGGAATCTGGTGAAAAGGCCGTTTGCGGTGGATGCGGGGAAGAAGGTGTGGCTGGTGGGGTTTAAGGAGGGGGAGTGGGAGGGGGCGCTGGGGTGAAGGTGGGGGCGAAGGGCGGCAGGTAACTGGATAGACAGGATTAACAAGATGCTCAGGATTAACAGAATTGGGGACGATTCCTGAGGGGAGTGGGGATGGGTTATTTGATGGAGGCGGATTGTTCTTTGAAGAATTTGGCGATGAGGGGTGGGGCTTCTGCGGGGAACTTGTGGGTGCCTTGGTGGATGTAGGCGATGAAGGGGGCGCCGACTTTGGAGGGGTAGAGGGAGCAGTCCTGGGCCCAGGGGATGCCTTCGGGGGAGCATTGGTTGATCTCTTTGACTTTGGTCATGGCGAGCTGCTGCCATGCGTATTTGACGAGCGGGTCCTGGGTGCCGGCGATGTGCATGCAGGGCTTGGGTTTGAAAGGGGTGTCTTTGAGGCGAATGGAGGCGGCTGCGGATGGGGCGATGGCGCAGAGGGCGTCCGGGCGTGTCTGCCAGAGGAGGTAGGTGAAGCCGCCGCCGTTGGAGTGGCCGGTGGAGAAGATGCGCTTGGTGTCGACCTTGTAGTGTTCTTTGAGGTGGGCGAGGACGGCGTCGAAGAGCTTTAGATCGCGGTCGCCCTCTGCGCCTGCGCTGTGCTGCCAGCCGGGTTTCTTGCCTTCGGGGTCGGTGAGCTGGCCGGGGGTGTTGAGGCCCTGGAGATAGACTGAGATGGCCTCGGGCCAGAGTTTGTACATGGGGATGCTGCGGCCGATCTGCATGGCGTTGCCGCCGTGGCCGTGAAAGACGAAGACGACGGGGGTGGGCTGTTCCTTGGCGGTGGCAGGGGCGTAGAGGAGTCCGCTGCGTGCGACGCTGTCCACGGTGAGGTCGAGTTTTTGAATGCCCTGTGGGAGTGGAAGCTGGGCGGGGCAGGATGAGATGGCGGCCAGCAGAGAGAGCAGCAAGAGGCAATGGCGGAGCATGAAGGGATGGGGGAGATTTGGATCTTCAACTCCATGGCTTCGCCAAAGTTGCAGGGGCTGGGTGTTGGGCTAGGATCGCAATTATGAGTTCTGTGAATGATGCTGTTCCAGTGATCACCCAGCCCGGCCAGGGCAAGGGGATGTCGGTCTTTGGTGATGAGGTGGAGTTTGTGATCACCGGTGCGCAGTCGGGCGGTCGTTTCACGCAGTGGATTGAGACCACGCATCCGGGAGGAGGGCCGCCACCGCATTATCACACGCGGGAGGATGAAAACTTTTACGTCATTGAGGGGAGCGCTGAGTTTTTCCAAGGTGGGAAGTGGACGGCGGTGGTGCCAGGAACTGCGGTGTTCATGCCGAAGGGGGAGGTGCATGCCTTCCGCAATGCGGGTGAAACGCCGCTGAAAATGCTGATCACCACGGTGCCTTCGGGCTTTGAAACTTTCTTTGATCGATGTGCGGTGGAGTTTGCCAAAGCGGAGGGGCCTGATATGACACGCCTTGTTGAAATTGCCGGTGAGCACGGCATTCATTTTGTTCAACCGTAACCCTTTTTTCATGTTTAAAACCGGCCAGCAAGTTGTCTGCATTGATGATCAATTCGATCCGTGGGTCTTTGATTTGTACAAGTCTCTGCCCAAGAAGGATGAGATTTATACGGTGCGTGCTTTGAGGGCCGGGCGGTCGAATCCGCAGTTTGTGGTCAATGATGATGCGGAGATTAAGTTGGCGGGGGCGGAGTTTGATCTGCTGCTGCTCTTGAAGGAATTGAACAATCCGGATGATCCGCACTCGAGTGTGAAGCAGGAGCTGGGGTTTCGGTCAGAGCGGTTTGCGCCGTTGCTGGAGGAGACGGAGGAAGAGGAGGATGAGGCGCTGATTGGGGTGGGGCACGGTGAGAAGACGTGGGAGCCGGAGCCGGCGTGGTCGAAGTAGCCTCGGCTGCGCGGGTGGTGCTGGCATGCCTCCGGCATGCGATCTTTAGAGCTGGCTGGGTGGATGCGCTTTCCAGGGGGCATTCGCCCCCTGGCTACCTTCGATGATCCCTTCGGGATCGGAACAGTGAATACGGCAGGCTTTCTTTCCTACCTGCGTGGTGGATGAAAACTTGGCATCGTGGGCGCTGTTTGATAGACCACACATCTCCATGAGCGCCCTTCCCGATCTTTCGCCGTCTTCCGCCCCGCTTACTGAACGCCAGATCGTCGAACTGCTCTCCACGGCGCGGCAGCGGTTGTTTGCGGAGGTGGGGAAGGTGATTGTGGGGCAGAAGCATGTGATTGATGAAATGCTGATTGCGCTGCTGAGCGGGGGGCATTGTCTGATCACGGGGGCGCCGGGGCTGGCGAAGACGCTGCTGATTAAGACGGTGGCGGATGTGTGCCATTTGAGCTTTCAGCGGATTCAGTTCACGCCGGATTTGATGCCGTCGGATATTACGGGGACGGAGATTTTGGAGGACAGCCCGGAGGGAAGGAAGCTGGTGTTCAGCAAGGGGCCGGTGTTTGCGAATATGATTTTGGCGGACGAAATCAACCGCACGCCGCCGAAGACGCAGGCCGCGCTGCTTGAGGCCATGCAGGAGCATCAGGTGACGGTGAACGGGAAGACGATGCATCTGCCGGAGCCGTTCTTTGTGCTGGCGACGCAGAATCCGATTGAGCAGGAGGGGACGTATCCGCTGCCGGAGGCGCAGCTTGACCGCTTCATGTTGAATATTGTGATCGATTATCTGAGCGAGGATGATGAGGTCACGGTGGTGACGAAGACGACCTCGGGCAAGGGGGAGCCGGTGCAGCGGCTTTTTACCGGAGAGGAGTTGCTGGCGTTTCAGCAGGTAGTGCGGAAGGTGCCAATTGCGGAAGATGTGGCGCGGTATGCGGTGCGGCTTTCGGCGGCGTCGAGGCCGGGGAGAGAAGGGGTGCCGGATTTTGTGAATCAGTGGATCAGCTGGGGGGCGGGGACGCGTGCGAGCCAGAATCTGGTACTGGGTGCGAAGACGCGGGTGCTGCTGCATAACCGGACGCATGTGACGGTGGAAGATATTCGGGCGATGGCGCTGCCGGTTTTCAGGCATCGTATCTTGGTGAACTACAAGGCGGAGGCTGAGGGGGTGACGGTGGAGAAGGTGATTGGGAGGTTGATTGAGCATGTGAAGGGGTAGCCAAGAGGAATGACTAATGAGTAAATCCGAATGACTAAATAAGTCCGAATGCCCAATGCCGAAGATGAGCACTGGTAACGATAAAAACTTCGATCTGGAGGAGCGCACTGCGGTGTTTGGCGAGAAGGTGATCGATTTTGCCAAGGCAGTTCCTCGCAATGAGGTGACCAAGCCGTTGATTTCTCAGATTGTCCGGTCGGGAACAAGTGTGGGTGCCAACTATGGAGAAGCTGACGATGCCATCTCAAACAAAGACTTCCGCAACAAGATCGCCACCTGCAAAAAGGAATCGCGGGAAACCAAACACTGGTGCCGTATGATTGTGCGGGCTGAACCTCAGATGCGTGATGGTGCCGCACCGATCTGGCAGGAAGCCAAGGAATTACACCTCATCTTTGCCGCCATTCTTCGAAAAGCTCCTCCATCCAAATAACACGCTACGGCATTTGAGCTTCGACATTATTTAGTCATTCGGATTTACTCATTCGTCATTTTCCACTCCGATGTCCGCCACCACATTCCTAGATCCTGCTGCGCTGATGCGCATCAAGTCGCTTGAGCTGCGGGCGAAGGTGGTGGTGGAGGGGTTGTGGAAGGGGATGCACCGGAGTCCGTATCATGGGTTCTCGGTGGAGTTCTCGGAGTATCGGGCCTATGTGCAGGGGGATGATCCGCGGTATATTGACTGGAAGGTGCTGGCGAGGAGTGACCGGACGTACATCAAGAAGTTTGAGGATGAGACGAACCTGCGCTGCCAGCTGGTGATTGATCACAGCAAGTCGATGGGGTTTGGATCGCTGGGATATACGAAGGCGGATTATGCGGCGACGCTGGCTGCGACGCTGGCGTCGTTTTTGATGAAGCAGGGGGACGCGGCGGGGCTTACGACGTTTGCGGATGGGATTGAGGAGCACATGCCACCGAGGAATCGGCCGGGGCATCTGCGGCGGATCATTGCGGAGCTGGAGAGGCCGGCGAAGGCGGCGGGGACGTCGCTGGCACTTTCGGTGGGGCAGTTGGCGGAGCTGCTGAGGAAGCGGGGGATGATTTGCTTGATCACGGATTTGCTGGCGCCGGTGGAGCACTTGGAGAAGCAACTGGCGCTGCTGAGTGCGATGGGGCATGACCTGGTGCTGTTTCACCTGATGGACCGGGCGGAGATTGATTTTAACTTTGAAAAATCTGCGCACTTTCGGGATGCTGAGACTGGGGTGGAGCGGTTTGTTGATCCGCAGCTTGTGCGTGAGACTTATTTGAAGCGGCTGCAGGTGCATCGGGAGACGATTCAGGCGGCGACGGATCGTCATAACGTTGAGTACCACTTTTGTCCGACGGATCAGCCGTTGGAGGAGGTGCTTTTTAACTTCCTAAGTGCGCGGCAGAGGAAGAAGGCGTCTAAATCGGCTGCGGCGAGGGTGGCTGTATGAAATCTTCTTTTTTTACATCTTCTTCTGCCTCCTCCGCGTCTTCTCGCTGCGCGAGAGGTGATGGGCATTCGCAGGGGGGGAGAGAGTGTGTGGAATTTTGAGATGGATGGGATGTGGCGGGAGCGCTGGGCTCATCTCGCGGAGCGAGATGGCTACTGTACTGGCGCGCTTGCGCTTGCCATGGGCGGTTCGCCTGCTTTGCGGAGATGGCTCAAGCTGCAGACAACCGGGAGGAGGATTCTGAACTTTATTTTATGAGCTGGCTCTTTCCAATATACCTCGCGGGTGCTGCTGCGATCATCGCGCCGATTCTGCTGCACCTGAGACGCAGGCCACCGCAGGACAGGGTGGAGTTCAGTTCGCTGCTGTTTCTGGATGCGAGCACGCCGGTGCCGGTGAGCAAGAGGAGGCTGGAGAACTGGCTGCTGCTGTTGCTGCGCTGTCTCGCGCTGATCCTTCTCGCGCTCATGTTTGCGCGGCCGTTTATGCAGAGTGAAAGTGCCACGGCGACGTCTGGGGACAAGGCGACGCTGATTCTGCTGGACCGCAGTGCTTCGATGCGGCGGGATGATCTGTGGAAGCGTGGTGTTGCTGAGGCGGAGCGTTTGTTTAAAGAGGCGAAGATTACTGATCGGATTGCGCTGGCGGTGTTTGATGGTGAACTCACGCCGGTGTGGACGTTTGAGGAGGATCGGAACACGCCGGCGAATCGTGTGGTGGCATTGCAAAGCCGTCTGGCGGAGCTTGCGCCTAGCTGGGGTGGCACGCAGCTGGATCGCGCGCTGATCGCTGCGGTGCCGTCGTTTGATGCGAGCACGGCCAAGCTGAAGAAGCGCATTCACCTGATCACTGATCTGCAGGAGGGGACGCACCTGGATGCGTTGCGCACGATTGCGTGGCCTGCTGAACTCACGCTTAAGGTTCATCGCCTTGATCCTGTGACGAATGATAATTTTTCCATGGCTCTTGCTGCACGGGATGAGGAAGGGAACGCGGACGCGCTGATTCGCATTCGTTTGAGCAATACGCGGGATTCGGCTTTGAGGGACTTCACGCTTGCCTGGGAGAAGGGCCCGCAGACGGACAGCATCACGGCGCAAATTCCGCCGGGGGCCTCGCGCATTTTGAATGCGCCGCCGAATTCGACCAACGCCACGACGCTCAATCTGAGCGGAGATAAGTATGACTTCGACAACAGGTTGTTCATCGCCCCGCCGCAGCCGCGTGCGGTGCGCATTCACTTTCTCGGTGATGAGGCAACGAGGGATGAAGCTGCTGCGCCGCTGTATTATCTGGCGCGGGCACTGCAACCTACGGCCACGCTGGCACCGGTGCTGACAGCGGGCAAGGCGCTGCCTGTGCAGAAGCCGGATCTGCTTGTGATCTCGGGCAGCACGCCGGCGGTGGGAATGCATGCGAGTTTGCGCGACTTTGTCAGCGCTGGCGGGTTTCTGGTGCAGGTCGCCACTTCCAAAGCCGATGCAGCGCTGCTTCAAACACTCACCGGGATTCCGGGCATCACCATCAAGGAGGGGGATGCGAACGACGACTACCGCATGCTTGCGGATGTCAAAGTGGAGCATCCGCTGCTCAGGCCTTTCGCTGATCCCAAGCTGCGGGATTTTACGAAGCTGCGTTTTTGGAAGCATCGGGACATCGAGATCAAGGATGCGACAAACAAGCTGGAAACCCTGGCCAATTTTGACAACGGGCAGCCTGCCATTGTCAGCGCCCGCATTGGGAAGGGGACGCTCATTGTTCTCGCTTCCGGCTGGCATCCCGGGGACAGCCAGCTGGCGCTCAGTACGAAATTTGTGCCGCTGCTCTATGGTTGGCTGGCTGCGGCTGGTTTCAGCCATGATCCTGCGGCGACGCTGTTGGTTGGTGAGGACCTGCCGCTTGATGCGTTATCGGAGCACACGATCACCGATCCTGAGAACAAGACGCACAGCCTCAAAGCGGGGGAAGCATTTACCGCGACGCAGATTGGCTTGTACAAGGTTCAAAGCGCCTCGCACACGCAGATTCTGGCCGTTAATCTTTCGCCGGACGAAGGGCGGGTACTGCCCCTTGCGCCGGAAAAGCTGGCCGAATATGGCATCAAGATTTCCAGCGGTGCCGACAGTGCTGCAGGCAGCGAAAGCACGGACGAACGCCTCACGGCGACGGATACGGAGCAGCGCCAGCAATCGTGGTGGTACATTCTTCTCATGCTTCTGGCCGTACTTCTGCTCGAAACGTGGTTTGCGGGGCGCACCCGACAGACGGCTCTCCAAACCGCGTAATTCATCCCACTTATGATCGCACGCACCATCCTCGAAGCCCGCATTGCTGAAGTCCGCGAGGCGCTGAGACGCGCGCGGCTGATGCGCCATCTCGCGTTGGTTTTCGCGGTTGGGATTTTGGTGAGGGGGGCGTTTCTGCTGGCCACGCTGAATGGCTTGCACATTTCCAAGCGGCTCGATCGCTGGTCGATGCTGGGGCTGATTGTGCTGGGCTTGATCGCGTGGCTCAAAGGGCGTCGCAATATTTGGAGTGATCATGAGATCGCCCGTGTCATTGAGCACAAGCATCCCTCGCTGGATGCGCTGCTGCTGACCGCCATCGAGCACGAGCCAGAGGCTGACGCGCCCACTGGCTTCCTGCATGAACGGCTCATTGACCGTGCGCTGGCCTTTGCGGCCACGCAGAACTGGCCGGTGACGGTGGCTCAGAAGCCCTACACGCGTACGCTTGTCGCGGCATGGCTCGCGGTGATCGCCTTTGTGTTCACGGATGTGGCGCTGCGGCTTCACACTCCCCGAGGCAAAACTGAGATTGCGAAAACTCAGGCCGACGAAGAAGCCAGGCCGACGGAATTCAAAGCCACGCTTACTCCGGGAGACGCCGAGATTGAGCGAGGTGCACACCTCATCATTGAAGCGCGGTTCAACGGACCTGTGCCTGCGGATGCGATGCTGGTGGTGAGTGAGGCGGATGGCAAGGAACGGGAGCGTCTGCCAATGCGGCTGACTGTGGATGAGCAGGTGTATGGTGGCATGATCAACAAGGTGGAGCGTGATGCGAAATACCGGGTGGAGTTTGCGGATCAAAAGTCGCAGACACACACGATCACGGTTTTTGATTTCCCCGCGCTGGTGAGCAGCGATGTGATGGTCACACCGCCGGAGTACACGAAACTTCCGGCCAAGGAGACGAAGAACACGAAGAAGGTCAGTGCGCTGGAAGGCTCGAAAATTGTGTGGAGGATCAAGGTTAACAAGCCGCTCATCGCGGCCGGTGGTGAGGGCGCCGCTGAGCGGAAGGACGTTTCCCCGTTTGCACCGCATCTGACTGCTGCGGAGCTATTTGGTGAGGACAAGAGCGTGATCGCCCTCACGCCTTCTGCTGCTGATGCCACGGTGCTGGAAGGAGTGCTGATGGCGGAGAAGACGCAGAAGTATCGGCTGCATCTGGTGGATGAAGCGGAGCGTGGGAACAAGAACCCGCCGTGGTTTACGGTGACGGTGCAGTCGAATCAACTGGCCAAGATTGAGGTGGTATTTCCGAAGAGAGATTTGCAGGTGTCCAGCATTCAGGAGCTGCCGGTGGAGGCGAAGGTCTCGGATGATCTTGGGGTCACGAAATCGGGGGCGGTCTTCAGCATCAATGGGAACAGCAAGGAGATCCTCTTTAATCATCCTGTCACTGCACCGTTGAAGAAGCAGGATGTGCGGGCTGAGCTGGCGCTGGAAAAGGAGAACGCCGAGCCGAGGCAGCTTGTGAGCTATTATCTTTGGGCGGAGGACACGGGGCCGAAGGGGGAGGTGCGGCGCAACATGAGCGATATGTTCTTTGCTGATGTGCGGCACTTTGAGGACATCTTTCGTGAGATGGAGGCGCCGCCCAGTGAGCCGGGCAAGCCGAAGGCGCAGAGCGACAAGCTCGTTGATTTGGTGAAACAGATCGTGAACGCGACGTGGAAGATCATTCGCGATACCAATGCGGGTCGCGTGATTGAGGCGGCGACGCCGGACATTGATGTGGTGGATCAGTCGGTTGGCATTGCGATGGAGAAGGTCAAAGAAGCGATGGAGAAGGTCGAGGACACGGAGGTGAAGCAGTCGCTGACGGAAGCGTGGAAAAGTCTGAAGGACTCGCAGGGGCCGCTGCAGCAGGCCTCGGCTGAGAAGAAGCGTTCGCCGCTGAATCAGGCGCTCACGTTTGAGCAGACGGCGCTGGAATGGCTGCACCGTGCGCAGAGCCGAGAGCATCAGGTGATGCGTCAGGACAGCCTGCCGCCACCCGGTGCAGGGCAGCAGGCGAACAAGAACCAGATCATGGATCTGGAGCTGAAGCAGAAGGAGAAGCGCTACGAGGAAGAGAAGGTGGCCACCGAGGAGCAGAGCGCCGAGCAGCAGGAGAACTTGCAGGTTTTGAACCGGCTCAAGGAACTCGCACGGCGTCAGGAGGCGCTGGCGGAGAAGATCAAGGAACTGCAAAACCAGATTGCGAATGCCAAGACTGAGGAGGAAAAGCAGGAGCTCGACAACCAGCTCAAACGTTTGCAGGCCGAGCAGGAGCAGCTGCTGAGTGATCTGGATGATCTCAAGGAGCGGATGGAGAAGCCTGAGAATGCGCAGAACATGGCGGAGGCCAAGGAGCAGCTGGAGGAAACGCGGGAGAAGGTGCGGGAGACGGCGGAGCAACTGAAGGAGGAGAAGCTGGCGGATGCCGCCAACTCCGCGACGCGTGCGCAGCGTGAGCTGGAAAAGATGCAGGAGGATTTTCGGCAGAAGACGTCGAAGAAATTTGCGGAGGAGATGAAGCAGATTCGTCAGCAGGCGCGGGACGCGGCGGAGAACGAGAAGAAGCTCAGCGAGGCGCTGGAAAACCAAAAGGAGCCGGGGTCCGACATCGAGAAGAACATGCAGAATGCTGCGCAGAGCCGGCAGGTGGCGGAGCAGCAGGAGAATGTGGAAAAACTTCTCAACAGCATGCGTGAGCTGAGTGAGCAGGCGGAGCAGAGCGAGCCGCTGCTGCACCGGAATCTCTACGACGCTGTGCGCAAGGCCCAGACCAGTGGTTTGGAGGAGAACCTGCGGGAAACGCGGGATCAACTTCGCTACGGCACCCAGGCTGAAGCCAAGGACGCTGAACGCAAGGCGGCGAATGCTGTGGAGGAGCTCAGGAAGGGGGTCGAGAAGGCCGCTGAGAGCGTGCTGGGCAGTGAGAGCGAGGCTTTGCGTGTCGCGAAGAACGAACTCGATAAACTTATCAAGGAAGCGCAGGAGCAGGAGGCTGCGGGTGAAGGACAAAAAGGACAGCAGGGGCAAAAAACGGCGGATGCCGGGGAGCCTAACGCTGCTGAGAAGGGGCAAAAGGCAGGAGAGGGGAAAGAGGGAGCGCCGAAGGATGGCCAAACTGCCGAGAAGGGTGAGAAGCCGGGTGCAGGCCAGAAGCCTGGAAAAGACGGTGAAGGCAAAGATGGTGAAGGGCAGCCGCAAGATCCGAAGATGGCGGGCGAAGGTCAGAAGCCTGGCAAAGAAGGGGAAGGAGAGCCAAAGCCCGGGCAAGGCCAAGAGGGCAAGGCGGGCCAGGGTGAAGGCAAAGACGCCCAGACTGCAGAAAAGGGGCAGAAGCCCGGGAAAGGCATGCAACCGGGCGAGAAAGGACAAGGCCAAGGTGAGGAGCCTAGTCCTGAGGGCGAAGGCCAGGGGAAGGGCCAGGGGCAGCAGCAAGCTTCAGCGCAGCAGCCGAAGGGTAATCAACCTGGAGAACAACCGGGCAAGGATGGGCAGCAGCCCGGAAAAGCAGGTCAAGGCAAGGGGCAGGGCGAAGGCGAGCCACAAACCGCTGAGAATGGACCGAAGCCTGGGGAAGGTCTGCAGCCGGGCCAGGGTCAAAAGCCCGGCCAAGGGCAGCAGCCCGGGGAGGGGCAGAATCAGGGGCGTGGGCAAGGCAGGGGACAGGCGCAGCAAACGGCGGATGCGAACATGGGGCTGGGCATCACGGGAAATCGTGACTCGGACAACGACCGCACCCGTCCGCAGATCCAAGGAGGTGCCGTTCCTGAGGCGCTCTTCTTTGACGACAGCAAGGAGCAACCGGACAAGGGCGTGTTCACCGGCAATGGGTATGAGCAGTGGAGCGACCGGCTGCGCAATGTGGAGGAACTGCTGAACAACCCTGAGCTGCGCAATGAGGCGGCGAAGGTACAGGATCGTGCGCGTGCGCTCCGCATTGAACTCAAACGGAGCAATGAGGCACCGCAGGTTGCCAACCTGAATGCGCGTATCACGCAGCCGCTGATGGAACTGCGGGATCGTGTGGTGGAGGAGCTTTCGAAGAAGGATGCGGGCAAGAATCTGGCCCCGGTGGATCGTGATCCGGTGCCCGCTGAGTTCCGTGATCTGGTGAAGCGTTACTACCAGGAACTAGGGGCTGGAAAGTAAGGATGTCCTAGATTCATTCACGCAATGCTCACTCGACGCTAAAGACTTATTTAGCATACTGGGGCGATGGCCCTGAGGGTTTTGACATTACGCAATGCAGACGGCGAGCACCGGATTTCCTGCCCGCTGCATGCGTCGCTGACGCTTGGCTGCGGGCCGGATTGTGACGTGACGTTTGAAGGGGTGGGCATACTGCCGCGGCACTGCGTGGTGTATCGGGCTGGGGAACGGACTTTTCAAATCATCGGCGAGTTTGCGGCGGCGCAGTTCTCGGTGAATGGCGTGATTTCGAGCGAGCTGGAAGTGGAGGTGCCGTTCAAGTTTGGCATCGGGGGTGAGGTGTTTGACGTGGATGTCGCTGAGGAGGAGGAAGGGGCGTTGAAGGAGGAGTCAGGGCCTGTTGCTGGGGGGGCTCCGACGGGGGCGCGGACCAGCCGCCGTGGTTATTTGCTGAAGCCGATCTCCTTGAAGCCGCGTGCTGGTGAGCGTGTGGGCGGGGTGATTTTGGCAACCACTTCCGCGCCTGAAGTTGAAGCTCAAGCGCTACCACAATCTGCCAGCGTGACGTCGCGGACTGTGGAGCCGGCTGTGGAAACGAAGCCGCCGGTGGATGAGGAGGAATCGTCTTCGCTGCTGCTCGCGGGATTGCTGGTCTGTGGTGCGATGATTGCGGGGGTTGTGTACTGGCCGCATCATCTGGATCAGATTGCTGACTCGAGACCGGATGCGGTTGTGCAGCCAGCGACTGCTCCCGATTTTTCACCGGAGGCTACGATCCGGGTGTGTGAGGATCTGTTGCAGGCGGGTGCGCCAACGCTGGCCGCGCAGGTGGTGATGCCGCTGGCTGAGAAGGGCAATGTGGCTGCGATGCATATGCTGGCGCTCGCGCTGCGGGCTTCGGGTCAGTTTGGAGAAGAGGTGGTGTTTCTGCTGCAAAAGGCGGTCGAAGGCGGTCGGCGTGAGGCATTGCGTGATTTTGTGAGCGTGGTCGATGACGAGGAGAATCCGGCGCGCTACACGGAGGGTGCTTTGAAGCAGTTGCTGCTGGCGGCGAAACTCGGGGAGACACCCGCGTGGATGCCGCTGGGTGAACGCTACGAACACGGCAACGGCACGGAACGTGACATCAAGCTGGCGCTCGCAGCCTTTGAGAGAGCGCGCATGGCTGGAGACAAGCGTGCCGTTACCAAACTTTCTGCCGGGCAGGAGGCGATGGATCGTGTGGCAGCGTATGTGCGGTCATGGAACGAGGTGTCTGTGGCGACGCTGCTTGATCATGTGGCGGCGGGGCAGGGGAATTTTTTCGTGCTGGATCATCCGCCGATGGATGTGCTGCTGCGGCAGGAGGAGGAAATGCGCGCGCGGTGGCCGCTGCGGCGCATCAGCGTGGTGGCGGGAGCGCAGGCGGAGGTGGAGACGTTTGATCTCATCCAGGTCACGCAGCCGTTTCAATTCGAAGTGCAGCGTGGGGAACGCATCGCGCGTGGCAAGGGTGTGCTGGTTTGCACGGTGCAGCGGGATGAGGCGGATCGCTGGCGGATTACGGAGGCCCGTGACACGATTGAGGTGACGGAACTGCTGCCTGCGAAGGAGCAGTTTGTGAGCGCCGGGTCGTTGCGTGAATTGAAGCCGGCGTTGACGCATGCGGAGCAGGTGGATGAAGCGCGGGTGGAGATTTTGGAGCAGATGCGCGGGATTGAAGCGACGGAGGATTTCAAGCCGGCGCTGAGCGTGCTGACGAACGCGATGTATGAATTTCCGCAGGAGACTTTTTGGATGCCGTTTGCGGACAAGCTGTGTGACCGCATGGCTCGGGAGCTGTTCATGAATGGCAAGTGGCTGGATGCAGCATGGGCGGAGCAGGTGCATCAGTTTGGCGAGCATGGGAGTGTGTCGGCGATGCTGCTTGAGGGACATCTCTATGCGGCGGGTTATGGGTGCACGCGCAATCCGGCGCGCAGTTTGGGGCTTTATCAGAAGGCGTTCGAGGCGGGGAAGCGGCGTGATGCGCGCTTTTATTATGCGGAGGCGTTGTTTCAGGGACGGGGTGTGCCGCAGGAGATTGAGAAGGCGGAGGCGCTGGTGCTGGCGTTTATGAGCCGCTCCAAACATCCGCTGGAGGCCTACCTGGCGGCACATCTGCTGTGGCGGAAAGCGGAGCATGATCCTGCGCTGTGGCAGGATGTGTATGACACGCTCTCACGCGTTGTGGACCAACTGCCGCCTGCGAAGAATCTCGCGGGCATGGTGCTCTTGAATCATGGCCAGACGACGAAGGAACGTCGAACTGGGTTTGCAGCGATCAAAGTCGCGGCTGAGGAGGGCGTGGTGGAGGCGATGAAGAATCTCTCGCAGTGCTATCTTGAAGGTGTCGGCTGTGAGAAGGACGCGGGCCAGGCGACGTTTTGGAAGCAGAAGGCGCTGGTGACGGAGCCACCGCGGAGGCGGCATTATACGGAGTTTGAGGAGTGAGTGAGGGGGGCGCAATCCGTTCTTCGCCCTGCGGGCTACGAAGGACATGAGGGGCGCAAAAAGTAGCAAAAATGATGGGTGCGGGCTGCCGGGTGCTTTTGATGGCATGGACTTTGACGATGCGTCGACCAGACGGGCTGAAGCCCGAACTACGAACTCAGATCCGGACCGGCTTCCTTCTTCGCCGAGGCTTCCCCCTTCGCTCTTCGAGCTATGGAGGACACGACGAAGGACAAGAAAGCTGGTACTACAAAACGTGCGTTGGGTTGATGGGACTCCAGTGGCGGTGCAACGGGTTCACTCTCCGGCGCGGAGGAGGTCGCAGGTGATGAAGATGGCGTGGAGGATGTCGTCTTTGTCGAACTCGGGTTTGCCGGTGGGTTTGTAGAGGGAGAGGAGGCGGGTGGTTCCATCGGGGATGGTTGTGCCGGTGGTGACCTTGGTGGTGAAGTAATCGGTGAGGGGAAATTCGAGGCGGCGTCCCTGGGTGTCGATGAGGTGCTCGCGGTGTTCGAGGGGTGGGGCGGTGTGGAATTCGAGAGTGATGCTGGGTTCCAACAATATGCCATCTGCGCCCACGACGGGCTCGAATCCGATGTGGAGGCCGACTTCACGCATCTGCTGCTTAAACACGGGAGCGCCCTTGTCGTTCATGCTCACGTCGGTGACGGCGGTGTACTCAATGGTCTGCTCTGAGGTAGCGCGGATGCCGGACTTAGTCTCGATGCGTGCGGTGCTGAGATGCTGGACGGTGCCAGCTTTTACGGCGGCGAGGGCTTCATCGAGTTCGACGCGGTGATCGCTCTTGCTGACGGCTTGTGAGGTGAGGTGGCGAAGCAGTGGGCCGGGGCCTTGGAGCACGTGGGCGGTTAACACGACGTTCTTGGGGGCGAGTCTGCGAAGGTATTCAACGTAGGCGTCCACCAGGGTGAGGTTCTCGTTGGTGTTTTTGACGAACAACACCGAGGTGGCGGGATTGAAAGAGGCGGTGGCTCCTTCGGGGAAGGGAACGCCCATGGCTTCGAGAATCATCTTCGCTGTGTGACGGGATTTTAAGTGTTCCTGTCTTTCTTTGACCGTGGTCAGGGCACTTCCGCCGCCGGTGGAGAGGAAATCTGGGGGGACATGATACATCCGGGTGTTCCAGGCTTTGGGGTCGAGTGGTGGTTTCTTTTTCGTTTCAGCGGGGGCTTGGCGGGACTTTGGGACCTGCGTGACGAGATCGCATTTCAGAAACGTGGCCCATAGGACGTCGGCATCGCCACGGCCCGTGGGACGGTTGAGAGAGATGAGCTTGGTGCCGCCTTTGATCATGCTGATGCGGCTGGTGGTCTTGGCGGCGTGGAAGTCGATGACTGGAATGTCGAAGGGCTTGTTCGATGAGGGATCGCGAAAGTGTTCGCGGCGTGCCTCGGGAGGGGCGGAATGCAGCACGTGGTTCAAGGAGATTTCCACGGTGTGGCCATCGCTACCGAAGGTGGGTTCGATTTCGAGGATGGAGCCGACCGGACGCATCGCGAAAGCTAGATGAGGCTGGCCTTCGGCATTGGTGCCAAAGGTGGAGAGATAGGTGTGTTCGCGTACGGATTCGTGAGTGGCGAGGGAGCCGGATTTGGATTCGAGGAAGAGGGAATCGATGAAGGTGGCCTCTCCACGAGCGACGGCGGCTTCCACGGCGGCCAGCATGGTGGTATCATCTGCTGAGGCGGTGATCTGGTGTGTGAGTTCACGCAGGAAGTTGGCGGGTGCCTGAAAGGTATGGAGGGTGAATGCGGCCGTCTTGCGGGATCTGCGGAGGCATTCGTCGGTGAGGCTGGCGATGCGCTCGATGTTGTCGGGCGTGTTGATGATGGTCAGAACGTTGTTCGTGTGTTCTGCCGTGGCTCCTTTGACTGGAGTGATGCCGTTCAACTCGAACCACGTTTGCAGCGGCATGGGTTGCTTGACCATGTCTTGGGGAGGTTGGGATTCCTCGATGAAGGATTCAAACACGTCGTCGGGCACATTGAATGCGGCGGCACTCATGCCTGCGGGTACTTGAGCGACTTGAGGCTGAGGGGCTGGTTGGGAAAAGGGCAGGCATTCCATCCGGCGTACGTTGGTGGTGAGAAAGGCGGCCCAGAGAATGTCGGCGTTTTGTTTGGAGGTGCCGACAGGTTTGGTAATGCCGAGGAATTTGGTGCTACCGGGGGTGCTGGTGATGCCGGTGGTGAAATGTGCCGTGGAGATGTCGGTGGCAGGAAATTCAGCGGTGCCACCGCTGGCAGGTTCCGTGATGCTGACCTGTCGAGAAGTGGGCGGTGAGGGATGCAATTTAATCGAGATCGAGGACTCGATGGTCGTGCCATCCGCGCCGAGAGTCGGCTCCCATTCCAGCAGCACGCCGATCTGGCGCATTTCATGGGTGACGGAGGCACGGCTATTTGCATCCATGGTGAAATCAGACGCATAGGTATGATCGCACACGGCTTCGGTGGTGGCGCGGGTGCCGGACTTGGTTTCCAGGAAGGCGTCACCGACGATGCGGACATTGGAGCCGGGATTTTTTACGAGGCTGAGGAGCTTGGTGAACTCTTGGGCGGCGTTCGTTGTGCGCGAGGCAGCGGCATTGGCCTGACGGATGAGATCTCCCGGACCTTCGATGACGGTGAGGGTGCAGGCGATGGTGGCTGGCGATTGGTGGGAGATTGATAAAATGTAGGCTTCGACGAGATCGAGATTTGGTGCCGTGTTGGTGACGGTGAGGAGGCTGGTGACGGGACTGAACGTTGCGTTCGTTCCCTCAGGAAAATCAATGCCTACGCTCTTGAGCAATTCTTTGACGACTCTGCGAGGCGGCAGGGCGGAAGCTCTCGCCGGGGCACCCACTGCAAGAGGATCAACCACTGCGGGTGATTCTGTTTCAGGTGGAGTTTCGCACGACGTGAAGTCTGACGGGATTTTGAAGACGCGCGTGATCACCGCCGAATTTTCTGCACGCAGGATTGTGCAGGCGAGGGGGAGAAGCAGAAGGAGGAGGCTGCGGACGCGGAACGACATGCGGTGAGACTAGCGGAAATAGGGGAGAGAAGTCGAGGCCGATGTTGAAGGTTGTCAAGGAGAGGTCAAGAGGTCAAGTGTGTATGGCACAGGACAGTGTGTGACTTGTGGTGTGCGTGAGATGATATGGCATGCGGGAAACCATCAGCTCCCGCATTCGGATATCTCATGGTATGCGTGAGCTGACCGGCCCGGCGAAAGCGGTAGCTGCGTTCGTGCCTCACTTCGCGACCGCAGTCCATATGGGACGTTTCTGGTGGCTACTCCTGACGGAGGATGTCGGAGGTGATGAAGATGGCCTGGAGGATGTCTGCTTTTTCGAGGTCGGGGTTGCCGGTGGGTTTGGAGAGGGAGAGGAGGCGGGCGGTGCCGTCGGGCATGGCGATGCTGGAGGAGACGTGGGAGGTGAAGAAATCGGTGAGGGGAAATTCGAGACGGTGGCCTTCGTGGTCGATGATGTGCTCGCGATGCTCGAAGGGCGGGGCGGTGTGGAATTCGGTGGCATGGGTGATTTCGACGGTGGAACCGTCTGAGCCGACATAGGGTTCGAGTTCGACGCGGAGTCCGACGTAACGCATCTCCTGGGGGAAGCGGGGTTTGGTGTTGTCGTTCAAATTGACGTCGGCGATGTAGGTGTGCTGACGGCTCTGGGTGGAGGTGGCGCGGGTGCCGGACCTGTTCTCGATGCGGGAGGTGTTGAGATGCTGCACGGTGCCGGTCTTGACGGCGGCGAGCAATTCGTCGAGTTCGGCGCGGTGATCGCTTTTGCTGGAGGCTTGTGCGGTGAGACGACGAAGGAGCGGACCGGGGCCTTGGAGGACGTGAGTGGTGAAGGCGATGGGCTGCATTGGGAAACGGCAATGGAACTCCGTGTAGGCTTCAACGAGGTCGAGGTTCTCGTTGGTGTTTCTGACGAACAGCCGGCCGAGGATGGGATTGAATATCGCGGCGGCACCGTCAGGGAAGAGGATGCCTGATTGCTCAAGCAGCTGCTGGGCCGTTTTGATTTTGGCGGGATCGCTTGCGGTGGAGAGGAAGTCAGACGGCACTTTGTAGGCGCGGGAACTCCATGCTTTGGGATCCGGGGGATGGTATGTGTATTGACCGGCTGCCTGCCTTTGATGGTTGGGCATTTGCGTCACGACGGCGCATTTCATGAAGGTGGCCCAGAGAAGGCCGGGGAGATCAAGGCCGGTGGGCGGGTTCAGTGAGATTAATTTGGTGCCGCCTTTGGTGAGGCTTAGATGGGTGGTGGTCTTGTGGGTGTTGAAATCTGTGAGGGGGATGTCGAGGGACTGCTGAGTGGAGGGATCGCGGAAGTGACTGCGGTGGATCACGGGGGCGGTCGGGTGCAGTTCGTGGTTGATTGACAGAGAGACAGTCCTCATGTCGGCCCCGAGGGTGGGTTCGACTTCGAGCAGGGAGCCGACGAGACGTGATTTGAAGCTTAGCTGCGTCTGGCCCTGGGCGGTGATGCCAAAACCACCCAGGTAGCTGTGCTCCTGGACGGCATGGTGGGTGGCACGGTAGGTGGATTTGGTTTCGAGGAAGGTGGAGCTGATGAAGGTGGCTTCGCCACGAGCGGCGGCGGCTTCCACGGCAGCGAGCATGGCTGAATCGTCGGCTGAGGTGAGCGTCTGGCGGGTCAAGTCGCGCAGGAAGGCTGCGGGTGCCTCCACGGTGTGGAAAGTGAATGCGAGGGTGTGAGGCCTGATGTTGAGCTCCCGATCGGTGATGGTCTCAATGAGGGCGATGTTGTCCGGTGTGTTGACGCAGCGAAGGACGCCAGCGCGGTGCTCGATGGATGAGCCGGAAGGGAAGGTGACGCCTTGCGTGATCAACCATGTCTGTAGCGTGATGGGAGGGGAGGGGGTCGAGTCCGTGCTATCGGGTGCAACCAGTATGTGGTATGGTACAACCAGTATGTGGTCAAAACAGCCCTCGGGTGTGGACAGGGCGGCGAAGATCATGCCGGGGGGCACGGAGGGTGGTGCGGCCACCTTGGGCTGAGAGATGGGAAGGGCATCAACGCGGCGCAGCGTGGCGGTGAGAAAGGCGGCGCAGAGGGTGTCTGCGTCCTCCTGTGGCGTGGTGAGGGGTTTGGTGACGCCGATGAGGCGGGTATGGCCGTTGAAGAAACTGATGCCGGTGATGATTTGGGTTTCGGAAAAATCGGTGAGCGGAAAATCTGCGGTGTGGGTGGTGACTGGATCGTCCACGCTCACCTGTCTTTGCGCGGGAGGTGCGGCATTGAATGACAAGGCGAACGAGGTTTCGATGACGCTGCTGTAGGCGGAGCTGATTGTGGGTTCGATCTCGAAGCGCAGACCGACCGGGTGCATTTCATCTGTGACGGAGGCGCGGTTTTTGGCATCGAGAGCGAACTGGGTGGCATGGTTGTGTTCGAGCCCGATTTCGACGATGGCGCGAGCGCCGGATTTGGTTTCGATGAAGGCATCACCAACGACGCGGACCTTGGAGCCAGGCTTTTTTGATTCGTCGAGCAAGGCGGCAAGCTCCTTGAAGGCGTTCGCTTTTTTGGATGCTGCGGCATTGGCCTGGCGGATGAGTTCGCCCGGGCCTTCGATGACGGTGAGTGTGAAGGCGATGTTGGAGGGGGCCTGTTCCAACAGAGCCTCGACATAGGCGGCGATGAGGTCGAGATTGGGCTGTGAATTGGCGACGGTGAGGATGCCGGTCAGCGGATTGAAGCTGGCGCTGGCTCCTGCAGGAAACGTGACGCCGGCTGCTTCGAGGGTTTGTTTGGCAGACTTGGGAAGCGGCGGCGGTGTGTCGAGCGGGAGAGAGGTGGCCGGAGCAGACCCTTGTGCAAAAGGGTCTGCGGGGGCCTCTGATGAGGCGGTTTTTGCGGGAGGTTCCCAGGCTAGAAAATCAGGCGGGACTTCGAAGGTGCGGGTGATCAGTGGCAGCTTCTTCGCAGGCAGGGGCTCATGATTCGCGGCGTTTTCTGACTCCACAAGCATCTTCAGGCGTTCGAGGTTTTCCTCGGTGTTGCGGCAGACGATTTCACCCACTGGGCCACGAGACACGGAAGCGCCTTCAGGGAAGGTGATGCCAGCGTCTTCAAGCCATTGCTTGAGCGTTTTATTCTGAACGGGTGGAGGACCGAAGGGATCGGGGCCGAGTTTGGGGCTGTCCAAATCTGATTGGGGAAGAAAAGCTGGCTGAACCTTGAAGGAACGAGTGAACATCTCCAGCTTCTCCGCATGCAGTACGGAGGTTAGGGCGAGTAGGAGCGCCAGAAGGCGGTAGAGGCCGTGCATGACGGGGAGACTACGGGATGCGGCGGCGGGATGTCGAGAGTGATGTCGGGCCGGGGCAGGAATGTGAGAGGGGCAAGCTTGACGCGATGTGCCGTATTGAAGGCGCCGTTGTTGAGAGTGCTTTGACCAGACGGGCTGAAGCCCGAACTACGTACTCAGACCCAGACCGGCTGAAGCCGGGACTACAATACGTGCGGTGGGTTTGAGATGGCTTGGATCGTGACGGGTTGATCCATCCTCCGTAGCAAGTTTTCGAAGTATACCCCCGAGGTGTGAACTCAGACCCAGACGGGCTGCTGCGGAGCCGCGAAGCGAAGCCCGATGTTTGTACGGAGATGTCGGAGGTTTGGGGTGAATGCGAGGGTACAAAAAAACGCCGCGCTGTTGAGGGCGCGGCGTTTGAAGGGAGGGCCCAGTTGCAGCGCAACTGGGCTACTTTTTAGAGGGTCTGGTGGATGCGGCCGAGGGCCATGAGGATGTAGGTGGTGGTGAGGACGGGGTCGGATTCCATCCAGCGGCCTTCGGTGTTGGACCAGGAGCCGTCGCCTTTTTGGAGGCTGAGGAGTTTTTCGGTGATGTCCTTGCGCCAGTCGATGAGCTTGCCGTCCTTGGTCTTGATGTAGTCGATCTTGGCGATGCTGAGGGCTTTGCTCATGGTCTGGTAGTAGTAGTAGAGGCCGGCGGCGCCGAGGCCGGGGTTTTCGTCGGCGCTGTAGTGGTTCTGGAGCCATTCGATGACGGCTTTGACTCGTGGGTCGTCTTTGTCGACGCCGGCGTAGATGAAGCTGAGGAGGCCGGCGTAGCTGATGCTGCCGTAGCTGCGGAGGGAGATGCTGCCGTCGGGGTTTTCGACTTTGGCACCACGGGTTTCGGTGGGGTTGTAGATGAAGCCGCCGGCGTCATCGGGGTCTTTGCTGACCCAGGCGGATTTGTTGCTCTCAGGACGGTTCTGGCAGCGCTGGATGAAGTCGATGGCTGCGGCGACGTTGAGCTGGGGCTCGTTCTTGGCGGCGTCGCCTTTGTCGGCGAGGAGGGACTGGGAGTAGTAGAGGGCTTCGAGGGCGAAGGTCATGTTGGAGAGGTCGGCGTGCATGCCTTTGTCGTCGCCGTAGCCGATGCCGCCGTCGAGCGGGTTGTCCTGCTTGCCCTTTTCATCGGTGTCGATCTGATTGCCGACGAGGTAGCGACGGGCTTTGAGCATGACCTGTTCGTTCTCGGGCTTGTTGTTGAGAAGGAGGGCGGTGAGGGCGAGGGCGGTGTTGTAGTTGCCGCGTGCCTTGACGTAGATGCCGCCGTCGGGCTTGGCGTTGCTGATGAGGAACTTGGTGGCTTTTTCGACTTCAGCGGGGACGGGATCGCCGGGCTTGCGGTTGGGGTCGAGCATGAAGCTGATGATGCCGAGGCCGGTGATGGCGACGGGTTCGGCTTCGCCCCACTGGCCGGTTTCCTGGTTTTGTTTGGAACGGAGGAAATTGAGGCCGCGCTCGACGCCGAGGCGGAGCTCCTGCTTGAGGGATTCGTTGCGCGAGGCCTGGGTGGCGGCCTGGGGGAAGGCTGCGGTGGTGCCGAGCGCCAGGGTGAGGAGGAAGGCTGGGATTTTCATGGTACAGGTCACTGGATGTGGAAAGAGCGCGGCGTCAATGGCCAAGGGGGCTGTCTTGGAGGGCGGACGGTTCTTGTCCATGGCTGGACGGTGGGGGGCAGTTTTTGACCGTTATTGAGATACGCACGCCAGGAGGAGATGGTTCATCTCAGGCATGCGCTGGGGGCTGGAAACAGCCGCTATCAACGGATCGATTGATCGTGAATCCTCTGGCTCACGTGCGTCACGGCTGTGCGTGATTGACGATTGATGAACAAGGATTGATGATTTTTGAAGTGTCGATCCTGCGCCGAAGAAGGCCTGGTTGGCGTGATGCCTGGCCAAGAGAAAATCAGGTTATCCAATTTTGTGAGCGCCTCACTGTTTCGCGGGAGTGATGATGAGGGTGACTTTGGTCTCTTCGGCGGGGATGTTGGCGGGCATGCTGATCCAGAGGTCGTCGCGTTCGTTGCCTTTGGCGGCGGAGTTGATGATGGCGGCGCGGTCCACGTAGGTGGAGATGATGGAGCCGGTCTGCTCGGCGGCGAAGCCGGATTCATCGATGATGGAGCCGTTGAAGATCCAGGTGTCGAGATCGTCGGGCGTTTTGCGTGTGTCGATGTTCTGGATGAAGTCGGAGAGGGGGACGTTTTTGGTTTTGTCGCCGTCTTTCCATTCGACGTGGATGGCGAGGCGGTTGGCACCGGGGGTTTTGGGCTCGGTGTCCTTGGCCTTGTAGGGGCGCTCGGCTTTGGGGTCGAGTTTTTCGAGGATGCCGAGGGTGCCGGGCTGGTAATTGGCGAGGAGGAGGGCGAGCTGGATCTGGATGGGCTTCACCTTGGTTTCGAGAATGGTCTCGTGGACTTTCTCGCCGTTTTCATGGCAGAGGGCGTACTCGATGGGGAGCTTTTGATGGAGGATGTCGCAGGGGATGCGGAGCTCGCGGGTGGCGGCGTTGATCTGGATGCCGTTGAGGTCATAGACGCCGGGGGAGACCTGCTTGACGAGTTTTTGGGCGGCTTCGAGCTGTGCTTTGGCGTCGGGTTTGGGCGCAGGGATGTCCTGTGCGGGCATGCTGGAGCAGGCGAGGAGGAGGAAGACGACGGCGGAGAGAGGGCGCAACATGGCAAATGGGCAGGGTGGTTGGATCACAAATTGGGCAGCGAGTAGGTGCCGGTGCGGAGCATTTGCTCCACATTTCGGGGCATGATCACGACGGGCTGGATTTCATAGGAGAGCTGTGGCTTGAAGGTGTTGTCGCTGCGCATCTTGGTGATGATCTGCAGGGCGAGATCGACCAGGGCAGGCTGAACGACGGAGGCGTCGATTTCACCCATGCGGACGAGTTCGATGCCGCGTTTCTGGCCGGAGAGGCCGTCGGTGCCGACGATGAAGACATTGTCACGCTGGCCGGCGGTTTCGGCGGCTTTGGCAGCGCCGACGGCCATGGCATCGCTCTGGGCGTAGATGGCGTCGAAAATTTTCTGGAGGTTGAAGGCCTCGGTGGTGCACTTGGTGGCAGTCTCGGTGCTCCAGTCTGCGGGGGCGTCATGGACGAGGATGACGCCGGGCTGGGGGCGCAGACCTTCGCTGAAACCTTCGGCGATCTCATTGGTGGAGAAGCTGTCGGCAGCGCCACGCAGCTGGACAACGCGGCCGGTGATCTCGGTGCGGTTTTCTTCGGCGGCTTTGCGTTTGAGGGCTTCGACCACGGTGTCTGCGGCCATGCGGCCGACTTTGCGCTGATCGGTGAAGACAACGCTGGTGCAGCCTTCATTGACCATGCGTTTGTCGAGACCGATGACGATGATGCCATGGGTCTGGGCTTCGACGATGAGGGCGGCAACGGCAGGGGGATCGATGGGGCTGACGATGATGGCGGCGGGTTTGGCGGCGATGGCCTGGCGGAACTGTTCGATCTGCTTCGTGCTGCTGCCGGCGGCGTCGCTAGTGGTGAGCTTGTAGCCGGCTTTTCTACCGACGAGCATGGCGAGTCCGTTGCGCTGGAATTCCTGCATGGCGATGCGTGAGTCCGGCAGGAGCAGGATGATTTCAGCGCGTTCATCTTTGGCGGCGAGGCCGGTGGCTGCCAGAATGCCTGGGGAGGGAAGGTCGCTGGCCGGAGGGGTGGGGGCGGTGTCCGGATTGGCCGTTTTTTGCAGTTTCTGTTTTTCCAGATCGCTGATCGCTTTTTCCACATCCGGACCATCCGACGGATCGCAGGCGGCTAGTAAGAGGAGCATGCCTAAAATCAGGGTGGCGAGTCGAGTGCAGGAGAACATCATGATGGTGAGAGGCATTTTAGGCTTCGAAATCAGACTTGCACAAGCCTTAGATGTTCACGAAAACCCCGCCTGTCTTTTGCTTGCACTCTGACGGGAATGCCACAAACTCCGCCCTCCCTGCCCCCGACCCCATCGTAATGAGCCACCCAATGAAGACAGCTGCCGCCTGGAACTGCAGGTGTTGTTTGAAGACGGAATTTTCCGCATAGTGACGTATTTTCACGACTTTCTCGAATCCCTGCTTGATGCGCAGGGTGTTTTACTGATAAAACTTTAAAATATTGGAACAACCAGCCTAACTAATGAAACCCATCAGCTTGATTCTAGCATCTCTTCTTCTCGCCAATGTCCTTCAGGCGCAAGCGCCGGCGACGGGCGACAAATTGCCCGGGGTGAAATTGAAAATCAAAGGTGTGGAGGTGCAAGAGCAGCCGACGCCGATGCTGGAGGTGAGCAATGTCAAGATGAAGCGCTGGACTCCCAAGAACTGGATTGAGCTGGATGTGGAGTTTGACATCAAGCTTCCTGAGGAGGCTGGTGGGAGAAAAGGCACGTATGCGGCCATGCAGCTCAACATCTATGTGGCGCTGCAGCATATGACCAAGGATGGCAAACGTGAGGTGATCACCGGCACCCTGGATTTGGTGGACATTCCGGCTGATGAGCCCTGCCATGCGCTGGCCTACATCTCCCCCTCAACGCTGAAATCCATTTTCCAAAAAGACTTCGTGACCGCCTCCTCTGACATTCAGGGCTGGGGAGTCGAATTTATTGCGGAAGGCAAAGTCATTGCGGCCAAGTCGAGCGTGGGCAACAAGCCCTGGTGGGAGAGCAAGGAGGCTTTCTCCATGCTGCAGGGACTGCTGCTGAACAAGTTGCAGACGCCCTTTGCGAATGTTTTTGGTGACTACGATGTGCAGGTCAAAGCCAAATAAGCACCGCCGTCCCGTCAATTTCGAGTAAGATCAGCGATTTTCACCTTATCCAGCATGGCAGATCCAAACAGCATTGCAGTCATCAGTCTTGGCTCCCAGCGTGTCAGCGGAGCATTTTTCGGCAAGACATCAGGAGGGGACCTCATCCTGAAGAGGTATGAAATCATTGAACTGGATGGCGATCCCTCGGTGGATGTCAGCCGCCTGCCGCAATTGAAGGAGGGGCTGCAGGAACTTGTGGCCAAGGTGAAGATCAAGGGGCAGAAGACCTGGTGTTCTGTTCCGGGGCATCCTGTGTTCAGCCGTTTTGTGAAGCTGCCGCCTGTGCAGGGGGACAAGCTGGCGCAGATCGTTGAGTTTGAAGCGCGGCAGAATGTGCCATGGCAGCTGGATGAAGTCTCCTGGGACTACGAGGTGGTCTCCAAGTCGGATCTTGGCGAAATCGAAGTGGTGCTGGCCGCCATGAAATGTGAGCTGCTGAACGAGATGCATGAGGAAGTGGTTTCCTGTGGCATCAAAGTGGTGGGGATGGATGTGGGACCGCTGGCGCTCTACAATGCCTTCCGTTACAGCTATCCCGATGTGGAAGAGCCTGCCTTGATTGTGGACATGGGCGCCCGCTCAACCAACCTGGTGTTTGTTGAAGGGGATCGTTTTTTCACGCGCAATCTGCTGGTGGGCGGTGCCGCAGTCACCAACGCGATCGCCAAGGAATTTAGCATTCCTTTTGCTGAGGCAGAGCGCCAGAAGCGTTCCCAGGGCTTTGTCGCCCTTGGCGGAGCGGTGGAGGACCACCCGGATGAGGGCGTCAACGCCATGTCCAAGGTGATGCGCAACTCGATGACCCGGCTGCATGCTGAGATCATGCGAACGATCACGTTTTACCGCAGTCAGCAGGGGGGCAGCGCACCCAAGCGGGTCTTCCTCGCGGGTGGTGGATCGTCGGCCGGATACATCGCGGAGTTTTTTGCAGAGAAATTGAAGCTGCCGGTGGAGATCTACAACGGGCTGCGTGGAGTGCAGATTGACCGTGGGGTGAGTGCGGATGCCGCCCAGGCGGATGCGCCAGCGCTTGGCGAACTCGTCGGTCTGGCTTTGCGTGGCATGGGTTCCTGTCCATGCGAAATCGAGCTCGTTCCCAGCAAGCTTGCTGCGGCGCGCGACGCTGCGCGGCGTGCTCCGGCCTTGGTTCTGGCCGGTCTGTGCGTCCTGGGGGCCTTGAGTGCCTCGATTTACTGGTTCAAGAGCGCGGATGAGGTGATTAAAAATCGGGCAGCTGCGCTGAGCGTGGAGAGTGCGGAGCTGAGCCGGTTGGCGAATGCAATCCGTCAGCTTGACGCCCAGCAGGAGGCTCTTCGTCTGCGCAGTGTGCAACTGGAGCAGGCGGTGACGGACCGCTCCTGGTGGGCGCATCTGCTCAATGATCTCAATCAGCAGTTCGACAATGATCTGATCTGGCTGCCTGTGATTGAAGTGCTCAAGGATGACAAGCCGATCACATCAGCGCTCTGGGGCGGCGAGGAGAATAAGCCGGCGACAGCCAACACCGCCGGTACTGCGGCACCGGCAGCGGCGGTTTATTCACTGCGCATGCAGGGGCTGTATCGTAAAAACGAAGTGGGAGAGCAGAAGGTGGTGTATGATTTTGCCTCCAAGCTGGCCAAACTGGACGCCTTCAACGCGCCGGAATTTGAGACCAAACGTGACAAATATGTGAAGGTGGACAGTGGCGTGGATGAAGAGCGCTATGCCTATCACTTCGAAATTAAAATGCCTCTGCGCAATCCTCTGCAATTTCAATAAAGAATCATGGACTGGATACGTGAAAACAAACCATTGGCCGCCATTCTTGGCGTTATCGTCGTCGGCTCGCTGGCCCTTGGCTATCTGTTGTTTGACGCATGGAGCGTCTACTCTGAAACCAAGGATGGCTACCTCGGCCTGGGCAATCAGGTGGCAGGTCTGAAGGGGGCGCCGCTGGCTCCCACGGAGGAGAATCTCAAGAAGAAGCAGGCGGTGGTGGCGGAGTATGCCGGACTGGTGAACACCCTTGGCAAAACGGTGCTGATTCTGCAGCCGAAGGTTGAGCCGATCAATGACATTGAGTTTCAAGACAAGCTCAAGGCCAAGATCTCTGACATCCGCAAGGCCGCACAATCGAAAATGCAGCTTCCTGCAGATTTTGCCTTCGGTTTTGATGACTACACTCACACGCTGCCAAAATCCGCGGCTGCTGCCACTGAGCTTTCAGGCTATCTGGACGCCATGGACAAGCTGATGAAGCTCTTCCTGGACAGTGGAGCCAAGTCGGTGGATCTGCTGGAGCGCTCCAAGCTGCCGGTCGAGGCAGCGGCCACTGCGGCCACGCAGGGAAACAACAATGCAGGAATGCAGGCTCAGGCGAGTGGAAACATTCTTGAGAAGCGTCAGATTTCGGTGGTTTTGACCTTGGACCAAGGGCCATTGCAGCTGCTGATCAGCCGTCTTACCAACCCGACTGACATGCCTTATTTTACCAGCCTGCGGATGCTGCGCATTGAGAACCAACGCCAGGATGGGCCACTGCGTTCTGAAGTTCAGCTGCCGACTCCTCCGACGGAAGACCCCAACGCAGTCAAAACGGAAGAGGCCGCAACGGATGAGATCAAGCCACCGGCCCCGGCGTTCGTGGACGCGATTCCCGTCTTTGGCAATGAGCTCCTGAAAGTCAGGCTCGAAATTGATCTGGTCAAATTTTTGGACGCCGCGGCAGGGGTTACTGCCCAGGCTCCCACTGGACGTTGATCTCACTTTATTAAAATCCGCAGCCTTCAAGCAGCACCATGCAGAACAAACAGGGCAACTACGAAAAAACCATTCTGATCATCTCCTCCCTCCTCGCAATTGGGGTGGCAGTGTTTTTGATCCTCGAATCGCAAGGATTTGAGGAGAGTCTTATCCTGCCGCAGGGGTTCTCCAAGAATGACTTGAATGCACCCGCCAGCCAGAAGGTGACGGACGCGACCGAGACCATGAAGAAGAAGTATTCATGGCTGTCCCCGGTGCGAAATCAGAAGGCGGTGCCTTTGAACAAATCCGTGATGCTGGTGATGAAAGACGGGAAGCTGTTTGACCTCCTGCTGCCGGAGCCCAAGCTGCGTGATCCGATGACCAACCTCTTCCTCACCGGAGATCAGACCAAAAGCCCGCCTGAAGCGCAGCTTCCGAACATCTTCTCACCCAACGTTGGACAGCTGGATGCGGATAATGACGGGTTCTCCAACCTGGAAGAGTTTGAGGGCAAGACGGACCCACGGGATGCGAGCTCCATGCCTCCGTTCACCGACAAACTGTTTCTGATCAAGCGCATCAGCCATGACTACATCCTGATGTTGAAAGGCGGCAGTGAAGGGACCTTCCAGATTCAGCGTACGGTGCCGAGCAGGGGCAGCGTTTTCAAGCCCATTAACGAGGAGTTTGGTTTCGACAAAAACACCCTTCGCTTCAAAATTCTCTCCAGCTCGAAAAAGACCATCCAAACGAAGTTTGGGCCCAAGGAGGCTTTCGTGCTGAAAATGTATGACATGTCCACCCAGAAGGAGTTCGAACTGGAGGAGGGCACGGAGGTTAATCTGGCGGATTATGAGGCTGAATTCGAGTTTCGCTGGAAAAAGCGTCAGGTCATTCCTGGGGTCAAAGAAGGGGGGACTTTCCAGCTTCCAGGCCTCGGCAAGACCTACTACATCCTCAAATTGGAAGAATCCAAGGCCATCATATCTCCCCTCGGGGCGGATGGTAAACCCACAAAAGAAACCATCGAAATTAAGCAGGGCTAAGCCCATGGCTATTTTCATCCAGCAGAAAAATTAACTCGCCAAAGTTCGTCCAAATCTGTTACTAATCTCTCTTTACCACAAAAACATTGTCAGTTTGCCTTATGACCCATCACTCTCGTCTGGTGTTCAACCTTTCCCTTCTCGTTTTGACTGCGGCCACGCCATCGATCATGGCCCAGAATCAAAGTACTGCCGCTGGAATGGCCAGTAAAGAAATCGCACGTCGCTATGCCCGCATTGAAGATGCGCGCACCGCCATGGATCGCGGTGACAAATTGTTCAGCGAGTCGGATTACGATGGTGCGCTTAATTCCTACAAAGCCGCCATCGACTCGCTGCCGAATGCGCCATTGACGCGTGACTGGCTGGATCTGGCTCAGCTCAAGTACGCCGATTGCAGTGTCACGGTGGCGCAAGAGCGTGCCAAGGCTGGTAATTACAAGGAGGCCCGGCAATTGCTGGAAGGCGCGATGGTCTATGTTCCAAGGCATCAAGGAGCCTTAGCTTTCTTGAAGCAGCTTGAAGATCCGGATCGCTGGCCACCAGCGCTGACTGCTGAACACGTGACCAACGTGGGCAAAGTTCAGGCAGGGCTCCTGCTTGGGAACAGCTCCGTTGAAATCGGCAACTATGATGCTGCCATTTCCCAGTATCAGGATGTTCTGCGGACTGATCCATACAACAGCGCAGCCCGCCGTGGCATGGAGAATGCTGAGCGCAAGCGCCAGGCCTATTTCAAGACGGCCTACGATCATCAGCGTGCCAAAATGCTGGCGCAGGTGACTGAGTCATGGGAGGACAAGGTGCCGGTGCAGGGGCAGACTGTCGTCTATGATTATGGTGTGGGCCGCAGTCCTGGTGCCAATTTGACGGAAAAAATGAACAAGATCATGTTTCCAACGGTGCAATTTGATGGTGCCACCATTGAAGAGGCCATTGAGTATCTGCGTGTTAAAAGCCGGGATTTGGACACCTTCACGGACGAGACCGGGGTCAAGGGGGTGAACATTATTCTCCAAATGGGCGAAGCGCCAAGCAATGCCACCATCAGCCTTGACTTGAAAGATGTGCCGATGTCTGAGGCTCTTCGTTACGTGACCGATCTGGCGCAGATGAAATACAAGGTCGAGGCGCATGCCGTTTTGGTGGTGCCGCTCTCCGCAAATGCCAGTGAGCAGTATACTCGCAGCTATCGCGTGCCGCCGGACTTCCTGAGTTCGAGTGGTGGTTCAGATTCAGGCCCTGCTCCTGCAGCCGCAACGGATCCTTTCGCCACTGGCGCTGCAGCACCGGGCGGCAGCGGTTTGACCGCAAAAAAATCGGCACGGCAGATTCTTGAAGCCTCCGGGATCCAATTCCCTGAAGGTTCCTCGGCGAGTTACAATCCTGCCAATTCACAGTTGGTGGTCAGAAACACGCAGCCCAATCTGGATCTGGTGGAAGCTTATGTGGAGTCCATCACCAAACTGGCTCCCAAGATGGTGGTCATCACTTCCAAATTTGTCGAAGTCACGCAGAAAAACAATGAGGAACTCGGCTTCGACTGGCTCCTTGGCGGGATAAGCACGGGTGGTGTCGCTTTCGGCGGTGGCAGCAGCGGCAATGGCAATGCATATAACGCCGGCGACTATCCCTTCCAGTCAACCTTGGTGACTCCTGGCTATATTGTCGGTGGCGAGCAGGTGTTTCCCAATATTCCGGCGGCTGGTGCCTATGCTGGGGCAATACCTTTGGGTGCAGTCGATCCAAGTACCATCTCTATCCTTAATCCTACAGGTACACCTTCCGCCAGTGGTGGAGGACCGATTACTTCCGGGAATCGCAGCGGTGGCTATGCCATCAACAACAGCAGCATCGACAACCTGCTGACCACAGGTTCCACCACCGCCGCTACCAGTGTGGCTCCGGGCATTTTCTCCACGGCAGGCATTTTCGGCAATGCGCAGTTCCAGAATGTGATCCGCGGCCTGAGTCAGAAAAAGGGTGTGGATTTGATGAGCGCCCCCAGTGTGACAACCAAGAGCGGCACTCGTGCCACCATGGAAGTGACGCGTGAGTTCATTTACCCAACGGAGTTTGACCCTCCGCGTCTTCCTCAGGGTGGTGGTGGTCTCAACGTGGGTGGTGGTGGTGGTGGTGGTGGCACGCAGATTGCTACTCCGACGACCCCGACGGCCTTCGAAATGCGCCAGACAGGTGTTCGTCTTGAGGCTGAACCTACCGTGGGTGCAGATGGCAACACCATTGAACTGACCCTCGCCCCGGAAGTGGTGGAGTTTGATGGATTCATCAATTACGGCTCCCCCATTCTGTCGCCTTCAAGCCAGTCGGTGCTGCCCATTCAGCTCTCGACCGGTACGATTGGCTACGTTCCTCTTCAGCAGCCTGAGCGTCTGATCACCGCCAACATCATCAATCAGCCGGTGTTCTCGGTGCGCAAGGTGACCACTGGTGTTTCCATCTGGGATGGACAGACCGTGGCTCTCGGTGGCCTGATCCGCGAAGACGTGCAGGATGTTCAGGACAAAGTGCCGATTCTTGGCGATCTGCCCTTCATTGGGCGCCTGTTCAAGAGCGAGTCTGAGCAGCACTACAAGCGCAACCTGATGATCTTTGTGACGGCCCATTTGATCGACCCTTCGGGTCAGCGGATCAAGCCTGTCAATGGTACCGCGCCAGCAACTGCTGATGCTGGAGCTGCTGGCCCTGGATCAGTTGGAACGCTCCTGCCGCCGGTGACTCCTTAACAGTCCCAATTTCATTCTAATTTAACCGCCATCAGGCAGGATTGCGTCAAGCATCCTGCCTGATGTGTTTTTAGAGACTGGCAATTGCAGATGGGCCGCGCACCGGCCATTTACTTCGATGAAATCATGGTTGATCACCGGCGGGGCAGGATGTGGTAAAAGCTCCTTGGTAACGCTGTTGATGCAGCAGCTTTCCTTGCCGCACAGTTTCTTTTCTGCCGATGATATGGTGGCAGAGGTCATGAAGCGTGAATCCACGATCAAGGAGCTGGTGGCGGCATTTGGCAGGCGGGTTCTGGTGAAGCCTGGTGAGGTCAACCGGCAATGGCTGCGCGATGTGGTTTTGCCAGATGCTGTTCTGCGCAAAAAGCTGGAAGGCCTGCTGCATCCCCCGGTACTGGCAGCTCTCGAACTGGCCCGCGGGGAGGCCGAAAAGGCGGGGGTGAATCTTTTCCTTGCGGAAGTCCCCCTCCACTATGAGATTGGAGCTACAGTTTCAGCAGACTTCGTCATCGTGGTGGCTTCCAGCCGGTCGGTGCAAGTCAGGCGGATGATGGAAACCCGGGGACTCGACGAACAGACCGTTCACAAGTTCCTGGAGGCCCAATGGCCCATCGAAGCCAAGGTTGAAAGAGCAGATGCCGTCATTTGGAATGATGGTTCTCTGGCCTCTCTTGAAGCCCAGGTGCTGACTCTGGCAAGTCCACTCTTGCAAGCATGAACGACCCATCTACCGAATCCCCCGCCACGGTTGCGGCTCCCCCCGCCTCCCCAGTGTCGGAACCCCTCCCTGTTGCCAGTCCTCCCTTGGTGAATTCCGAGCAGCAGACGGAATGTGCATCCCCCACTCAACCTCCCGCAAGTTCTGGTGAGCAGTCTGCCGAGCCGCAAAAGGCGGATGGTGCACAGCCACCGTTTCCCGAGGAGGTTTCCATCAATGATCTGCAGAACTCCTCGCTGGCGGACCTGCTGGAACTTGCCGAAAAGGTGGGTTTCCGCCTGAATGCCAGCCGCACGAAGCATCAGCTCATTTACGACCTGTGTTCGTGGATGGCGGAGCACAAAACTCGCCTCATCGTTGAGGGGGTGCTGGAAATCGGCACGGACAACTACGGGCTGATCCGTTATCCGAAGTACAGCTTCATGCCTTTGCCAGAGGATGTCTTTGTTCCTTTGTTTCTGGTCAGGAAATTCAATCTGCGTCCCAGCCAGAGAATTGCAGGGATTGCCAAGGCGCCCAAGGACCGGGACAAGTATCTGGCGATCGACCGAATCACGGAAGTCGAGGGTATCACCATCGACAAATGGGAGACTCCGACTGATTTCGACAAGCTGACGGCGACCTTTCCCAACAAGCGCATCATTCTTGAAACCGCCAAGCCTTGCGCGGTCAGTTCCCGCATTCTGGACATCATTGCGCCGCTGGGCAAAGGCCAGCGCGGCCTGATCTGTGCGCCGCCGCGTTCGGGCAAGACGGTGATCCTGAAGGACATTGCCAAATCGATTTCGCAAAACCACAAGGAGATCACGCTCATCGTGCTGCTGCTGGACGAGCGTCCGGAGGAAGTCACGGACTTCGAGGAAACGGTGCAGGGCTGTGAGATTTACAGCTCCACGTTTGATGAGAGTCCGAAACGCCACAGCCAGGTGGCGGAGATCGTGCGTGAGCGCGCCTGCCGTCTGGTGGAGATGAAAAAGGATGTGGTCATCCTGCTGGACAGCATCACGCGTCTGGCCCGTGGCTACAACTCTTCGCAAGGGAGCAAGGGCGGGGCCTACATGGCCGGGGGCGTCGGTACCAAGGCGCTGCAGAAGCCCAAGAAATTCTTCGGGGCTGCCCGCAATGTCGAAGAGGGCGGAAGTCTGACGATCATTGCCACGGCGCTTATTGAAACCGAGAGCCGGATGGATGAGGTGATTTTTGAGGAGTTCAAAGGCACCGGCAACATGGAGGCCACGCTGGACCGTGAAATCTCCGAGCGCCGGATTTATCCCGCGCTGCATCTGCTCAAATCGGGCACCCGGCGTGATGACCTGCTTTACCATCCTGACGAATTCCGGCGCATCACGCAGGTGCGCAAACAGCTTGCCGCTGTCCCCGCTGTTGAGGCTCTTGAGATGCTCATCCGCAACATCAACCGCACGAGCAACAATGCGGAAATCCTCCTCATGGGCCTGAAATGAACGAGGAAGGATCCACACCGAAGGACTACGAGTTCATCGACACCCCTGAGCATCTTGACCAATGGGTTGGCGAGATGAGAACCTGGATGGCGGAAAGCCCGGACAAGCGCTGCTGCCTGGACACCGAGGCGGACAGTCTGCACCACTACCACGAAAAGCTCTGCCTGCTGCAGGTGAACTGCGCGGGGCGCTATGCCCTGGTGGACCCACTGGCCATCGCGGATGTTTCTCCGTTGCTGAAGCTGCTGGATGACCATGAACTCTGGTTTCATGGGGCTGACTATGACCTGACGATGCTGCGCCGGACCTATGACTGGAATCCGCGCGTGATTCGCGACACGCAGATTGCGGCGCGTCTGCTGGGTGCACGCCAGTTTGGCCTCGCGGCGCTGGTGAAGAACGCTTTTGATCTGGATCTTTGCAAAGCCTCCCAAAAGGCAGACTGGAGCCGCCGGCCGCTGCCGCCGAACATGCTTTCGTATGCGGTGGATGATGTGCGCTATCTGCTGCCGATCGCGGAGAAATTCGTGGCCGACCTCAAGCTGAAAGGGCGGGAGGAATGGTTTCATCAAAGCTGTCTTTCGTTGCAGGAAGATGTCGCCGCCCGTGACAATGTGGCGCGTGAAGACCCTTGGCGTGTGCAGGGCTGCGGCCGGCTGCACCCCAGAGGACTGGCCCTTCTGAAAGGCATGTGGGAATGGCGTGAAGGCATTGCGAAAGAGCGCGACACGCCCTGCTTCAAGATCATGTCCAACAAGCAGATGGTGGCCTATGCTGAGCAGTTTGAAGCCGACCAGTCACTGAATCCGCCCAACGGCTGGCGTCCGCGCTGGAAGAAGGAGTTTTTCGACATCGTGGCGGCCATCATGGCCTCCACTCCAGCCGACTGGCCGCAGCGTGCCAAGAAGTCCAAAGGACGTCTCAGTGACGCCCAGCGTGATCAGATCGACAAGCTGTGTGCTCATCGCGAGAAGGTGGCGCAGGAGCTTGAGATCGAGCCCTCGCTGCTCGGGTCACGTGCCACCATCGAGGAACTCGTCGTTGACGGCGATCCGGCGAGCCATCTCATGAGCTGGCAGCACGATTTGATGGCGGGCGGTTTGGTGCAGGTGCTGCAGGCGGCGGTGTAACCGTCGTTGAAGCGCTACTTTTGCTTCAACCAGTCTGGAATCACGAGGTCCACGCTCTTGACGGGAGCGGTGTCGCCTTTCCAGACAAAGCCGGCATCTTCGAAACTCGTGCGGTGCTCACGCAGAAAGGTGAGCAGGCGATGTCCCATCTGCTGATTGGGTGAATCATGCCGCACGGCGAAGGGCTGAACTGCCTTGGACTTGTCGGCAGGCAGCGGCACGGCATCGAAGTGGGTTTTGTCGTTGTTGATGTTGATGCCATAGACCACGGCGGCGTCGAGTGAGCCGGTGCGCATCTGATTGACCAGGAAATCTGCGGTGGGCACCTGGGATGAGGCGTTCTTGCTGACGCTTTCCCATAGATTCATGGACTTCAGCATGGACCGGGTCAGATAGCCGATGGTGGACTGCTCTGCATTGCAGATGCCGACACGCAAACCGGGGCGTGCCAAATCCGCGAGGGTGTGGATGTCCTTGGGGTTGCCCTTGGGGACGGCGATGACGATTTCCGCCTCGGTGAGGAGGATGGCTTCGGGAAACTGCTCTGCCACTGGCGGCACGAAGCAGACATCGCAGGCATAATACACGTCGGGGAATTTGGGGTTGGTGCTGTCCCCCATGGTCTTCATGGAAGCGCAGAGGATGCCGCAGCCATTGAAGACCGTCGTCATTGTGATGCCTTCGCGGTTGGCGAACTGGTGGAGGAGTTTTTCGATGGCCGGGCGGTTTACTCCGCCGCTGTAGATGACCAAATCTGGACGCACGGCCCACTTGTCTCCGGGCACGGCCTTGAAGCCATGCTTTTGAAAAATAGCGCCGCCTTTTTCAGGGGCGGTGAGGTAGCGGGCAAAGCGCAGGGCCTCCGCCGGCTGCTGGCAGGAGGACAGTATGGCAGCGGTGGCATGCTCCGCATGCTTCGCGAGCTCTGGCAGTGGCGCGATCTCCAGGCCTTTGAACTGGGGGACGGTGGAGTCCCAAACTATGGCGGCATCGACGGCACCGAGGGAGAGATCGGCGGCGATTTCGGTGACGGTGGGTTTCATCACGGCGGCTTTCGCGGCCAGGGCTTCCCATTCGGGGCCGAACAGTTTCTTGGTTACCCGGCTGATGCTTGCGGCTCCGGGATTTGCCAGGGCGAGTTTGATGTCGGGGTTCTTTAGAGAGGCGAGGCTGTCGATGTGCTTGGGATTGCCTTTGGCGACTGCCAGCACGGGCTGCTGATTCACCAGGGGAAACTCCTCGCGGGTGACATCGAGTTTTTTTGCATCTGCCAGGGCACCGTCATCGGCTGCGATGAAAAGGTCGCCCTGTTTGGTGATCTTGATCTGGCTTAGCAAGGTGCCGGTGCCGCCGTATTGCAGGCGGACCTCAGTGCCAGTTTCCTTTTGATAAGCGGTGGCGATCTCTTCAACGGGCTTCTTCAGTCCAGCCGCACAAAAGACCGTCAGTGGCGCAGTGCCTCCCTTGGCGGGCTTCAGCGCGACCCAAGCGGCTCCGGCAGCGGCTCCCAGGCAGAGGATGATGATGAGTTTCTTCAGCATGAGGGAGGAACGTGCCAGAAAGGCCGTATTGCTCAAAAATTACGCGATCAATTTCTCGATCACCTGGCCGCCGAACTGGCTGAGCTGCTTGAAGCGTCCGGCGTGGTAGAAGGTGAGCTTGTTGTCGCTGAGACCAAGCAGGCGCAGCAGGGTGACGTGGAGATCGCGGACGTGGTGCACTTCTTCGACGGCCTCCATGCCGCGATCATCGGTGCTGCCGATGGTGTGCCCGGCTTTCACGCCGCCGCCGGCGAGCCAGACGGTCATGGCTTTGGGATTGTGATCGCGCCCGTAGGCTGTGCCGCCGCGAACGCCGTTGTCGGGTGTGCGGCCGAATTCTCCGCACCAGACGATGAGGGTGTCTTCCAGCAGGCCGCGCTGTTTGAGGTCTTTGATGAGCGCGGCGATGGGCTGGTCCACCTGATGGATGAGATTGCCGTGCGCACGCTCGATGTAGTCGTGGCTGTCCCAGGTGCCAGCGTAGAGCTGCACAAAGCGCACGCCTTTTTCCACCAGCTTGCGTGCGAGGAGACACTTGCGGCCAAAGGCGTCGGTGGCATCGCTGCCGATGCCGTACATGGCTTTCGTTTTTTCATCTTCCTTGCTGAGGTCCAGCGTCTCGGGGACCTGGGTCTGCATGCGGAAGGCGAGCTCGTAGTTGTGCATGCGTGCGCGCAGTTCGTCGTGCCAGGGATGGGCTTCGGCATGGCGGGTGTTTAACTGGGCGAGGAGATCGAGGTTCGAACGCTGATGATCTGCAGAGATGCCCTGTGGCGGCTGGAGATCGAGAATAGGCGAGCCTTTGGGGCGCAGCGGGGTGCCTTGGAACTGCGCGGGGAGGTAGCCGTTGCTCCAGTTGGCGCTGCCGCCTTGGGGATAGCTGATTTCGGGCAGGACCATGAATCCTGGGAGGTCTTGATTTACGGAACCGAGGCCATAGGTGACCCATGCGCCGAGGGCGGGGTCTCCGCCGAAGCGATTGCCGCAGTTCATCTGATACATCGCGGTGGGATGATTCACGGAATCCACCTGACAGCCGCGAAAGAAGCAGAGCTCATCCGCGACGCCTGCGAGATGCTGCCAGGGCTCGCTCATCCACGCGCCGCTGTGGCCGTGCTGCGCGAACTTGAAGGGGGACTTCACGTAGTAGCGCTTGCCGCTTTCCATGGCGGATTTTTGCTTTCCCTCACGGGTGAACTCCTTGAGGTGCAGTTTATCGAGGACGGGCTTTGGATCGAAGGTGTCGATGTGGGAGGGGCCGCCTTCCATCATGAGGAAAATGCAGTTCTTGGCTTTGGCTGGAATCTGCTGGGCCTTGGGTGCGAGGGGGCCGGTTTGTTCTGCGGCGAGGAGGGAAGTGAGGGCTACGCTGCCGAGGGAGGTGCCCAGGCCATAGACAAACTCACGGCGTGTGGGGGCATGCAGGGCGCGAGAACCGGCACAGGGAAAGAAGTTCGGCTTCATGGTTCAGTAGAGGTAAACGAATTCGTTCGAGTTCAGCAGCACCAGGCAGACGTCTGCGAGTGCCCGCGTTTGCGCATCGACATCGGCGGGTTGGAGATCGGGGATGAAATCGGCGTAGCCGGGGAGCTTTTCGTGGAAGCTGAATTTCTCGCCGGTGTTTTCCTCCACGGCGTCACGTTTCACGCTAAGAGGTGGCTGCGGTTGTTTGAAGGCGATGGCGGTCTGCTTGGATACCATGGCCTGCCAGTGCGTGGTGCAGGTGGTTTTTTCAGCGGCGGATGGCAGGCGGCCATAGGTGAGCTGGAAGAGGCGGGTAATGGCGTCTGATGGCTTTTCCTTGATGACGCGGTTTGCCAGCGCGAGTGCGCGATCGTAGCTGAGCTGGCCGTTGAAGAGGCTGAAGACCTGGGGTGTGACGGTGGAGACCTCGCGGGCTTCGCAGGAGAAGTCGGGGCCGGGTTCATTGAAGACTTCCATGAAGGGATCGCGCACGCCGCGAATCTTCAAGGCGTACAAGCTGCGGCGATGACGTTGCCCGGGCTTCGCATTGGGCACCCAGGCGGAGGCGAAGGTGCCCATGACCTGGCGTGGCTGCATGGCCACTTCGATGTTGATCTCAGGCCGGTTCGGAATGCCGCCGAGCGTGGGATTCAACTCGCCAGTGATGCTGAGCATGGCATCGCGCATTTCTTCGGCCATCAGACGGCGTGGCTTAAAGGCGGCGTAGGACTTTTCGGCTTCCTCGTGGCTCGCTTCTGTTTTGATTTCGGAACTGCGACAATAGGCGGCACTGGTCATGATGAGGCGATGCATCTCTTTGATGGACCAGTTTTTCTCCACCAGCGTGGCCGCGAGCCAGTCGAGCAGTTCGGGATGCGTGGGCTTTTTGCCGGTGCTGCCGAAGTTGTTGGGATTGCCGGCGATGGCCTGACCGAAGTGCCAGAGCCAGAGGCGATTGACGATGGCGCGGGTGGTGAGCGGGTTGTCCTTGCTGGCAATCCAGTTGGCTAGGGCGGTGCGGCGGCCTTCGATGGCGTCGGGGAACTCGATGCTGCCGAGCACGGACAGGGTGCCGGGTTTCACGGCTTGAGTGGGTGAAAAGGGGTCGCCACCGCCGAGGATCGAGGTTTGCTCGAGTTCGCCAGCTGTCATGCGGTCCTGCGGCATGCGGACGGGCTGGTATACGCTGGTGACTTGTGGTGTGCGGCCATCATAGACGCTGAAGGCAAAGGGTTCATAGCGTTCCAGCTCCCACTTCAGGCGTTCAAGTCCTTTGCGTGCCACGCGTTCGTTGCCGTAGTCCTCGGGCTCGAAGCCGACGAGCTTTGGCGGGTACTGGTCTTCCGGCAGCTTTTGTTTCTGGATGGCGGATCTGGCGGTTTCAAAGACGCCGGTGAAACTGCGGCCCTTTTTCATTTTGCCGCCGTTTGCGATGAAGGCGCGCGCGGATACCACGGCTTTGTTCCATGCACTTGGGTCCAGTTTCTTTTCGGCGTACCATTTCTCCGCGTTGGCGAGCAGCTTGTCATCCAAGCGAGCGAGCATGGTCATGTGCTCGATGCGGCGTGTTTCCAGATATTTGCTTTCATCGAAACCGGCGGTGTTTTCCGAAGGTAAAAACGGGGCGGGGCGCTCTGCAAGCTGGGTAGTGCTGAAGCATGCCTGCATGGAGTAGTAATCATGCGTGGGCACGGGGTCGAACTTGTGATCGTGGCAGCGTGCGCATTGCAGCGAGTGGGCGAGGAAGGTTTCGCCGACGCTGTTGGTCACGTCATCGAGGAAGCGCTGGCGTGCGACTTTGGCGACTTCCATGCCCGTCAGCTCCCAGGGGCCCATGCGGAGGAAGCCGGTGGCGATGAGGAGTTCGGAGTTCGGCGAGGTGCGGGCAGGAGTGCCCGCATCACTTTTCAGCATCTCATCTCCGGCGATCTGTTCCTTGATGAACTGGTCATAGGGTTTGTCGGCATTGAAGCTGCGCACGACGTAGTCGCGGTAGCGCCAGGCGTTGCCGCGCTCATAGTCGTTGGCGAAACCGCTGCTGTCGGCGTAGCGCGTGACATCAAGCCAGTGGCGGGCCATGCGCTCGCCGTAGTGAGGGGAGGTGAGGAGGCGGTTGACCAGCTGCTGGATGCTGGATGCTTGATCCTGGATGAATTCTTTTTCGAAGGCTGCTGTTTCTTCGGGTGTGGGTGGGAGGCCGGTGAGGTCGAAGGTGGCGCGGCGGATGAAGGTGCGGGCATCGGCAGCGGGCGCGGGGTGCATGCTGTCGGGCATGTGCATGGCGATGAGTTCGTCGATGGGGTTGGGGCTTTTTGTTGCGGGCTTCTTCACCGGCTGATAGGCCCAGAGACCTTCGGGTTTATAGCGGCGATTGGCCCATTCGGGGGAGAGGGCTCCGGTGGTTTTTATGGTGACGCCATTTTCGGCGCTCCATTTTTCGGCGTTGGCTTTCGCTATGGCGCTGCGTTTTGTTTCATCTGGCCATGGGGCGCCGCCGGTGATCCAAACTTTGATCCAGTTCAACTGTTCCGCGTAGAGTTTGTCGGCTTCCTTGGGCGGCATGGGTTCCCAGTCGGGTTCGTGCTGGCGTGTGGAGGCGAGGTAGAGGGGGCTTTGCTCGGGCTTGCCGGGAACGATGGATGGCTGCGCGCTTTCGCCGCCTTTGAAGGTGCTCTCCTGAGTGCGCATGTCGAAGCTGCCTTTGATTTTCTGTTCGTCGTTGCCGTGGCAGGCGAGGCACTTCTCCTGGAAGAGCGGCCAGACACGGCGCACGAAGAGCGCGGTGGCATCCTCGGCGTGGAGCGAGGGAGCAGCGAGCAGGGCGATGAGGATGGCGTTTCGGATCATGGGATACATAGGAAACGAAGCAGACGGGCGTTCATATCTATCCCGACAAAGGCCGGGAGAGTGCCAAAAAAGACCATGAATGATTTGAGCCGAGGCGGCACTTGTTCTCCGAGACTCTGCTGGCTACGATCAGGCCATGAACAGATCACCTTTTTGGATTTGCCTCGGCATGACTTTGCTTCCGGTTTGCGGGTCGCTTTTTGGAGAGTTCAAGGCGGCGCCCGGCGTCTCGGTGCAGCGCTTCATCGAGATTCCGAAGGACGCACCGCGATCCAAGGCGAACACGAAAGTCCCTGACGGTGTGACATCTCACGAAAACATTGTCTTTGGAACCGGCGGTGGCCGCGAACTCAAGCTCGATCTCTATGTGCCGTCCGGCGAAGGACCGCATGCGGCGGTGATGGTGGTGCATGGCGGCGGCTGGACTGGCGGGACGAAGGAAGCCTTCCGCCCGATCGCTGCGCAGTTGGCGGCGCGGGGTTTTGTGGCCGCCACGGTGGAGTATCGCCTGGCCACCGAGTCGCCGTTTCCGGGTGCGGTGGAGGACTGCAAGGCAGCGGTGCGCTGGATACGAGCGAATGCCGCCGCCTACAAGATTGATCCTGCACGCATTGGTGCGGTGGGTGGTTCGGCGGGGGGACATCTCGTGGGCATGGTCGCGACGACGGCGGAGCCGGCCAAGTTTGAGGGCACGGGCGGGAATGCGGAACAAAACAGCGCTTTGCAGGCAGCGGTGTTGATGGGTGCGGGAGTCGATCAGGCCAGGCGTGCGCAGGAGACGCCGAAGCCGATTGAGAGCCAGCTCGTTTTCTTCGGCGGCACGTATGCCGAGAAAAAGGACGTGTATGTGGCGGCATCGCCCATCACGCATGTCTCGGCAAAGACGCCGCCGATGCTGTTCATCGAAGGAGAATTTGACACGCCGGGCGTGCGCTATGTCGAGATGCGGAAGAAACTCGACTCGTTCCAAATTCCCAACCGACTGGTGGTCGTGCAAGGCGGCAAGCACGGCTGCTGGGGGCAAAATCCATGGATGATGCCGATGGTGGAGGAGATCGCGACCTTTCTGAAAACGCATCTGGTTGCGCCAGCGAAGTAGTCCTCCTGCTTCGCTGAAGGGATGGCTAGAGCATTTTAAAATTAGTGTGTCCTATAAATCGAGGGCAACCAAATCGGTTCTCCCTCTCCCCGCCCCTGACACACGACGACAACGAATCTTTTTCTTCGGGGAAGCGCAGCGAAGCTGAGAAAGACTGCCGCAGGCAGCCCTATAGGGCGAACGCAGTGAGTCAAAGGGCTGGGGGAGGGGACGACAGAACCCCTTCGCCAGCATGGGATGGCCCCTCACCCTTACCTCTCCCCAAAGCGCGTCTTGTAACGTGGCCATATCATCGGTGGGGAGAGGGGATTCGCTTTGTGTCCGCGCGATACTATGAGCCGGACAGGCTATAAGGTAATTTAAATGCTCTATTGCTTTTTCAAATGCTTCTCGAAGAATGCCGCACAAGCTGCCACGCAGATGTCGAAGGACGCTTGCTTGCCCAGAAAGGCATGCGGGGCCTGGGGGATGAGGGTGATGCCGGTGGGGATGCCGAGTTTCTCCAAATCAGGGCGCGTCTCGTCGGCGTGTGTGCTGGGATCATCGAGTTCGCCGGCCATGAAGAGCAGCGGCGGGTCGGCTTTGTCCAGATGATTGCGGGGGGAGGCGAGGGCGTAGATTTGCGGCAGCTTGGCCTGGGAATCGCCGAGGAAGGTGCGGTAGAAGGGATCGTCCGGTTTGCCGCTGAGTTCGCCAATGCGGGGGCTTTCGAGATCGCTCTGGGCTCCCATGGCTACACAGGCTTGAACGGTGCTGGATTGATCCGCGTGGCCGCCGTCGCCTTCGAGTTCTTTGACCCCGCCGCCCGTCGCGAGCAGCGCGGCGAGGTGACCGCCAGCGGAGAGGCCGGTGACGCCGATGGCGTCGGCCTGAATGCCAAACTTTGCTGCGTTCGCGCGAAGGAAGCGCACGGCAGCTTTGCAGTCTTGAATTGCTGCCGGGAATTTGGCCTCGCCGCTGAGGCGGTAGCTGATGGTGGCGGTCACGTAGCCTTTCGCAGCGAGCGCCTGAGCGAGATTCGTCATGGAGCTGCGGTCGCCTTTGAACCAGCCACCGCCGTGAATGCAGATGATGGCTGGCAGGGGCTGTGTGGCTCCTTTGGGGCGGAAGAGGTCGAGCTGCATATCGCGCTGGCCGTAGCGGGCATAGATGAGGCCAGGGTGGGCTTCGAGTGATGCGATGAGTTCGGGAGCGAGCCGGGTGGTGGCCGGCTTCGGCTGCTGGGCGAGCAACGAGGTGGTGAGAAGGAGTGACAGGATGATTCTCATTCAGGTTTTCCGTGTTGGAAGATGGACAGGATGTCAGCAGGATTCAGAGCAGCGCTGTAAATTGCAAACTCATCGATGGCGCCGTTAAGATTACGGATGGGGAACCGGTGGCCTTGGGTAGGCAGGCCCCAGTTGCCGATTTCGCAGGGGCCGAAAACGATGGGGCGTCCGGGCTGGTGCAGCGGGGAGATTTCGCGGCCCACGGGCTGACCATCGAAGTACTGGATGACCTCGCCAGTGGTATTGTCATAGGTCACGGCGAGGTGGTGCCAGCGGCCGAGGCTGTCGGCGGTGAAGACGGGCTTGCTGTAGTACATCTGATTGTATTTCGCGTTTTTTGCGGCCTCCGCCGGACGATACATGACGGAGAACATGAGGCTGCCGTCTTCATAGATTTGCCAGTGGGGCTCGCCGTTGTCGTAGCCGTCGGTGAGCAGCAGGGAGTTGTATTTCTTGTCGATTGAATCGACCTTGACCCAGCAGGCGAAGGTGAGGGCTTGGTAGGTGCCGTCGAGATTGAGGCGGACGCGGTCGCCGGGGCGCTTGAACTCCAGTGCGTTTTTTTCGGGCCAGCGGCCTTGGGTCCAAGCGGCACCGACAGCGCCACCGGCGCGCAGAGGATGGCGTGGTTCGGTGAAGTTTTTCACGAGGCGGTCCCAGCGGTCATCTCCCAGATGTTTGAAGGTGTAGTAGGCGATGAGGCGCGGATCTTTGCAGGTGGTGAGCGACCATTGCTGCCAGTCGGCGAAGCGTTGGGTGTCGCGTTGTTTCACGAGACCTTGCAGTTCGCTGATAGAGAGGAAATCCTGCGGTGAGGCAGGGATGGTGTTGGCGGAGGACAAGGACATGCCTTGTTTCAAACTGGCGGGTGTTTGTGCGGCGGTGTGCGCGATGACTTCACCCTCGAAGACGTGCACGGCGCTGGTGTTGTCCTTCACGTTAAGAGCGAACTCGGTGCCGAGGTCTTCCAGCTTCATGCCGGGGGCGTGCATGAGGAAGCCTTTGGCGGCAGGGGGCACATGGACGCGGACGCGACCGCTGAGGCAGCGGGCTTCCCAGGCGGAGAGGATTTCGATTTCAGCGCTGCCTTCGATCAGGGCTGTGGCTCCGCTGAAGAATTCGATCTGCGCGAGGCCCTGAGTGAGCTGGATCGTGCCGGGCTTGAGTGTGTCGCCACTGCGGAAGGAGCCTCGGGTGAACTTGGCATCCATGGTCTGGCTGAGCATGGCGACGCCGTTGGATGTGGCTTCGGTTTCGCTGGAGTGTTGGGGCCAGAAGATGAAGGCGCAGGCGATGACTGCGGCGGCTGCGGTGAGGGCTGGCAGCCAGCGGCGGGTGGGGCGCTTGGGCGTGGCTTTTTGCAGGCGGCCGGTGTTTACTGTCGGCTGCTGCAGCAGGCGGGCGTGTTGATCGACAAGCTCCAGATAGCGCTGGCGTGCCTGCCAGTCGGAGCGCAGAAGGTTTTCGAGTTCAGCGTGCTGCTCGGGTGTGATTTCGCCGTCGATCTCGGCGTGGATGAGGGAGTCGAGATTCATGCGAGGCCCTCCGATTGAAGCTGGTGCGTGACGCATTCATGCAGGCGCTGGCGCAGGAGTTCCAGATTGCGGAAGAGCGTGCGGCGCGTGAGGGCGAAGCGGGTCATCATTTCCTCGGCGCTCTGACGCATGGCGTAGCGGCTGGTGACGAGTTCCTGATCCTGCGCGGTGAGTTTTTGCAGGCAGGTGTCGAGCAGGCGCAGGCGTTCGTCGAGGCGGGGCTCGATGTGGGTGCGCTCGCTGGCGAGGAGGTCCATGACGTCTTCGCTGAAGAGCAGTGGTGAGCGTGCGGATTTTTCGCGGTGCTTTTGTACCTGAAGGTACGCGAAGCGGTAGGCCCAGGGGAGGAAGGGGCGGGTGGAGTCATACTCGGCGAATTTGCGATAGAGGGCGAGACTCGTTTCCTGCAAGATGTCGCGTGCATCTGCCTCGCGCGGTACGAGGCTGAAGATGTAACGGAACAACGGTTCCTGATGCTGGGTGAGCGACAGGACGAGGTGTTCGGTGGATGTGGGCGAGTCTGGCATGGCCACAGTGTATTCCCGGTGGGGAGGGGTGCAGTGCCAAAAAATATTTGAGGAAGGCCGGATCAGAATTGATCAACCACGGAATACACTGAATACACGGAAACCAGAGTTGGATTGATGCTTCTGTATTCTGCGGGCGCTCAACTAGAGCAGCGCAAGGGTGTTCAGGATATGGTTTGAATGGAACATGGAGAAGGGGACGTTGCGGTCATCCTTGTTTATCGCCAGTTTGTGACCAAAGGACCGCGCGTCCGCTTTGCATGAATCTCAAATCTCTCGCCCAGCATCTTGGCATTTCGGCCAGCACGGTCTCGCGTGTGATGGCGGGACGGGGGGATGAGTTTCGGATCGCGAAGGAGACGCAGAAGCACATTCTTGATGAAGCCGCGACGATGGGGGTGCGACCGGATGAACTGGCGCGCAGTCTGCGGCTGCAAAGCACGCGCACGCTGGGGCTGGTGATCCCGGATATTTCCAATCCGTTCTTTGCGGCGCTGGCGCGTGCGGTGGAGCGGCGTGCACGTGCGCTGGGATACACGGTGCTGCTGGCCGATTCGCAGGAATCCTCCGAAGTGGAGGCTGAATGCATCCGCATGCTGCTGGATAGGCGCATTGATGGGCTCATTCTAGCGCCTGTGGGGGGAGACTCCGCGCATCTGAGGCCGCTCATCGATTCGCGGCTGCCGCTGACGCAGGTGGATCGTGTGTTCGCCGCGCTGAAAACTGCTGCTGTGGTGGCGGACAACTTTGCCGGAGCGCGTGAGGCTGTGAGGCGGCTGGTGAAGCTGGGGCACAAACGAATCGCCTGCCTACAGGGCAGGGAGGACAGCTCGGTTATTGCTGAACGGGTGCGAGGCTATCGCGCTGGATTGAGCGAAGCGGGTCTGCGATTTGAGAAAAAGTTTCTGGCTGGCGGCGAGCATTCGATAGCCATCGCACGTGAGCATACGCTGAAGCTGCTAGAGACGCGGTCGCGGCCCACGGCGATTCTTGCGCTGAGCAATCAGCTTGCGCTGGGAGCGCTGGAGGCCGTGCGTGAGAGAGGGCTTGTGATCCCGGATGATCTCTCCCTCATTGCGTTTGATGAGCAGCCCTGGGCATCGCTGCTTTCACCGCCGCTCACGACACTTGCGCAGCCGGTGGAGGACATGGGGACAGTGGCGGTGGACAGGTTGTGCGCGCAGATCAAGCCGGGGGCCAAGGCTTCGCGGAAGGCGCTGACGAAGCTGCCGGTGCGGCTGATTGAGCGTGCATCCATCGGCCCCAGGAAGAAAGATTGACCGAAAGGTTTCCTTCTGCACAATCGTTTGCGCAAAGTTACAATTTCCAGCCATGAAATGTCATATTCCTCTATTGTTTGCCGCTCTGGCGTTGATTTCCTGCAAGCCTGCGGACGGGCCAGCGTCCTCCCATTCCGGCAAGCCACGCGTGGCGCTGGTGATGAAGTCGCTGGCGAATGAGTTTTTCCAAACGATGGCGGAAGGGGCGAAGAAACATCAGGCGGCGCATGCGGGTGACTACGAGTTGATGGTGAACGGCATCAAGAATGAGACGGATCTGGCCGAGCAGGTGGGGCTGGTGGACCAGATGGTGTCGCAGGGGGTGCAGGCTATTGTGATTGCTCCGGCGGATTCGAAGGCGCTGGTCACGGTGCTGAAGCGAGCGAAGGAGGCGGGGGTGCTGGTGATCAACATCGACAACAAGCTGGATGCAGACACGCTGAAGCAGGCGGGGCTGAGCACTCCGTTTGTGGGGCCAGACAACCGTGCGGGGGCGAAGGCGGTGGGGGAGGTGCTGGCGAAAAAACTCAAGGCGGGTGATGAGGTGGCGATCATCGAAGGTGTGACCACGGCCTTCAACGGGCAGCAGCGCAAGGCGGGCTTTGAAGATGCGATGAACGCGGCGGGAATGAAGATCGTGGCGTCACAGAGCGGGCAGTGGGAGATGGAGAAGGCGAATGGCGTGGCGGCGGGCATGCTGGCGGCGAATCCGAATGTGAAGGCGCTGCTGTGTGCCAATGATAACATGGCGCTGGGGGCCGCTGCTGCGGTGCAGGCTGCGGGGAAGACCGGTCAGGTGCAGATCATTGGTTTTGATAACATCGCGGCGCTCAAGCCGCTGCTGGCCGATGGCCGTGTGCTGGCGACGTGTGACCAGCATGGGGATCAGCTTGCAGTGTTTGGCATTGAAGCCGCGCTGAAGGTTTTGAAGGACAAGACGACGCCTGCGGATCAGCAGACGCCGGTGGATGTGGTGGTGAAGTGACCTCTTGTTTTCATCATGCGCCGCTGGTCCGACTTCTTCATCCTCATCGCCGTGCTTGTGGCGATGATTGTGCTTTTTGGGCTGATGCAGGAGAGCTTTTTCAGCATGGGCACGCTGGGGACGGTGGCGAACCGCATTCCGGCGCTGGCGCTGGTGGCCACGGGGATGACGTTGGTGATGGTGACGGGTGGGATTGATCTTTCGGTGGGTTCGCTGCTGGGATTTTGCGGCGCAGTGGTGGGGGTGCTGATGGCGGATTTGCACTGGGGGCTGGCGATGGCGGTGCTTGCAAGCGTGGGTGTCGGAGCTGTGATCGGCAGCACGACGGGGGCGGTCAGTGTAAAACTGCGGCTGCCTTCGTTCATTGTTTCACTTGGCATGCTGGAGATTGCGCGTGGGCTGGCGTTTCTGACGACGGATTCGCAGACGAAGTACATCGGCGCGGATATTGAGGAGCTGGGTGCGCCGTTTGGAGGGATGGTGATTTCTCCTGCATTTGTGATCAGTTTGCTGGTGGTCGCGGCGGGGCAGGTGATGCTGTCGCAGATGGCCATTGGGAGGCATTTGATCGCCATCGGGGCGAATCGTGAGGCCGCGCTGGTTTCGGGGCTGTCGGTGGATCGTCCGCGTATTTTTGCGCATGCCCTGCTGGGGGCGCTGACGGGACTGGCGGCGGTTTTTAATTGTTCGCGGCTTGGCTCGGCGGATCCGAATGCGGGCACGGGTTTTGAGCTGGGGGCTATTGCTGCGGTGGTGGTGGGCGGCACGAGTTTGATGGGCGGGCGGGGGTCGGTGGTGAAAAGCTTTATGGGCGTGCTCATCATTGCGACGCTGGAGGCTGGGCTCATTCAGGTGGGTGCCACGGAGCCGGTGAAGCGTGTTGTCACGGGACTGGTCATTGTTGCTGCTGTGCTGGCGGACACCTGGAGGAGAAAATAATCTGCATGAAACCACTCGTTTTTTTACTGCTTCTGGGTGCATCGGCTTTCGCTGAAAAGCCGCGCATCATCTTTGACACGGACATCACCGGAGATGTGGATGACGTGCTGGCGCTGACGATGTGCCACACGCTGGCAGATCGTGGTGCGTGCGAGTTTCTCGGGGTGACGATCTCGAAGGACAATCCGCTGACGGCGAGTTTTGTGGATGCGCAGAACACGTTTTACGGAAGGCCTGACCTGCCGATTGGGGTGACTCGTGAAGCGACGGCGCAGAAGCGTGCGAGCAGTTATCTGAAGCTGGCGGATTCACCGGACTATCCGCATGATTTGAAGAGCAACGATGATGCGCGTGAGGCGGTGGACCTGCTGCGTGAGCTGCTGGCGAAGCAGCCGGATGGGAGTGTTTCGATCATCAGTGTGGGCATTGCCTCGAACATGGCGAACTTGCTGAAATCGAAGGCTGATAAGCATTCGCCGTTGGATGGTCCGGCTTTGATCCGGCAGAAGGTGAAGATGCTCTCTATCATGGCGGGAGCGTACGCCTTCTGCAACCATACGAACTACCACCTGGAGGCGAATGTCATCAATGGCATCGGGTTTATGCAGACGGTGGCGAATGAATGGCCGGAGGAGGTGCCGGTGTATTGGAGCGGGTATGAGATCGGCGAGGCGCTGCCGTTTCCGCGTGAGAGCATTGCTCAGGACTTTGGGTATTTGCCGCATCACATCGTGAAGGAGGCTTATTTGCTGCACAGCGGACCTGCGCATGACCGGCCATGCTGGGATGAGAGCAGCGTGCTGCAGGCGATTTTTCCTGAGCGCGGATTTTTTGGCCTCTCTGCCCAAGGGCGCGTGCGTGTGGGCGCGGATGGCTTCACGCGCTTTATGCCGCCGGGCAAAGATGGCAAAGGCGGCAAGCGCGATCGATTTCTCACCCTGACCTCCGTGCAGCAGGCACGTGTGCTGGAGGCCATCGTTCAAACCACTGTGCAACCACCCAAGAAATGAAAAAGCTTATCACCCTCCTCCTTTGTGCGCTCTGCGGATTGTCCCCGGCGGCGCCGGTCAAACTCATCTTTGACACCGACATGGGCAATGATGTCGATGACCTGATGGCGCTGGCGATGATTCACAATCTGCAAAAGCGCGGCGCGTGTGAACTGCTGGCGGTGACGATCACGAAGGATCATTCGCAGGCGGCGGCTTTTGTGGATGCGGTGAACACGTTGTACGGGTATCCGGATACGCCCATTGGCGTGGTGCGTGATGGCGCGGCGAAGGAGGCGGGGAAGTTCAATCTGCTGGCGGATGAAAAGAACGCGGATGGCAGTCTGCGATACCCGCATGATTTGAAAAGCGGTGCGGATGCGCCTGAGGCCGTGGAGTTGATCAAGAAGGTGCTCGCTGCGCAACCGGATGGCAGCGTGGTCATTGCACAGGTGGGCTTTTTTACGAATCTGTCGCGCTTGCTGGACTCGCCGGGTGGGAAGGAATTGATCGCGAAGAAGGTGAAATTTTTGAGCATCATGGCGGGTGCGTTTCAAACGGTGCAGTGGGATACACGGCATCTGGAGTACAATGTGAAGCTGGATGTGCCGGCGGCGCAGAAGCTGGCCAAAGAGTGGCCCACGCCGGTGGTGTGGAGCGGGTATGAGATCGGTGTGGCGGCAGCGTTTCCGCATGTGGTGATCGAACAGGATCTTGATTACCTCCCGCATCATCCGCTGAAGGAGGCGTACTATCTTTACAATCCGCCGCCGCATGACCGCCCGACTTGGGACCCGACGGCGGTGCTGTATGCGGTGCAGCCGGAGCGCGGCTACTTTGATCTGTCACCGCCCGGGAATGTGACGGTCGAAAAGGATTCGGCCACGCTGTTCCGCAAGAGCAAGGATGGCAAGGGGCGGCATCGCTTTCTCGTGATGAGCCCCGAGCAGACGGCGCGTGTGCGCGAGGCGATTGTGCAACTGAGCGTGGAACCTCCACCGGCGAAGAAGTGATGGCAGCGCAACGGCCCAGAATCGTTGTCGTCGGTTCGCTGAACGTGGATCACACGCTGCGTGTGCCGCACATTCCCGCGCCGGGAGAGACGCTCGCGGCGAGCAGCATGCTGACGTGCTTTGGCGGAAAGGGGGCGAATCAGGCAGTGGCTGCAGCGCGTGCGGGTGGTGCGGTGTGCATGATTGGCTGCGTGGGGCAGGATGACTTTGGGGCGCGCTACGTCGAGGCGTTGGAGAGTGAGGGTATTGATGCGACGGGTGTTTTGCGTTCGGCGATGCCCACGGGATCGGCCTTCATCGCGGTAGATGATCAGGGAGAGAATTCCATCATCGTGAATGCGGGGGCGAATCATGCGATCACACCGGTGGATGTGGAGAAGCATGCCGGTTTGATCCGTGGGGCGGATGCGCTGTTGCTGCAGCTTGAGTGTCCGCTTGATGTGGTGCAGCGCGCTGCGGAAATCGCGCGAGAGGCGGGGGTGCGGGTGATCTTGAATCCGTCGCCGTTGAGCGCGGCGTATCTGGCGGCGCGGTTTGCGGTGGATGTGTTGATTGTGAACGAGGGGGAGGCCGCGCAGATCACGCCGAATCGAAATTTGAGCGAGGCGATGTGCAGGCATTTGATCATCACGCGTGGTGCGGAGAGTACGCTGAGCATCACGGAGGATGGGGTGGTGGAGATCGCGCCGCCGAAGGTGACGCCGGTGGATACGGTGGGAGCGGGTGACACGTTTGCGGGGGCGTTTGCCGTGGCGAGCAGCGAGGGCAGGGAGGATGCGATTTGTTTTGCGAATGCCGCTGGTGCGCTGGCGACGCTGAAAGCGGGAGCGCAGCCTGCGATTCCGACGCGGGCGGAGATAGAGGGATTTATGCTGGCATGAAGGGGGCACGGTTACGGGCATGCATCGCGAGCACGGCCCGTGGCTGTTGCGATGCCAAGGGGAGGAATGCGGAGCGAAGGGTGCATGCGGAGTGCTGCGGAATAAATTCCGCGCTCCTGGAGCACTTTCTGTTTTCGAAGCTCAATTCCGTGATCACCTGCACCAGATGTCTAGGAGGAGGAGTATGAGCAGGAGAAAGAGGCGGGGCTTTATGCGAGCATCTGCTTGATCACGTGGCCTTCCACGTTGGTTAGGCGGCGCTGGACGCCGTTGTGCTCGAAGGTGAGGCGTTCGTGATCGAGGCCGAGGAGGTGGAGGATGGTGGCGTTGAAGTCGTAGAGGGGGTGGATGTCCTGCACGGCTTTCTGGCCGAGTTCATCGGTCTCGCCACAGCTCACGCCGGGTTTTACGCCTGCGCCGGTCATCCAGCAGGTGAAGCCGTCGGGATTGTGATCGCGGCCTTTGGCGCCTTTTTGGAAGAAGGGCATGCGGCCGAATTCGGTGCACCAGACGACGAGGGTGTCTTCGAGGAGGCCGCGTGATTTGAGATCGCGAATGAGCGCGGCGGCGGGTTGATCGAGGATGGGGGCGTGGACGTCGTACTGGTCTTTGAGGGCGTTGTGTCCGTCCCAGTTGAGCTTGCCGCCGCTGGCATAGGCACCGTTGAAGAGTTGCACGAAGCGCACGCCTTTTTCAATGAGGCGGCGTGCGAGGATGCAGTTCTTGGCGAAGGCGGCTTTGTCGGGGTTTTGGGTGTCATCGGCGCCGTAGAGTTTGAGGATGTGCGCGGGCTCGGTGCTGAGATCGCTGATCTCGGGCACGCTGAGCTGCATGCGTGCGGCGAGTTCGTAACTGGCGATGCGTGCGGCGAGTTTGCCATCGCCGGGATGGGTTTCCAGATGGCGGGCGTTCATGCGCTGGAGCAGGGTACGTGCGGCTTGGTCGGTGGCAGGTGAGACACCTGGGGCGGCGAGATGCCGCACGGGGGCTTTGGAGCTCATCGTGGTGCCTTGAAACGCGGCGGGGAGGAAGCCGGGGCCCCAGTTGTTGGCACCGTTTTGCGGCACGCCGCGGGGATCGGGAATGGCGACGTAGGAGGGTAGATCCTGGTTCTCGCTGCCGAGTGCGTAGGTGGTCCATGCGCCGAGGGAGGGGAAGCCGTCGAGATTGAAACCGGTGGAGAGAAAATTCTCGGCGGGTCCATGGGTGTTCGACTTGCTGGTGAGGGAGTGAACGAAGGCGAAGTCATCGGTGAGCTCCGCGAGATGGGGGATCATGTCGCTCACCCACTTGCCAGTCTGGCCGCGCTGGCGGAAGGCGTACTGCGGGCGTGCGAGATTGCCTGCGGGTCCTTGGAAGGTGACGGTGGGGCCACCGGGCAGGGGCTTGTCGTCCCACTTGATGAGCTCGGGTTTGTAGTCCCAGGTTTCAAGCTGGCTGACGGCTCCGGCGCAAAAGATGACGACCACGTTTTTTGCCTTGGCCGGGAAGTGTGGCTGGCGTGGTGCGTAGGGGCGCGCGGGGTCGATGATGGGTCTTTCCGCAGCGAGCAGGCCATCGAGGCCGAGAAGATTGGTCAATGCAACGGAGCCGAGGGCCGTGGCGCTGCTGCCGAGAAAGCGGCGGCGGTCGAGCAGCGCATGGCCTGCGGGGGAGAGGTGTTCGGAGGGAGGACTCATGGCACAAAGAGGAATTCGTTGCTGTTGAACAGCGCACGGCAGAGGGCGGAGAGGCCGTGGTTCTGAACGAGGGGGGTAATGTCGGTGAGTTCTGCGGCGGTGGGTGGGCGGCTAAAGGAGAGCTGGTAGGCGAGGGTGATTTGTTTGGCGGGGTCGGTGCCGGCTTCCTGCTGCACACGGGTGGCGAAGGCTTCGGATTGTTCGAGGGTGAAGAGGCTGTTGAAGAGGTTGAGGGCCTGGATGGGGGTGGTGCTTTCGATGCGGCGGGCGGTGCTCTGACCGGCGTCGGGGCAGTCGAAGGCTCCGAAGACGGTTTCGGGCTCGCGACGTACTTTGTGGGCGTAGATCATGCGGCGCTGGTTCTCGGAGTTGAAGGTCTCGATGGGATCGAAGCCGCTGAGGCCGCCGCGTTGATCGAAGAGATTGTAGCCGCGGCCGTACATCTTGAGATTGAGTCGACCGCTGACGGCGAGGATGGAGTCGCGGATGGATTCGGCTTCGATGCGGCGGGAGGGGAAGCGCCAGAGGTAGTGGACGTCGGCGTCGATGGTTGCTGCCGCATTGGGAGACAATGAGACAATCAGATGGGGAGATGGGGAGACTTCAGAGGGGCCGCTTTTCTCCGTCTCTGATTGTCTCATTGTCTGATTGTCTTCTTCAGTCTGCGACGATTGCCCGTAGGTTTCTGAAAGCATGATCAACCGATGCATGTGTTTCACACTCCAACCGCTGCGGATGAATTCGGCGGCGAGCCAGTCGAGGAGTTCGGGGTGGGTGGGGTTTGTGCCCATGCGGCCGAAGTCGCTCGGGGTCTGGACGAGGCCGGTGCCGAAGTGGCCCTGCCAGATGCGATTGACCATGACGCGGGCGGTGAGTGGATTTTGGGCGGTGGCGATCCAGTCGGCAAGGACGCGGCGGCGGTCCTGCTCGGCAGATTCCTTGGGCAGGGTGACATTGCCGAGCGAACTGAGGACGGCGGGGGTGACGGGTTCCTTGGGCTGTTCGGGATCGCCGCGACTGAGGAGGTGGATGTCATCGGGGGTGCGGAAGGTTCCGGCGAAGGCTTTCTGCAGATTGACTGCCTGGGCGATTTGTTTCTCGGTGCGGGACTTTTCCTCGAAGAGCGGACGGGCGTGTTTGTTTTCGGCGGGGGTGAGGCCTTTGAGCGTGGGCTTGGCGAGTTTCTTGTTTTTGGGGTCAAACTTCTGCCTGTCGCTGGCATCGGCGACGGTGTGCCATTGGCCTGCGGCGTCGCCGATTTCGATTTGATAATCGGTGGCGAGGCGGTCGGTGAATTTGCCGTCGCGGTCGCGGCTCCAGACGACGCGCTCGATTTGTTGTTCTTGTGGGAAATCGAGTTCTACCCAGCCTTGGCCGAGCTTGTTGGAGAGCCAGCTGCGGGAGTTGCCGTAGCGACCGTCGGTAAGGAAGCGGAGTTCGTGGCGCTCGGCGACGCCGATGTCGCCGGAGGATTTGCGCTTGGTGCCGGTGGTGGTGAGGGCGACGTTTTCGCCACGTGTGTTGAAGACTTCGAGTTCATCAATGCAGGGCTCGAGGTTGGTCGTGGCCTTGATGGTGAAGCGCAGGCGCTGCGTCTTCACGGGTGGAAAGCGGTCCGAGTTTTCGCGGGCGTTGATCATGGGGCGTTCAGCGCCGGATTTGGCCAGGGGGACGAAGGTTGAGAGTTCTTTGTCGATCTGCGCGAGGCGGGCTTTGAGCTGCTTTTCCTCCGCGCGTGCGGCTTCGGCTGCGGGTGTGTGCAGATCGCGGTCAGCATACTCGACACCGGCGACGAAGGCCTGCATGGCGTAGTAATCTTTGGCGGTGATGGGATCGAACTTGTGATCGTGACAGCGGGCGCAGCCGATGCTGAGGCCGAGGAAGGTCTGGCCGATGTTCATGACCATCTCATCGATGGAATCCTGCCGGGCGAGGCGCTTGGAGGCATCGTCTTTGCCGATCTGGCCGGGCAATAAGACGGAGGCGGTGACGAGGAAGCCGGTGGCGGCGTCCTGGCCCATGGCATCTCCGACGATCTGCTCTTTGATGAAGCGATCGTAGGGCGTGTCGTTGTTGAAGGCGCGGATGACGTAGTCGCGGTAGGGCCAGGCGTTGGGGCGCTCGGTGTTGACCTCAAAACCGTGTGTGTCGGCGTAGCGTACGACATCGAGCCAGTGCTGGGCCCAGCGTTCGCCGTAGCGTTCGCTTTTTAGAAGGCGGTCCACTAGATGCTGGATGCTGGATGCTCGATTCTGGATGAACTCCTTTTCAAAAGCCGTCGTTTCATCCGGTGTAGGTGGCAGGCCGGTGAGGTCGAAGGTGATGCGGCGGATGAGCGAGATGGGATCTGCGGGAGGGGAGCGGTGGAGGTTTTGTTCGGCGAGCTTGGCGTCGATGAATTTATCTAGCTGAGAAGTTTCAAGTTTAAGGTTTAAAGTTTCAAGTTGGCCGGAGGCGGAGCTTTGGGGAGAACTTGAAACTTGAGACTTTAAACTTGGAACTGAGAGAGGTTTAAATGACCAGTGATCGCGGCGGTCTTCGAGTTTGGCGAGGTCGACGCCGTCGGGCCATGGGGCACCTTCATTGATCCAGGTGGTGAGGGTGGCGATGTTGGCGGCGGAGAGTTTGCCTTTGGGGGGCATGAGTTCATCGTCGTCATCGGTGGTGATGAAGTGGATGAGCGGGCTGTCGCTGGCTTTGCCGGAGATGATGTCGGGCGAGTGTTTGTCGCCGCCTTGGAAGGCTGCGGCTTTGATGTCGAGGCGGAGGCCGGACTTTTGTTTTTTCTCACCGTGGCAGCTGTAGCAGTGCTTTTGCAGGATGGGGCGTACCTCGCGGACGAAATCGACGGGCGCGGCGAGTGCGGAGGAGGTGAGGAGAATGAGAGCAACCAACTTCATGCAGTGTGATCAACGGTAGGGATTGCCTGCGGCGTGGAGGGATTGGATTTCAGCGTCCAACATGGCGCGACCGAGGAGGAGGAGTTCATCGACACGACCGCTGAGCTTGCGGTCCTGCTGGTTCCAGTTGCCGATCTGCGCAGGGCCGAGGCGTGCGGGGTGCGCTGTCTGCAGGTGAGTTTCACTGTCGAACTGACCATTGAGATAAAAGCGCACGGTGCGGCGTGCGGAATCATAGACGGTGGCCAGATGCACCCAGCGGCCCTGCTCAGGCAACACAGGGGTGCGGGAGTCGGGGTGGCCCTGGCGCTCGATGGATCCGGGGGCGAGCGTGTTGCTGATGAGCGCGAGGCGCATGGTGGTGTCGCGATTGATGATCCAGTGCACCTGGCCGGGGTTGTTGCCGCTCCAGCCATCCGTATGTAGCAGGGACTGGTAGGGCGCGCCGAGGCGGTCAATGCGCACCCAGGCGGCGAGCGTGAGCTGCGGCCAGTCGCGACCACCGCCGACATCGAGCTTTAAGTGGTCGCCCACATTTACAAACTCCGGCGCGTGCGAGCCGGGCCAGCGGCCTTGCACGGTGCGATAGACGCCGGGGAGTTCATCGGCTGATTCGAAATCGAGTAGCGCGATGAGCGCTGGGTCCTGTTTCAATGCGGCGAGTGCTGCTGTGGAGCGTGCACGCTGACCGGCGGCGAGTCCGGCGGTGAGTCCGGGGAGTTCATCGGGCTGGATGAAGGCGGAGGAGCGCAGCTCGCGTGCGGTGCTGGCTCCTTCGGCAAATGACACCGCGTCACCACCGCGCAGGCTTTGATTGGCCTGTGCGCCGGAGGCTTTGGTGATGACTTCGCCCTGAAAGACATGCACCTCTGCCGCGCCGCTGGAGGGAACATCCACGCCGAAGCGAGTGCCGAGGTCCACCGCGTCTCCGGTGGGTGTGATGACGGTGAAGCCCTTCGCGGCAGGCGGTACATCGGCGGCAAGGCGGCCACGCTTCATGTGCAGACGCTGTGCGGATTCAAAGCGAAACTCCGCCGGGGCTTCGATGACGATGCGTGCGCCGCGTGCTGTGATGAGGGAAATGCTGCCTGCGCTGATGGCATAGGATTCGCCGCGCAGGCTTGCGCCATCTGCGAGTTCCACGACGCCGGCGGCTTTGCCCACGGTGGCGTAGGCCTGATGGGTGTTCTGCCAAAACCATGCGCTGAGCAGCAGGGAGATGCAGGCTGCTGCGGCGATCCAGCGTGGTGAATGAGTGAGCCAGCGTGTGGGCTTTTCTGCCACCTGTGGGGGAGTCCAGTCTGCGGCGAGCGCTGCGAGTGCGGAGTCCACGTTGAGGATTTCTGCAAACTCGCGACGTGCCTCGGCATCGGCGAGCAGCAGGGCATTGAGCTGCTGCAACTGCGGTGGCGAGATGGTGCCGTTGAGATAGATGGCGATGAGCTCTGCGAGGTCGGCTTTCATGATGCCACCTCCTGGGTCAAGGCGCGGCGGATGCAGTCGAGCAGCAGTTTGCGCATGCGGTGCAGCCATTGGTAAAAACCGGGGACGGTGCGACCGCTGCCTTGCGCCACAGTTTGGATGCTGGAGTCGGGCTGGTAGGCCTGCATGAGGAGGCCTCGCTGGTCTTCGGGCACCTTTTGCATGCAGAGTTCCAGGGCCTCGCGCTGGCGCTCCAGCAGGGGTTCGATGGCGGTGGTTTCTTCGGCGATCTTGGTGATGACTTCTTCATCGAGCACCAGGCGGTCGCGGCCACGGTCCCGCAGCCAGGCGAGGACCTCGAAGCGTGCCACGCCGAAGGCCCAGGGTTTGAAATCTGCGCCCTCGCGCAGGGAGTCGAACTTTTCCCAGAGGACGACGCTGATCTCCTGCATCACGTCATCCGCGTCTGCGCGTGCGGGAACCAGCCGGCGCACGTGGGCGCGGATGGCGGGCTCATGCGCGGTGAAGCTGCGCAGGAAGCGGTGGTGGCGTTCGTTTTCGGTCGGGGACATGGGCGGACAAGATTGTATCTCCGCGAGATGGAGGGTTTTTACGGACGAATGTGAATTGACCCAAAACAGAGGATTGAGGGTGGGGGTGTAATTTTTTACTTCCCGAAATATAAATAAACGCTTATTATCAATCAATTACGCCTTTCGAGGCCTCACACTGCTACCACTCGCGCATGCCGCCCCTTGTCCTCCAAGAACGCTACTCAGTTCGTAAGAACGACTTCGCGCCTTTGATTGAATGTGATGATCTGCTGCGTGAACTCATCGCCCAGGGCGGTCCGATGCCGAACGATTATGCGCAGATGAACCGTACGCTGCGGCTGCTGGGGGATGCAGTGCGTGCGAAGGTGATCGCCCGTGATGATGTGCTGGCTTACGCTCAGGACGTTACAAACAGGCATCTGGAAGGCACGATGCAGGCCCGGGCACTGGGCAAGAAATACGGGTATAGCGGCGACTTTGAGATCATTGAGGCCATCTACACCCTGCAGATCGCCCAGTAGCCGCACCTGCGGCGCTGGGACTTGTACTTTCACTCGCAGGCGGCACCCAATGCGGTACGCAATCGCAAGGCCTACTTCCACCAGTTGCTGAATTCGCACTCCGTGGGGCGCACCAAAGCGCCGCTGAACGTGCTGAACGTGGCCAGCGGTCCGGCGCGGGACATGCGGGAGTGGGTGCTGGACAACCCGGAGCGTGAAGTGTTTTTTGACTGCGTGGACGCGGAGATTCATGCCATTGAGAGGGCGAAGAAGTTGTGCGAGCCGTTCGCCAAGCGGGTGGAGTTTTACCATCGCAATGTGCTGCGCTTTCTGCCAGCCAAGGGCTACGAACTCGTGTGGTCAGCGGGGCTCTTCGACTACCTCACGGATCGCACCTTTGTGTATCTGCTCAAGGCGCTGATGGCCGTGACGAAGCGGGGCGGGGAAGTCGTGGTGGGGAATTTCTCCGACCACAATCCCAGCCGCGACTACATGGAACTGCTGGGCGACTGGGTGCTGCAGCACCGCACGCGGGACCACCTGCGCGAGCTTGCGCTGGAGGCTGGAGCCCCGGCGGATTCGATTGAGGTGATGTGGGAGCCTGAGGGCGTGAATCTGTTTTTGCACATCCGGCGCTAGCAGCCTGTCGGAGTTAGATGAACCAGAAGAACACAATGGCAATGCAGGTCGGTGGCAAGGCTCCGAGGAAGAGGCGCAGGGGGCTGATGCCTTCGTCATTGAAGGCTTTGGAGCCTTGCAGGATGCCGATGCCGGCGGGGTTGGGCGCATTGGCGATGACGGTGAGGCCACCACCGGTGACGGCCCCGGCGACGAGGGCGTATTGGAGCTTGGGAGAGATGCCTTCGACCAAGGAGCCGAGATAGGTCAGGGCGGCATTGTCGGTCAGGGCGGTGAGGCCGGTGGCGCCAAAGAACATGCTGGAGCCATCGAGTCCGGCGATGAGCGGCTGCAGCCACCAGGATTGCAGGGAGCCGAGAGTGACCAGACCGGCGAGGAAGTAGCCGACGAGCAGGCCTTCACGCAGGCGCAGATCGTCCTGATATTCATGCGTGGCGTGGACCATGCCGAGGAAGATCATGAAAACGCCGAAGAACACATCCGGGTGATGGGCGAACAACACGACGAGGGCGAGGAAGCCGACATGGAGCATTGTGAGCCATGCGGGGAGCGGGCTGGCGGGCTGTTCCACCACTTTCATGCGCGTCAGCTCGGCCCGGAACAGAAAGGTGATGAGAGCGGTGGCGACGATGCAGCTGGCCACGGCGCGCCAGCCAAAGTGGGTGAGCATGAACCAGGAGTCCCACTGCCACTTGGCGGCCACCATGAGAACGGGTGGTGCGGCAAAGTGAGTGAGGGTGCCGCCGATGGAGATGTTTACAAAGAGCAGACCGAGCGTGGCGTAGGCGAGATTCGTGCCGATGCCGCAGTCGAAGTAGCGGCGCTTGAGGAGGATGGCGATCAGGGTCATCGCTGCAGGTTCGGTGATGAGCGAGCCCAGCAGGGTGCCGAAGGACAGGGCGGCAAAGTAATAGGCCACGTTGGCTTGAAAAGGCAGCATGCGTGCGAGGCCTGAGATGCAGGTCTCTGCGAGTTTGACCACGGGACGAGTCGCCGCGACGACCATGACGACAAAGACAAACTTGGGCTCGGTGAAATTCAGCCCTTCGATGTAGACGACGGCGTCATGGAGGGAGTGTTTCACGGCGACGATTCCCGCGAACAACGCCGCCCCCCAGAGACCAAAGACCACCTCTGTTTCGGCCAGGAAATGCAGGATATTTTCCCTGATGGAGCCATCGGGATAGCGACTCGCCCAATGAGCGAACTGCTTGACCGCAAAGGTGTGCAGCACGGCGAGCGCAAAGAGGGAGGTGGCCAGGATTTCGATGGGAGAAGCGGTCATGCTTTAAATGGGACAGGCACCGATGGATGCGGGTTTGGATGCAGTAACAGGCAGTGCTGAGTTTGTCTTACGCTCCTGCGGCATGAATAGTCGGCAGAACCCTGAGCGTGAAGGACGGTTTATGATTTGTGGTTGCGTGCCTGTTCAGATAAGCTGGACTGCGACCATGGGGATGACTTTTCGAAAATTGATCACTGGCGGGTCGATGGCGGCCTTGCTTTGCCTGACATGCTTTTCTCCGGTTCATGCCGTGGCGCAGGCGGAGGCTGTGCCGGCCCCTGGCAACGGACGCTCCGAGGTGGCGCTGAGCGCGCTGTCCGAGTCCTTTCGTCAGGTGGATCAGGAGTTGAAAGCGGCGCGCGCGCTGCTGAAGACCAAGCTGGCTGCGGATGAGCAGGCCCGGACGGAGGAGCAGGTGCAATCTCTCGGTGCGAAGCGGGAGGCTTTGCTGAAGGATTTGGAATTGGTGGTCACGGGGGTGGAGCCGCAGAGTTTCACCGCGCCTGCGGGCCTGGAGATGGATTTGCAGCAGGAGACGCGCGAGCTGCTGCTGCCCATCATTCAGGAACTGAAACAGCTCACGGCTTCGCCAAGAGAGGTTGAAGGGCTGCGCCGGAAGCTGGCCGAGTTACGGCAACGGCACCAGCTGGCAGAGACGGCGCAGCAGAAGCTGGAAGAGCAGATGAAGCTGTCGGCTGACCCAACGCTCAAGCCGCTGCTGGGGGAACTGCTGGTTGAATGGAAGAAGCGGCAGAATGACGCGGAGACCGAACTGGCCGTGGCCGAGTTTAAACTGGAGGAGCTGGAGGTGAAGCGTGGTGGAGTCATGGGGGCACTGAAGGATGTGGCACAGGGCTTCTTTCGGCAGCGCGGGCGGAACCTGCTGCTGGCCTGCGCGATCAGCCTGTTGATTTTCGGCGGCATGCGACTGCTGTGGCAGCGGCTGAACAAGCTGCCCGCCCTGAGGCGCAAAAACCGCTCGTTCGGTGTGCGCATCGCGGTGGTGGGCTACCATGGCCTAAGCCTGCTGCTGGCGGTGTTTGCGGTGCTGCTGGTGTTTTATCTGGCGGGTGACTGGGTGCTGATGGGGCTTGCGGTGTTGTTCCTCATCGGCATCGCCTGGACAGGAAAGCAGACGCTGCCGGCGATGTATGAGCAGATCAAGCTGCTGCTGAACCTGGGCTCGGTGCGTGAGGGGGAGCGGGTGATTTACAATGGTCTGCCGTGGGAGGTGCGGACCGTGGGCATCTTCTCAGAGCTGCGCAATCCGGCACTGCACGGCGGGCACATCCGGCTGCCGCTGCGGGAGCTGACGGCTCTGATCTCCCGGCCGGATGAGGACGAGGTGTGGTTTCCCTGCACGGCAGATGAATGGGTATGCCTGAGTGATGGCACGCACGGCAAGGTGGTGACGCAGACGCCGGACTGGGTGCAACTGGTGCTGCTGGGCGGCAGCCGCCGCACCTACCCGACCCAGATGTTTCTGCAACTGTGCCCGGAAAATCTGATGAAGAGCTTCCGCGTGCGCAGTGTCTTCGGCATCGACTACCGCCACCAGAGCATCAGCACCACGGAGGTGCCGCAGAAACTCAAGACGCACATGGAGCGCGAGCTGCGCACGCTCATCGGCGCGGACCACCTTAAAAACGTGAGCGTGGAGCTGTCTGAAGCGGGCAGTTCCGCGCTGAACTACACGGTACTGGCGGATTTCTCCGGCGAGGTGGCGCAGCGGTACTCCTTCCTCTCGCGGGCAATTCAGCGTCTGTGTGTGGACGCCTGCAATCAGAACGGCTGGAACATTCCTTTCGACCAGCTCACGGTGCATCGAGGCGAGCCGACATTGCCATGAAAAAAGGTGACACGGCTGCCGCAGCGGGAAAACCGATACAATGGCTGTACTGAGGCCCCCGGCCGCAGAACCTGCTTGTTTCCGCGCATGAGCCTGATGTGCGGCTTGAAGCCTGATCCTGCTAGTCGTCATTTGATGCGTTTCTCCTTGCCCCATAATAAATGTATTCACTTCATCCGGGGCGCTGCGCAGGCCCGTAATCTCATCATCATACGCCTGCATGAGTTTTGATCTTTGGGTGACCCTCATCACGCTCCTCGGGGCGGTGATTCTTTTTGCCACGGAAAAGCTGCCCGTGGACATCGTTGCGCTGATGGTCACCGCCATTCTTCTCATCACCGGGGTCGTCACGGTGGATGAGGGCATCGCCGGCTTTTCCAATCCCGCCGTCATCACGGTCGGCTGCATGTTCGTCCTCAGTTCCGCCTTGCAGAGGACGGGAGCGCTCGACGCCCTGGGCAGGCTGCTTTCCAAAAGCGGTGGCAGCAGCCCTGGCATGTTTTGCTTGCTCATCATGTGCTGCGTCGCGCCCGTCTCAGCCTTCATCAACAACACCGCAGCCGTGGCCGTCTTCCTGCCGCTGGTCATCGCCGCTGCCGCCGCGAAAAAAGTCCCTGCCTCACGCGTGCTCATACCGCTGAGCTTCGCCTCGCAGTTTGGCGGCGTGTGCACGCTCATTGGCACCTCCACCAATCTGCTCGTCAATTCCATTTACGAGAAGTCGGGGCAGGGAAGCTTCGGCATGTTTGAATTTGCCCCGCTGGGACTCGTGCTGACGCTCATGGGGGGCGCGTACCTCGTCTTTTTGGGAGGCTGGCTGCTGCCATCGCGCCGTGCCGAGCAGCTCACGGATGTGTATCAACTTGGAAAGTACGTCACCGAGCTGCGCGTCATGGAAGGCTCGCCGCTCATCGGTGAGCGCATCGGCCAGACTGAACTGTCCAAGGAGCATGATGTCACCGTGATCGAAATTCGCCGTGGTAAACGCTCCATAAGGGCCAGCAGCGGCGAGACGGTGAAGATCGATGACCTTCTCCTCGTTCGTGCCAGGCCGGACAAACTGCTCGCAGTCACCACCGAGCTGAAGCTTGAAATCGAGCCCGAGTTCAAGCTGCGTGACGAAACCATCCGCTCTGACGAGGTGAAGCTCTGTGAAACGATCGTCCCGCCTGGCTCGCCCTACATTGGCCGCACGCTTGCCGATCTCCGCTTTGGTCAAAAGACGGGCGTCATCGCCCTCGCCGTACAGCGCACGGGCCATGTGCTGCGTGAAAAGCTCTCCACTGTCCAGCTGCGCATCGGAGACGCCCTGCTCCTGCTGGGCGAGCAGGCCGACATTGACCGTGTGCGGGCAGAGGATGGGCTGCTCGTCCTCAATGAGCTCGAAACACCTGTGCGCCAGCGTGGCAAAAGTGTCCTGGCCCTCGCCGTGTTCGCCATTGTCGTCGTGCTCGCTGCGCTGAAGGTTTTGCCCATCCTCGTCGGTGCCCTCGCGGCGGTGCTGGTGCTCATCATTGCCCGCTGTCTCCGTCCCGAGCAGGCCTACGGTGCGGTGGACTGGCGTGTGCTGATCATGCTGGCGGGCATTCTGCCGCTGGGCATCGCCATGCAGAAGACCGGCGCCGCGCAGGCGATCACGGACGTTGTTCTCCAGTTCGCCGGGCGGGATTCACCCGTCGCGCTGCTTGCTGCCATCTATCTCGTCACTGCCATCCTGACGGAGTGCATGAGCAACAACGGCGCTGCGGTGCTCATCGCCCCCATTGCGATTGCCACTGCGCAGAGCATCGGTCTTGATCCCAAGCCCTTTCTAGTTGCCGTCACCTTCGCGGCCTCCACCAGCTTTGCCACGCCTGTGGGCTACCAGACCAATACGATGGTGTACAATGCCGGCGGTTATCGATTCAGCGACTTCCTGCGCGTGGGAGTGCCTTTGAACCTTCTTTTCTGGGGTGCCTCCGTTTATTTCATTCCGCTGTTCTGGCCGTTTGTGGCGCGGCATTGAGGTGTGGGTTTGACGGAAGTTCGATTATACCCCGGCCGCTTGGATTGGCAGCCACCTACCTGCGGTCCAGTCAAGGTACTGGGTGCTGCGGAACTGCTTTTTGTAGTCGTAGAGGCTGGGTTCGCGGGTGGCGTAGCCGGGGTAGAGCCAGCGGAGGCCGGAGGTGCGGCAGTGCTGGATCTCCAGCAGCATGGTGAAAATGCCGAGGCTGCGTTTGGAGTACTCCGGCTCAAAGATGCCGTAAATGCTGGAGGCGGAGTACTGGCCGAGGTCGTAGAAGCTCGCGGCGATGAGGCGGGGGCCGTCAAACACTCGGAGCATGCGGCATGGGCAGGGTCCTTGGGCGGGATCGGGGCCAAGGAAGGTTTCCAGGGTGTCCGGGATATTGTGGGTGAAGCGCTGCTTGTGGCGCTGGAAGAGGGCGCGCAGCTCGTCGTCGATGACGGCGGGGACGATTTCAGTGCGCAGGTCAGCATTCTTGTTCAGGACGCGGCGCTGGCTTTTCGTGGGCGTGCAGGACGCAAGATCGATGCGCAGCGGCGTGATGGTTTGCAGGCTGCCGTCCGTGGCCTGCTGCGTGCTGTATCGAAAGAAATGCCTGCCAAAATGTCGCCAGCCTGCTGCCCAGGCCTGATCCATGACTTCCGCAGGAACGGAATCGCAGATGAATGCATCGTCGAGGACTGGCGTCATAGGAGGGTCTTATTAATCCAGTCCCGCAGTTTGACAATCCCGCGCCCGCCCGCACACTTCGAAACCGGCAGCCCCACACGCCTATGAACCTCCTGCAACGCATCGAACGCGTCTTTTTCTGGCTCTCCGCAGCCTCCTCCGACAACCTTGATGCCTGCCCCGCGTGGGAGCGGCGCAAGTACGTGGCCTTCGGTGCGACGGTGCTGGTGCCCTCGACGTTTGCCATCATCGCCTGCGCGTATGCGCTGAGCACGCTGACGGACAACTGGCTGATCATCGCGCCGGTGTCGCTGGTGTGGTCGTTCATCATTCTCACGGTGGACCGTGCGCTGCTGGCGACGTACCGTGCCTACCAGTCCTTCTTCCGCAAGGCCGCGCAGTTCTCGCTGCGCATCTTGGTGGCCGCGCTGATGGGCATCACGATTTCGCACCCGCTGACGCTGCTGCTGTTCAAGGACACGATCGCCTCCGTCGTTGAAAAACATCGCCAGGGAGAGATCGAAGCGGCGCGTGAAGTTTCGAAGCAGCAGAAGGTCGCCGTGGAGGCGCGTCTGGTGCCGCTGGAGGCGGAGATCGCGACGCAGCGCGAGAACTGGAACGCGACCTTTCAGGCCAAGTTCCTTGATGATAATGGCAAGCCGGTGGAAAAGCCGCTGACGGAAGATGAGAAGGCGGAGAAAGCCGCGCGTGAGGGCAAGATCGCCGATGCGGTGGCTCCGGGCAAAGAACGCCTGACGAAGCTGGACACGGAGATGGCCACGCTGAGCAAGGACTACCAAAAGATCGCCGAGGAGCTGAACCACTGGCAGACGGAATTTGAGCGCGAGGTGAACGGTCAGCGCAGCGGCATCATCGGCCTGGGGCCGCGTGCCAAGAGCATTCAGGAAGACCAACTCACGTGGCGGCGTGCGGAGAGCGCCCGCCTCAGCGGCGTGCTGGACACGATGACGAAGAACCGCACGGTGCTGGTAGCTGAAATCAAGGCTTCCGAGGACGGTGTGAATGCAGCGCTGGATGCCCAGGCGGCTGAGAAAGCAGCGCTCGACAAGGCGGAGCGGGACCGCGTGGCCGCGCTGAAGCAGAAGGTGCAGACGGAACAGGCGGACCAGTTTGTGGGCCAGCAGAACGCCATCCGCGAGACGCTCAAAACGCAGATCGATGCGCTGCTGCTGCAGCAGAAGAACCTGCACACGGAGATCACCCAGCTCATCAAGGACGAGGACACACGCATCTACGGCATCCGCGCCGAGCTGCGGCGGGATCTGCTGACGCAGACGCTGGCGCTGCATGAGCTGTTTCAGCAGGGTGCGCAGGGCGGCACGTTTGCGCTGGTCGCGTATCTGGTGCTGACGCTGCTCTTTATGCTGGTGGACACGATTCCGCTGATCGTGAAATTCTTCTCCAAGCCCGGCCCGTATGACACGCTGCTGGACCGCGAGGAGATGGGCTATGACGGCGAGCGCAAGGCCTTCCTGGCGGGCTTCAGCCTGCAGATGAAGGAGCTGGGAGAGAGCAAGATGCTGAACCTCACGCGGAACAAGACGCTGGAACGTGCGCTGGTCACCGGTGTGGATGGGGCGCGCTCGGCGAAGGAGTTCTTGGTGTACCTCATGGACTTGGAGCGCGACTTTGAAGAGCGGAGCCGCATTGCGCGGGAACTGGCCGCCAAGAGCGGTGTGAGCCATACGGCGGAAGCGATCGAGGAGATGTCCCGCAACTTCTACGCTGATCTGCGCGAGCGCATGGAGAAGTTCTTCCACGACGACGACCAGCGCCGGACTCCGGCGACGGGGAGGGGTTGAGGTTGATTTCGTGGTGTATTTCTGAGTTCGCTTAGCGGCTGCGCGGCAGGGGGGCTCTGATGTGAAGGGTGTCCTTTCCAGAACGGGCTGAAGCCGGGACTCCAATACGAAGAGCAAGAGCCTGGGGATCCGGACCGTATATTGCTGTGTGAAACCCATGCCCTCCATGCCTCCATTCAGCCGTCGTGAGATGCTGCGCAGCTCCTGCGCGGGATTTGGCTATCTGGCGTTGCAGGGCGTGCTGGGGCTGGAATCTGCCAAGGCGGCGGTGATTGATCCGCTGGCACCGAAGCAGCCGCATTTTCCGGCGAAGGCCAAGCGGGTGATTTTTCTGCTGATGAAGGGCGGGCCTTCGCAGGTGGACACCTTTGATCCGAAGCCGATGCTGGATCGTGATCATGGCAAGCCGCCGCCATTTGCGCTGCCACGCGTGAAATTTGCGGAAACGGGCAATCTGCTGAAGTCGCCGTGGAAGTTCCGGCAGTATGGCCAGAGCGGCCTGCCGGTGAGCGATCTTTTTCCGCATGTGGCGAAGCATGTGGATGACATGTGCATCATCCGCTCCATGCACGGCACGAATCCGGCGCATGGTGGTGCCTTGCTGAAACTGCATACGGGCAGCGACACGTTTGTGCGTCCGAGTCTTGGTTCGTGGGTCAGCTACGGCCTGGGCACGGAGAATTCAGACCTGCCGGCCTTTGTCACGATCTGCCCAACGCTGGCGCATGGCGGCGTGAGCAACTGGAGCTCCGCCTTCCTGCCGGCCTACTGCCAGGGCACGCCGCTGGGAAATGCCAGCGTGCCGGCGGAGCAGGCGGTGGTGAAGCACATCCACAACAAGATGCTCACGCCGGAAATGCAGCGCGCGCAGCTGGATCTGGTGTCGCAGATGAATCAGTCGCATCTGGTCACAGCCGGGGCGAACGCGGCGCTGGAGGCGCGGATCAATTCCTTTGAGCTGGCCTACCGCATGCAATCGACGCTGCCGGACTTGCAGGACATTTCGGGAGAGACGGAGGCCACGCGCAAGATGTATGGCCTGGATGATCCGGTGACTGCAAACTTTGGGCGGCAGTGCCTCATGGCGCGGCGCTTTGCTGAAAGCGGCGTGCGGTTTGTGCAGGTGACCCACAGCGACAGCTTCGTGCAGTGGGACCAGCACAGTGATCTCCTCAAAGGCCACACGAAGAACGCGGCGGAGGTCGATAAACCCATCGCGGGACTGCTGGCGGATCTCAAGTCACGCGGCCTGCTGGAAGACACGCTGGTGGTCTGGGGCGGCGAGTTTGGCCGCACCCCGGTGGCGCAGGGCACGGATGGCCGGGATCACAATCCGCACGGCTTCACCGTATGGCTGGCCGGTGGTGGCTGCAAGCCTGGCACGGCCTATGGCGCGACGGATGACTACGGCTACTACGCCGCTGTGGATAAAGTCCACATTCACGATCTGCATGCCACGATCCTGCACCTGCTGGGGCTGGATCACTTGAAACTGACCTATCGTTATGCCGGGCGTGATTTCCGGCTCACGGACATTGCAGGCGAGGTGGTGAAGGGTGTGATGGCGTGAGAGTAGTCCGGTTGCGCCGCAACCGGAGTCTTCAGACCAGTTGCGGCGCAACTGGTCAACTTTACTGAATGAAGAAGAACTGGCGGGTGTTCAGGACGGTCCAGAGGACATCGCCGCGATCGGTGGAGTCGGCGTTGTCGGCGATGGGCATGAGCAGGGCTTTTTCCTCAGGGGTGGCCTTGCGGCTGAGGAGGCTGAGATAGACGGTGTCGATGACCGAGTCCGGGCCGTCCTTTTTGGCCCTGTCCATCGCACGGGCGATGACGGTGTAGCGGTTCATGAGATTGTTGAAGACCTTGCCATTCAGCAGGGTCAGCGCCTGGCTTACGCTTGCCTCGTTGTTGGAATTTTGGACGAGTTCGCGGTCGCTCTGGCCGAAGTCACGCAGGAAGTGGCCGTTGGGGGCCGGGCTGCGCAGATCGGCGGCGCGCAGCATGTAGGTGTCGCGGAAGTTTTCCCAGGCGGTGAGGGAGGCTTTTTCACTTTTGTCATTGGCCTCAAAGCGACCGGCGTCGGCGGCGAAGCGGGCCTTGGCCTGTGCGTTGAGCTTGGCGCGGCGCTGTTTGGCCAGAATGTCGAGCGCCTCATCCATGCTGAGATCTTCACCGTCTTTTTTGAGCTTGAGCAATGCGGCGACTTCCTTGGCAAAGTCGGCATCCTTGGAAAATTCGTCGAGCTTGCCTTCGCGGGCGAGTTCGGCAAAGCGCTTGAATCCGGCATCATAGACCACGGCGTCCACGGCTTCGTCGATGCGCTTGCGCTGGCTCTGGATGGCCTTGCGGGCGGCACGGATGGCGGCTTCGTCCTTGGCCTTGGAGGCGGCATCCATGGTTTCCTGAGCGGTGCGGACTTCGGCGGCGAGTTCCTTCTGCTTTTGAGCGACTGCAATGGTGCAGGCCTGAAGCTGCTGGGGAGAAAGGCTGTTCAGCGCGCGGTCGAGCCACTCAATGCGGCGCAGGGCGATTTCGCCATCGACCTTGGTGGCGATGCTGGGATTATCGGCGGCGGGCTTGTAGAGGGCGACCATGCTGTCCCAGATCTGCTCGGCGCTCATGCGGCGGAGAAGGGGGCCTGGGAAGTTGTACACTTCGCCGAGTTCAACATCCTTGGTGTAGGCTTCGCGCTGGTAGGCCTGTGAGTTGAGGATGGCGCGCAGGACGGCCTTCATGTCGTAATTGGCGGCCTTCATCGTGTCTTCGAGGAAGGTCATGAGCTGGGGATTGCTCGGCACGGTGCTGTCGGTGATTTCATCGACGGGTTCGATGATGCCCTGGCCCATGAGCTTTTTCCACAGGCGGTTGGCGATGACGGTGGTGAAGCGAGGGTTCTCCTTGCTGGTCATCCAGCCGGCGTAGGCGGTGATGGGCTTGGCTCCGTCCTTCACGATGTTGCCGTCCTTGCTGAAGGAGGCGGGGATGAGTGGCTCGACCACCTGCTTGGGCTTGGCATCGGTGTACTGGTAGTCATGCGGCAGCCTGAGCGCTTTCTTGTCCGACTGATCCAGCACGGTGTTGTAGCGCAGTGGGCGGAGGATTTCGGTCATGGCGCGGCCGACGTCCTTGCGCTCAATGCCTTCGGGCAGCGGAAACTTGGACACGGCACCGCCGTAGCGGTTGGATTTGTTCTTGGCTGCGCCGCCGCCATAGATCGCCTGCGCGAGGAGCGGGTTGGTGAGGCCGTTGCTGCCGGTCATGCCGTAGGTGTGGGCCGCCATCTCGTAGTAGTCCATCTGCGACCATTTATCGAACGGGTGGTTGTGGCACTGGGCGCAGACCATGCTGGTACCGAGAAAGATCTGGGTGGTGACCGCCATGTTATCCAGCGGCATGTTGTAGTCGCGGATGTAGAAGCCGATGGCGCCGTTTTCGTAGCTCTTGCCGTCGGCGGTGACGACTTCACGCACCATTTCATCGTAGGGCTTGTTGTCGCGCAGGCTGTCCTTGAGCCATTTGGAGTAGCCGTAGAAGGCGGGCAGGCTCTGACCGCCGCCGACCATCTGGCTCTTCATGCGCAGGATGTCGGCCCAGTAGTTGTAGAAATTCTGCACGTAGCCGTCGCCGGCGAGGAGCTTGTCGATCAGTTTCTCCCGCTTGTCGGTGTCGCTGCTTTTGAGGAACTCGGTGGTTTCCTGCAGGGTTGGGATGCGGCCTGAGATGTCGAGGTAAACGCGGCGGACGAAAACTTCGTCGCTGGCGCGTTTGTTGGGCTGGATTTTCTCCTTGGCGAGCTTGGCGTTGACGAGTTCGTCAATCTTGGCGGCCGTGGCCTTCAGATCGGGGGCGGCGCTGGCCATCAGGGCCGACGTGGCGAGCGATGCGAGCAAGGCGCAGAGGGAATTGAGTTTCATGGGAATACAGTGGGGGGGATGGCGCGATAACGGCTTACTGAGAGGGGTCTTTCAGTTTCTGCGTTATTCAGCGTGCAATTAACGGAGATTGGCGGATTTTAGCTTTGACAATCCATGGTCCTTTCCGACAGAATCACGCATTAATCTATGAAATTGCTCCTGCCCCTTGTTCTACTCTCCACTCTCGCTTCCTGCACCGCTACCAGGAACGTGGTGAACAACCCGCGTCCTTCTTCCGTGCTGCCTTGCCGTGATGCAGGCATCGTGAACAGAGGACTCGGCTACGTCAGCCAAGGGGTCGGTCAGGCCGGCACCAGCGCGGTGGACATCGTTGATGACGGCAGCAATTTCGGCGGCAAAGTGGCTGATCGTCAGGCCCGGGATTATACCAACATTGGCATGGATGCGGTGTATCGCTCGGACGACATCGCTTTCCGTGAAACCAACCGCTACGCCGACTACGCGATGGACACGGTGGATGATACTGCCGGATTCGGTGTCCGGGCGATTCGCCGTTGGCCCGGAGTGGCGACGGGCGTCATGCAGCGCGGCATGGTGGCGACCAAGAGAGTGTACCAGAGCACCCTCTACACCTACGGTGAAACCGTCAGCCGCGGCCTCTTTGGTGCTGTGGACATCATCACTCCTCCAGAACCCAAGTCCTACATGGTGGGCAGCCTGAACGATCTGAACGGTGGTTATCTTCTCCCAGGATCCAGCTGGCATTGCCGTCTGCCACAGCTCCCAGTGGAGCCTGAGCAGGAGCAGACCTACGGCAAGAATCCGGTTACCTACTCCAAGTAATTTCATCTGATTTTCCCACGGGAGCGACTGCAAGGTCGCTCCCGTTTTTTGTTTTTCAGACCTATGCCGCTGCGATCGTTGTTTTTTGATGCGGCCGGCACTCTGATCCGGCCCGCAGAACCGGTGGGGCTGACGTATGCACAGCATGCCATGAGGCATGGCATTGTGGCGGAGCCGGAGGCCATCATGCAGGCATTCCGCATGACCTGGAAGGAAACAGCGCCACCGCTGCATCCGGTGGGCCAGCCGCCCGCAGATGATGATCGTGGGTGGTGGAGGTCTCTGGTCGGTGATGTGTTTGGCCGGGTGCTGGGTGCGCCGTTAGCGGAAAACGTGCTGGATGATCTTTTCAGCGAGCTTTACCTGCACTACGCCCAACCGCAGGCCTGGAGTGTGTTTGATGACGTGGTGCCGGCATTGGAGGACCTGTCATGTGATCACCGGTTGCTGGTGCTGTCGAATTTCGACCGCCGGCTGCGCAGCATCCTGGCCGGGCATGATCTGTTGCGCTTTTTTGAGCAGGTTATCATATCGAGCGAGGTCGGTGCGGCCAAGCCGGACCCTCGTATGTTTCAGGCCGCGCTGGCCGCTGCAGGCTGCCTTCCGCAGGAGGCGCTGCACATTGGCGATGATGTGAAATGTGATCTGAGCGGGGCACAAAATAGCGATATCCATGCTTTTCACGTGAAGCGACCCGACGACGGACTCGGCGCGCTGGTGCAAAAAGTCCGCTCTGAGGCATATTCAGGCTTGCGCAGACCGCTCATATGAATACATACCCGCCCCCCTTTAAGGAATGCGCAGGTAGCTCAGCGGTAGAGCAGTTGGCTTTTAACCAATTGGTCGAGGGTTCGATCCCCTCCCTGCGTACCATTTCTCTTCAATGAATGGAATGGGGATGCACGGTGAAACTTCAGGTGAGGTGAGGCCGTTAACGGCTGCTCATGAAATACGCTTTTGCCGCTGCGCACGTCTTGTTGTT
>JAIPJY010000103.1 GCA_021733925.1 Prosthecobacter sp. | reverse complement strand
CATGCAACTCGCTCCGCTCGCTGCCTGGCTGTGAACACCCTCAAAATACGGAGCAGGCAGTGTAACCTATGTCCCCGGTACAAGTGTCACCCATGTTCCAGTTCAAACCTGTGGGTGCGGACAAGCTCAAAAGGGGGTCAGTGTGCAAATACTTGACAGAATGGTGCGTGCCTTTCAGCAGCGCAAATCACGCGGTCCATTCTTCAGGAAGCCGGCGGGGGGCTGTCAGGCCAATCGGGCGCCGCAGATCCCAGACTTGGGCAATCCTTGGATTCGTGGAATGACCTTGCTGCATGAGTCGGCATAGAGTCCGTTCATGGTGCGCGATGGAGAGGCCAGTTGATGAAGGTGACCGGGGCGGGTAATCAAATGCTTGGCTCCGCACCTCGCAAACCACTCCTAGATTGTCAGCAGCAAAAAGGTCTTCCATCTCAAATCCAGACCGCTATTAATACCAAGCAACACCCATCGCCTATGAACACTCGAACTCTCACCACTCTGGTCGTCCTCGGCTTCGCACTCATCGCCAGCTTCTCATCAATCCTCGCCGCAGAGCCCGCGCAGATAGGCATGCTCAGAAAAGCCTGGGAGCAGGCCCGGGACCGTGCCGCGCAGCCCATCGATGAAAGCTACCTGCGCGAATTGCAGAAGCTTCTCGACACCCTCACCAAGGGCGGCCAGCTCGAAGACGCCATCGTCGTCAAAAACGAAAGCCAGAGCATCGTGGCGGATGCGAATGCAGCGGCCTCAGCAAGCGCCGCCTCTGCCAAACCACCCGCCAGGCTCGAATCACTCCGCAAGACCTGGGTGCAGGCGCGCGACAAAGCCGTGCAGCCAAGTGACGCCGTCTATGTCCGCGAACTTCAGAAGCTTCAGGACACCTACGCCAAGGCCGGAAAGCTCGAAGACGCCCTCGCCGCCAAGAGCGAGCTCGAAAAAGTCGGCGGCAACGCCGTGATGGACAACCATGCGGCCACCACCTCCCGGCAGTCCAAATCCTTTGTCGGCAAAAAATGGGCCACCGCCAGCGGCAGCCAGTTCACCTTCAAAGCCGATGGCACCGGCACCCAGGCCAATGCCGCCGGCAAAGAATGGCCCCTCAAGTGGACACTCGGGGCGGATGACCTGCTCACCGTTGACGGTTGGATGGACGATAAACAGTCGACCCTGTATTTCCGCTTCCCCAAAAGCCGCGAAGGCGTCTTCGGCACATCCGCCGAGAAGCTGGACAAGCAGTTGGCCGTGAAGTGACCCGCCCCTGCGGCGATCAACAACGGCACACAGGTGCGTGGCTGAAAACACACTTAGGCAATGCAGCGGTCTAAACCTCTGACGCTGCGCCCACGTGACTTGCTTCCAATACTCCCGCTTCTCGAAGTCATGAGCCCCCCCCTCACGCCTTCGTCTCCGGCTTCGTCAGTCTGTCCACCAGGTCATTGGCGTCCCGTGTGTCAGCGTGGTCCCGGCCCAGCACCTTCAGCCGGCCTGTGTAGGCGCGCTGGGCGTAGGTCATGGCCTCCTTGTTCTTCTTCTGCAAGGCGAGGCAAACGGCGAGATGGTAGCAGGTCTCCAGCGTCTCCGGACCCTCCGCACCGAAGGCGCGCTCACAGAGCGCTAGCACCTCGCGGCATTCCTTTTCGGCCTCGGCTTTCTTGTCCAGTTGCGCGAGCAGCTTTGCCAGCGTGCGGCGTGACTTCAGAGTCTCACTGTCCTCCGGCCCGAGGGCCCGGGTTTGTGCGGCCACCAGGCTGCGGCACTCCTTCTCCGCCTCCGCGTATTTCTTCAGCGTGATCAACGTGGCGATGAGGGCCTCCTGCAGGCCCAGGACCATGTCGTCGTCCTTGCCATTGGCCTTGATGAAGCTGGTCAGGTGCTGGCGCAGCAGCGCTTCCACATCCGCGCCCCGGTCCACCTTCTGGAGCCATTGCAGCAGCATGGAGAGCTGGGTCATGGTGAACATATCCTGGGCGCCGAGCACGCGCACGGAGATGTCCAGCACCTCGCTGAGCTCCTTGACCGCCTCCGCATGCTTCTCCTGCTTGTCCAGGAGGCTGGCAATGTGCATGCGCTGCATCAAAGTGTCCTCCGACTCCGGGCCAAACACCCTGGTATAAAGTGGCAGCATCTGGCGGTATTCCTTTTCGGCCTCCGCATCCCGGTACTGCTGAGCCAGCAGGCCTGCCAGCGTGCTGCGGGACTCCAGCGTCTCTTTGGCCTCCGGCCCGAGCACGCGGGTCTCAGCGGCGATCACGCTGCGGCACTCCTTCTCCGCCTCCGTGTATTTTTTCTGCTCCTGCAGCGCGGCGATGAAGATGCTCTGCAATTTCATGACCTCGCTGCGGTCCTGGCCATACGTCTTGATGAAGGCGGGCAGGTGCTGGCGCAGCAGCGCTTCCACATCCGCATCCCGGTCAATCGACTGGAGAACTTCCATGTTCATCGCGACATCCTCCAGGGGGGATTCATCCTCCGGGCCGCGTGCGCGTGAGGCGAGGCCCAGCACCTGATCGAACTCCTTGTGCGCCTCCTCATACTTTTTCTGCTGGGTCAGCATGAAGGCGAGGGACGTGCGCTCCCTCAGGGCGGCATTGGACTCCGCGCCAAACACCTTGGCATAGAGAGGCAGCATCTCGCGGTATTCCGCCTCGGCTTCCGTGAATTTTTTCGCATCCCTCAGGATGCCGGCCAGAGAGCTGCGCTGGTGCAAAGTGGACTTGTTCTCCGGCCCGAGCAGCTTGCTGTAAAAGGCGGTCACGCTGCGGCACAGTTCCTCCGCCAGCTCCAGTTTGTCATTCTTGCTCAGGACTGTGATGAAGTCATCCAGTCCGTACAGAGAAAATGTGTACGATTCTTCCGGCTTGAGCACGCGCTCGCAGAGCTGCAGCACCTGGCGGTACTCCGCCCCGGCCTCCGTCCATTTTTTCTGCATGCTGAGGGTGCGTGCCAGGCCGCTGCGTGTGCTCAAAACGCGTTTGTTTTCCGCTCCCAGCGTCTTGATCTGCAGCGGCAGCAAGCTGCGGTATTCGACCTCCGCCTCCGCCCATTTCTCCTGCTGGCTCAGAGTATCGGCCAGGAGGATGCGTGTCATCAGGGTGTCCTTGTGCTCTGGTCCGATCACCTTGGCCAGCAGCCGGATCAGGCTGCGCCCCAGCTCTGCCGCCTCTGGATATTTTTCCTGGGAACGCAGGGCGCGGAGGAGAAGGCTCTGGCAGTACAGCGTCTCCACGCCCTCGGCCCCGAAGTGCTTGATCCTTTGCGGGAGCAGGCTGCGGCACAGCTTTTCCACCTCGGCGTGCTTGTCCTGGGCGACGAGGGCACGCAGGAGATGGGTCTGCCAGAAGTGTGCTTCAGCGCTCCCGTCTCCAAAGACTTTGGCCTGCAGCGGGAGCTGGCTGCGGCACAGCTCCTCCGCCTCGGCGTCCTCGTCCTGGGCTTCCAGGGCGCGGAGCAGCAGCGTCTGGTAGTACAGGGTATCCTTGTTTTCGGCACCGAATTCCTTGATCTGCAGCGGCAGCAGCATGCGGCACAGCCCCTGCACCTCCGAGCCTCTTTTCCTGTCGGCCAGGGCCCGCACGAGGTGGGGCAGGCGGCGGAACGCATCCTCATCCATGGAGTCGACGGACCATTTGGGCTCGGGCGGGAGCAGGCTGCGGCACAGTTCCATCACCTCCGCGTCCTTGTGCTGGGCATCCAGGGCCTGGAGGAGATGGAGCTGCCAGTCCAGCGCCTGCTTGCTCTCGGCTCCGAAGACCTTGATCAGGGCAGGGAGCAGGCTGCGGCATTGTGCCTCTGCCTCCACGTCCTTGTGCTGGGCGATCAGCGCTTGGATGAACAGGTTCTGGCAGTGCAGCATTTCGCTGCTTTCGGCTCCGAAGACCTTGATCTGCAGCGGGAGCACGTTGTGGCACTGCTCTTCTACCTCCGCATTCTTGTTCTGGGCAGACAGGGCCATGATGAAATAGGTCTGGCTGTGCAACGTTTCAGAGCCCTCGGCCCCGAGCACCTTCGTCTGCAGCGGGTGCAGGCGTCGGTACAGTGCCTCCACTTCGGCGTTCTTGTTCTGGGTAGCCAGCACGCGGATGAGATGGTACTGGCAGCGCAGTGTCTCCCTGTCCTCGGCCCCGAGCGTGCGCACGTAGATGGGCAGCCTCTCGCGGAGGTCCACTTCGGCCTCCGCCTCTTTTCCCTGCCAGTACCAGCCCTCAGCCAGACGCCGGCGAGTCATCAAAGTGATGGGATCCTCAGCTCCGAGCACCCGTGTCGCAGTGGCCACAAGGCTGCGCAACCCCTCTTCGGCCTCCTCGTATCTCTCCTGGCTGCCTATGGCCGCGAGCAAGGCGGACTGCCCGCGCAGTGTTTCACGATCCTCCGCGCCGAAGACTTTTTCCATCACCGGCAGCAGTCCGCGCAATTGCGTTTCCGACTCCGCTTCTTTGAAATGCAAGCGCAGCGTTTCCGCCAGCAGCAGGCGGGCGCGCAGAGTCTCCCTGGACTCCGCGCCAAGAGCCTGCGTGCGCGCCGCCACCAGCGCCCGCGCGGCCTTCTCCGCCTCAGCGTATTGGCCCGCCGCGTACAGCGCCTCCGCAGCCGCGAGGGCCTTGCCGTCAGCCTCGTCGGTCGCGCTCTTCTGACCAGACTTCTTCTCGCCGCCCTCCGCCGCTCGCACCGGCCCCGTGACTACAGTGGAAACGACCAGGGCAAAGGAGAGCGCAGAGGATAGAAACAACTTCATGGTGGGCACGGGGTCGGGTACGTGATGACATGCCATGATGAACCGCTGAGATAGGAACGTCACGAGGTTTCTGACCTAAAACAAACGCTGCGGGGATTTGTAATTCTTAGCGTAGGCAGATGAGATGCCACTCACGCGGGCATCTTTTTTGCGTTTTAAAACTTCTTGTAGAAGTAGTACAACACACCGCTTTTTCGATTGAAAGCCAAATGCCTGTCAGGTTGGCCTTTTGTCACTTGGGTGTGCTCAGGCAGTCTTCATAGAGCTTGAGGATTTCTGCCACCCTCTCCACACCGGGTGTGTCAGCATACTCAGTTTTGCTTTCACCGCTTTCGATCAGTTGTTTGGCAGTCCGGATGTCTTCGATGGCGGAGTGCAGCCGTCCGCCTGATTTCAAAACGCGTGCACGCAAGATCAATGGGTTGGGATCCTTGGGGTGTTCAGCCACCATCTGGTTCGCAAGCTCCAGCACATGCTGGCACTGACGTCCGACAAGGGACATTCGTTCTTCGGCCAGGTGCAGCTGAATGATGAAGTCCTGATTTTTTTTTCATTCTGATCCAATGCTTCAAGGATGAGCGCATCATTCTTCGTTGCATATCCGTGCTGATACTTCAAACCCACAAGCAAGCCGGATGACCAAGTCCAGTGGGCTGCGATGTAGAGAACGAGCAGGGTCCAAGGAAGCAGAATGGAGCGTTTCATGGTTTTGGGGTCTCCTTCTTTGCATTTTTCCTTGCTTCATTCACCAGCGCATTGAGCCTGCGTATGTCTTCCAGGGTGCTGTCGCCATTGATGCCATCCCGAAACACAGCAGTAAAAGGCTCCTGAATGTTTTCTTCATTAAATTTATGCTGGTTATCTTGTGCCACAATTTCGTTCACAGCTTTTAGAGCATCGTTGATCGTGCCCCCTTTTGTCAAGACTTCCATGAAGGCCTTCATCTGCCCGGGGGCGTCTCGTTCGCTGGCTTTGCCTCCAGCCGAAATCGCTACAGAGACCCCTGCTTCGTTCAGTCCTGAGAGATCCTTTGCTCCAACCTCGCAGCCGCTGATGAATGCCATCATTGGCACGCCGCTTTTGCCTTGAGCTATGTCATCCTTCAATTGGCTGACTGCAAATCCCGTTCCGCTTTGCTCATAACTGCCAGTCAGTCCGACGCGTGGGTAGTGGATCGGGGTTTCACCTTTGCTTTGGTCGGCTTCGCCATGGGCCGCCAGATGCGGCTTGCCATCAACCTGACCTCCATGGCCGCTGTAAACATAGATGTCTCCTTGTGCCAAGGTCTGCGACCTTTTCTGTATTTGAGACAGCGTGGGATTGGCTTGCTTGGAGTAATCAAGCCCCATGGCGGCAGCTTGTTCAGACAAGTCTGCTGGATTACTGAACCAGTAAGAAGGGCCGACTTCATCAAAGACCATCCGGGGCGGTGGCGGTGGTGTTTTCTCTTTGTATCCGAGGGGTCTGTCTTCGGAGTGTCTCTTCGTGGATTTGGCCGTTTTCGCTGGAGGTGTGGCAGCAGAAGCTGGGCGCTGCGCCGGCGCATTCCGCGTATCAGCCACATTCTGGTAAAAGCCTCTGCTGTGTTCTTTGGCTTCCTCCGGGCTGCCGTTGAAGCGGTACACGAGATCGTTGAAGTCGCGCTTGGGCGGGGATTCGCCCTGGGTGCGATACACAAGGTCATGGGCCTCCGGCCTGCCTTGGAGTGCGGAATGGGAATCGGCGGCGCCATCATCGAGATGCTGACGATGAAGATCCTCGGGGGCTATGGGTGGAGAATGCCAAGGTCTGGTATCTTCGGACACGTGCGGTTGGGTCAAAGGGCTGCGGCTGGAATCGCCATCGGCAGCGTTCCCAGTGCCCCACGCCGGGCGGGGTGGCGCTCCGGCTCCGCCCTGGGGGCTGCGCGGGCCACTGGGGGGAGGGGAGTTCAGCAGGCGGGACTCCTGACGCGGGCGGAGATTGCCGTCCGCATCCATGAAGTGTGGGGAGTCGTCGCGGTTGAATTGCTGACGGACGACATCGAAGACGCCGCTGGCCTTGGCAGCGGCGATGCCGTCCTCATGCGGCGTGCCTTGGTTCACGGCCCCCGTGCTCTGGGGCTGGCGGCCGAGGGCCTGTGCACCGCGCTGGGAGAGCGGCCCGGTGGTATCTGCGGCCACTCTCTTCGCCGGCAGGTGGCTGAAGGCGCGGACGCCGCCGCTGTGCAGCATGGGCTGCACATCATCCTCCTCTTCATGTTGACTCACTGCGTTCGCCCTACGGGCTGCCTTTGGCAGTCTGTCTCGCTACGCTCGGCTCAGGACGCTGGACTCGGGTTTCAGGAAGGTGTGAGGAGGCAAAGAGAAAGGACATGATGAAAGTCTTGGGTCGAAATATTCAAACGCAAGCACAAAAAGTAATAACGTGGTATGATGCAGTAGAACCAATCTTGCCTTCAATGTTCGGGTCATTGTCGCACCAGCCAGCTCCACACCGCTGACACCACGCCCATCCACCCTTCATAAGCGGCCCTTGATCATCGCCCCATCAGCGCTTCAAAAATCTGCCCCATCTCCCCGCCTCCAGATTCCAGACTCAGCCATCCTCCTGAAAAACCGGGGCCAGCCGAAAGGATTTCGAGCCTGGGAAACTTTGCTCCGTGACTCCTTCACCGTGCCACTCCCAGCGCACCTCGGCAAAGCTACCGCTTTCCCCTTCGGCAGCGCGATAGAATCGAGCACAGATTCGAGTAGAAGTACGCAGACAAATTCGCCCCTCCTGGCATTCGTCATTCCGATTTCGTCATTAGACATTTGTTATCCCCCATGCCAAAAAGCCCCCTCATCGACCGCCGCACCACCCTGCGCGGCCTCGGCGCCACCCTCGCGCTTCCCTTGCTCGAAGTCATGGGCTGGGCCGACACCGCCAAAAAAGGCGCCGCCGCAGCCGCCGCCATCGCAGCGCGCCCGCCCGTACGCCTCGGCTTCATGTACATGCCCCACGGCGTCATCATGGATCAGTTCTGGCCCGCCACGCCCGAGAGCTACCTCACCACCCCGCCGCCCGCATTGGAGTCCCTGCGCGGCGTCCTTGACCAGTGCCTCCTCATGAAAGGCATCGGCGGCATCCCCATCGCCCCCTTCAATGGCGCGCCGCATGCCCTTGAGCTCTCCACCTGGCTCACCGCCCAGCTCCCCGACTCACGCCAGCGCAACCGCATCAACATCGCCATCTCCGCAGATCAGATCGCCGCGAACTACGTCGGCGCACTCACCGCTTTGCCGTCGCTCGAGCTCGCCACCATGCCGCAGACGCACAAAGAAAATCAGGAAGGGCTCAACGAAGGCTACTACTCCCACTGCAGCTTTCGCACCCCCACCCAGGCCGTCCCCGCCGAGATCAATCCCCGCAGCGTCCTCAATCGCCTCTTCAATCAAAGCAGCCCCGCAGGCCAGAGCGCCGCATCCACCGCATCCACCGCCGCCACCGCCCAGGCCCAGGCCCAGGCGCTTGATCGCTCCATGCTCGACCTCGTCATCACCGGCGCCCGCGACTTGAGAAAACAGCTCCCGCAGGACGACCAGCACAAGCTCGACGAATACCTCGACAGCGTCCGCGCCGTCGAGCGCCGCATCGCCGCCATCGAATACCGCCAGAAGGAAGCCGCCCTCGAAAAATCCGGCCTCGCCCCCAGCCGCCACCGCGCCACCGACACCCCGCCCATCGAAATCAAGATCCCCATCGGCGACAAGCGCAGCGAATACATGCAGGTCATGTGCGACCTCAACGTCCTCGCCTTCCAGACCGACACCACCCGCGTCTCCACCTACATCGGCTCCACGCCCAACGGCGTCTCCTATCCCGAACTCGGCTTCAAAGACGAGCACCACTCCCAGACGCACCACAACAACCAGCCCGACAAAGTCGGCAAAGTCGCCGCCATCACCGCCTTCAACATCGCGCAATTTGCCTACATGATCAAAAGGATGCACGCCATCCGCGAAGCCGACGGCACCCTCCTCGACAACTGCCTCATGCTCTGGGGCTCCGGCCTGGAGGACGGCAACAAACACTCCCGCGAAAACCTCCCCTTCATCCTCGCCGGAAAAGCCGGCGGCACCGTCAAAACCGGCCGATTCCTAGACACCACCAAAGGCAACCAAGGCGACCTCCTCACCACCATGCTCTCCTGCGCCGGCGTCCCTCTGGATCGCCCTATCGGCATCGCCACCAAGCAGATCACGGAGATGAAAGCGTAGGGCAGGGGAACGAAGAATGGTAGGAAGTGGTAGTCCTGCCATTCCCGCTACAAACCACGCATACAAGAAGGAATGGTAGGGAACCGCTGCGCCGGGTCCCTGATTTCGGGTCTATGGCACCGGAGGCGATAAAAAAGGTTCGCCGTCCTTGGCACGCTGAAAGACGGAGGCGCTTCGAAGCAGGGGGAGTACAATGGGGCAGCACTCCGCGCTGGGACGAAGGATTCTACGGACGCGGCACAGCGCGTCCCTACCAGCCCCTGATCTCCCAGCGCGGCGTGGTCCGCACTCTCCGAGTGCGGTTTCTGATCATCAAGAGCCTCCCCCTCACCCCACCGCCTTCTCCTCCGCTCTCAGATCCCTCAGCAGCCTCTCAAACCCTTTCTCAAACGCATCATGGTCCCTCCAGTTCGAGAAATCCGGAATGAAATACTCCCGCACCTCCAAAGCTAAGTTCTTCCCACCAGTCCCATGAGCTTTTCCCGCAGATGCTTCAACTGCTCCTCTGTCGATTCACGCACCGCGCGCTGAAATCCTTCGGCGGTTTCACCCGAAAGCTGGCACTTCTCGATGAACCACGCCTGCTCACTCTGCTCCTTTTCATAGGCGTAAAAATCCGCGTCCGCCAAGATCGCACCCAGCTCCTCAATCACGAGACGCCACTCCGCTGCATCCAGTTTGTACAACTCCAGAAACCCATCCAGTTGCGCGTATAGGGCAGCCTCCTCCAGTCGCGCATTTCCCAGCCTCATTGCACGCTCATGGATGCGCCGGCAGATCTCCCCAAACGGCCTTCCGTAAAAACTCGCAGAAGTCTCTGCCGGAGTGTTCAACAAGTCCGAAGAAAGAGGATGGAAAATGATGTCAGAGTGCCTGACGCGTTCACAGTGTTGGTCTCGTGGGCTCGGCACTTCCCCCCGCTCCACCATCTCGGTGAGCTTGTCGTGCAGATGCCTCAGTCCTCCCTCCTTCGATCTGCGGTCCATTCGCAAACACTCATCCGGATTGCGACCCTCCCGCTGACAATTCTGGATGAAAAAATCATTGTCTCTCAGTTCATTGTCATACGCGTAAAAATTCGCATCGGCCAAAATGGCTTTCACCTCCTCGATCACGATTTTCCAGCCCGCAGCATCCAGCCGGTAGAGATCAATTCCCTTGGTTTCAGGGTAGAGCTGGGAAGCCTCCGCCAGTCTCGCATGCCCGGCCCGGGTGGCACGCTCATGGACGCGCCTGCAAATAGCCTCAAACGGCCTCCATCCAAAGTACACGCCAAACTCCGGCGAACTCAGTGAGGACGACGGGCGGCGAAAGTAAATGTCATAACTGCTCATGCGTGCATCACCACACTAGCTTGGTTTCAAAGACGTCAAAGGACCGCCTTCTCCTCCGCTCTCAAATCCTTGAGCAGCCGCGTAAACCCTTTCTCAAACGCATCATGGTCCTTCCAGTTCGAAAAATCCGGAATGAAATACTCCCGCACCTCCACCGCCAGATCCTTGCCCCCATCCGCATCAAAGCATTCCCACTCCTGCAAAGTCGTGTAGTCCACCAGTCCCACCGGAAACAACTTCCGTTTCCCCGTCTTGCGCTCCGCCTTCCGCGCCTTGCGCAGCTCCGTCATCACCCACTCGCTTTGCAGACTGTTCGGCGAGAGCAAAATCAGCAGCTTGTCACACACCCGCAGTGAATCGTGCAATGCCCATAGAATTGAGTGTGAGAACTGTGCGCAGGTCATCATCCAGAACATAGATTTCTCCTGACTCGGGAAAAGCCGAAAGCATCCAGATCAAGGCATCCTCCCAGATGGTGGTCCTCGCGATGTGAGGACCCGTAATGATGAAACACGGAGACGCCTTGCTGACAGGCAGCGAATTCAGCCAGTCTTTGAATTTCTCAAGCGCCGTGGCTGAATCACGCGCCGCCGAGGTCCATGGCAAAAATGAACGTGACTCGTGCATCCTCGCCAGCCGCCATAGGGTTTTAGGATCATGCATGATGCAGGAACCTAACATGGAAAAGCGTGCCTTTGCCAACAAGCATTAGGTATTCTCTGCCCCCTCCGCCTCTCCGCACCTCTGCGGCAAACCCGAACGTCCCAGCGTCCGCACCAAAGTACTCAAGAGCTTCAGCTCGCTCTGGAAAACGCCCCAGCCATCCCAGAACGAGCTAAAGCTCAAAACTACTTTCTACTCAGCCCACCCCTTCTCAAGCGCCAACACCCACGGTGTTGCGTCCATCGTCGTAGCAACCAAAGCCCCTAGGATTCGGGCCGTCGTGGCCTTGCAAGCCATCCCCTGGACGACCAAATCGGGATCAAAGTACATTGTTCATTTCTTGGGGCTGTTGCATGGTGGCCGGAAGCCGCCCCCGCCATGAAGGAAACCCTTGACGAAATCAATGAACTGCGCACCGCCGGACTCATCGGCCAGTGGGCCATTGGTGGCGCGATGGCAGCCACATTCTACCTGGAGCCGATTTCCACCTACGACCTCGACATCTTTGTCTTGTTCGAGGGCTCCCCATTGATTCTCACCCTGACACCGATCTATGACTTCCTGCAAGCACGCGGCCATTCGCCTGACGGAGATGCGGTGATGGTGCACGGCTGGCCCGTGCAGTTCCTGCCCGCTGAGTCCGTCCTGCTGCGGGAGGCCGTGGAGTCCGCGCAGGAGGTGGACTTTGAAGGCGTGCCCTCACGGGTGATGCGCGCCGAGCATCTCATGGCCATTGCCCTGCAGACAGGGCGCGGAAAAGACTTTGCCCGGCTCCTCACTTTCATGGAAGCTCAGGTGGCCGATGAACAAAAACTGCACGACATTCTACAGCGGCACGGCCTGAACGCCGCATGGCAGCGATTTGAACAAAACTACCTCAACCCATCATGAGCCCGCTGTTTCAAAAAACTCTGGAGAGCAAGGCCGCCCGCCGCCAACGGCTCATGGCGCTCCCCTATCCTGAGAAGGTTCGCATCGTCGAGCAGATGCGCGCCGCAGCCCTCGAGATCCGGCAGGCGGAAAACAGCACTCTCATTTTGCGCGAAGAACCGTCTCCTTATGGCGGCGGCAAGGCCTGAAGCCTTGGATGGGCCCCCTCACCCCACTCGCTTCTCAGCCTCCACATAAATGCTGTTCTCCGGCCGGTTATCGATCCGCTCCAAGTCCGCGCATTTCCCTTCGCGATACTTGCACGCCCGCGCATTCACAAAGCCATGCTTCTCCAGCAGCTTGCACAGAGACGACTCCGTGTACATCCACTGGTGCCGGTTCTTCACCCCCGTGCCATCGTACTCTAGGATACCCATCAGCATCGCCGTCGGGTCCTCCGGATCGTACAGCTTCACGTAGTGATCCAGGCTCGGGATCACAAAGCGCACCACGCCGCCCGGAGCCAGCACGCGCAGGATCTCACTCAGCAGCAGCGGCACATCCCACACAAAAATGTGCTCAAACATGTGCGAGCTGAAAACACACTGGCAACTGTTGTCCGCCAGCGGAAACCGCTTCGTCACATTCAGGTAATGCAGCTTTTTAAACACACCCTGCTCATGCTCCTCCAGCCGCGCCTGCGTGATGCGCCCCGCCTTCCGCAGCAGCTGCGGCAGCCCCGGAACCATCGTTACCCAGATATGCGGCGTGATGTCCGTGTTGTACCACCCCTCCTGCGGACAGTTGAAAGCCCCGAGATGCAGTTTGAGCAAAGGTGAAGTCATGTGCCAGAAAGCTAGGCGTCAGCACCCGGGCCGTCAACGCCCTCCCATCTTCAATGTTCAATGTTCAATGTTCAATGTTCAATGTTCACCCAGCTTCTGCACCACCACAAACACATGCATCTCCGGGTGCTGATCATACTCCACATGCCGGCACACACAGCCCGCCGCCGCCACCGTTTGCAGCGTCTGTGAAACCCCCAGCGTGCTGTAGTAAACCGGCGCCCCCATGCTCGCATCCCGCTTCTCCTCCGGCGCATCCAGACCACCGAAAGTGAAAATGAACACCCCACCCGGCGCCAGCGCCTCGCACAGCTTCGTCAGCACCTCCGCGTGGCGCACCAGCGGCACATGCCAGAGGCTGTCCCACGCCGAGATAAAATCATACCGCGCAGTCGGCTGCCACTCGCACACATCCGCATGGTGAAAAGAAATGTGCGGCATCTCCTCACGCGCCAGGGCGATCATCCGCGCCGACACATCCAGCCCCTCCACCGCATAGCCCCGCTGCTCCAGCAGCCGGATAAAGCGCCCATGACACCCGCACCCCACATCCAGCGCCCGCCCACCCTTCGGCGCAGCAAACCTCAATGCCAGCTCATGCTGTCGCATACCATTGCTCTCCAGATGCGGCTCCAGCCACCGCTCCGCGATCTCATCATAACTCCGGCCAATAGCTTCAGGCTGCATGGCGAAAGGAGTCATGGCTCGGGAGGCGGGTGGCAAGGGCGGGGTTTTTGTTCTCGGTTCACCGTTCATTCCGCAGCCTCAGGTGCGTCAGCTTTTCGCATTCTTTCTTCGGACGCATTGGATCAGCCATTGGATGAAGGCCACGCCACAGAAGGACAAACCCAGCATCATGTTCGCATGTCTGACAGGATACTCCACCACTCGAACATAATCCACCTCATTGGAATAGAGAGCTCGATCGGGAGTAACCGTGTAGTGCGCCATGTTGGCGGCGACCAGCAGGAAGACATTGAATGCAATGATGCCCAATCCTGCGATGAGCAAACAATAGGGCGCACATGATCGGTCGCTTTGGGGTGGATTTGATTTCATGGGGGCTGATCACTCAAAGGTTCGTCTGTGCCTGTCAAAGGCCGCCTATTCATGACCCAAAGCGATGAGTGAAGAAAGCCAAATCACTACCGTCATTGGGACAGACTGACTGCGGATGCTGAGCCGTCATTGATCTGCCCCCACCTCACCACCCCGCAAAGCGATGCAGTTCAATGTTCAATGTTCAATGTTCAATGTTCAATGTTCAATGTTCAGTGTCCAATGTTCAATGTTCAGTGTCCAATGTTCCCATTCCCCTTGCATCCCCGCTGCACCGCCTAGCTTGCCCATCGGTCCCCAAGCGTTCGCTCCACCACACCGCACCGCCATGAAAACCGCCCGCATCGCCGCCCTGCTCCTCCTCACCCTCGCCACCTTCAGCCACGCAGAGCCCAAGGCCGCTCCCAAAGTCCCCGCATTCCCCGGCGAAGACAACTACACCGCCCTGCGCATGGCCTTCGCCGCGCAGCCCGACTTCAGCCCCTACTGGAGCATCGACCCCGATCGCTCGGCCGTCATGGACGCCGTCCGAAACAAAGACTTCCCCAAGGCCGTCGCCCTCGCCAAGACCTGGCTGGAGAAAGTCCCCGTCGATGCCGAAGTCCACTACCTCTGCGGCCATTTTCTCAAGAAAACCGGAGACATTCCCGGCAGCATGCACCACTTCCACTGCTTCTACGGCCTCATGCGCTCCATCACCTCCACCGGCGATGGCAAGACCCTCAAGACCGCCTGGAAAGTCATCTCCGTCTCCGAAGAATACGCCCTGCTCAACGAGATCGACGCCGAACTCATCGATCAATCCCTCGTGGACAACTGCGACAAGATGCACGTCAAGCTCCCCAACGGCACCGAGACCGACTTCTACTTCGACGTCTCCATCTCCCTCGCCGCCACCACCCGCCAGTTCGCACCTGACAAGAAGTAAGCGGCGCCAGCTCAGACTCAAACCACCGAAAAGACGCCATTCAAGATTCTCTGAATGGCCTTTATCAGCGTCTTATTAGCGTCATATCAGCGGTTAAGAACTTCAGCTTTTTCAAAAATAGCCCCTCACTTCACTGTCACTTCTCCGGAACCAGAGGCGCTTTGAATGTCGTCACGAATTCCACCTCACGCGCTGCTTCGCCCTTTTTCAGCGGAGTCAGATAGTATGAAAAAAACGCCGCCTCGCTGAATTGAGTGGGTAGCTGGTGGCACATGAGGGCGGGAGATGTCAGATTCGGAGATGGATCAGAACGACCTGTTTGCAATGGCTTTGGGACTGAGCACACCTTGGAAGGTTGTGCGGAGTGGGTTTGA
>JAIPJY010000034.1 GCA_021733925.1 Prosthecobacter sp. | reverse complement strand
GGAGAGGGAAGTCATCATGACTGAGTGAAGTCGTAGCGGGGGATCGGGGTGCGCTTGAGCAAGATGAAGGCGACCAAGGGATAGAGCAGGCCGAGCGCGATGCCGAAGTAGCCGGAGGCGAGGGTGACGTTGCGCGTGGTGACGATCATGTCGGGATTTTTGACCTGCTGCATGGTGTAATCCAGAGTGAAGGGCAGGGTGTAAGTGACGGTGAGCCAGGCGGTGTAGAGAGCTGCCACGAAGCCGTAGAGGGCGCAGCCGAGGGCGACTTTGCGGGCAAACTTGCTGAGGCGGAGGAGGCCTACGCCGGAGGCGAACTGCAGCAAGGCATAGAGCATGCCGGGAAAAAAGAGCGCCCGCATGATGGAGGCATAAGCGGGATTGCTGCGCAGCATGTCGGCCATGAGGCCGGTCTGCCCATCGAGCGGGGCAAAGCTGAGGCGGCAATTTTGAACCATGCTGACGAGGGCAAAGCTGCCAAAGAGGATGTACAAGCCGCCGATGACCTGAAGGATGCCGGTGGACTTTGAGGACGAGGGGGATTCCATGGGGGGAGTGGCACTAGGGCAGGCGGGCAGTTGATGTCACGCTGAAAATCATGCGTGACAGATTCGGTCGCTTGCGTTGAATATGGGCACTGACTGATTTTACCCAACCTGATCCACCATGAAAACACTGCTGACCCTTCTCGCCCTCACGGCATCTTTGATGCTCAATGGCATCGCCGCCGAACCGCCGGTGAACTCCGAATGCCCGGTCTGCCACAAGGATGCGCGTCTGATTTTCCGCAGCAACACGAAGGACGGCAAGCGCGTCATTTTTGCCACGGCGGAGTGCAAGAACAAGTTCGACAAGACGCCGGCCAAGTACCAGGTGAAGCCGAAGTCCTGAGCTGGGACGTGCTTCGGCGTCATCCTCGAAGTCGTGCCATGCAACTGGTTGTCAGCCATGGCGCATTCAAAAATCATGCGCTGTAAGTGTGAAGGCTCGATTCCGCCTCTCAAAGAGTGAATTGAGCGCTTTCTCATTCCATGCATGAGACGCCGACTGGCCAACGGATAGATTGCGAACTCAACTCATGCCATCCAGCCTCCCGGAACCCACCGCTCACACGGCGGCACTCGACCGTGCACGCCGCAAAGCCTACTGGCATCTGCTGCCGCTGCTGTTTGTCAGCTACATGATCGCCTATGTGGACCGGCAGAATGTGGCGGTGGCGAAGCTGACGATGACGCGAGATCTGCCGGGGTTTGACAATGCGGTGATCGGTTTCGGTGCGGGGATCTTTTTTCTCGGCTACTTCCTGCTGGAGATCCCCGGCACGCTGATGGTGGAGCGCTGGAGCGCGCGCAAGTGGATCTGCCGGATCATGATCACCTGGGGCGTGATGGCGGGACTGACGGCGGCGGTGACGACCCCCTGGCAGTTTTACACGGTGCGCTTCTTGCTGGGACTGGCCGAGGCGGGCTTTTTCCCCGGCGTGGTCGTTTATCTCACGCACTGGTTCCCCAGCCGGGACCGCGCACGCGCACTGGCCACGTTTCTTGTCGCGACGCCGATGGCGCAGATCGTCAGTCCGAAGATTTCCAATGCATTGCTGAAGATCGGCGCGGACGCGGCGCATCCGCCGGTGCTCGGCATGGTGGGCTGGCAGTGGGTGTATGTATTCTGGGCGCTGCCAGCGGTGGTGCTGGGCGCCTTTGTGTTTTTCTGGCTGGTGGACCGGCCCAAGCAGGCAAAATGGCTCACGGAGGAAGAGAGCACGGCGCTGGAAACTGAACTGGAGCGCGAACGTGCGGAGACTCGCAAGGGCAAACGCATGACGGTGATCGAAGCGCTGAGGCACCCCAAGGTGCTGCTGCTGGCGCTGGTTTATTTTTGCACCGTGACCGGCAGCTATGGCATCGAGTTTTTCATGCCGAGCATTTTGAAATCCTGGTATCACATGGACATGAACAAGCTGACCTGGCTTATCATGCTGCCACCCGCCGTGGCCATGTGCGGGCAGCTTTTCATGGGCTGGAGTTCAGACCACTTCAAGGAGCGCCGGTGGCACGCGGTGCTGCCTATCGTCATGGGTTCGACGGCGCTGGGGCTGATGCCTCAAACGCAGGGGAATCTGGTGCTGACGATGGTTTGCCTCATGGTCGCCTTTGCTGGCTTCAAGAGCTACATGCCCGCTTTCTGGGCGCTGCCCAGCATGTTCCTCACCGAGTCTGCTGCCGCAGGCAGTATTGGCCTGATCAATTCGATTGGGAATCTTGGCGGTTTCCTGGGGCCCAATGTGCTCGGCACGGTGGAGAAAATGACAGGCTCGTTTGTGGGCGGGCTTTACTATCTGTGCTGCTCCATGCTCGTGGCTGCGACGATCATCTTCAGCTTTGGCTTGGGGAAAAAAGAGGCTGTCAGATGACGTGTTATTTTGGCAGCCGTCCTGGCACTTTTAATGATTGCGGCTTTGTGCGCATCCTCACATACTCGCGCCGCTTTCCCGCATTATGAAAAAAGGTCTTTTCAGCACCAAATCCACCTCACAGCTCATCGCTGAGTCCCAAGATGAATCCCATGGTCTGAAGCGTGTGCTTTCGCGCTGGGCACTTGTTTCGCTCGGCATTGGGGCGGTGATCGGCACGGGTATCTTTGTGCTGACGGGGCATGCGGCGGCGGACTTCGCGGGACCTGCGGTTGCCTTGTCCTATGTCCTCTCCGGGCTTGGCTGCTTGTTTGCCGGTTTGTGTTATGCGGAATATGCGGCGGCGATTCCCATCGCTGGCAGCGCCTACACTTATTCCTATGCGACGCTGGGGGAACTGGTGGCATGGCTTATCGGCTGGGATTTGATTCTCGAGTATCTCTTCGCTGCTGCAACGGTCGGGGTGGGCTGGTCGAAGCATTTCACCCCGTTCATGAAGGATTTTTTCAATGTGGACCTGCCGGAGCAGTGGTGCCGTGCGCCGCTTGATTACATCGACGGTCACATCACGCATACGGCCAACTATGTGAACATTCCTGCCATTCTTTTGATCTGGGCGGTCACGTGGCTGCTGGTGGTCGGCATCAAGGAATCTGCCAGCTTCAACAATGTGATGGTTGCGATCAAAGTAGTGATCATCCTGATGATCATCGGTCTCGGCTGGGGCTACGTGAACTCCGCGAACCTGACGCCTTTCATTCCTGAAAACACCGGTGAATTCGGCAAATTTGGCTGGAGCGGCATTCTCAAAGGCTCGGCGGTGATCTTCTTTGCCTACATCGGATTTGATGCGGTCTCGACGGCGGCGCAGGAGACGAAGAATCCGCAGAAGGACATGTTCTGGGGGATGATCGGCTCGCTGGCGATCTGCGCGGTGCTGTTTGTGGCGGTGTCCATCGTGCTTTGCGGCATGGTGAGCTACAAGGAGCTGCATGTGGATGCTCCCGTTGTTTACGCGCTGGAGAAGGTGGCGGGCGACAACTTGAAATGGCTGCGCATGGCGGTGGAGATCGCGGTGCTGGCCGGTTTGAGTTCGGTGATTCTTGTGCTGCTGATGGGGCAACCGCGTGTGTTTTTCAGCATGGCCAAGGACGGACTGCTGCCGCCGATGTTTGCCAAGGTACACCCCAAGTATGGAACACCGCACATCACCACCATTGTCACGGGTTTCGTCTGCTCCATGCTGGCGGGTTTTCTGCCACTGAACTTGCTGGGTGAACTTGTGTCCATCGGGACGCTGATGGCGTTCAGCGTGGTGTGCATTGGCATCATCGTGCTGCGCAAGACCAAGCCTGACATGCCGCGGCCCTACCGCACGCCATGGGTGCCTGTGGTGCCTCTGCTGGGAGCGGGGATATGCGTGCTGCAGGCCTGTTCTCTTCCAGCCGACACCTGGATCCGGCTCTTTGTGTGGATGGCCATCGGTCTCGTGATCTACTTCTTCTATGGCATCAAGCACAGCAAGCTGCGAAAGGAGTCCTGAATCCGGCTGGCTAGGCTGTTCGCCTAGAGGGCGGATTTTGCAATGCGGTCTCGCAGTTGGCTGAAAACTCGGGAAGCTTGGCAGGGTTTACTTGTCATCTGTCATGCTCTCCACTCCTGATGACTTCAAACATCGCCCAAGGGTTGATGATGAAAAGGCTGGGGAGAAAGCGGCCACTAAGAGAGTACCCTTGTCGGCGGGCTCGGGGCTCGTCTCACCGAAAACATCCGAGAGAGCGAAGGCACTTTCTCTCCCTGCCATCAAAGGCCTGCCGAAAATTCAGCGCAGTGTCACGCCTGAGGTGACTGCTGCACCGGCGGATTCCTGGCGGGTGCGCTGGGAAAAGTGGGGCGGGCGTTCGCTCGCTTTGAGCATTGTCGTTCATGTGCTGATCCTCAGCGCTGGAGCACTGATCGTGGTGCATCATGTCACGGACAGGCAGATGGACTTCATTCCTGGAGGCGGCTCGGTTCAGGGCGCGCAGGCGGAGGAGGCGCTGCTGCACAAGATTCAGCAGAAGAAGAATCCCTGGCTGAAAAAGGCGATGCCCAATCGCAAGCTGGCGGTGGCTGACCGAATCAAGGATGTGATGGTGCTGACGGATGTTCCGGACATGCCCGACTTACCGCAGGCATCCAAACCTATGGGTGGTGGGGCGTTCAGCGGAGGGTTCGGTCTGGCGGGTGCGGTGGGCAACTTTGGCAAAGGGATGGGGCTGGGGGCCAAGAGCGGCGTGGTCTTGGGACCGTTGTTTGGTCTGACGATCCAGGCGAAAAAGCTGGCCGTGGTGCTCGACGTTTCTTCCTCAATGATGCCACACCTGGAGCGTGTGGTGAGTGAGGTGGACAAGGTGGCGAAAGGTAGCGTGGTGGTGTTGTATTTTGGCTGTGGTCTGGAGGCGCCGTCGAAGCCTCTGGTGGGCACGAAGATCTTCCGCACCACGGCGGTCGAGTTTGAAAAATTCTGGCGTCTGGGCGGGGCGACCTACATGGAGACGGCGCAGTATAAGATCGACACCCGCAAGCTTATCCCGAGCAAGGAACTCTTCCTCAAGCTGTCGCGTCGTCCGCAGACGTATTTCATTCACAATGTGGGGGTGGGGTACACGTGGCTTGCGCTGCTGAGTGATGAGGTGCGAAATGCGGACGGGCTGTACTGGTTTTCGGATTTTCAGGATGTTGTGGAACCGAAGCAGATGTCCGTGGTGCTGGATAACTTGAAGCTCCGGAAGCAGAGGCTGTACATTCACTCCTCTGGCAAGGGGGAGTATTTTGACCTCGTCAAAGACAAGCTGGTGGTGCCGACGGAGGGGGATTCGTATATTGAAAAGTGAGGATGGCGAGAAGCTTGCAACCAGCCAGAGGGGCGAGGGAGTCTGCTCACGTCTCTCGCATACCTCCGGCATGCGATCTTGAGCTTTGGTGGTTGATTTGGCGTAATCCGGTGGTTCTCGCTCGGCAAGCCTCGCTTCACCACCGGCTAATTTCCGTGCTCCCTTCGGGAGCGAGGCAATTGCAAGCACTCACCGCACCGGTACAAAGCGCACGATGTTGCGGTGGTAGACCTCGCATTCCTTTTTGTGCATCCAGATGCTGAACCAGAAGAGCAGTGCGCCGAAGGCGACCACGAAAAAGACGAGCAGGCGGCTTTTGGGGGAGCGAGAGGCAACGAGGGCGGCGAAGCTGCACAAGGACATGGCGTAGTAGGGCCATGACCAGTCTTTGCGGCGCTGTGTTTGATCCTGAATGAGCGGTGCGAAATCCGGGGAGCGTGTGGCGAGGATGCGGGGGGTCGCTTTGGCGCGCAGGTCATTGTAGGGCCAGACGCTGGCGCAGGAGACGCAGATGACGGCCAGCGCGAGCATACGGCACTTGGGCTCGCCAAACATGAAGGAGACGATCAGAAACGTCAGACCGATGCCCAGACCGTATAAAGGCAGGGGCTCCAGCAGCAGGTGCAGGTACTCGGGGTCGCAGATGCTCTGCCAGAGGGTGGTGAGTTCGCGCCACATGTTGGGGGATGCTGAATGCTTAATGACCGGGGTGCAAGGAGGTGATGCGGCTTAGGTTGGAAACTCGATGATTGACTAAGCTTCCTTTTTTAGTTATATTTCCATAATATCAATTATAACCATATGAAGTCTCGTCTCCTAATCGTATTATTGAGCGCAGGATCTTTGATTGCAGGCGCAGAACCCGCTCGACCTGCAAAGGCACCTTCGTCGGGTGCCCCCGCAGAGATCACGAGCTACTATCATGATGTGAACTTCGCAGCTTGCTTGTGCACTCCAAAGGAACGCGTGCTGGTGAACCTCAGGCTCAAGACAAACTCGACGGACAGGCTGTCTGCGCGGCTGCAATCGGTGGCAGAGGCCGTGCAGAGAATTCGAGAGGCTTCGACCTTCATCGATCCGCAGATGGTGCATGATGCGGGTATATTCCAAAGCCCTGCTGAAGAACTCACCGAGATTTCGTCGATGCAGCGGACGGGCAATCGCATCCTAGTGGAGGTGAGCAAACGGTCCGTGTCTCCCGAAACGAGGTCATGGCTGGTGGCTCAGTTTGACCATCCGGCGCAGAAGACTGCGGCTGCTGATGCTGCGGGCATGGCTGAGGTGCTCAAGCAAACCGCCCGCCAAGAGATTCATGTCTGGCAGCAGGTGCATGGGCGCTGGGTGCGGAATGAGGCGGGGATTGTGCTGCTGAAGCTGGCGAAATGAGAGGCTTCTTTCCCATAGTATGTTGCGAGCTTTCCTCCTTCGTAGTCTTGCTACGGAGCCAATGAACTCAAGACGGCTTGATTGTGGAATAGAGAGTCACAGAGGGGGTTATTCGGGAGGAGGAATTATCGAGGCCCGCACAATGGGGTGAGATCATTCAACTGCCTGCGCGCGGTTGAGGATTGGAACTTCGGCAATCGAAAATCGATTGCTCGACAATCGTCAATCTGATCTGAGCAAGAGTGTCCTGGGTATGCGCGATTGACGATTGATGAACAAGGATTGTTGATTTTTGAGGTGTATATCCCGTGTCAAAGTGGGCGTGGTTGGCTGGAGGTAGACACTGGGACGATGGACGCGTTTTTCCAGAATGAGCTGAAGCTCGTGAGTACTTTTAAAACAGGTCTGTCTGCCCCGTGACTGGCGGCATGAGGCCGAGTTTGCGGTAGGCGGCGGGCATGGCGACGCGGCCGCGAGGGGTGCGCTTGAGGTAGCCTTGCATGACGAGGTAGGGCTCGTGGACGTCTTCGAGGGTGCTGGTGTCTTCACCGACGGCGACGGCGACGCTGCCCATGCCGACGGGGCCGCCATCGAACTTGCCGATGATGGCTTCGAGGATGCGGGTGTCCATTTCATCGAGGCCGGACTCGTCGATGTCGCGCATGGTGAGCGCCTGACGGGCGACGTCTTCGGTGACGATGTTCTGTGCCTTCACCTGGGCGAAGTCGCGGACCCAGCGGAGGAGGTGGTTGGCGATGCGCGGGGTGCCACGGGAGCGGCGGGCGATTTCGTGCGCGCCTTCGGGTTCGATGGCAATATTCAGCAATCGTGCGGAGCGGATGAGGATGTGCTGGATCTCCTCGGCGGTGTAGTAGTCGAGGCGGTTCGGAATGCCGAAGCGTGAGCGCATCGGTGAGGTGAGCATGCCGGCGCGGGTGGTGGCACCGACGAGCGTGAAGGGAGGGAGGTCGATGCGGATGGTGCGCGCCTTGGGTCCCTGATCGATGATGATGTCGAGGCGGTAGTCCTCGATGGCGGGATAGAGGTATTCCTCGATGCTGGGATGGAGGCGGTGGATTTCGTCGATAAAGAGGACGTCCCGCTCCTGCAGATTGGTGAGGATGCCGGCGAGATCTCCTGCGCGATCAATCTGCGGGCCGCTGGTGGTGTGCAGCTTGGTGCCGATGGCGTTGGCGATGAGATTGGCGAGGGTGGTCTTGCCCAGACCGGGCGGGCCGCAGAGGAGGACGTGGTCCAGCGACTCTCCGCGCATCTTCGCGGCTTCGACCATGACGAGGAGCTGTTCTTTGACCTTGGTCTGGCCGTGGAACTCGGAGAAATCCGCCGGGCGGAGGGCGAGATCGAAGGGAGAGTCGGGGTCGTTGAGCGCGGGATTCACTGCTTGTATAAGAGCGTGCGCGGAGCGGAGTGCAAGGCGTGGCGCGTGAGTGTTCGCGCAGGAAGGTGCTGATTTTGGCAATGTGGTGCAGGGGAGAACTGACGGACCGGATTTGATCAACCACGGAATACACAGAATACACGGAAAAGATTTTCGGACTTCGAGGCGGGCTGTGGGGGCGGTGAATGTTCCATGGAAGAACTGTGCGTTATTTGTGCTATTCGCCTTTTGTGGCACGGTACTGAGGGCATGTTTTGTTGTTCCGCCTTTAGGCGGTCAGGTCTCTTTCTGGAGCAGAATCCGGCTAAAGCCGGCACTACGGAACAGCGATGGGTCAATCGGATGGTGCCAATCCTAGCGGTTGATCTCTAACCGCTAATTGGACGCTGACATGACGCTGATACCGGAATCAGAACCAATCCTCCGGTTTCTGATATCAGTGTCTCGTTAGGGACCTACCAACGGTTCAAATCACGAACGAAGTGAACGTGGAGGATTCACGATCCATTGGCGTGGCTCGATTCCGCGCATGGAGAGAGCGCTGTTTGCAGCCAGCTACTCGCGGCGGATGGAGTCGGTGAGGTGGCCGCGCACGGCGGTGGCTACCGCGATGGCGCAGACCACGAGGCCGAAGGCGAGGACGGCGACGATGAGCTCGATGAGGAAGCCGATGGGCAGGCCGCCGCCGCGTTCGATCAATTGCGGCAGTACGGCGAGTGAGGCGGTGACGACGCCGAGAATGAGGCCCAGCACGAGGAGGACGCTGTGCTCTCCCATGATCATGCGGCGCAGGGCTCCGGCGCGGAAGCCGAGCGCCTGCATGAGGCCGAGTTCGCCACGGCGTTCGAGCACATGACGAGCAATGAGGACGCCGATGCCAGCGGTGCCGAGCAGCACACCGAGACCGCCGAGGACGGTGAAGATGCCGATGTAGGTGTTCTGCACGCTCAGGAACAGCACCAGGCGCTGCCGCGTGGGCTCCAGGGCCAGTCCGCGCTGCTCAAGCTGGCGGGTGAGATGAGCAGCGATTTCGGCGGACTGCTCGGGCTTCGCGTCGATCAAAAAGAAGCGATAGCCAGCCGCATCAGGATACTTTGCGAGGTAATCCTTTTCGCTGATGATCATCTTGCCCTGCAGGATTGAGCCGGCCAGCAGGCCGACGATTTTCACCTGGAAGGTGTTCCCGGAGCTGTCCTGATAGTCCAGCATATCGCCCACGCCTTTGCCGAGGCCCCACATGGCGGTGGCCTGATCGGCGATGGCGGGGACGCAGGTGGCATCGTTGAGGTTGTCCCACGATCCCGAGGCAAAGGCAAAGGTGCCGGTCAGCTTGGAGGGATCTGCCGCCACGAGCACGGGCTTTTGGGCGCGGTTGAGATTCAGGCAGCTTGCGTCATCGCCATCGCGCACGCGGAAGGGCACCACGCGGGCCTGCGGCATGAGTTTTTCGTCGAGTCCGAAGGCATCCCAGCCGGCTTTCACATTGAGGTCTTCATACACCGGCAGCGAGGACTCGCCAATGAGGGCGAAGCCGCCGGTGCCGGAATCGCGTGCGGTGGAGTCACCTGCACTCATATGGAAGGCGTTTACTGCCACGACGAGGAAGATGCCGCCTGCCATCATGCCGATGACCGCGAGGCTGCGAGAAGGGCGGCGGGAGATGTTGCGCAGGCCGATCTGCCGGAGTGAGCGCGCGAGCGTGCCGCTGTCCCGGCGCATCCAGCCGCGCAGGAAGAGCAGGCCGGAGATCATCATCAGCATGCCGGAGCCGAAGAACATGCCAGCCACAGCTTCGGGATTTTTCAGCACAAAGCCAGATGCCAGAAGAGCCAGTGCGACGACGGCGAGGATCAGCATCATTTTAATTCCGCGCTTTTTCTGCACCGGCCTGAGGTCATCGCTCCAAGAGCCGGCCAGGAGGTCACGTGCCTGGACTTTGAAGAGCTTCCGGCTGGCCCAGCCCAGGGTGAGCAGCACGACGACCAGTGTGGCCAATGCTGCACTGAAGATGGTGCCAAAGCTGGCGCTGAACACGAGCGGGAGTCCCTGCGTGGCTCCCGTCCAGATGGCGGAGAGTCCGTGCAGCGCGGTCTGCGTGTAAATCATGCCGCCGAAAACGCCGAGCAAAACACCTGCGATGGCGATGACGCCTGCCTCCAGCAGCCAGGCGCGGCGCACCATGCGGCGCGTCCAGCCCACGGCCAGCAGCAGGCCGATCTGCGCGGCACGACGCTCCAGCGTGAAGAGGAACAGCAGTGCGGCAAAGACGAGCGCGGCTGCGATGAGAAACATGCTGAGACCGATGAAGAGACCGCCGAAGTCCACGCTGCCTTTGGCGGCGTTTCCGGCATCCTGTTTGAAATCACGCGGCACCAGGCCGATGTCTGCAAGCTGCAGGCGCAGGGCGAGTGCGTTTGCCTTTGCCTCCATGGTCTGGCCTTCGTTTGGGAGGCGAATGGCGGTGAGCTTGCCAAAGCGATTGGCCCAGAGTTTTTGACCGGCAGCCAGGGAGATGAATCCTTTGGGCGTGCCTTTGAATTCATCCCAGTAGGCTTCGTCCTTGTCGCGGATGGCCTTCATGTCCATCGGGATGCCGGGTTCCCAGTCGCGGCAGTTATCCACGTCGGATACGCCGGGAAAATCAGGAGTCCACGCCTTGGTGACCATGGGATCATCCATGGGAAGTATCTTCGCGACTTTGAATTTTGCGGACTGCTGCTGGAGATCGCGACCCAGACCTACCACGAAGTATTTGACCTCCAGTTCATCGCCGATGGCGAGTTTGTGATCATCCGCCAGCCATTGGGTGATGGTGATTTCATCATCCTTGCCATGGCCGGTGGCCGTGATCATGGAGTAGGGGGTGCCACCTTGCTTGGAGGTGATGCCGTTGACCAGATAAGTCAGCACGCCATAGGCATATTTGAAATCGATGAGCTCGTCCGCGATGCTGCGCTCCAGAAACACGCGGCTGGTGCTGATCTCCCATTCTTTCTGCGCGCCTTCGAGGCGTTTGAGCTTGAGCGAGAAGTCTTCGAGGGTGCGATGTTCTTCCAAATGGGCACGCAGGGTGTTGAACTGCGGATGGAGAAGCGCGTTCACCCGGCCATCCATTTCGAGCTGGGTTTGAAGATCAGCGAGATTTACGAATACCGAATCAGGCGGCACCTGCGAGGCGGTGAGCTGAAATGCACCGAAGTCTTCCGCACTGATCACGGCAGCGATGGTGCGCCGGAGGGAGATGTCTTGATTGGTGCTGCCTGAGAGGGGGGCATCGCGCGAAATGGCGCTGGGGCGCTCCAATCGGACGAGAATGGTATCTCCTGCTTTCACGCCGAGTTTGCGCGCGAGTGGCTCGTTGATGGCGACGGAGGATTTGTCAAAAGCGATGTTCTTTGAGCTGGTGCTGAGCTTCCAAAAGCTGGCGTCCACTCCCAATACCTGGGCTCCGTTGACACGCACCTTGCCGCTGGCAGCGCTTGCTGCGCCGGTGGCGATGATGACGGGAGCGGACTGAGTTTTGCGCGCCAGAGTTTCTGTGAACCAGTGGTCGCCGCCGAGAACGCCGCCTTCGACTTTGCCGAGGCGCAGGGCTGCCACACGCTCCAGGCTGGCGCGGACCGAATCACCAACGAGCATGGAGCCAGTCAGAATGGTGGCGGCCAGGAAGGTGCCGAAGAGCAGGCCCAGATGACCACGCCAGTAATGGCGTGCGGACTGGAGGACGTAATCCGTGAGTTTCATTTCAGAGCGCCTTCGTGAATCGTCAGCACACGGCCCATGCGGTCTGCCTGTGCGCGATGGTGGGTGACCATGATCAGGGTGACGCCACTGCTCTTCTGGAGTTGAAGCAGCAAGTCGGTCAAAGTCTCGGCGCTGGCCTCATCGAGAGCACCGGTGGGCTCATCGGCAAGGATGAGCTGGGGCTGGTTGACCAGGGCACGCACAAAGGCCACGCGCTGGCGTTCGCCTCCGGAGAGCTGGGCGGGTTTCCAGTTCATGCGGTCCTTGAGACCCACCTGTTCGAGAAGTGATTCGGCACGCTGCAAAGCGTCTTTCGGCGGTGATTTCAGGGCGAGCGTGGGCAGCAGCACATTTTCCAGCACGGAGCACTGCGGCATGAGATGATGCAGCTGGAAGATGAAGCCGATCTTTTGGCTGCGCACGGCGGCGAGTTGCTGTGCCGACAAGCTGGCAAGAGCTTGGCCGTCAAACATGATGTCACCGGTGTCGGGCAGATCGAGCGTGCCGAGAATGTTCAGCAGGGTGCTCTTGCCGCAGCCTGAGGGGCCGACGACGGCCACAGATTCACCGGCCTCAATGCTGAGATTGATGCCATGCAGCACCGGCACCTGTGCTCCGCTGCCAGGGTCGGTGTAGGATTTGGATACGTTGGTTAGCTGGATGAGTGGCATGGGGGGAGCGTAGGCATGCGGTGGGAGTTGAACAGCGGGAAAATGACGAATGCGGAATGACGAATGTCGAATGAATGACCGAGCCCGAATGAACGAAGGCATTGCTCATTGGTGCATTGAGACTTTCATTCGTTATTCTTGTCGGAGGCGGTGTTTTATACTGCTGGCACGATGCGCCAGCGCTTTGCTTTGAATTCGTGGCGGGGCAGGCTGTTGGGCTCGGCGAGACGCACGGATATGCGCAGAGAAAAGGTGTCCTTTAGCTTGGTTTCAAGACGCTTAAGCAGCTGCTTCGCCACATTGCCGTCCATTTCGACAACCAGTTCAATCTCGTCCATGGCATCGACCTTGCGCTGTTCGACCATGTATTCGATGACTTCGGGGAACTGGCGTACCACGGCTTCGATGGCGCTGGGGTAGATGTTCACGCCGCGCACCACGATCATGTCGTCCACACGGCTGAGGATGCCACCGTCGAGCATCAGCCTGCCGCGATGGAGTTTCTTTTTCACCCAGTCGCCCGTGCGGTAGCGCAGCAAGGGGCAGGCGGTGCGGTCCAGCGTGGTGAGAATCAGTTCGCCGCATTCGCCATCGGCCACTTCCACACCTGTTTGCGGATCCACGATTTCAGCGAGGTACGCCTCCTCAATCACGACAAGCTGCCGGGGCATGTCTTCTGTTTCGTAGCTGACGGGGCCGACCTCGGTCATGCCGTGATGATCAAACACGCGAGCCTCCCAGAGTTCCTCCAGACGCTTGCGCACCTCGGGCACGCTGCCGCCGGTTTCACCTGCGACGATGATTTTGTTGATGCGCAGGCCCATGCGCTCCACGCCGGAGGGGGCGCCGATCATTTCCCCAAGTCGGAGCGCATACGTCGGTGTGCAGCAGAGGACGGTGGCGCCGTAACGAGCCATGGCCTCCAACCGCGCCTGGCTGGACATGCCGCCGGTGGGAATGATGAGGTAGTCCTTGGCCGCCGCTTCATAGGCGGTCCAGAAACCCAAAAACGGACCGAATGAAAACGCGAAGAAGATGCGGTCACGGCCTTTGACCAGCCCTGCGGCATCAAACACGCGCTGCCAGCACTTGAGCATGGCATCCCAGCTTTCGGGTGTGTCCACCCAGGCCATGGGTACGCCAGTGCTGGTGCCGCTCGTCTGGCAGAACCGGGTATACTGGCCGATGGCCCGAGTTAGATTGGTGCCGAAAGGAGGATGAGCGAGGCGGTCGGCCTGAATGTCCGCCTTGGTGGTGAAGGGAACTTGGGCGATGAAATCATCCACGCGATTGAGGCGGCTCACTTTCAGCTCCCATTCGCGAATCTTTTTGCCGTAGAAACTGTCCGTCGTGGCGAGATTAAGCACGATGGAGCGCAGTTTGCGCCACTGGTTGGAACGCAAACGAACCCGGTCGATCAATGGAGGGCCATCCGACATGCGTCAAGACATGGCGAGGCATGGGACGGGGTCAAGCAATGGGGTGGATTGAGGAAATGACGAAACCAGAATGACGAATGATGAAGAAAATCCGAATGTCTTTAATGTCTCGGAACATGGGATCTTCGACATGCATTCGCCATTGGTGCGTTGCGTGGCTTTCAGCGCCACAGTGGACGCCTACAATTTTCGCACTTCGATACGCTGCATCAGGAGATGCTCATGACCTGGCTTCACGGTGATGACGTCTTCACCTGCGTTGGCGGCTTCGATGCAGAGAAACTCGGGGTAGGCTTCGTCGGGAAGATCGGCGAGGCGCTTGGATTTTTCGATCCAGGGATTCCAGACGACCGTGGCAAGGCTGCCGGCTTTTTCGATGACGAGTTCACGCTTCCAGAGGGGATCATGCACGATGACGGTGGCATCGGAGATGTACATGCGGTCCACTTCCTGATCGATGATGATGTTGCCGTGCTGAGAGCGCTTGTCAGGGGAGAGGCGGCCTTCGACATACTGCGTGCCGTGCAGGCCATGGATGCTGACTTTGCGCACGTCCTCGACATTGAAGTAGGTATGCAGAGCGCCAGTCATGCTCCAGGCGGTGGTGCCAGTGTTGGTCGCCTGCAGGGTGACCTGCAACGCGGCACCGATGTGAATGTGAAGACGTGCGGAGAAGGACTGCGGCCAAATGGCTTTTGTAGCGGCAGAATCTGACAGTTTGAGGACGAGGTCCACCCCGGCCTCGGTCTCACGGGCGACATCAACTTCCCACATCATGGTGCGGACAAAGCCATGTGCCGCCTGCGTGCTGTCCGTCGGATGTGGACCAAACCATGGCCAGCAAATGGGGATGCCACCGCGAATCGCTTTGCCCGGCTCCAGCAGCGCGTCGGCGCTCATGTACAGCACCGGGTCATGCCCCTCGGGAATCCAATCCGTCACATGCGCGCCGTTCAACGCGATGCGAGCGGTCGCAGCGGGATGCTCAATGACGAGGATGGGGTAACCGGCGGGTTCTTCGATAAGTGAGACGGAAGGAGGAAGTGTCATGCGATGGCATTCATATCCTGAAGCTCGCTGGCAGCAACTCCGCCATTGTCATCGACACCGGTTTTCCATCGCGCAGGAACCAGATGGGAACCCGTGGACCCGCAAACTCGGCGATGACCTGCCGGCAGGCGCCACAGGGAGGGAATTCAAATCCCAGCGCAATCACCGCCAGTTCGGCAATCTTCATGCCGGGGCCCTCTTCCGCCACAGCGTGGAAGATGGTGTTGCGCTCTGCGCAGATGGTCAGGCCATAGCTCGCATTTTCAACATTGCAGCCGGTGAAGAGGTTTCCCTGAACAGTGAGCAGCGCGCAGCCGACCTGGAAGCGCGAGTAGGGGGCGTAGGCTTTCGCAGCGGCGGCGGCGGCAGTTTTGAACAGGTCTGAGTTCATCAAGGGTGCTGCGTGAGGAACTGTACGGGAGTTAGCACGCGAACGGGGCTGGTGGCGAAGTCTGGGGCATTGCGCGTGACGATGCAATCGGCGGAGCAGGCTTCCGCAGCAACCGCCTGCAAGGCATCCTCCATATCGCTGAATCCGAGCGTGAACGCATGCACTGCCTGTGCATGACCCACGGTTGCCACGGTCACGACTTGCAACAATTCCTGCAGTGCCTTTCGCGCAGTGACCGCGCCAGCTTTTTTTCCGTAAATGTAGAACACATTGGCAAGAGTGTGCCAGGCCATGAAGACCTGATCACCCTTTGAACCGGTGCGCTCCAGAACTGCCAGACTGTCCGCGTAGTGCGGAGTTCTCTGCTCAACTACATCAAGCAAGATGTTGGTATCGATGAAAACGCGCATGTCCAGCAGGGGTTAGACACCGAATTTTTCCGCCAGATAAGCATCGCGCAGAGATTGAGAACTCTCACCTTCTGCAAGATGCAGAGTTCCTGCCCATTTGTGCGCCCAGTCGCTCAATGTCCGGGGGACATCATTTGGAACTGAAGTCACAGGCGAAACCTGGGGCGGCTGCCGATGAAGCACACTGGTGACAAGAAAACTGCCGTCCTGCTGCACGAGGGCGTGAAACTGGATTTCCTCGCCTTGGTGAAGGTTCAGACGCAGATCGTCGGGAATGGAAGTGGCAACAGTGGTCATGACACAGCGACGCTAACACATCACTGCAAAGCTGGCAATGCATGATGCCCCGCTGTCACAGCACAGTCCGTTTCAGCGGCTGTGGGAGTATGCGGAGGGCTGTGACACGATCATGACTTTTTCTTTTTCTTCTTCGGTTCGGCTGTTGGGGCCGGGGCTGGTGTCGGAGCAGCAGGTTGCGGGCCTTCTTTGATCAAGCCGGCTTTCATGAGTTTTTCCTTTGCGGCATCCACTTTGAGGCCGCCGGCGGGGAGGTCGAAGTCGAGTGTGTCGTAATTGGGTTTGAAGCCGTTGCCGTCGGCATCGACGTAGATGGGGTTGTTGTAGGCGCAGGGGCGAATCTTCGCGTAGTCGCTGGTGCCGTAGCAGGTTTTTTCATCGCCGTCCTCGTCGATGGCGACGACGATGAGATGGGCGTCGTGCTGGAGAGGTATGTGGATTTTCTCGTCAAACTTCACCACGCCGTCCTTGAACATCTGGGGGTGCGTGGCGCGGGTGAAATTGAGCTTGGGGTCGGGGCGGCTGTTTACGAGAACCTGCACGCGGTCGATGTCCATCCAGTCGGTGCATTGGACGCGCACTTTGAGATCGATGCCGCCGGTGGAGCGGTCATCATCTCCGGCGATCTTGCCGTTCTGCGTGGTGACTTCGAGGAAGGGGCCGGTGCTGAGCACGAGGTGGCCGGCCTTGGAATGAGGGGCGAGTTCAGCCCAGTCGATCTTGGCGGGCTCATCCGTGCTGCTGGGGAGGTAGCAGCGCCAGCAGCCGACGCCATTGCCATAGACTGAGTGGGCATCCGCCACGCCGACGGCGGTGACGCGCAGGCCTTGATTCAAAAGCTGGCGCCAGACGAACTCACGAACTGCGGTGACCTTCATGGCCAGTGAACCGGCGGGGCGGCTGAGGCGGAATGGTGCGTCTGCGAGGATGTCTGTGCTTGCACCGTTTTGAGATTCGGTGCCATCGATCATGCTGCCGACTCCGACGAAGCCTCCGTCTTTAATGCCGTCGTTGTCACGGTCGACGAACATGTTGGAGAGGTCGGGGTGGTTGAACTGAATCCAGCGATCTGCGCGCTCGCCCTGCCAGCGGCGCAGGGTGAGGACGGTGATGCGGGGGTCGTCATTCCAATCAGGCGCACCGCCGTTTTGCTTGAGGGGATCGGGCTCAAAGGGGAAGGCATTGAGGTGCTGGCGGCTGCCAGTGAGCTCGACGCCTTTGACGGTCTTGATGTGGGCTTCGAGGCCGAGTGCTTTGATGGTGGGCTCCCAGTCGTAAAAGCGGTTGTGCTCGGTGGTGGGGGTGAACTCCAGATTCTCTGCCGCGATGTTGATCAGGCGGCCGTCGATGTCGCAGACGTTGTCACCGCTGGGGGTGCTGTGATTGTGGAAGTCGGCGCTGATCCAGCCCTTGGTATCGACCAGGCGTTTGAGCGTTCCTTTGAATACGGACTCTTTGCCCGGCTCGACGGTCACTTCCTGCTCCAGATGGGAGTACTCCGGGCCGCGCACCACCACGACGCGATATTTGCCCGGTGGCAGCTGCTGGGTGAACTGGCCGTTTTCGCTCATGTATTGATCCACGCAGCCATGCGCACGCCATTTGGGGCCGAAATCCAGTTTCGGCGCGTCATGGTCGAGGGGGGCGAAGTGTGCCTTGCAGGGGATGGGTTTGCCGGATTCGTCGGTGATGTCGAAGCGGATGCGTGCGGCGTCTGTCAGTACTACTTTGGGATCGTGAACTGCGCCTGCCACCACGGTAGCAGTCCTTGCTGACGAATTTCGGCCCAGGTCCTCGATCTTCAAGTCCACAGTGCCTTGCGGCAACTTGATGCTGAATTTGCCCTCGTCATCAGGGTAGGCGGCGATGTTTTTCTCACCATCTGCAACGAGGACCTTGGCTGTCGCGATCCCTTTGCCAGTGCGATCGAGGACCAGACCATTCATCGTGCCCAGCTTGACACCTTTGACGGAGCGGAATTCACCCACTGCCTGCGCAGGTGAGGTGCCGACTGCAAAGAAGCGTGAGATGACGACTTCCTGCCCGGGCTTCAATTCGAGGATGTCCTCAAGCTTTTCGATGCCGGTGAGGTTGAGTGTGCTAACGGCGTAGCCGCATTTGTGAGCGGGATTGATGGCATCGGCCCAGAAAATGCCATCACTGCTCATGCCGGTGGAATCAAAGCGGGTGAAGTCGGACTTGGTGAAAGTCTTCTGCGACTTGTCGGTCTCGTTGCGCAGGGTGGTGGTGATGAAGATGCCCTGCACGCCGTCTTTGACGCGGTATTCATGGCGCTTGAAGACACCGCTGTTCTTCGCGGCGGTGGTGACGGATTCCACGGCGGCTTCGTTTTTTTCCTTCGAGGCGAGGATTTTCACGTAGCTCACGGGGCCGTGGCCGCAGGGGGCATAGACCACGAGCTGGTCGTTGTTGGCACCGCGCAGGGAGAGATCGTAGAGGCAGCCGGGCGTGACGCCGTCTTCGCCGTAGAATGTACTCATGTTGGCTTTGCGGCCGGGCGAGTTCTGCGAGATCACGGCCTCCACCTTGTCGCTACGGAGAACGAAGTCGCCCATGATGCCGTCGGCTTCCTTGCCCTGGGGCAGTTCCGTTTCGCGGCCGAGCGCGGCTTCAAAAACTTCGGCGGCAGGCACGGAGATTGCGATGAGGAGGGAGAGCAGGATGGCTGACTTCATGATTGGTGATGAAAGCTGTAACAAACGAGCGCAGGAGCGTCATCTTGTGATTGGTAACAATTTAGTTATTCTCCCTGCGTGCCTCCATCTACCCAACGCCTCCTCTGGCTCGATCTCTTCCGTGGTCTGGCCGTGCTGGGCATGGTCTGGACGCACTCGGCGAATACGTTTCTGGACGCCCGGCTGCAGGACACGGCGTGGTATCATGAGCTGAGCTACTACCATGGGCTGATCGCGCCTGCGTTTTTCTGGATTGCGGGATTTGTGCGGGAGCATGTCACGGCGGGGAAGCCCAGGCCAGCGCTGCCCGCCTTGAAACGTCTGCTGATGGTGCTGCTCATCGCTTATCTGATGTATGTGCCGTGGAATGATCTGCTCCATGCGCAGGCCTGGCGTGCGGTGTGTACGGTCAATGTACTGCACTGCCTAGCCATCAGCGGCATGCTGATGCTGCTGGCAGAGCGTGCGGGGCGCTGGCGGCATGCCGTGGTGGCCGTAATGATGGTTCTGTTTGTGGGCCTGCAAAAGTCGGCGGAGAGCTGGCACACGGGGGTGCTGTTCATTGATCAGTATTTCAATCGCAACCAGGGCTCGCTGTTTGCGCTGTTTCCTTGGGTGGGTTTCGGGCTGGCGGGTTTTTTGACGAGGGGGCTTTGGAGCGGGAGGGTGGATGGCAAAGCGGCGCTGGTCTTTGTGCTGGGGGCGCTGCTGGCCTTTGCTCAGCCGTATTCGCCGTGGCCGGATGGCCCGCCGGAGTTTTTTCTGGAACGTCTTGGCTGGGTGATGATGGCCGCCGTGCTGGTGGCCTGTGTGGCGGAGAGACTCAGCGCAGTCACCGGCTGGCTGCGGCTAGCGGGGCGGGAGTCACTGCTGCTGTATGTGGTGCATTTGATGCTGATTCATGCGGTGCCGCTGCCCCGGCAGCCCTTGCAGTTTCTCATTGGCATGACTCAGCCGCTGTGGGGGGGGTTCTTGATTTTTGGGGGGCTGTTTGCCGTTTCGCTGGCGCTGGGGTGGGGGAATGAGAGGCGGAAAGTGCGGGGAAAGTAGTCTAGGCTTTGGCTCGTCTGCATTGGAATGAAGGGAATGAAGGCCACCCAGAGCGAGCTAAAGCTCTGGACTACTTTGGCAAGAGTGGCGTGGACTCGCCCGTAGTCTGCAACGCTCATGATTCACCGCCGCTACGCTCTCACATTTCTTCTGTTCACTTCCTCGCTCGCTGCGGAGGTGGCGAAGGTGCATCCCGCGCAGGCGATGGGGCTGCTGAAGACACAGTGCCTCGGCTGTCACAATGCGGAGAAAAAGAAAGGCGGACTGTCGCTGGAGACGCGAGAACTGGCCCTGAAAGGCGGCGAAAATGGTGCCGCGCTGACTGCGGGCGACGCAGATCACAGCGAACTGATCAAGGCGCTCAATGATCCGGGCGATGCGCACATGCCGCCGAAGAAGCAGATGCCGGAAAAGCAGGTTAATCTACTCAAAGCCTGGGTGAATGCGGGTGCCCCTTGGGATGATGCGGCGCTGAAGAAATTTGGCGAACTGACGCCTGCGGACAAACTCACAGCGCTGCCTGCGGGCCAGACGCCTGCGGCGGCGATGGCGCTGAGTACGGATGGCAAACGCCTGGCTGTCGGATACGGTAATCGGGTGCTGATTCGTGATGTGTCGGCAAAGGATGCGCCGGTGGTGGCGACGCTCGAAGGTCACAAGGATGTGGTGCAGTCTCTGGCTTGGAATGCGGATGGCTCGCTGCTGGCGGCGGGTGGGTATCGGACGGTGCTGGTGTGGAAGGCACCAGATTCCAAGGCACCGGCTGAAGCCGGTACTACAAAACAAGTTTGGGGGGTGGCGCATACGCTGGGAGCGTCGCTGGAGGGGCGGGTGACGGGCGTGGTCTTTCTGCCGGACAATGCCACGCTGATTCTGGCGGATGGAGCGACGAGTTTGAAGGGCGTGCTGCATCGCTGGAAGCTCGGCGAGCCGAAGCCGTCGCAGACGGTTGAGGCGCATGCGGACAATGTGCTGAGTCTTGCCTTGAGCCGGGATGGCAAACAGATCGCCACCGGGGGCGCGGACAATCTGGCCAAGGTGTGGGATGCGGCGACGCTGAAGGAGATCGCCAAGATCGAGGGGCATGTGGGGCACATCGTGGCGCTGGGTTTCAGCACAGATGGCAAGTGGCTGGCCACTGGCAGCGCGGACAAAGACCTGAAAGTCTGGGACATCGCCAGCAAGGAGATGATCATGCTGCTGGGAGACAAGACTTCGCCGGTGAACGCACTGCTGTGGTCGCCGGATTCCACCAAGCTGACGTATTTCAATGACAATGGCAGCGTGCATGGTGTCACCGATTTGAAAACCCACGATGGGGTGAGGCTTGCTTTCACCTCGGGGACAGACAAGAGGATCGGCACTCTCGAAACCGTGCCGAATGCCGCCGTGATGACGGCTGATGGCAAAAACGTCTATGCCGCCACCGATGCAGGTGATGTATTCCAGCTCGATGAAAAGCAGAAACTCACGAAGCTGAACGGACCTGCGGCTGCGCCTGCCATTCCCAATCCGAAGGCGCTGTCATTCACCCAGGACATCCTGCCAGTGCTCAGCAAGGCGGGGTGCAATCTCGGCAGCTGTCATGCGAAGTCGTCCGGACAGGCGGGATTCAAGCTCTCCATCTTTGCCTACGATCCGAAGGGTGACTACATGGAACTGGTAAAGGACTCGCGTGGCCGCCGTGTGTTTCCGGCACTGCCGGAAGACAGCCTGCTGCTGCAAAAGTCTGTGGTGCGCGTGCAGCATGAAGGCGGGCAGCGGTTTGAGCCGGACTCCGAGTCGGCTAAGACGATTGCTGAGTGGATTCGGCAGGGCATGCCCTATGAAACGCCCGGGCAACCTGCGCTCACCGGCATCGAGGTGGTGCCGACGGAGAAAACGTATCGCAAGAACGAAGCGGGGGTTTTGAAGGTCACGGCGAAATACAGCAACGGCACCACACGCGATGTGACGGGCCTGACCGACTACATTTCGTCCGAGAAATCCATCGCCGCCGTGGATGAGTCCGGCCACATGAAAACCACGAATGAAAGCGGTGAAACGGTCATCGTGGCGCGTTACATGGGGCAGGTGGCCATCTCGCGTGTGGCGGTGCCTGCAGACAAGCTGCTGCCACCGGAAAGCTACGCGAAGCTGACCGTGCGCAATGAGATCGACAAGCTCGTGTATGCGCGCCTGCAAAAGCTCGGCCATCTGCCCAGCGACACCTGCACGGATGCGGAGTTCCTGCGCCGCACGACGCTGGATGCCATCGGCATGCTGCCGACGGTGGACGAAGCCCGCGCCTTTGCGGCGAACAAGGATCCCAAGAAGCATGAGCAGTGGGTCAATTCACTGCTGCAACGCCCCGAGTGGGCTGACCACTGGGCCATCAAGTGGGGTGACCTGATTCGACCCAATCCTTCGCGTGTCGGGGTGAAGCCGGTTTATCTGCTGGACCAGTGGATTCGCCAAAGCTTCCGCGAGAACAAGCCCTGGGACCGCTTTGTGAGCGAACTCCTCACGGCGCAGGGCAACACGCATCAGGACGGCCCGGTCGCAGTCTGGCGCGACAAGCGCGACCCCGTGGATGCCGCCACGTTCGTAGGGCAAATCTTCCTCGGCGTGCGTCTTGAATGCGCGAAGTGCCACCACCACCCGACGGAGAAGTGGGACCTCACCGACTACTACCAGATGGCTGCATTTTTCACGCAAATGAAGCGCAAAGGGCAGGGGATCTCCGCGCCGATCAGCGGCGAGCCTGAGCAGATGTGGTTCGCGCCGGGCACAGCGGGAATCGAACATCCTGTGACGAAGGCCACGCTCAAACCGCGCCCGCCTGCCGACAAGGAAATCACCATCGCTGACACGCAGGACCCGCGCGCCGTGCTGGCGGACTGGATGACGAACCCGCACAATCCCTACTTTGCGCCTGCCGTCGTCAACCGCGTGTGGTCCAGCTTCATGGGGCGTGGCATCGTCGATCCTGTGGATGACTTCCGTGCCTCAAACCCGCCCACGAATGGGCCGCTGCTTGACTGGCTGGCGCAGGATTTTGTGAAGAACGGCTACGATTTGAAGCACCTGATGCGCACCATCATGCTGTCACAGACTTATCGCCTGAGCAGCCTGCCGAATGAGACGAATCTCGCCGATTTAAAGAACTACAGCCGCAGCTACCGCCGCCGTTTGCCTGCGGAAACGCTGCTGGATGCCGTCTGCGAAGTCACCGAGGTGCGGGAAACTTTCTCCGGCATGCCGGCTGAGGCGCTGGCGAAACAGACGTGGAATCACAAGCTCGAAAGCCAGTTTATGGACGCCTTTGGCCGCCCCAATGCCAGCTCCGAGTGCCCCTGCGAACGCGATGCGAAGCCCAGCGTGGTGCAGGCGCTGCATCTGATGAATTCCACCAAGCTGCAGGAGATGCTGATCAGCAGCAAAGGCCGCGTCACACGACTGGCCAAGAGCGACCTCAAGCCGGAGCAGATCATGGAGGAGCTCTACCTCGCCTGCTACTCACGCCTGCCCACCGCCGAAGAAATGGCGATCGCGGGCAAGGCGCTGGATGTGGGTGTGGCAAACCGGCAGGCGGCGATTGAGGATGTGCTGTGGAGCCTGCTGAATTCGGCGGAGTTTGTGTTTAATCACTGAAACCGATACTTTTGTTCGATTTCGCAAGAATCCCCTAGGTGGGGCGTAATTTCACCGTCTCGCATCACTTCAACGAATGTCACGAATCACTCACAACTGCGCCGGCCACATGCGGCGTGATTTTCTGAAGCTCGGTCTCACCGCTGCAGGTGGTGGCTTGGGCTTTACGGATCTGCTGCGTGCGCGAGCCATGGCGGCACAGGCTCCGCAGCCATCGATCGCACGGCCTGTGAACTGCATCTTGGTGTGGCTCGACGGTGGTCCATCTCACTACGAGATGTTTGATCCGAAGCCGGATGCTCCGAGCGAGATTCGTGGTTCACTGGGTACGATCCCGACCAGCGTCCCGGGCGTGCGGTTTTCCGAAAGCGTGCCTCATCTTGCGAAGGCGGCGGACAAGTTCACCGTGCTGCGCAGCGTGACGCACAAGGACCCGAACCACGGCGGCGGCAATCATTACATGATGACGGGCTCGCCAACACCCGTGCCGGTGGGCTGCGGTGCCTTCGTGACTTTCCACCCATCTTTCGGCAGCGTGGTCAGCTACAAGCGCGGTGTTAAAAACGGTCTGCCATCCTACATGACGCTGCCGAGCATCACCCGCAGCGGCGGCCCCAATTTCCTCGGTGCGGAGCATGCGCCGTTCGTTGCTGGTGGCGACCCGAACGCGAAGGGCTTCAAGGTGCGCGATGTGGTGCTGCCCTCCGAGATCACTGATGCACGCGGGCTTGCCCGCCGAGAACTGCGCCACTCGCTGGACCGCATGAAGCGTCTGAACGATGCCGTAGCGGAAGATCCTGCGGTGAGCTTTGACACGTTCTACGGTCAGGCGGTGGATTTGATCGCCTCCAAACCGGCGCAAGAAGCCTTTGATATCTCGCTCGAGGATGAGAAGACACGCGATCTGTACGGACGCAACGATCTGGGCCAGCGCATGCTGCTGGCGCGTCGTCTCGTGGAAGTCGGTGTGCCTTTTGTCACTGTGAACTACGGCGGCTGGGATCACCACCGCGATCTGTTCAAGACCTGCAAGGGCGACTTCATGCAGAAGTTTGACCAGGGCATGGCCGGACTGATCACGGATCTCGATCGCCGTGGTCTGCTGGAAAGCACGCTGGTCATTGCACTGGGAGAATTTGGCCGCACGCCGAAGATCAACAAGGACTCGGGACGTGACCACTGGCCGGGCGCGATGAACATCCTATTCGCGGGCGCGGGAGTCCCACGCGGCGGCATCGTCGGTGCCACCGATCCGAAGGGCTACTACGCCAGCGACAACATCTATTCGCCGGAGGATTTTGCCGTGACGCTGTACACCAAGCTGGGCATTGATCCGCGTCAGGTGCTGCACGCCAGCAGCGGACGTCCGGTGCAGTTGATCAACGGCGGCAGGCCCATCCGCGAGCTGTTTGCGTGATGCACCGCCGGAAAATGAGGAACTCAGAATGCGGAATGCGGAATGTGCGAAAAGCATGGCGGCTTGTCATGCTGGCATCGTCTCTCATCGCTCCCGTGCTTGCGGCTCCTCCGACGTTTGACAGTCTTTTTCCTGCAGGGGGGCAGATTGGTGGACGGGTTGAAACGCAGGTGAGCGGCAAGGGGATGGAGAAAGAGACGTTCTTAGTCTGGAGCAGCGATCCGCATGTCGTGGTGCTGGGTGGCGACAAGCCGAAGAAGTTCTTTCTGAACATCGCCAAGGATGCTGTGGCCGGTCCGTGTCTGGTGCGTCTGCACAACGAAACCGACGCCTCGCCGCCACGCATCGTGGAAGTGGGCAAGTTTGAGGAGGTGCTCGAGACAGAGCCGAATGACACGCTGGCCGATGCCAGGAAGGCGGAGGGCAAGATGAATGTGACCTTCAATGGAGTGCTGGAGAAGGCGGGGGATGTGGACACCTTCGCCATCCGGGTGCAGAAGGGAAAGCGCGTCACGCTGGAGCTGCACGGTTATGCTTTGGGATCACCGATGGACCCGGCGATGCGGCTGCTGAATGACCGGGGTGTCGAGATAGCAGCGGGGCATGACACGCATAATCTTGATCCGCGCATTGAACATACGCCTGCCGCTGACGGGGCTTTGTTTGTGCAGTTGTTCGCGTTTGCGCATCCGCCTGCGGCTGATGTCGCGTTGAAAGGCAGCGCGAATCATGTGTATCGGCTCACGGTGACGGATGAGCCGAAGCCGGCGGCGGCTTTGAGCGAGCCGGGGAAGGTCGCGCTACCGGTGTTGGTGAATGGCTGCATCAGCAAGGCGGCTGAAGAGGATGCCTATACGTTCACAGCGAAGAAGGGGGATGATTTGCAGATTAGCGTACGCGCGCAACGCATGCGCAGTCTGCTGGATGCCACGCTGCGAATCGAGGATGAGGCGGGAAAAGCTTTGCAGCAGGCGGATGATGCCGACAAAGACAGCCTGGACCCCACGCTGCACTGGAAAGCGCCGAAGGATGGTGAGTTTAAACTGATCATCGCTGACCGGTTTCAACATGGCAGCGCAGAGCATGTGTATGAGTTGACGGTGAGACCGTTTGTGCCGTCGCTCACAGCCACGCTGGATACGCACGCCTATCGGCTGGAGGCTGGCAAGACGGTCGAAGTAAAACTCACGGTGAAGACGAACGGTACGTTTGCTGGGAAGATCAAAGCGCAGGCGGTGCAGCTGCCTGCGGGAGTTACAGCGGAGAGCGTGGATGTGCCGGCCAAGGGAGGTGAGGTGAAGCTGACGCTGAAGGCGACGGCGGAGGTGGCAGCGAATCAGGCACCGTTTGCTGTGGAGCTTGTCACCAGCGCGCCGGATATAGTGGAGACAGTGACTGCGAGTTATGCGATTCCGTTTACCGAGCCTCGTGGGGATTTGCTGATCATGACTGACACGCATCCGTGGCTGACGGTGGTAGTGGCGAAGAAGCCGTAGGCGATGCCGGACAAAGTACTTGTGAGCTTTAGCTCACGCTGGAAGGGCGCGGAGTTTTCCAGAACGAGCTGAAGCTCGGGAGTACTTTCTAAGAGCCCCAGGCACCGCCGCCGGGGGTTTCGATGGTGACGCGATCTCCGGGGTGGACGGGGAAGGAGGTGCAGCCGTCGAGTGTGGTTGATTGGCCATCGCGCAGCAAAGTTTGCTGGCCGGTTTTTCCAGGAGAGCCGCCGTGGAGGCCGAAGGGGGCTTCCACGCGATGCTGGGTGAGGAGGCTGACGGTGAGGGGGGCGAGGAATTCGAATTCGCGGATCACACCATCGCCGCCGTGCCATTGGCCCTGACCACCGGAGCCGTGACGGATGGCGAACTGGCGCAGGCGCACGGGATAGCGTTGTTCGATGATCTCGGGATCGGTGATGGCGGTGTTGGTCATGTGCGTGTGCAAGGCATGAGCGCCGTGGTAGCCGCTGCCAGCACCGGAGCCACCGGCGATGGTTTCGTAGTAGCCGAAGCCTGCGCCGCCGAAGAGGAAATTGTTCATGGTGCCCTGACTGCAGGCTTGGAGGCCGAGGGCTTTGATGAGGGTGTCGACCAAGCGCTGACTGACTTCGACATTGCCGCCGACGACTGCGGGATCGCGGGAGGCATCGCCGGTGAAGGTGGGATTGAGCAAGGACTCGGGGCAGATGATTTCCACGGGCTCCATCAGCCCTTCATTCAGCGGGAGGTCTTCCTGCAGCATGAGGCGCATGACATAGAGCACGGCGCTGCGCACGATGGCGGTGGTGGCATTGAGATTGCGCGGATGCACGCCGGAGGTGCCGGTGAAGTCGAGGATGAGTTTGCCGCCGGACTTGCGCATGGACACGGCGATGGTGGAGCCGTCATCGAGTTTTTCGGCAGCGGAGATGGCAGCGGGCAGGCGGTCGATTTGTGAGCGCATGACTCCGGCGGAGTGATCGAGGATGCTCTGCATCATGGCCTGCAAGGAATCGTCTGCCAGAGCACGCAGGCGCTCGGCACCGTGGAGATTGGCGGCGAGTTGGGCGTGCAGGTCGGCGAGGTTGTCGGCGAGATTGCGGGTGGGGTGGAGGGCGGAGGTCAGCAAGGTGCTGATGTCATCAAAGCAGGAGACGCCACCGCGAATGAGGTGACGTGGTGCCATGACGACGCCTTCCTCGATCAAGCGCGTGGCATTGGCGGGCATGGAGCCGGGCGTGATGCCGCCGATCTCGGCATGATGTGCGCGATTGGCGATGTAGCCGATGAGCGCATCCTTTGAATCATGCACGGGCGTGATGAGGGTCACATCGGGAAGATGCGAGCCACCGTAGGCGGGGTGATTGGTGATGATGGTGTCGCCCGGCTGCATGGCGACGGCTTGCGCGACTTCGCGAACGCAGACGCCGAGAGCCCCGAGATGCACGGGAATGTGCGGAGCGCTGGAAAGCAGACGACCATGGGGATCGAGCAGCGCGCAGGAGAAGTCGAGGCGCTCGCGGATGTTGGTGGAAATGGCGGTGCGGCAGAGCAGGGCGCCCATGTCGCTGACGATGGAGTGGAAGCGATGGCGGAGGAGATCGCGCCCCAGTGTGGGGGGAGGACCGGACGACTGAACACAGCGGAGTACATGGCCGAAGCCTGTGACCTTTTCCACGCGCCAGCCGGGGGTGATGACGATGGTACTGAAGGCATCCTGGATCAACGCAGGCGCTGGTTCGAGAGGTTCTGCGTGAAGTGGAGAGTCCTGAGTGGTACTTTGGGCCTCGCGGAGGATGATGCGCAGGCTGACGAGTTCGATCTCGCGACCGGCGGGTGGTTTGTAGCCAAAGAGGCGTTCGTAAACGGCGGCGTAGAGAGTGGGTAAATCGGCGGGATCTTCAAACTCGACCTGCAGAGGAGTGTCCTGGCCTTTGAGACGGAGTTCGGCGATTTGGGTTCGATTTCCTTCGGGCAGAGCTGCCAGTTCGGCGGGCAGGGTGTCGATTGCTGCCGCCAGCGGCAGGCGGATCTCTTTTTCGATGATGCGTTCCGGCACGGCTTCCTGCAAGCCGACGGCGCTGAGGATGCCGGCGTGCTCGGGGACGAGGATGGTCTGCATGCCGAGGGATTCGGCGACGGCGCAGGCGTGCTGGGGGCCTGCACCGCCGAAGGCGAGGAGGGCGTGATCGGCGGGATCAAAGCCTTCGCCAATGGAGATGCGGCGGATGGCATCGGTCATGTGCTCAATGGCGAGCCGCAGCAGGGATTGCAGGAGGTCCGCCTCGGTGCCGTTGCCGCCGGTTTGGGCATGGAGTTCGGTCAAGCGGCGCTGTGCGGCTGAGATGTCGAGCGGGATGGGAGCGCGGGAGGGATCGAAGCGGCCGAGGAGCAGATTGACATCGGTGATGGTGAGCGGGCCGCCTTTGCCATAGCAGGCGGGGCCGGGATTTGAGCCTGCGCTTTGCGGGCCGACGGCGAGGCCGTGATGCGTGAGATGGCAGATGGAGCCGCCGCCTGCGGCGACGGTTTCGATGGCGACACAGGGGGCGAGCAACTGCATGCCCGCCACGTTTTGAGAAAAGCGGTAACCGGGGCGGGTGTCGATGCGCGCCACATCGGTGCTGGTGCCGCCCATGTCGAAGGTGATGATCTTGGTGATGCCGAGTCGGCGCGCGGCATTGGCGGCACCGATGGCACCTCCGGCGGGGCCGCTGAGCAGCATGTCCTTGGGACGGATGTCATCGGCGGATTTGAGGCCGCCCGCGCTGGTCATCACCTGCATGTCGGAGGACACGCGGCGAATGCCGTTGAGAAAGGACTGCACGGGCGCGTGCAGGTAGGCATCTGCCACGGTGCTCTGGGTGCGTGGCAGGAGCTTGGCAAAGGCGGCGGTCTGGTGCGAGAGCGTGAGGTGTGTGAAGCCGCACTCGCGCAGGATGTTGGCGACGCGCAGCTCATGCTGCGGATGGGCGTGACCATGCAGCAGGGAGATGGCTGCGGTGGTGATGCCTTGGGCGATGCACTCCTGCACTGCTGTGCGAACGCTGGCTTCGTCGAGGGGTTCGAGTACTTCGCCGGAGATGCTGATGCGTTCCGGCACTTCGCAGGCCATCTCGTGGAAGATCACGCGGGGCTCGTGCTTCAGCGCAAAGAGATCACTGCGGCGCTGATCGCCGATTTGCAGGAGATCGCCGAAGCCGCGGGTGATGAAGAGAGCGATGCGGCCGCCCTTGTGCTCCAGCAGGGCGTTGGTGGCGCGGGTGGTGGCGATGCGGAGGTTTAGAGGGGGGAACTCGTGGCCCGGTGGTGTGTTGGTCAGTATGCGTGCGCCGAGCACGGGGGCTTCCTCACCGGTGGTGAGTTCCAAGAGTGTGCCGGCTGGCCATGATGAAGCGGCATGGAGAGTGATCTGGCCCGTGGCATGGTCGAAGGCAGTGATGGTGCGCACCTGAGCCTCGCCAACGGCATTCAGCTGGAAGCCCACGAGGAAACTGGCGGGCAGGGGAGGGAGACCTGAGAGACGGACAGAGGTATCGGTGCTGCTGGCCAGGATGGCGCGCAGGTGACCGGTGGAGAGGACTTTGCAGCGTGATTCATGGCCCTGAGGGTCGAGAGCGTGGCAGTCCGTGAAGGTGCCGCCGGTATCAGCTGCGATGCGCCATTTCACGGTTTTACAGGCGCATCCGGGGGAGTTGCGAAATCCAGGTCGGGAACCCAGCGCAGTTCTTTGAAGGCATCGTAGTAGGGCTCGCAGTTCGGGGCTTTGAAGGCGGCCACACCACGCTTCACCCATTCGTTGCCTTTGTTGGGATCTCCCAGGTCGAAGGCAATGGCAGCCTTGCAAAAGTAGTATGCCGGGGTGTCGTCCATGAAGGTGAAATTTTCCGCGATGATCTGGTCGGCAGCGGGACGGTGACCCAGCTTGATTTCACACAGCGCCCGTTTGTAATGCACGAGGTGGCGGATGACCATGGGAAGCTTGGGGTAGTCCGTGATCAGTTTGGTGAAGGATTGCAGAGCGGTGGTAAAATCATGCTTCACAAAGTAGTACTCGGCGAGATTGAACTTGGGCAGCGGACTGTCCGGCTGGAGCTGCGCGGCTTTTTCAAACTGGGGCAGCGCGAGGTCAAAATCACGACGCCGGGGGGCCAGGTAAATGTCGCCACGCATGGCATAGATGTCGGCCACGTTGGGGTTGATCTTCTCGGCGGCGTCCAGTTTTTCGAGCGCTTCAGAGTAACGCTGCTTCACGCGCATGGTGCGGGCTTCCATCAGCAGCTTTTTGACTGCGTCGGAAACGGGAGCAGGGGCGGGGGCCGGAGTCTGCGCCAGCGCGGAGGCGATGCCTAGAGTGAGGAACAGAAAGGTTTGGAGCAATCTCATGAGGGGATGGTAGTACGTGAATGGGAATCAGGCAAGGCGGGCACGCATGCTGGTTTCGGCACCGTCGCACAGGCTGCGGAGGATTTCAGGGCTGTACCACTCGGCTCCAAGTGACAGAATTGTTTCACGGATCATGCCATCGGCGGAAACGACGCGCATGGGGCGCTCCTGGATGTATTTGGCGACGAGGCGCTCGATGATGGTGTCCGCCGTGGTGCCGGGATCGGCGAAGATGATCTGCAGCCCCTGCGGTTCGCGCTCCTCATTGGTGCCCTGGCGGGCCCCATCGAACACGACGACGACCTGCATGCCGCTCATGTCCTGCAAATTGCGCAGGCGTTTCAGCAGCTCGGTGCGGGCGAGATGACGGCGTGAGGCGATGCGGTGCTCGCGCTTGAGTTCCGGCCAGGCGTTGATGACGTTGTGTCCGTCAACAAGCAGGTAGGTCAGCGGGGTGGGCATGCGGAAAAGTTTAAGGTTTAAAGTTACAAGTTTAAAGTGGGGAGCGAACTTGCGGCCAACTTGCGGCCAACTTGAAACTTTAAACGTCAAACTTGAAACTCAGATCGGCACGGCCTTCGCCTGCTCATAGGCTTCGTTGATGAGGCAAAGATCGTCGAGGGCGTCTTTAAGGGGGTCGATTTCTTTGGCGCTGAAGCCGAGATGGAGGTGGCGACGCCAGCCTTCGGCGTATTCGAACCGGCCGGAGAGCCTGCCCATGGCGAGGGCGGACTCGTCCATGCTGATGAGGTAGGAGTCCATGCCCTGGCTGACGTCGAGCCAGTGCTTCTGGCTTTCGTGGGCGGCAAGGGATTCGCGCTTGCGGGTATGAACGGTGGTGGTGTCCACATACTGCCCGGCCTGGAGCTTCTGGCGCAGTGGATCGCACTGGCCGTGAGGCATGGCGTGATAGACGGTGACGTCGTGCGAGTAGGATGGGAGGTGGGGATCGGTCTGAAAATTGGGGATGCAGTGTGAGAATGCAGCTGTGACGGCGAGGCGGGAGGCCTGCATGTGATCCTCCATATAGTCCGCAGGTGCATGCGTGAGGACGATGCTGGGCTGGGCCATGCGGACGATGGCGGCGACTTTACGCAGGTTGGGCACGGAGTAGGTCAGCTCCAGGTCATCGCAGATCGGCGGATAAAACGTGGCACCGAGGATGCGTGCGGCCTCCCGGCCTTCTTCGAGACGTTTCTGAGTCGTCGTGGGTCCGTCCATCTGCACGGAGCCGCCATTGCCGGTGCAGAGGTTGATGTAGTGGATGTCCCAGCCGCGTTCTTTGAGCAGCAGCAGGGTTCCGGCGGCGACGAACTCAATGTCGTCAGGATGGGCAAAGATGGCGAGGGCGGAGGGCATTGGGGGAAATGACGAAATCAGAATGACGAATGATGCGCACGATTACAGCGCGAAGATTTTGTCCATGCGTTCGGTGAGCATCTTGAGGCCATTGGGGTTGATGCCGCCGCGCTGTTCGCTGATGGCCCAGCCGGTGTAGCCTGCGGTGTCGAGGGCTTTCATGATGGCGGGCCAGTTGTTGTCGCCTTCGGTGAGGTCGCAGTCGAAGCCTTTGTAGATGCCTTCCTCCTTCATCTTCTTGGTGCTGTATTCTTTGACGTGGATGCGGTTGATGCGCTTGCCGAGGATCTTGATCCACTGCTCCGGCCAGCCGAAGCGGAGCACGTTGCCGATGTCGAAATGCCAGCCGACGATGGGATCGCCCACTTCATCGAGATAGCGCACGGCTTCGAGCGGGCTGAGGATGAAGTTGTTCCAGACGTTTTCGATGGAGATCTTCACGCCGAGTTCTTTGGCCAGAGGGACGGCCTTTTTGATCTCGGCAATGGAACGAGTCCAGGCGACGTCATACGGCACTGTCTCACTCACCACGCCGGGCACCACGAGAATGGAGTCGGCACCGTAGGCCTTGGCATCGCGCAGGGTGGTGAGCACGCCTTGCAAACCTTCTTCGCGGATCTTGGGATCGTCGTGGGTGAGTGTCTGCTTCCAGTGCGTGTGGCAGCAGACGCTGGCGGCCTGCAAACCGGACTGGCCGAGTGCATCGATCACTTCCTGCTGATTGAGACCGCCTGCGGGCTCCACGCCCTCGTAGCCAGCCTCCTTGGCGAATTTGTATTTTTCAATCAACGTGCCTTTGATGCCGAGCGTGCCGCCCATGATGGCCTTGCGCAGCTTGCGGGCGGGTTTGGCGGCTTCTTGAGCGGTGATGCTGCCGGAAGCAGCAATGAGAGCGGTGGTGGAGAGAGACTGGATGAAGTGACGGCGTGAGGTCATGGCGTGAGAGTACGCACATCCATGACGTGAGTTGTCACAAACCGTCAATACAAACTTCCCGCATTAGGCAATGCCTAATGCGGGAAGTGAAGTGCTTTGTTGAAGCAATTGTCAGCCGTGGCTTGGAGCCACTGACTGCTATTGCAAACTCCCGGCTCAGCCATTCTTGGCCAGCAGCGCCTTGGCAGCCTTCTCGATCTTCGGCAGCAAGTTGGCCGGAAGTTCGGTGAGCAGAGGCAACACGGGGCCGGTCTGGGCCACGCCTGCGAGCTCGACGGCGTGATGCAGCACGAGGATGGGGCTGTGGGCATTGCGCAGGTCTTCGAGGGCGACGAATTCCTCGCGGATCTTTTCGGCGGTGTCCCAGTCCTTCTTCAAGATGGCCTGAAGCAGGGCGGTGGAGCGGGAAGGGGCGATGCAGACGCAGCCTGCGGTGAAGCCGGTGACGCCGAAGTCACGCAGATGGATGATGGATGGCTGCTCGCCGATGCCGCTGACGATGAGCTTGGTGTCCACCAGCTTGATGAGCTTCTTGAGATAAGGGTCCTTTTTTGGATCGGGCTCGACGATGGCGTATTTGATCCAGGAGATCAGGCCGTCGTTGACGAGTTCGGCGGCGAGTTCAGGAGTGATGTAAGAGCCATCCTTGATGTAGAGCACGGCCTTGATGCCGGACTTCTCCACGAAATGACGGATGGCGGTGGCGACACCGGCGGGCTTGGAGGGGAAGAGCGTGGGCAGCAGCATCGCGGTGGGGAAGGCGAACTCGCTGAGAATTTTGGCCTGATCCATTGCCGTGCCATACATGGGGCCGACCGAAGGGACGATCCACATGTCCTCCGGGGACACATCGACGAGCATCTTCAGCAGGGAGTGGTATTCGCTCGGCGCGATGTTGTAGAGGTTCGCATTGCCACCGTACAGCAGCGTGCGGATGCCGCCTTTGTACATGTGCTTGATCAGCCGGCTGTTTTGCGACTTGGCCAGAGACATGTCCTTGTTCCGGCACAGCGGTGGCACGGCGATGACGGAGGACTGCAGGTCTTCGAAGGTAACGGGGGTGGTCTTCATGATGAGATCACAGGAGCGCAGACAGCGGCGGCTGCAAAGTAAAACAGATTCAGTTTTAGGGGAGGTTTACTGTCCCTCAATGAAGCTAAGAAGATCAGCCATGTCCGAGACGCTCATGCCGGTCTCCAATCCTTCCGGCATCAGGCTCTGGCCGGTCGAACTGCTGCCTTTGATTTCCGAACGCTGCAATGTCTTCTCCAAGCCACCCATCATCTTGAGCGTCATGCTTGAAGCGGTATCGTTCGTAATAATACCCGCCAGTGTCTGGCCGTCCCTTGCATTGACTGTATAGGCAATGTACTGAGAGGCAATCTCCTTATGTGGTTCCAAAATCGCCGTAAGCAGCGCCTCACGACCCTTAGTTTTTACCGTAATCAGATCCGGCCCCACCTGCAATCCCATGGTTCCTGCACGATGACAGGCCACGCAACGAGCCATGTATTGCAGCTGGCCTTTCTTCGCATCGCCTTGGGCAGCGATGGCGGGTTTGAACTTCGCTGTCACCTCTTCACGTGATGGCGGGATGACGGAGGCCAGCGCCGTTTTTGCCGAAGCGGCGACTTTGGGGGACTTGTGTTTGAGGAGCGCCTGGACTTGCGACGCTGAGAATTCTGCAGGTTTTACCACGCTGGATTCCAGCAAGGCCAGGGCGCGATCTTCGCGGGCGAGGAGGGCTTCGAGTGATGCTTCTTTGGCTTTGGAGCCGAAGCCGGGCCAGCCTGCGATGAGTGACTTTGTGATGCCGGGTGAGCTGCTTTGGGCCAGCGTGCGGATGGCGGAGGATTGAATCGAGTCTGGCTGGCCTTGTGCGAGGCATTGAGTCAGAGCTTCGGCGGCTTCTTTGGAAGAAGTGAGGCCGAGGAGTTGGATGGCTTCGAGGCGTGTGGATTCGGAGGCTTTGCTGTCAGCGGCATTCGCGGCAGCTTTGGTGAAAATGCCGGTGAGCTTATGTTCGGTATCGGCTGTAGCAAGGTCGATGCCTGCCTTCTTGAATCCGGCGGCCAAGGCACCTATGAATTCAGCTCTTGGCGTTGATGCAATTAAACCAATTAGAAGGGAGGCATTGGGTTTGCCGCCTCGATCACGCTCCGCCTGATGCGCCGCTTTAGCTGCGCCACCTGCTGCTTGAATGACCTTCGATATTGACTTGAGCTTTGCTGGCTCCGCTTTTTTTAACCCCTCTGGGTCAAAAAAGATGACTCCGACCAAAGCGATGCTCACATCTGGGTTTCCACTCAAGTATGCATCAACCACACGATCGTTGGTCGGCAAGTCATTAAGAACCATTTGAGCAACACTTGAAGTCATCGACCTGCGACTGGAGCCAAGTGATTTTATTGCGGACATGTCGAAGAGATCTGCATCCTTTAGAAATTCGCCCACAGTGAGTGCGATTTGAAAATGAACACGCATGTTGTCACTCCGCGTCTGCTCCTTAATTGCCTTCGCAATTTCATCAATCCCTAGTGAACTTGGCTGCAAAGTCTCAGACAAATGGAGAGCCGCTTCCACCACGTAAGGATCTTTATCCCAGATTGCCTTGCTGAGTATCGACGCACTCAGCGCATTGAGGCCGCGAAGCACCCCGAGCGCATGCAGCTTCGCCAGCGCATTTTCTCCACTGAGTGCCTTCTCCAGCAGCGGCACCGCCGCCTTGTCCTGCCGCTCAAACAGCAATCGCTGCGCGGTATCACGATGCCAGCCGTTGGGGTGGCCGAGGGTTTGCACAAGTTCCTCGGTGCTGGCTTTGCCCAGAGCCACCTTTTGGCCGATGCGCTCGGCACCTTTGTCCGGGACGATGCGGTAGATGCGGCCACGGTCATTGCCGTTGTTGAGGTCGATGTGTTTTTTGATCTCGTCAGGGATGCTCCAGGGGTGCTCGATGACTTCGCGGTACATGTCGCAGATGTGCAGGCAGCCGTCGGGGGCGTTGGCGAAGTTTACCACGCGCACCCAGGTGTCCTTGCTGGCGGCAAATTCAAAGCCGTGCTCGTCGGCCGGGCGTTCGCCAATGAGGCTGATGCCGTCCGCGCTGGGCTTGATGATCTTGCGATGCACGAGCTGCCCGCCCGCGTCTCCGGTGAAGCTGTTGTTCACGAACTCGGGGCCACAGGCATCGCCGCGATAGATCGTGGTGCCGGTGGCTCCAGTGAAGTAGCCGCTCACGCGACCGCCGCCTTCCACCGCACCTTTCACCACACCGGCGATGCGCCAGCGCGTGCGAATGATGCGCCAAGGTTCGTCCGGGCTGATGCGAAAGACCTCTGCAGCGCCGCCGTCCACCGCGATGCTCTGGCGTGCGGGTGGCATGGGGTAGTAGGGATTGCGGTTGGCGTATTTGTCGTCGTAAACCCAGTACTGAAGGTGGTCGGAGTTTGAGCAGCCAAACTTCCGCCCGTAGTTGTCAAAGCTCATGCCGTACTGCGCGCCGCCGCCTTCGAGGCCGAACTCGAAAGTGAGGGGATCAAACCAGAAGTCTTTGCCGCCTAGCTCGATGCCCGGCAGTTCGGGACGCTTAAGGCAGGTCATCACCCCACGATTGCCACCGCCCGCGAGAATGTGGATGCGGTTGTCCTGCCCCCACATCGGACTGTTGGCGAGGCCCTGTACGTTGAGCAGCTTCAAGCCCGTGCCGAAGCCTGTGTAAACTTTCTCGCGCACGTCGGCCTTGCCATCGCCATCGGTGTCCTTGAAAAACCACAGGTCAGGCGTGGCGATGACGAAAACGCCGCCGTTGGCGTAGATGAGGCCGGTGGGCCAGGCGAGATCATCGGCAAAGACCTGGCTCGTCTCAAAGTGACCGTCGCCATCCTTGTCCTCCAGCATCGAGACCCGGCCCATATGCGGGGTGACGTCGCGCATCTCGCTGTAGTCGTGCATCTCGCACACAAACATGCGGCCGTTCTCATCGAAGCTGACCGCGATGGGATCGCGCACCTGCGGCTCGTTGGCGGCGAGCTGGAGCTTGAAGCCCTTCTTCACCTGCCATGTGGCGATGGCGTCCTTGGGCTCCACGGCGGGGTAGCGCGGCAGATCTTTGCCGGGATCCACGGCTACGGGGTTTTTCGTTTCACCGTAGGCCTTGGCGTAAGTCGTCTTCGACTTGAGGCCATCCGCCTGAGCGAAAAGGGTGGAGCTGAAGGCGAGCAGCAACAGGAGAGAACAGGCGGCGGTCTGAGTCATGCTCAGATCATACGGAGTCCTGCGGCGGCATGAACAGCCGAAAGTGGCTCATGGTGGTATTCTTGTGATGGTGGGGTGGCAGGAGCGGAGGTGCAGGTGCTTGCGGAGTGCTGCGGACTGAAGTCCGCGCGCCATGGAGCGTCTCGTGGTGTGCGTGGGCTGACCGGCCTGCGAAAAACCAATCAGCTCCCGCATTCGGGTATTTTCTGGTTCGCGTGAGCTGCCCGTCACGCCGAAAGCGGTAGCTGCGCTTCCTCCTTCGCTAAAAGCTACGGAGGACAAGCCGTTCCTCGCTGCGCGACCGCAGTCCATATGGATTGCGGCGAAGCGCTTCGGAGCCCCTACAGCACGGTGTCATTCACCACTTCGTTGCGCTCATTGAGCAGCAGACGCTTGGGGATGATGGGATGCTCGCTCTGGCCCCAGGCCATGATGGTGACGCGGTGGCCGGTGTTGATGAGATGGGCGGCGGCGCCGTTGACGATGATCTGCCCGGAGCCGGCGGGGGCTGGGATGACGTAAGTTTCCAGGCGGGCACCGTTGGTGATGGAAGTCACCAGCACTTTTTCGCCCACCCAGAGGTCGGCTCTTTCCATGAGATCGGTCGGAATGGTGATGCTGCCCTCATAGGCGATGTTGGCATCGGTGATGGCGGCACGGTGGAGTTTGGATTTGAGGCAGGTTCTAAGCACCCTCCAGAGTGCGTCATGGGTGACGGAGGTCAAGTATTGGCTCGCCTGATGGATTGGTTTGATGGAACGGCAGAAGGGTGGATGATGCTGCAATGAGATACCGCGACCAACGCCGCTCCGAAGCCCCGCCTCCACGCCCGCACTTCACCCCACGCAAGAGCATGGGGCAGAACTTCCTGCAGGACGAGGAGATCGCCCGCTGGATCGGCGACCAGGTGCAGCCGGACGGGGCGGATATAGTGGTGGAAATCGGACCCGGCATGGGGGCTTTGACGAAGCACTTGGTGGGCAGGCCGAAGAAACTTATTTTGATTGAAAAAGATTCCCAGCTCGCGCCGGAGCTGCAAAGCCAGTTTGAGGGGCGGGACGACGTTGAGGTCATTCACAATGACGCCACGCGCAGCAATCTGCGATCATGGTTCAAGCTCGGCCCGCTGCGCATCGTGGGCAATCTGCCGTATTCGGTCGGTAGCGAGATTTTGAAGCACTGGCTGACACTGCCGTCGCCGGTGGGCTGTGCGGTGTTCATGCTGCAAAAGGAGGTGTGCGACCGCCTGGCTGCCACCTGTGAGGACGATGCCTACGGTGCGCTGAGCCTGCTGGTGCAGAAGGACTGGAATGTGGAGATGTTGCGCGTGGTGCCGCCGGAGGTTTTCGTGCCGAAGCCACGGGTGGATTCCGCCATCATCCGCCTCACGCCGCGAGATCCCGCCACACTGCCGGTGTTTGATCACGTGCTGTTTGACCGGCTCGTGCGCATGGGGTTCTCACAGAGGCGTAAACAGTTGAAGAATCTGCTGCCTGAAGCACCCGGAGGATGGGAGTCGTTGATTGAGACGCTTGGAGTCTCCGCGATGGTACGCGCGGAAGGGCTGTCGCTGACGCAGTGGATTCAGATCGCCCGGCATTACGAGCAGCGCCATGAGGCGGATGCCGGGCAGAAGGCCAGCGAGATGTTTGATGTGGTGAATGAGCGCAACGAAGTCATCGAGCAGCTCACGCGTGGGGAGGTGCACAAGCGCAAGCTGCTGCACCGTGCGGTGCACATCTTTGTGATCAACAAACGCGGGTTTATCTACCTGCAGCAGCGGTCGCATCTCAAGGACGTGTCACCGCTGAAGTGGGACAGCAGTGCTGCGGGGCATCTGGATGCTGGAGAAGGCTACGCCAGTGCTGCGATAAGGGAACTGGGCGAGGAGGTGGGCATTCACGTCGAAGCTACGGAGCTGGCGGCGCAAATTCCGGCAGGGGAGAATACGGATCACGAATTTGTCGAGCTGCGCATCGCGCGACATGACGGCCCGGTACGCTGTCTGCCCGAGGAGGTGGCCACTGGGGATTGGTTCAAACCTGAGGATATCAGCGCGTGGGTGGAGGCGCGGCCGCAGGATTTCGCGAAGGGATTTGTGACGTGCTGGAAGGCGTGGGTGCAGAAGTAAAGTACTCGTGAGGTTCGCTTCACGGCTTCGCAGCAGCTCACTCCGGATTCTGTGAAAGTACTCGTGAGCTTTAGCTCACTCTGGATTCTGGGAGCTTGCGACGTTTCCCAGAGTGAGCTAAAGCTCACAAGTACTTTCGCGATGCCGTTTCGACCTTTCAATTCAAACGAGAAGGTGCAGCGCCATTACGGCAAACTCCCGCACTGGCAGCAGCAGGGCACAACATACTTCATCACCTCACGGCTGGCGGATTCCTTGCCGGTTCACGTTCTCGAAACATGGAGCAAACTGAGGGATGCCTGGCTTCAAGCACATGGCATCAGTTCCACAAAAGAAATCGATCAGTTCACGGAAGAGCAGCGGCATGCCTACCATCGTGAATTCACCGCGCGATTCCACGAACTGCTGGATGCGGGGCATGGTGACTGCCCGCTGGCCGATCCTGCCTGTGCAGATGTGTTGATCCGCAAGCTGTTGGAAGGTCATGGCACCGACTACCATCTCGACACCTGGGTCATCATGCCCAATCACTTCCATGCACTCGTCGAACCTGTGGAGGGCAGGTGGCTGAGCGACATGGTGCAACGCTGGAAAGGCGGCAGCGCGAGAGAGATCAATCGGACGCGCGGCACCTCAGGCAAGCTCTGGCAGCAGGAGGCTTTTGACCACATCGTTCGCAGTGAGGCGCAGTTGAACCACTTTCGGCGTTACATTGCTTTGAATTCTGCCAAGGCAGGACTGAAAGAGGGTTTTATTCTCGGCATCGGCGCCGAGTCTGGCCTGAGTGCCGATGAAGCGCTGGCGCGCTTTGGGCTCACAAAGTAATCACGAACTTTAGTTCGTTCTGGATTCTGGAAGAGTACTCGTGAGCTTTAGCTCACTCTGGAGTCTGGGGGCTAGCGGAGCTTTCCAGAGTGAGCTAAAGCTCACGAGTACTTTCCCGGAACGAGCTGAAGCTCGTGAGTACATGCTACCGCATTGTCCTTGGAATAAACAGCGACTGCATTCCGGCTGCATTGGCGGCTTGGATTCCGCTGTTGCCGTCTTCGAGGACGAGGCATTCGCTGGGGGCGATGCCCATCTGATCGGCGGCGAGGAGGAACATGTCGGGGGCGGGCTTGCCGTGCTTCACCTTCCTCGGTGTGATGATGATGGGGAAGATGTCGATCAAGCCGGTGGCTTCAAGGCAGCCGCGTACGGTGGATTCTTCGCTGCCCGAGGCCACGGCGATGGGGAAGCGGCCGAAGAGAGATTTGGCGAACTCTGCGACAGGTCCTACCGCTTGCACTTCGGGGATGCGTCGGGCGAAGATTTCCATCTTTAGCTCATCCACGCTGACGGGATCGACATTGGCGCCATGCTTTGCGTTGAGCAGTTTTACCACATCCTGCTCCTTCATGCCGGCGTGCGCATAAAACTCCTCTTCGGTGAACTCAAACGGCGCATCATGCTGCTGCAAGGCCTCGACCCAGGCGATGTAGTGCAAGGGCATGGAATCGACGAGCGTGCCGTCGCAGTCGAAGATGTAGGCTTGAAAGGGGTAGTCGGGGATTTCGAGGGGCATGGGGTGCATGCATAAACCGCAAACAGGACGGCGCGGCAACTGGACAGTTACACTTCGGTTCAATGGGATACTTCCAAAGGTCAGTCAGGATTGTATTTCACATCGGCAAGATCCTCAATAATCGTTCTGCAATGCTGCCAAGCTCCTTTCTATTTAAACCCATTTCCCTGGTGCTCCTGCTGCTTATCGCCGGGACGTATTTCATGTGGACGGGCGTCTCAAGCATGGTCTTCACAACCAAGGCGAAAGCCTGGCCGACCGTGCAGGGGACGGTGCATGCCAAGAATGTCTGGAAGAGGTCCGGCAGAGGGGATAGCGGGGACTACATTCCGACGATGCGGTACTATTACGAACTGAACGGCACCCCATACTCAGCGCAACGAATCCGCCATGACAGCATGAGCGCAGGCACCAAGGATGAGGCTTTGAAAATGATTGCCGCGTATTCGGTCGGCATGCCGACCACGGTCCACTACGATGCACACAATCCGTCCGACGCGGTGCTGCAAGTCGGCAATTTATCTGATGGACTGACCAAGTTCGGAATCGGAGTTGGGCTGTTCATTGCAGGTTTGCTGATGGGGCGCCCGGTATGGAATGATTTTTACAGCAAACCATACTACGACACCTCAGAGAGCGCCTTTTGATGCGTGCCAGGTCAGCGAGAGCCGGATCCGGCTCTCGCTGAAACTGGGTAAGCATTACGACGCGCGATTCACGGCGCTGAGGATTGCCTTGATGGAGGCGAGTTCGATGTTGGTGTCGACGCCTGCGCCCCAGATGGTTTTTCCGGCGGCGGTTTTGATCTGGATGAAGGCGAGGGCGCTGGCTTCGGTGCCGGAGCTGAGGCTTTGCTCGCGGTAGGTGGCGACTTCAAAGGGCGGGGCTCCGCCTTCTTGAATCAAGGCATGGGCAAAAGCGGCGATGGGGCCGTTGCCGGTGCCTGTGATGCCGCGTTCCTTGCCATTGATGACCAGACTGCAGCGGCAGGTGAAGACGCCGTCCACGCCATCGGCATGGAAGTGATGGAGGGCGAAGGGGGTCTCGCGCTCGATGTATTCCTGCCAGAACATGCCTTTCAATTCGGCAGCAGTGACTTCGCGGCCCAGTTTGTCCACGATGTCGTTCGCCAGCGGGCCGAACTCGCGCTGCATGTCCTTGGGAAGTTCGATGCCGAACTCGCTCTCCAGCAGGTAGGCGACGCCGCCTTTGCCGCTCTGCGAATTCACGCGAATGACTTCGCGGTATTCGCGGCCGATGTCATTGGGATCGATGGTGAGGTAGGGAACGTCCCAGATGGATTTGTGCTCCTCGTATCCGGTGAGCCCCTTCTTAATCGCGTCCTGATGGCTGCCGCTGAAGGCGGTGAAGACGAGTTCGCCGCTGTAAGGATGGCGCTGCGGGACCTCCATGCCGGTGGTGCGCTCATACATGTGGATGAGGCCGCTCATGTCGCTGAAGTCCAAGCCGGGTGCGATGCCGTGCATGTAGAGGTTCATGGCCACCTGGACGATGTCCAGATTGCCGGTGCGCTCGCCATTGCCAAACAGGGTGCCTTCCACGCGGTCAGCGCCTGCAAGCAGGCCCAGTTCGGTGGCGGCGGTGCCGGTGCCGCGGTCATTGTGCGTGTGCAGGCTGATTATGAGGCTCTCGCGGTTTTTGATGTTGGTGCAGATCCATTCGATCTGGTCGGCATACACATTGGGCATGGCCACCTCGACGGTGTCGGGGAGGTTCAGGATCATCTTGTGCTCGGGCGTGGGCTGCCACACGTCCATGACGGCTTCGCTGATTTCCTTGGCAAATTCGACTTCCGTGGCGCTGAAGCTCTCGGGGGAATACTGCAAGGTCACCTTGGTGCCGCCTGCGGTGAGGCGATGCAGGCGGTCTTTGATCATCTGCGCGCCTTTGACGGCCACGGTGATGATCTCCTCCTTGGTCTTGCCAAAGACGTACTTCCGCTGGGCGGGGGACGTGCTGTTGTACATGTGGATGACGACCTGCTTCGCTCCCATGAGCGACTCGACGGTCTTCTCGATCAGGTCCTCACGCGCCTGTACCAGACACTGGATGGTGACATCGTCAGGGATGCGCTTTTCCTCAATGAGGCGGCGGTTGAAGCTGAACTCGGTGTTGGAGGCGGAGGGGAAGCCGACCTCGATTTCCTTGAAGCCGCATTTCACCAGAGCATCGAACATTTCGAGCTTCTGGGAGACGTTCATCGGTACGGCGAGTGCCTGGTTGCCGTCGCGCAGATCGACGCTGCACCAGATGGGCGCATGGGTCAGATGGCGGGAGGGCCATTGACGGTTGGGGATGTGGATCAGCGGGAAGGGCTGATATTTGGAAGACGGATCTTTTAACATGACGAGACAGATTGGGACAGGATTAACAAGATTTCAGAATTGGACAGGATTCTTTCCTGTTCTGAGAAGCTGCCGTGACGTGACGGCAAGGGGCATGACGAGGAAACACGGGCCGCCTACCCTTGCGTAAGTCGCAGGGAGAGAAGGAGCAGAGCCGTGGCGGTGGTGGTCATGGACAGGTGGAAGAAAGCAGAGAAGGGGAAGTAGTCAAGAGGGGCACGTCATGCCGCTTCCTTGACCTCTTGACTTCTCACCGGCTATCTTGCCTACTGCCAGCCCTCCTTATGACAAAATTTCGCCCCTGCATTGATCTCCACGATGGCCGCGTCAAGCAGATCGTGGGGTCGTCGTTGCGGGATGATGGGACGGGGCTGAAAACGAATTTCGTGAGCGATCGGGATGCGGCGTGGTATGGCGAACTGTATCGGCGCGATGGGCTGATGGGCGGGCATGTGATTTTGCTGGGGAAGGGGAATGAGGACGCAGCCAAGGCGGCGACGGGGGCGTTTCCCGGGGGCTTGCAGGTGGGGGGCGGCATTCGCTCGTGCAATGCGGCGGAGTATCTGGAGGCCGGGGCGAGTCATGTGATCGTGACGAGCTACCTGTTTGAAACGGACGGCACTTTCAACCAGACGCGGCTCGACAAGATGGTGGCTGCGGCGGGCAAGGAAAGGCTGGTGATTGATCTGAGCTGCAAGGCCACGGCCACGGGTTGGACCGTGGCGATGAACCGCTGGCAGACGCTGACGACTCTGGATGTGACGCCGGAGTCGCTGCGCTTTCTCGCGGGGCATTGTGCGGAGTTTTTGATCCATGCCGTGGATGTGGAGGGCAAATGCGAGGGCATTGACGAAGCGCTGGTGAGTTTCCTGGGTGAGCATTCGCCTCTGCCGATGACTTATGCCGGTGGGATTCGGCATCTGGATGATCTGAAGCGCATCGATGAACTGAGCCATGGGCGCGTGGATGGCACGGTGGGCAGTGCGCTGGATTTGTTCGGCGGCACGGGAGCGAGGTATGAGGAATTGGTGGCGTGGAATGGGCGGATGGGGGCGTGAGGATTGCGATTCGCTGACGCTTTCGAGAGGTTGGTGGTGGGCGTGTGCTGACTGGCTGGCGAAGAATCGTTGGCTCCCGCTTTCGGGCATTTCCTGGCACGCGTGAGCCACCGAGGCCGTCGAAAGCGGTAGCTGCGTTCGTTCCTCACTGCGCAACCGCAGTCCATATGGAGGCTTTTCGGAAACGACTTTCTAATACCCTTTCATCATGTCCTTCCGCGTTTCATTGAACAGGTGCATTCCCTGTGCCTTGGCGGCGCGGACTTTGGCGGCGCGTTGCTCGTAGTGCTCGCGGGTGAGGAGGGTGTTGGGGATGGGTTTCATCTTGCCGGCGGCGATGAGGCGGTCTTCTTCGGCGGTGCGGTCGTGGCCTTTGACGGTGGCTTCATCGCCAAAGATCACGGCACAGCCGCTGCCCTGTGCCAGCTTCACAAACGGGGCGATGTCGAATTCGTAGCCGCCGAGCCCATACTGGCCGACGACGAGGTAGTCGAGCATGCCTTCCTTCAGCCACGTCTCGATGTCGCAGCCCCAGGTCGGGTACTTCTGCCAGTCGATGCGTGCGGAGAGGCCGAGGTGCCTGCCTTTGCGTTTACCGGCCTCATCGAGCAGGTGCCGGACGTCACGGACAAAGCGGTTCATCATCTCAAAGCGCAGCGGAAACCAGCGCGGATCATCTTGTGAGACGGTGCTGGCCTCCACGCCGTATTTCGCTTTGAAGGCATCGCTCATCGGCTTCTCGTAGCCGAAGAAGGTGGGGTGGCGCTGGAAGTCGAGATTGATGCCGTCGATGTCCTGCTCCGCCACCTCCCGCAGGATGTTGAGCTTGAACTCGCGCACTTCGGGGAAGGCGTAAGATTGGTGGGAGCCGGGCTTGCCTTGGGCATTCAGGGTGCGGAACTCGGGGTGTTTCCACCAGAAGCTGCCGTTGGCAAACTTCGGAAAGGTGCCGCCCCACATGCTCTCTGCGTAGTCGCCGTTCATGCGCAGGGAGGCATAGCAGGAAATGCCGGCCTCATGGCAGGCAGCGGTGACGATTTGCAGGGTGTTTTCTCCTGCGTCGGCCATGCACTGCACGGTTTCGTGCGCGAGTTTGTCGCCACGCCGGGGAAACTCTGTCATTCCCGTGCCATACAGCTCGGTGACCTTGGAGGGATAGTTTGAGCAACTGCCTGCGATGACACACCACTCCATCACCGCGATCTGGGTGTCCTTGTAAGCGAGCATCGCTTTACGGAGATCCTCCGCGCCCTTGTATCGGCCGCTGTGAAAAGCACTGAAGCCGTCGTCATTGGCGATGAGGGTCAGCGAACCCTGGCGCGGCTGCGGCGGCTCGGCGGCAAGGAGCGGGGCGCTGAGAATGCAGAGGGCAGAGAGGAGGAAGCGGGACATGGGAGGTGAACGCGCTTACATCGCATTATTTACGGATGAAGAATGCGTGCGGGGAGACTGCAACGGGATGAGGCCGGAGAAGGCTGTTCACCTCGCGAAAGCGGTAGCTCCGATGCAGGCTTGCGCCGTGCATCTTCGCGACCGCACTCCAAAATCCGCGATGTGTGCCATCCAGGCGGATTCTTTCTTGGGAGGCAAAGCTGTGCTGGCGGCCGGGATGGAGCGCGCTACCAGATCAGGCATGAAAATCATCCGATACATCGACTCGCAGGGAAACTTCGCTCATGCGGCACTGCAGGCCGATGGCACGGCACGGGTCATTGAGGGAGACATCTTTGGAGAGCACAGAGTAACCGACCGCATGGCGGATGAGGCCAAGCTGCTCGCGCCGGTGCAGCCGTTTGCGATTGTGTGCATCGGGCTGAACTACAAGAAGCATGCGGAGGAGACGAAGGCGGAGCTGCCGAAGCATCCGGTGGTGTTCATGAAGCTGCCGAACGTGGTGCAGCATCCGGGGGAGCCGATTCTGCTGCCGACGCATCTCAAGAGCGACAAGGTCGATTACGAAGCCGAGCTGGCGGTCGTCATTGGCAGGAAGGCGAAGAACGTGAGCAGGGCGGATGCGTTGAACTATGTGCTGGGCTACACCTGCGCGAATGATGTGAGCGCGCGTGACTGGCAGAAGCACGGCGGGGGCGGGCAGTGGTGCCGTGGCAAGTCCTTCGACACCTTTTGCCCCCTGGGCCCGGTGCTGGTGACGGCGGATGAGATTCCGAACCCGAACAGTCTCGCGATCAAAACGGTGCTCAATGGCGAGACGATGCAGGACTGGAACACGGATGACATGATCTTTGATGTGCCGACGCTGATCGAGTTTCTGAGCGGCAGCACGACGCTGATGCCGGGCACGGTAATCCTCACCGGCACGCCGCATGGCGTGGGCGCGGCGCGCACGCCGCCGGTGTTTATGAAGGATGGAGATTCAGTGAGCGTGGAGATCGCGCAGATCGGGACACTGACGAATCCGGTGAGGAACGAGGCGTGAGGCAGGGGAGGGCGCGGAGATGCGCTCACAGCTCCCCATGTGGAGGCTCCATGGAACCCTTATGTTCACCGCAGCAAGGACGGCGCAGCTTTTTGAGCGCCTGCGACGCGACAGACCCGAAATCACGGACGCGCGCAACGCGTCCCTACCAGCCCTGCGGCACGCCTTGCTCTGAATGGTAGGGATGCGCTGTGCGTGTCCCTGGAATCCATTCTTCCAGCCCGGGCTGCTACCCCTTGCATTCTCCCTCCTTCAACTCTCCGCAGTCCACACCACCTGCCACTAACTCCGGCATCTCACCTCCGAAGGGCCTGTATTTGCAAAGACACCGCCTAAAGTCCGCGCTCCTTCATGACTTTGGCCGCGCAGCGACCTTGACCTCTGACCGGCCCTCGCCTTCTTTCGCGCCCCCTATGAGCAGCGAGCAGCGCAAAGCCTTCCCATTCTCTGAGTTTGAACCGAAGTGGCAGGACGTGTGGGAGGCCAGGAAGGCCTTCCGCACTCCAAACCCCGGCGATGCCGACTTCGATGCCACGAAGCCGAAGTTCTTCGTGCTCGACATGTTTCCGTATCCCAGCGGCGCGGGCCTGCACGTTGGGCACCCGGAAGGCTACACCGCCACGGACATCATCGGGCGCTTCAAGAAGATGTCCGGCTTCAACGTGCTGCACCCCATGGGCTGGGATGCCTTTGGCCTGCCGGCCGAGCAGTACGCCATCAAGACTGGCCAGCATCCGCGTGCGACGACGGAGAAGAACATCGAAGGCTTCCGTGGCCAGCTCAAGCGGCTGGGCTTCGCCTATGACTGGGATCGTGAGGTGAACACCACTGACCCCGGCTACTTTAAATGGACACAGTGGATTTTCCTGAAGCTGTACAATTCGTATGTGAATGACGAGGGCAAGGCACGCCCCATCGCCGAACTCGAAGATGCTCTGTCGGACAACCCCAAGATGATCGACCAATGGAGAAGTAATGGTACTCTGATGGCATACCACGATTGCTATAAGAATTCCACATCGGGAGTGCGTGATGACACACGCGCCCAGATTATCAGCGAGGCCCGTCTCGCCTTCGTCTCCTCCGCCCCCGTGAACTGGTGCCCGGAACTCGGCACCGTGCTGGCCAATGAAGAGGTCGTGGATGGCAAGAGCGAAGTCGGCGGCTTCCCTGTGGAGCGCCGCCCCATGCGCCAGTGGATGCTGCGCATCACCTCCTTTGCCCAGCGCCTCATCGACGAACTCGACGGCCTCGACTGGCCGGAGAGCATCAAGCTGCATCAGCGCAACTGGATCGGCCGCAGCGAAGGCGCCGAGGTGAAATTCAAGGTGGCCGGAGTCGATGAAACCATCGCCGTTTTCACCACGCGCCCCGACACGCTGTTCGGAGCGACGTACATGGTGCTCGCGCCTGAGCATCGTCTGGTGGACGTGCTGGTCACGGAGGAGCAGGCCACTGCGGTGGAGGAATATCGTGAGAAGGCGGGCCGCAAGAGCGACATGGAGCGCACCGAACTCGCGAAGGACAAATCCGGCGTCTTCACGGGCGCGTATGCCATCAATCCCGTCAACAACGAGCAGATCCCCATCTGGACCGCCGACTACGTGCTCATGGGCTACGGCACCGGCGCCATCATGGCCGTGCCTGCGCATGACGAACGTGACTGGGAGTTTGCGATAAAGTTTGACCTGCCGATCAAGCATGTCGTTGCACAACCCAAACCGAGCGCCCCTTGCTTATGGGATCCACGGCCACAGGGACCGAAAGCTGGCCGCTGGGTTTTTGCCGATGACACGAAATCTGAGATCATTGGATATTCAGATCCAAATGTTTGCTACATAGGGGAAGGGATAGCACGCAAATCAGGCTTCCTTGACGGCCTTCCCACGCTGGAAGCAAAAAGGAAAATCGCCGCATGGCTCGAAGAAAAAGGCCTCGGCAAAGGCACCATCAACTTCAAGCTGCGCGACTGGCTCTTCAGCCGCCAGCGCTACTGGGGCGAGCCCTTCCCAATCGTGTGGGAAGATGGCAATCACCGCAGCATTCCTGAAAGTGAACTGCCGCTGCTGCCGCCGACGCTGGAAGACTTCAAGCCCACCGGCACGCCCGAGCCGCCGCTGTCGAAAGCCACGGACTGGGTGCGCTACTCCGCCACGGCCACGCGTGAGCTCAACACCATGCCGCAGTGGGCGGGTTCCTGCTGGTACTACCTGCGCTACTGCGATGCGCAGAACAGCGAGCGCTTTGTTGGCGAAGAAGCCGAGAAGTACTGGATGGGAGGCGGCAAACCCGGTGGCGTAGATCTGTACGTCGGCGGCACGGAGCACGCGGTGCTGCATCTGCTGTATGCCCGTTTCTGGCACAAGGTGCTGTTTGATCTCGGTTACGTCAGCACGCCGGAGCCTTTCCAGCGTCTGGTGAATCAGGGGCTGATCATGGGCGAAGACGGTCAGAAGATGTCGAAGTCTCGCGGCAACGTGGTGAACCCCGATGACGTCGTGCAAGAGTACGGCGCGGATTCGCTGCGCCTGTATGAGATGTTCATGGGCCCGCTGGAGCAGGTGAAGCCATGGAGCATGAAGGGTGTCGAGGGTGTGTACCGCTTCCTGGCCCGCGTGTGGCGTCTGGTCATGGAAGTCGATGAGGAAGGCGTGTGGAGTGTGTCTGCCAAGCTGCAAGACGTGCCTGCGAACAAGCAGGTCACCAAAGCGCTGCATGAGACCATCAAGAAATGCGGTGAGGACATTGAGAAGCTCAGCTTCAACACGGCCATCAGCCAGATGATGATCTGCACCAAGACCTTCACGGCCGAGGAGGTGATGCCCGCCTCCGCCATCGTCACCTTCCTCAAGGTGCTCAGCCCCTTCGCCCCGCACATTGCGGATGATCTGAACGCACACATCGCCACCAAGTTCCCGGCCCTTGCCGTGGACGGACTGCTCAGCGACGCCACCTGGCCGAAGTATGATCCCGCCGCCCTCATCGAGGACGAGGTGGAAGTCGTCTTCCAGGTGAATGGCAAGCTGCGCGACAAAGCCCGCGTGCCGATTCAGGCTACCAAGGACGAGATTGAGAAGATCGCCCTCGCCAGCGCCCGCGTGCAGGAGTTCATGGAAGGCAAGACACCGAAGAAGATCATCGTCGTGCCGGGCAAGCTGGTGAACATCGTGGTGTGAGCCACGCTGTTCAGCGGCCCGCTCACTTCTTCAGCCTCGGCTCACCAATGCCAAGTGTCGTGAGCTGCGCGCGCACGGCTGTCATGTCCTGTGGCGAGACGAACAGCATGCTATAGGCGCCGCTGATGTTGCGGGAGATGAAGGCAGGCTGGAGGCCGGCCTTGATCTCGTTGTTGAGTTTTTCCTCCATGGCTGCTTCGCTGGTGAAGGACCAGCGGGAGAATGGGCCGCTCAGCTTGAGTTTGCTCACAAAAATGCCGCGCGACTGCCCTGTGGAGTTGTTGTACTCAAAGAAGACGATCTGCTCACCCTTGGTCCGCTTGTCATCGATAAAGGTGCGGAGGGATTCACTCGTCATCCACGGGGTGAAAAGCTTCTCGCGCTCCTTGCCCTTCGAGGACTCCACCTTGGAAGGGTAGGAGAGGCGCACCGTTTCGTCTTTGGCCTGTGCAGGCATCAAGGCGACCAAAATGAGAAAAAGAACAATCCAGACAGAGTGTGTAGTCGTTTTCATGACATTGAAGTCATAGGTTAAAATGCTGAGGTCTGTCAAGCATCATGCGTACATCATTTTCTAGGCTGGTCGACATCCTTCACTGCTCCCACCAGTCTTTGGAGGGGGCTGGGTATCAGTGCTGCAAAGTTGTTCCACCTCCTTTTTTAGCCAATAGATACCCCACCAGGAGCAGAGGTCTTAAAATTTAAGATTGCTGATAAAAAAGTGAGCCATTGGGTCAGACTGCTGTCTTACTCACACTGAATGGACTGCCAGCTCTTTTCCCACATCTACAACTCATGAACCAAGACATCTTGATGAGGCATCCGTTTCTCAGGGAGCTTTTCCCACGCACTCCCTTTCGAGGTTTCGACTTTGGACGGCTGGCATGTCGGCTTCGGCCTCAATGAAATAAATTAACCAGACCAATATAGAACTCGTTTTACAGTCTTATATAATTACCATAACGAATCCCGGTTACACCCTCATTCATGCTGATCGCCATTCTTCATTACTCAAAACCTCCCGTCATCGGTGGCGTGGAACGTGTCATTGGCGAGCAGGCCGCTGCGCTGCGCCTCCTGGGGCATGAGGTGGAAGTCCTGACCCGGGCTGAATGGCACATGGCGTCCTGGGACGCCGTCATCGTTCACAATGTCTTCACCATGCCCTTCGACCTGGCTTGGACGAAGAAGCTCATCGCACTCACACGCTCCCGCCCCGACATCCGCTGGATCAACTGGGTGCATGACGTGCGCTGGTGGTCTCAGGTGCCGGAGGCCGTCCATGTGGCGGTTTCAGAGTTTCGGTGTCAGGACTACTCGCTGGTGACGGAGGAGCCGATCCACGTCATTCCGAATGGCTGCGATTCAGCTGCCGTTCTGGGCCTCACCGAGCGTGTGCGTGACCTGAAACTCGAAAACGAGGGCCTCGTGCTGCTGCAGCCCACGCGCTTCGTGCGGCGGAAGAACATCGAGTTCGGCCTGCGGCTCATCGCAGAGCTGCCCGAGGCGCTCTACATCGTCACGGCGGCCCCCGACCCGCATCAGAGCGATGGTGCGAAGTACTTCCGTGAATTGAAGCAGCTGGCCAAGGAACTTGGCGTGGACAAACGGGTGCGCTGGCTGGGAGAAAAAGCCGCTTTGACCGACAATGACGTGCGCAGCCTCTACCACATGGCGGATCTGCTGTTTCTGCCCAGCACGCAGGAAGGCTATGGCCTGCCTTTGATCGAAGGCGCGCTACACGGCGTACCTGTATTCTGCTCCTGCATTCCGGCACATCGCGAGGTGGCGGTGGGGGCTACATTTTTCAAACTCACAGCCTCACCCAAGGCCCTCGCACGCAAGATCAAAAATGATTCTGCCGTGCGGACGCGGCAGTCGCAGCGGCATATGATGGCGCGACTGGCATGGTCCCGAATCGTCCAGGAGATGCTAGAGCCGTTGCTTTCTGGTCGAAAGGCTCCATGAGTGACTTTGATGAGTCAATACTCCCACAAAGCCGAGATCGAAGCCGTGCTGGCTGCACGACATCAAAATGTGTTCGCCTTCCTCGGGGCGCATGAGGCCGGGGCAGGGAAGCAGGTGGTGCGCACCGTTCAGCCCTACGCCAAGGAAGTGGCGGTCATCGTTGGCTCAGAGCGCGTGGTGGCAAAAAAGCTGCACAAGGACGGTTTCTTTGAAGCCATCACTCCCCAAGGACTCTACGAACTCGAAGTGACCCCGTTTGAAGGCGAGACCACCCGCAACAGCGATCCCTACTCCTTTGGCCTACAGCTCGGAGATCAGGACATGTACTTTTTCCGCGAAGGCACCCATCAGCGCCTGTGGGAGGTGCTTGGCGCACGACTGAAAACGGTGCATGGCATCGCCGGCTGTCAGTTTGCCGTGTGGGCCCCCAATGCCCAGCGGGTCTCCGTGGTGGGAGACTGGAACCACTGGGATGGCCGAGTGAACGTGATGCGCAACCGCATTGAAGCGGGCATCTGGGAGATCTTCATCCCCGGCATCACCGAGCTGACGCACTACAAGTTTGAGGTGGTGGATGCCCATGGCCAAATGTGCCTGAAGAGTGATCCTTACGCCGTCTTTGCCCAGCATGGCACGCAGACCTCCAGCCTTGTGTTCAACATGGAGCGCTACCGCTGGTCTGACAATGAATGGATGCAGGTGCGTGCCAAGTGCGATCTCTACCACTCCCCGATGAGCGCCTACGAGGTCCACCTCGGCTCCTGGAAGCGCAAGGAAGCGGAGGGCAACCGCTGGCTGTCCTACAAGGAACTCGCGGATGACCTCATCCCCTATGTCAAAGACCTCGGGTTCACGCACATCGAGATCATGGGCATCGCCGAGCATCCGTTTGACGGCTCCTGGGGCTATCAGGTCACCGGCTACTTTGCGCCAACGAGCCGATTTGGAAATCCCGACGAGTTCCGCGAATTCGTGGATCGCTGCCATCAGGCCGGCATCGGCGTCATCCTTGACTGGGTGCCCGGACACTTCCCTAAAGACTCCCACGGCCTCGCCAAGTTCGACGGCACCGCCCTCTATGAGCATGCGGACCCACGTCTCGGCGAGCATCAGGACTGGGGCACACTGATCTTCAACTACGGCCGCCATGAGGTGAAGAACTTTCTCATCTCCAATGCCCTCTACTGGCTGGAGCAGTTCCATATCGATGGACTGCGCGTAGATGCAGTAGCATCAATGCTTTACCTTGATTATTCACGCAACGCTGGTGAGTGGATTCCCAACCATCTCGGTGGCCGCGAGAACCTGGAGGCCATCGCTTTCATGCGCGAGCTGAACTCCGTCTGCTACGCCAAGCATCCCGGCACCACCATCATCGCCGAAGAAAGCACCGCATGGCCCGGCGTCTCCAAGCCGGTCAGCGGCGGCGGACTTGGTTTCGGCTTCAAATGGAACATGGGCTGGATGAACGACAGCCTGCACTACATGGCCGAGGATCCGGTGCATCGGAAGTACCACCATGGCGAGGCCACCTTCGCCATGATCTACGCCTTTGATGAGAACTTCGTCCTCGTGCTCAGCCACGATGAAGTCGTCCACGGCAAGGGTTCCCTCATCAACAAGATGCCCGGAGACCGCTGGCAGAAATTTGCCAACCTCCGCATGTTCCTCTCCTGGATGTGGATGCATCCCGGCAAAAAGCTTCTCTTCATGGGCTGCGAATTCGGCCAGTGGAACGAGTGGCGGCATGACAGCAGCCTCGACTGGCATCTCTTCCTTGGCGAAGAGCACAGCGGCCTGCAAAAGCTCGTCAAAGCCCTCAATCACCTCTACACCAGCCGTCCTGCGCTCTACGCGAAGGATCACGAGCCCGGAGGCTTCTACTGGCTGGATGCCAACGATGCCGACAACAGCATCTTCGCCTTCGTCCGTTCCGCATCCGACGGCGACAAGGTGACCGTACTCGTCAATGCCACCCCGGTGACCCGCCCAGGCTACCGCGTCGGCGTTGCTGAAGCCGGCAGTTACCGCGAACTCCTCAACAGCGACGCCCCGAACTACGCCGGATCAGGAGTCAGCGCCGGTGCAGGCTTCCAAGCCCAGTTGGTTCCCTGGCAGGGCCAGCCCTGGAGCATCGTCGTCGATCTGCCGCCGTTGGCGACGCTGGTGCTGGGCAGGTGAGAGGAATAGTCCCCGATTTATCCCGCATTTAAGACTTGCCTGCCTTTGCGGGACGACGCTAAGATTAAGGTTAATACCTCTTAATCAAGGTTTCATGAGCCACGCATTGACACCCTTTTCACTCCTGCGGAATCAGCCCCGCAAGGTTCTGCGCCTGTTCGGTGCTTGGGCGCTGCTGCTCATCGGCTCCGTGTCCTTGGGGCACGCCCAAACATCCACGACGGATACGACAGATCCCACGAACAGTGGCGCAAGCGCGACCAACCAGATCAACAGCAGCGGTGCCACGGTCGTGGTCAATAATTCGAGTCTGACTCTTTCTGGAGCCACCACCTACAACGGCACCACCTCACTGAGTGGCGGCACGCTGACGCTGTCGAATGCGGGTTCAGACTTCGGCACGGCCGCCACGACAACGATCGTTAATGGGACGAGCAATACGTTGGTGTTCACTGATCCCCTCACCGTTGGCGGCACCCTTGCCGGGTCCAACACGACCACCACAACCGGATTGGTCCTTACGGGAACGGGCGGTACACTGGGGGTGATTGATCCGCTTACTCTGAACTTCGCTAACAATTTCTACACGGGTGTTACGATCAGCTCCGGTTCTTGGGCCAATTACGGCACCTTGATCGATTACGGATCAATAAACTCCTACGACTCTTCGATCTTCTTAGGCTCCGCGATCTCTTCGGGCTCCGTGATCACCGTGGTTGGCGGTCCCACCAGTACTGTGCTGACGAGAACCAGCGGCAGCACGCTTTCGCTCGGTTCCACCGGGGTGATCAACTCGGGCACATCGCTTTTGAGCAATGCAAACGGGGGCGCTATAACGCTCGATGTCAGCGGCACGAACACGGCTGCCAGCATGGTCAGCTCCTTGGGGACTCTCCCCACCTCCGGCACGCTTGTCCTGAGCAGCGGTGGGGTTTTAAATCTCACGGGCATCAGTGCCTCCGGCCTGACTGTGACGGGAAGCACCAATGTGACCGGCGGTACGACGCTCGGCAGCACGGGGCTCACCCTGACCGGCACGGGTACTACGCAGGCCACGGGATCCGTCAACGTGACCACGCTTGGCAGTGTGCCAGTCGGCAACACGCCCACCAGCGTGAGCTTTGCCGCCCCCGCAGTGGCGCTGCTCGGCGTTGGCAATGTGGGCGCTCAGGGCATTTCGGAACGTGGCGTCATCTACTCCCTGACCTCGGCCAATGGTTCGCCCACGCTGGGTGGGAGCGGCGTCGTCAAGGTCGTTCATACCGGCAATCCGACTGCCAACGGCAGCTTTAGCCTGACAGCCGCCGGACTCGCGGCCAACACGTCTTACACCTATCGTGTCTATGCCACGGACAGCACCGGTGCCACCACCCTTTCGACGCCAGCCACCTTCAAAACGCCCACCGTGCTGCAAAACTGGCGGCAGACCTTCTTTGGGACCACCCAAGGGGCCGACGTGGCGGCGGACAATGCTGACCCCGACGGCGATGGCGTGCCGAACCTGCTTGAATTCGCGACAGGGAAAGACCCCACCACCAGCCAAAACTCTTCGACCACTGCCAGCACCAACGTGAACGGCAGCAGTCTTGAGTATCTCTACTTACGCAGCCTGGACGCCCTGAACTCCGGCACTACGTTCTTTGTCGAATGGAACGACAGCCTGAATCCCGCTCAGTGGAGCAGCACAGGCGTCAGTGAAGTCATTCTCTCCGACGACGGCATAAAGCAGCAGGTGAAAGCCTCGGTGCCCGCCGGCAGCACCGGCAGACGCTTCATGCGGCTGAAAGTCGTGCCGCCGCCCGCGCAATAGGAAGAAGAGTGAGAGGACTGGGTTCCTCGCTCCAAGATGCTGATTCTCGCAACACTTGCGCATGCCGCGGCGTTGGTTCCGTCCCATGAAACTGCTTACCCTTGCTTCCTCACTCCTTCTCGCCGTTGCTCTCAGCGCGGCTGAGGCTCCCAAATCCGTTTACGATGTCCCGCTGAAGGACATCGACGGGAAAGACACCTCGTTGAAGGCCTACCAGGGCAAGGTGCTCTTGATTGTGAACGTCGCCTCGAAGTGCGGCAACACGCCGCAGTACAAGCAGCTCGAAGCGCTGAACCAGGAATTCCAGAAGGACGGTCTGGCAGTGCTCGGCTTTCCCTGCAACGACTTCGGCGGCCAGGAGCCCGGCACCAATGAGCAGATCAAAGAGTTCTGCTCGTCCAAGTACAAGGTGACCTTCCCGATGTTCGACAAGGTGGCGGTGAAGGGTGCTAACAAGAGTGAACTGTACCAGGTGCTCAGCGGCCCGACTTCTCCGTTTCCAGGCGATGTGAAGTGGAATTTCGGCAAGTTCCTCGTGGGCAAGGACGGCAAGATCCTCAAGCGCTTTGAGCCCAAGGTCCAGCCGGATTCCCCGGAAGTGACCAGCGCGATCAAGGAAGCGCTGGCGGCGAAGTAAGTGATCGGAACCGTCACGCGGTTCAATTTAACAAAGCGGCGATGGCTCGGTGAGCTATCGCCGTTTTTTGTGCTCATGATGCAAGGCAGATTGAGCCATGGGACCAATGGACTGCGGTCGCGCAGCGATCGGAGCCACCTCTTTCGCAGGCCGGTCAGCATGCGCGTGCCAGGAAATATCCGAAAGCGGCAGGCGGTGGTTCTTTGCCAGCCGGTCACCTCATGCCTGCCACGAGACGCGCGAAAGCGGCAGCTTCACCCTTTCAGGGTTGCGCAGCCGCACTCCAAAAACGCGGCGCATGGCCCGCAGCCTGAAAAATACGACACGCTTGAGCCTGCGGAAAGCTCCAGAGGACTGGAGCAGTCCAAAACGCTGTCGCGGAGGCGCAGCAACTTGAAACTTTAAACCTTAAACCAAGCCCTACGCCGAAGTCGGCCGGGCTTTGATCGAAGGCAGTGCGCGGGCGTTTTCATTTCCCTTGTGCGCAGGATTGCCTGGCGCATTCCCGTCCGGGCCGGGCTTGATTTCGATGTGGATACCACTGCCCGCGCCATCCAGCTGGCGGAGCTTGTCGCGCATTGGCTCCGGCAAAGCCTGACGTTCAGCGTCCGTGTTGATGGGCCAGGACTGTTCCTGACCGTTGGTCGGATGGGCGATGAAGGTCTTTTTGCCGTTTTCGTTCTTGAAGGTGTATTCACCGGAAGCGTCACGCCGGGTCACGTTGGCGGTGGATTGGGAAAGCTTGAAACGCTCCACATCGGTCCCGGGTGGAATGGAGATGCCGGTTTGCGGCTTGTGCCCATGTCGGTGGTGGCCTTCACCATGGGGGGGCTCCTCACCGTGACCGGGAAGTCTGAGTCCGGGGGCTTGCGGCATGGGGCCGTTGCTGCCGCCTTTGGACCACTGCTGAATGCGCTCTTGATACTCGCGCATTTCACGCTGCATGTGCTGAAGGCGTTCCATGTGCTCCTGCATGGCGTGGGCTTGATGCTGGAAGCCGCGATGCTGCGGATGTTCTTCGGCCTCAAAATGGTGCCCGCCCAGCGTGACGGCCACCTGGGTTTCCTTGCCGCCGGTGATGACGGCCAGCTGCACCACGTCCCCCACCTTTTTCGCCCGCACCAAGGCCATGAGCTGCTCCAAGTTCACGAGCTGCTGATCTTCGAACTTCACCAGCACATCGTACACTTTCAATCCGGCCGACTTGGCGGGAGAGTCGGGGATCACTTCTTCAACCAGCAGGCCAAAGCCTTTCGCCAGGGAGAACTGCGCACGGAGTTCCGGCGGCACTTCCCGCGTGAGAACGCCGATGTAGGCCACGAGCTTCTGTTCCGGCTGTGGCAGGACATTTGAATGGCGGTGATCGGGTAGAGCGGTCGAGGGTTGCCTGTCGGTTTTCACCTCGCCGTTGGCGGCTGGAATTTGGGCTTCGGTTTTCGGCTCCACCTGCTGGGCACACAACGGTGCAGCGCCGAGGCAGGCGATGAGAAGTGTGTGAGGGAGCTTCATGGTTGGGAAGGGGAACTGACCGTGGTCAGGGCCTCGATCACTTATAGGAAACGGGCGTCAAGAGATTCTGCCCGCTGGGAATATGCATGGTCAGCTGCGCGCCGTAGCGGGGGTCAACCCACGTCCCGAGCTCGCGGGAGACGACGAGAGCGCGCGCCTCGGCCACATGGCTGCGGCCGTGGTGAATGCCGCTTTCTTGCTCGCCGTCCCACTCATGAATGGTGGAGGCAGGCTGCGTGGTGGCGGCGAGTCCCTGAGGGCTCGTCTGCTGCGGCAGATAGCTCATCACGGCGATGGCAGCGGCGGCACCCATGGCGGCCCAGCCTGCTGACATGAGCCAGCGCGGCTGGCGCTGAGGTTTGCGGCGGCTGGTGCTCAGCCAGCTCATGTCGAGCTTCAGCTCTTCATCGACTCGTTGCACCAGGCTATGGGAGGCTGCTGCCGGAGGGAGGCCCCGCAGCAGATTTTCGAGTTGGGTGTCGTTCAGGTCGTTGTTCATGAGAGTGCCTCTCTGGGAGAAGTGAAGGGTAGGATGTTGATGGCGGGAGATGTGGATTCGCCGAGGAGATCGGCGCGCAGGTGGCCTAGCTTCTTTTGCAGCGCCTGCAGGGCGTAGCGGTAGCGGCCAGCGATGGTGTTGATCGAGCCGCCGGTCATGGCAGCGATTTCATTGAAGGTGAGATCCCCCCAGAGCTTGAGTGTGACGACTTCGCGCTGATCTTCGGGAAGGGCCTGCAGGGCTTTCTCGACGATGGCGGCGGTCTCTTTCTGTTCGGGTCTGGGGTCAAAGGCGGGCGCGTTTTCACCTGCCACGGCGATGTCGGACTTCGCCTCACGGTTCATCCGGCGGTGGTCGGAGCGGCGCTGATCCAGGGCAATGGTGCGGACGGCGGCGTAAAGCAGGGGAATATGGGCGGCGTCCCCCTCAGGAAAGCGCCGCCACCAGCGTACAAAAGCCTGCTGCACCACGTCTTCAGCGTCGGCTTTGGAGTCGACGAGTTGACGCGCGTACATCACCAACTGCGGGGCGAGTTGGTTAAAGGTTTGTTTCCAGTCAAAGGCAGCTTCCATGCGGGGGGCAAGGTGTATCAAAGTGTATACGACCAGCCTAACGCCACAGGGTTCGGCTTTTGTATGTGAAAAGGTTAAAAATCAGGCTTTGGCCGCAGCGGGCCCGGGCGGGCTCTTGCCCCAGATCAGGCCGTAGCCGATGAAAAGACCACCGACGATGAACATGAAGGTGGAGAAAAACTGCCCCTTGGTCAGGCCCATGATCATCTCTGAGCCGCTGTCCGGCTGACGCACATACTCCAGCGCGATGCGGGCGATGGCGTAGAGGATGAAGAACAGGCCGGCGATGATGCCCTGGCGCAGGCGCGGGAAGCGCAGGCGAAGGAAGATCAGGATGGCGCTGAGCAGCAGCCCCTCACCGAGGGCCTCATAAAGCTGGGAAGGATGGCGCGGGTGCAGGATCTGCTCCAGCTCCGCACGCCCGCCACGAAACTTCTCAAAGTAGGCGATGATGTCCGGGCTGTGCTGCAGGCCGCGCTGCCAGACTTCATCCCTCAGTGCCGGATCCCCTCCTTGCTTGACGAAGTCTTCATGCAGGATCTCGGTCGGAAATTTGACCGCCCAGGACACCGTGGTCACATGGCCAAAGAGCTCGCCATTGATGAAGTTGGCGATGCGGCCCAGAAACACTCCCAGAGGTGCGCCGCACACAATGGAGTCGCCGATGCCGGCCCACGAGATCTTGTGTTTCCAAGCGTACCAGCCGCAGAAAAGTGTGACACCTGCGATGCCGCCGTGACTGGCCATGCCACCTTGATTGATCAGGAATAACGTCCAGGGCGCATGGATGAACTCGTCAAAATTGTACAGCAGCATGTAGCCGAGCCGACCTCCCAACACGAGGCCGAAGAGCGCAACCATGGTGATGAAATCCGCCACCGCGTCAGGCTTGATCTCCGACAGGCCGCGCTTGGCCAGGAAGTACATCACCCGGTAGGTGAGGTAAAATCCCAGCACGTAGGCCAGCCCATACCAGTGAATTTTAATCCCATCCGTGAACTTGATGAAAAACGGGCTGAGGTCGTGCAGGTAGTAGGCGAAAATCATGGGGCGTAGGCATTGAACGGGAGCGGCTTCCGCACAAGGGGCAAATGGGGGAGGAACCGTTAAGATGCTCCGCATGGCCACAGCGCCCATATGGACTGCGGTCGCGAAGTGAGGCACGAACGCAGCTACCGCTTTCGCCGGACTCGGTGACTCACACCCATTCCAAACTGCACGAGAGCGGGAGCCGGTAATTCTCCGCCAGCGGGTAGGCACCTGCTCACCATGAGACGCTCGAAAGCGGCAGCTTCACCCTTTCAGGGTTGCGCAGCCGCACTCCAAATGCGCGCAGCTTGCCCCTTTGACCTGTCTGCTATTCCGCCTCTCTCAGCGGCACAGCATCCTAGTGCAGGAAATGACGCACGCCGGTGAAGCACATCGCCATTTTGTGTTCATCTGCGGCGATAATGACTTCAGAATCCTTGACGGAACCGCCGGGCTGGATGGCTGCGGTGGCACCGGCTTCGGCGGCGGCGATGAGGCCGTCAGGGAAGGGGAACATGGCGTCGGAGGCGACCACGCTGCCTTTGAGGCTGAGGCCGGCCTCTCCCGCTTTCCAGATCGCGATGCGGCAGGAGTCCACGCGGCTCATTTGGCCGGCGCCGATGGCCAGTGTGCGGTCGCTGGTGGCGAAGACGATGGCGTTGGACTTCACGTGCTTCACCACGCGCCAGCCGAAGCGCATGGCTTCGAGCTCGTCGCGGGTTGGCGGACGGATGGTCTTGACCTTCGTTTCGAGATCTTCCAGGCCGAGGGCGCGGGAGTCGCTGTCCATGACCATGACGCCGCCAGGGGCGGAGCGGATGATCGGCTCGGTGAGGGTTTGGGCCACGCCGGGAAGCATCTGGATGAGGCGCAGGTTCTTCTTTTTCTGCAGCAGCGCACGTGCGTCTGCATCGAAGTCAGGTGCAATGATGACGTCGGTGAAGATTTCCGAGATGATGCGGGCGAGGCCCAGCGTCATGCTGCGGTTCACCACGATGACGCCGCCAAAGGGGGCCTGCTTGTCCGTTTCAAAGGCTTTCTGCCAGGCCTCGCGAAGGTCTTCATCCGCACAGCCCACGCCGCAGGGATTGGTGTGCTTGAGGATGGCCACGGTGGGGCGGCGGAACTCCAGGGCGATCTCCGCCGCAGCGTGGATGTCCAGCACGTTCGTGTAGCTGAGGTCCTTGCCGTGCAGCTTGACGAAGTAGTCGCCGAAGTTGCCGTAGAGGGAGGTCTTCTGGTGCGGGTTGTCCCCGTAGCGCAGCTCCGCGTACAGAGGCAGGCTGAGGTTGAAGGTCTTCTGCGTGGTCTGCTCCTTGTTCAGGTAGGCGGCGATGGCGGAATCGTACGCCCCGGTGCGCTGGAAAACTTTGCAGGCAAGGCGCTCGCGGGTGCCCAGGGTGGTGTCTCCGGCGTGCTCCTTCATCTCTTCCAGTACGACGCTGTAATCCGCCGGATCGGTGATCACGGTCACCCAGCGGTGATTCTTCGCCGCGCTGCGCAGCATGGACGGACCGCCGATGTCGATGTTCTCGATGGCTTCTTCGAGCGTCACGTCCTTCTTGGCGATGGTCTCTTCAAAGGGGTAGAGATTCACCACCACGAGGTCGATACACGGGATGTCGTGCTTCTGCGCGTTCTTCTTGTCCTCGTCATTGTCACGGCGCTGCAGCAGGCCGCCGTGGACCTTCGGGTGCAGCGTCTTCACGCGGCCGTCGAACATCTCCGGAAAGCCGGTGTGGTCAGACACGTCCGTGACCTTCAGGCCACCTTCCTTGAGGTGCTTGGACGTCCCCCCCGTGGAAAGCAGCTCCACCCCGAGCGCCGCCAGTCCTTTGGCGAAGTCGAGAAGGCCGGTTTTATCGGAAACAGAGAGCAGGGCGCGGGCAATGGGCATGTGTGTCTTGGGAGGAAGTTCGGGGGTGGGAGTAAAGGGAGAATTATGGGGGTGCCAAGCGCATTTCATGCGCCAATTTCATGTACCAGTGGCAGAGGTTTTTCTTGTGGCGGTATTTGCTGGCCATTTCATCTGGTTGCTGAAATGCGTTAGTCCATCGCTGTAAATCATGAGCCTGCCGCGCCCGCCGCTTTTCTGGAGATGCTGGCATAATAGCAAGCTTCGAAATTCATTCGTCTCCTCCCAGCCCTGAGTTCACCACAGAGGCACGATGAACACAGAGAATTCCAAACAGCTATAAATCAGGACTCTGTGTTCATCGTGCCTCTGTGGTGATTTCTGTGCCCCCTCACCTCGCAGAATGGCAAGGAATCCGACCGCATAACAGCGCCGGATGCCTCAAAGGCGAATGGCCGTGAATGCCAATGAATGCGCTGGATTGGACTCTGATTCGCGCTTGTTCGCGATCATTCCTCTGCATTCGTGTTACCTCGCCCCCACAACCCTCACGGCCCCGTCTTGGGCACAAACGGCGGGTAAAACTTCCGCGCTCCAAACTCCACATACCGGTTCTCGCTGCTCTTCAAATAGACGGGCAGGGGACTCTTCTCGCCAGCAGCCTCCGGCTGGTAGACGAAGTGGCTGCCGGTGACATCGATGCCCCGTTTCATCATGGTGCCGTCGTCAAACTCCACCGACTCCTCCACACGGCGGAAGACGCCTTCATCCTGACCGGCGTAGCGCAGGTTCGGCTCGTAGCGGTCATCCTTGCCCAGCGCGCGGTAGTACTTCAGGTCACCCAGCGCCGTGGGGTACTCGGTCCACTCGTAATCTGCCGGGTGCAGGTGGATGCGCCAGGAGAGCAGGACGAGGCACGTCAGCAGCACCGCCCAGCCGAGCAGCAGCCGGCCGGGCGTGTCGCGGATTTCGTTGGCGGAGGCCATCAGGAGTTCAAACCGCTGGCTCTAGCCCTCTTGGGACAGTTTGTACGTGGTGAGGTAAACGGTCACCGTCACCACAATGCTCTGCAGAATCCCGTAGAGCACCCATTGCAGGCAGATCAGGCCGGGGATCGGCAGCACGGCGTAAAAGATCGGGGCGTAGGACGTGGCGATCATGCCCACAAAAAAGCCGAAGCGAATGGCGGATTTCAGCGTCGTGGTGTTCGGCGCACAGCGGTTGATCCAGATGACCGTGAGACCTGCCGCCGCCATGAACTGACCCACCATCAGCCATTTGATCAGCTCTTTCATGGCCGCAGGCGTGCGCCACAGACCGGATACCGACAGGTAAGCGGACTTCAGAGCCAGTTCATGGATCAGCAGATCGGTGATCCAGATCGCCGCGAAGGCGGTCAGGAGGATGACAATGGTACTTTTGGGGTTCATGCGGGCAAGGGGTGGGTGGTTGGGGACCGTCAATTAATAGGCAGAGAATACCAAGCCGCCGCAGCCATGGCCATTCCCGAATTCGGAGATTGTCATTCCATCACACCTCGGCCTCGATGCGGCCCTATGAGCCAAACAGGGCCCATCTTCCAGCCAGCGCCTAGGTGAACCACGGATTTCACGACCAGCACGGATCAATCCCATGATTTCAGCCTCAGTCATCCGTGAAAATCCGTGTGATCCGTGGTTGGAAACTCCGGCCCATAAACCACGGATTTCACGAGCAGCACGGATCAATCCCATGATTTCAGCCTCCGGTATCCGTGAAAATCCGTGTGATCCGTGGTTGGAAACTCCGGCCCATAAACCACGGATTTCACGACCAGCACGGATCAATCCCATGATTTCAGCCTCAGTCATCCGTGAAAATCCGTGTGATCCGTGGTTGGAAACTCCGGCCCATAAACCACGGATTTCACGACCAGCACGGATAAATCCCATGATTTCAGCCTCCGGTATCCGTGAAAATCCGTGTGATCCGTGGTTGGAAACTCCGGTCCATAAACCACGGATTTCACGACCAGCACGGATCAATCCCATGATTTCAGCCTCAGTCATCCGTGAAAATCCGTGTGATCCGTGTGATCCGTGGTTGGAAACTCCGGTCCATAAACCACGGATTTCACGAGCAGCACGGATCAATCCCATGATTTCAGCCTCCGGTATCCGTGAAAATCCGTGTGATCCGTGGTTGGAAACTCCGGTCCATAAACCACGGATTTCACGAGCAGCACGGATCAATCCCATGATTTCAGCCTCCGGTATCCGTGAAGATCCGTGTCATCCGTGGTTATTATTCCGGCCCAAATCCCGCGATCAAAAATGAAGGTTGTCATCCCCCGGCCCTTCGGCTTCGATGCAGCCCCTATGAGCAAAAAATGGCGCATCGCCGGCATCAACTTCGATCACTTCCACATGGGCGACCTCCTGCGCCAGACCTCCGAGCACCCGAACGCGGAGATCGTGGGCATCTGCGATGAGCAGCCCGCACGCCTCGTGGACGCCCAGCGGAATTTCAGCCTCACCGACGCCCAGGTCTTCACCGACTACCGCGCCTGCATGGAGCAGACCAAGCCCGACATCGTCATCCTCTGTCCCGCCGCCTCCAATCACGGCGACTGGGTGGCCAAAATCGCACCCTTCGGCACCCACATCATCATGGAGAAACCCTTCGCCGGATCGCTGGCCGAGGCGGATGCCATGATCGCCGCCATGCAGCCGCACGGCAAGCTCCTCACCGTCAACTGGCCCCTCGTCTGGGATGCCGGCCAGCAGACCGCCCACCGCCTCATCCAGGAAGGCCTCATCGGCGAGGTCCGCGAATTCCACCACCAAGGCGGCAATCGCGGCCCGCTCTACCACGGCGCCGACAAGATCGAAAAAGAACCCAGCGCCGCCGAAAAAGCCGCGAGCTGGTTTTACAGCAAGGCGCAGGGCGGGGGATCCCTGCTCGACTACATGGGCTACGGCACCACCCTCGGCACCTGGCACCTCGGCGGCCGGGCCCCGCTGGAAGTCACCGGCGTCTGGGATGAACCCGCCGGGCTGGAGGTGGACGAGCACGCCGTCGCCATCATCCGCTACAGCTTCGGCCTCAGCAAAAGCGAAACCCGCTGGGGCACCTTCACCGATCCCTGGACCCACCAGCCCCAGCCCAAGTGCGGCTTCGTCCTCAAAGGCACCGACGGCACCCTCTCGTGCTACGACTACGAACCCACCGTCCGCGTCCAAACCCGCGCCCGCCCGGAAGGCTACGAGATCCCGGTCGATCCCGTCCAAGCCCCGAACCGCAATCCCGTCGAGCACGTCATTCACCACCTCGAAACCGGCGCGCCCCTCATCGGCCCGCTCCGCCTCGACATCTCCCGCATCGGCCAGCAGATCGTCGATACCGCCTTCCAGAGCGCCCAGGAGAAACGGACGCTGAAGTTGGTGGGGTAGGTTCGCGTTCCGGAGGCTCCTTGACTGGCGCAGGCCAGTTTCAGAGCCTCCAAACGACCCGGTTATTAACTACCAACAATCAATGTAATGTAAAGTATTTGCGCTTGGAAAATGACCAGTTGCGCGAAGCGCGCTTTTGATCACTTTTCAGATGCTGATTCTCTGAATCCTTCAGCCGTTTGAATGCTTATGCCTACAGACACAGCGCCCTGAAGTCTATAGCCTGCCGAGCGTTCTTTCATAAATTTTCATGCCTTTACAACAAATTTTAGAGAAGGTTATCCAGCCTGTTTGTCTCGTTATTTTAGGTGCAGCGATCACTTACTTTGTGCAGTCGCGCACAAGTAAACGTCAAAAAAGCTCTCAACGACAAGGCACTCTTAAGCTTCTTGTTGCTGAGATTGAGCCAATTCAAAATGTCCTAAATCACTTTAATGCAAATGGCTCCTCCGATGGGTTTGAGTTCGCGAAGGAGGCGTTTATTGAACAATTGAACGCGCAATGCGTCACCGATCTAAATTCGATCAAAGTTGCCCTAGCTCATCTCGAAGTGGAAGATCAGCTTTTAAAGGAGATGGTGATATTTCTCCGGAAGCTTGATGTTCTTCGTCAATCCCAAATGCTTCGTAATGGGGAGACAACGGGCCTTTATTTGAGTCCTAACGGATCGACTTATACTCATGAAACTCCGGACTTCGAAACATTTCGAGCCACAGCAAATCATCTTTTGGAGTCACTCGATAAAGTTCTAGCTCTCGCAAAAGTCCCGCTTTGACAAAGATGCCAGCCCCCCCCCTTTCGTATTCATGTCGCTTCCCAAGAGGAGTGGAGGAGACTTTGAGGCGGGGAATCTGCAAGTTGAAGTTATACTGCCTTGAGGAAAAAGATGCCAGGCACTTAGTGCGTACCCATGCCGCGTAATAATCTGTATTGCAATGATTTGTGACGTCCTCCATGCACACCTCATTTGGCGCATGGATGGGAACTGCTTAGGAAGTGATCATGTGTGGTGGCGGGGCCACAGTCAGGCGGAGAGACTCGAAGGAAGCCGCGCTTGATCGTCATGCCCCTGCCCTGTGCGGGCAATGGGCGCACCTGTTTCCTCACTTTGCGACACCAGGCGAATCGGCAATTGTGCTGAACGGAGATTGTGCCATTTTACGGTCGTTGATATTTGCCCCTAGAACGAGGTTCGCCTTCTCTCGTGAAACCGAACCCTGGAGGAATCCCCCCATGAGCGCCCCGAGCCACCTTTCCCATGAACTGGCTGCTTTCATGCAGCAACGACCGAACCTGCTCAGAGAGTATGGAGCGGGAAAGTTTGCGCTTTTCATTGGGGGCATGTTTCAGGGTGCTTTCGCGGATCGTGTCGAGGCTTTGAAAAAGGGCTACACACAAGGCGGTGACGGTCATTTTTTGGTGAGGAAGATCTCGGAAAAAGACGAACTCGTTCATCTGGCAAGTCCCATCACTTCCGTGCGGTAAATGCCCTCGTTCATTTCATGCGGGCTGGCTGTCATTGAGATCAGCGTTGGCGCAAGCGCGGTGTATCGTGACTACTGTTTGGAGCGAATGGAGGTCTATCGTCGGCCGGATCGGCAGGTGCCGGCATTGATCGATACGGGTGCAGATGCCACGGTCATTGATCTCGACGTTCTGGAGGCTCTTTGTCTGGCCTCCTATGATGTGCGCAGGGTGCAGGACTTCAATGGAGGGTCGCAGGAATACCCTATTTATGTGGTTCGGCTGCAGGTGCGCACGAAGTCAGGCGCAGTCATCTTTGAGGATGCCAATTTTGAGGTGGTGGGGGCTCCTCTCAAAAGTGAAAGCTATCAAGCCATCTTGGGCTTGGATGTTCTCCATGCATTCACTCTGAAGTTTCACCGGCAAACGGGTTTCGTCGAGATCGCTGCTACCATTCCAGAATGAGGTCCATTCCACCGGAGGGGATGTCTGAAAATGTTTCCATGTTCCCCCCCTCGGCGCATGGTTAGGCGTTTCCGGCTGCATGGGATGGACTCGGCATGAAAACGACAGCGCCGGTCTGGAACTGTCTGAGGACGGCATCGGCATGACTGAGCAACCAACTGCGGGCGTGAGGTGCCAGCCAAAAGCTGGGGTATCGAACCACTTTGCGGCGTTCGAGCGGAAGAGCTTCGCTGTAAGCCACGAGGTCGTTCGTGTAGTGCTTCTGCAACCAGCGGCGTAGCTGACGATAGATGTGCTCAAGGCTCGGAGCGGTGTCGGGAAACAGACTCTCGCCGTCGAGGCCAGTCGTTGCGAGGGCGATTCGCCCGGCAGTGAGGGTTGAGCCGCAGCGCTCGCTGCGGAGAAACTGAATCGACCCATGAGAACAGACCAGCGCAGAGATACGGCCCTCGCCGCTGATGGTAAGCGGATGCGCCGCCGTGGCGTGTGCGATGAACTCAGATTCGTCCTCGGCAGACATGAAGAATTGGCACTCGCTGCGCATTGGAGTCTGGGTTAGCTGGCTTTCGTTCTCAGAAGACGCGAGAAAACGCCTAACAGGTGGCTGGTGAACAGATGTCTTGGGTGAGTCCCAACCGCTTTATCGCTGACGAATTTGTTGTCATATGGGGCCAAAAAAAGTTGCCAGTCATTATGTACATGTACACGATTTCCGTTGTTCATGTGCACCATACAAAATCAAAAAGCCAACGAACACAAGTGGATGCGTCACCCAGACAGAGTGTGCATGAAATCGGCTATACTCAAAGACTGAACACGAAACCTCTGTGTCGTGGCCATGCTCGGATACAAAATACCTGCCGCCATCGATCCTGCCATTGACTGCGTCACCACCGATCACTCCGGCCACGATACAAAAGCTGACAAAGTTCAGAATCCCAATCGCAATCAGTGTGCAGGCGAAATACTTCATGATGCGGAAGTGGCCTGACGACAAAAGCTCAGCGACCCGGCGCACGGGACGCACCGATTGCAACCTGGACGCGATGTCCGGGTTCGCTGCCGCGCATGGTTAGGCGGCATCGGTTCGGTGTCCATGGGTGCTGAGCAAAGTGAGGGCAACCACGCCGCCCGCAATGAGAACAGCGCCCGCCAAGAAGCCAGAGGAGCCGGCGTGAATGTCCACCATGCTAGCGGATGCAAGATAGATGAAGCTGAGAACCATCCCCAATGCCCCAGCGGCGATGCAGAACGCGCCGAGTCCAACGCAGAGCCACTGGAATGTCGTGAAAGTCGGTTTCTTTTGTGCTGTCTCCATGATGTGTGGATTGGGTCGAGGTGTCGATGCCGCCTAACAGGTGGCTGGTGAACAGAGGTGTAGGGTTTGTCCCAACCGCTTTATCGCTGACGGATTGGGCAAAACTAACAAAAGTGTCGGCTTGTGCGCAAGAGGCTTGTTATTTCATACGCCGGACCGTGGCAGCCTCCCAGCGAAGCCCCCTTCCCGGCTCCCCGGCCAAGGCCACCGGGGCGCTGTTTTGGAAAGTTGCCGAGTTGCCATGCCTAGAGGTGGAAACTCGGCAACTTGGGGACTCCGGCCCGGCGGATGGCAGCGGAGCGCTTGGGGGCGCGGCGGAGTGCGCAGGCGTCGCGGAGCGTCTTGGACTGCGGCGGCAAGCCTGGGCGCGACGCCGCTTTCGCCAGCGGGAAGGCGCGCTGAGGCCGCAGAACACCCCTCACCCGCACCAAAGCGGTGTCGCCGAGGCAATGCGCTGCCTTGCCTCTCTACCACCGCACTCCACGACGCTACCGCGTACTTGCATGGGCCGGGTCGCTTCGGAACAAGTTGCCGAGTTGCCATGCCTAGAGGTGGAAACTCGGCAACTTGGGGGGCTCCGGCCCGATGGGTGGCGCTTTGGCCTGCGGCGCATCATGACACGCCCCCCCATCACCGAGTGGCATTGAGTTGGTCTGCGAACACTGAATCAAACTATACAATGTAACACTCCAATCGTTGCTAAATCCAAGGTGCTCCAAAAGTGTCCAGCCAACAAAGGGTGCCACCCATCGTGACACCCTTGGGGGAAATCAGCACGTGGGCACTCGCCGAAAGGCATTCAAGCAAGGAGGACCAGCTCTTCCAATCCGGCACACATCACGGGGTTTTCGTGGATGGGGGTGCCAGCGGGAGGAGGTTCGCCGGCAGTGGCAATGGGGAGCGGATTTCCTCGGCTACCGTAGCGACTGGGGCTGCCACGACACGTGGCAAGTCGGCTACCGGGGCTGCCGCGACATGTGGCAAATCAAGGCTGATCGGCGTGAACCTGGGTTTCGTGCCCGGGGGGATGACTTTGGGTGCCTGCGGCACACCCGCCTGCCCCGAGGGCTTCTGCGGCCCCGTCTGGACGAGCGGCGCTAGCAGCACGGTGCCATCCGGCGCACGATCGTGCACAAAGCCACTGAAATCCAAAGGCAGCGGCACGAGCTGGCCCTCCGCCGTGAGCACCTGCCCCTCCGGCACCAGCTCCGCATTCACCCGCTGCATGCGGCCGTGGCGGATCAGATAAGCCTGTCCTTGAATGGCGACGAGCCCCCCGCGCACCGTCCGGGTGGTATCTTTGACAAAATCGGACGGCAGCGCCACGAGCCGCCCCTCCGTAGTCAGCATCTGGCCCTTCGGCACCAAGGTGACATCCACCCGCGCGGCACGGCTGTGGCGAATGAAGTAGGTCTGGCCGCGATGGAACACGATGCCGTCATGCACCGTGCTCGTCTCCCACGCCTTGGGCTGATATTCCAGAGCGCGTGGGATGCCGCTCTGGGCGGCGGCAGGGCCGTAGCAGGCCAGCACCGCAGCAAGGAGGATCAGTGGATGGGATTTCATAAGTCGGGATCGATGGCAGATTCGCACTGCCCTCAGTTCCAGACTAACCAGCCACCGTCCTTCTCGCCATGGGGTGACCACCCCAAAAACCCATGCCGCCAGGGTCTTCCCAAGCCATGCGCTTGGCTGGCCCCAGTCCGTAAAGCCGCGCAGGAGCCCGCGCTTACGCGTCTGGCAGACGCAGCTTGGTGGCGGGGCCGGTCACCTCAAAATGGAAATGGGGGTCTTCACAATCGGTGTGAATCTCCGTGACCCGGATCGGCAGAAGATGCGGAACTGCCAGCGAAAGGTAGGCGGCGGAGGCGGCCAGAGTTTCCAAGGAGGCTGAGTCGTCGGGCTCGAACAGACCCCGGGTCACTTGATCCAGGGAGGGTTCGCAGAGGATTTCGCCGCTGGCAGGCGGGAGGTCGCCCCGACACCACAGGGTGGCGCGTGCGCAGCGCTTCTCCAGAGGGTCGCCTTGAAGTTTCGCCACAAACTGGAGACTCATTTCACGCCGCGTTGCTTCGTCGTTCATGGAAACATCTAAGCATGGTTCTTGTTATTCGGCAATGTGCATCATGACCGAATGAGGGCCGTCCCGTCGTCGCCCCTCCTGCCCTCAGCCTGCCAGTGGAGGTTAGGCCTCCGGCCTGACCAGGGACTGGGGCGTCCCGCCTTCAGCTTTGCACCCAGTGGGAGCATTTGCCCCGAAGGACAGGCCGGAGGCGCTGTCTCCCGTGGACAGCCGGGACGGCTATCCTCCCCATGAAAGAGTTGCCGAGTTGCCGCCTCTAGGGATGGAAACTCGGCAACTTGGCAACTTGGGGGTTTCGGGTCGACAGGTGGTTGCGGGAGAACCTTGAAGGGGCAGGTAGGGACGCGCTGTGCCGCGTCCGTAGAATCCTTGGCCCCACCGCGCTCTGCAAACTCACCGCATTCCCCCTTTCCAGACGCCCTCTCCTTCTGCTGTCGAAAGCTCCAAGGACGGCGCACCTTTTTCATCGCCTGCGGGAGAAATAGACCCGAAATCACGGACCCGGCGCAGCGGTTCCCTACCATCCCTGAGCTCCGGCCCGACGATGGCACCGGGGCGCATAGTTTGGCAACACTGGGCTCAAGTCCGGCTCAGCACGATGTGGGTCGCTCGCTGCGATGCCACATGCTGGATGCAGCTATATCCCAGATCAGGCAGGTGGATGCCTTCGAACAAGCGCTCGCCGGCGCCGAGCAGGACGGGGGAGATGGCGAGGTGGAGTTCGTCGATCAGTCGCGCCTGCAGGTATTGCCGGATGGTCGAGGCACCGCCGCCGATGCGGACGTCCTGGCTGTTGGCGGCTTCACGGGCACGTTCCAGCGCGACGTGGATGCCCTCGGTGATGAAATGAAAGGTGGTGCCGCCTTCCATGACGAGGGGCGCACGCGGGTGATGGGTGAGCACGAAAACGGGCTTGTGATACACCGGGTTGTCCCCCCACCAGCCGTGCCAGCTCTCATCAGGCCAGGGACCGCGCACGGGTCCGAACATGTTCCGGCCCATGATCCAGGCACCCACGTTGTGGAAACCGCGTGCCGCGAAGTCGTCATCGATCCCGGTTTCCCCGCCCTCTTTGCCGAAGAGCTGCGTCTGGAAGGTGCGGGTCGGGAAGGCCCAGCCATGCAGGGCCGTACCGCCGATGCCCAGCGGGTTCTCCAGGCTCTGGTCCGGGCCTGCGGCGAAGCCATCAAGCGAGAGGGTGAAGCTTTCGACGCGGAGTTTGGTCATGGGGGGTGGTGGATTGGTGAAGCTCGCGGGCGGCGGAGACAAACTGAAGGAAGCTCAGGCGGCGATGGCACTCAAGACAGACCTTGTCGAAAGTGCGCTGAGGAGGATCCACGTGGCTGATGAAAGACATGCACTCGAGACCGATGGGGGCCGATGCGGGCAATCCGAAGTAGGTCGGGTCGTAGGAACCGAAATCGACCTGGCAGAAGTTACACAGCACGAGCGAGAGCGAATCGAAGATGCGACACTCGGCGTAAGTGTGCTTGCCCTCGGCGAAGTGCTGCAACTCCTGCGGGTCATTGCCGCAGTCCATGCACGGAGCCACCTCGCGAGCCTCCAGTGGCGAAAAGCAGAGTGGGCATTGTTCGGTGCTCATGGAAAGGGACTCATCTTCAGCCAACTAACGCCCCCAAGCCCAGCGACTGCGGAAGGCGGCCCAGGGTGATGGGAGCACGGGCGGTGACGCCCGAAACAGCTCGCTGTAGTGCAGAGTGTGGTCAGGCGTTGCGGTCATTTTGGATTGGGCTGCTTCGAGGGTTGGGTGAGAAGCGCGTCCAATTCGGGTTCGTAGCGCCAGCCTGCTCCTGTATCGAGCATGAACTCGTCAAGCACATACTCGTCGAGGAACAGATACGACAGCCCACCGGGAGCAAGAGCAGCAACCGAAGGCTTGTCCTCGCAGAGGATGAAATAGCGCAAGCGGTCTCCGGTGCGTCCCTGGCCTTTGATGGGCCGGACGACCGTTGCCGAGACGTGAATCTCATAGTGGTTGCCGGGCTTGGCTGGCTCCTTGAGGCTGAGCTGAACCTCGCAGACGAGAATGGCATGCTTGGAGTCCTTGAGGTAGTTTTGAAACGTCCAAGCCTTGCCTTCGGGGAGGTCGGCAGGCCACGCCGCAGGGGTGGCGAGCAACAGACCGAAAATGAGGAAGACCTGCATCATGGATTTCAGAAAACGCGAGCGACGCCTGACTGGTGAAGGATGATCCCGTTTGTGGGCTAGCACCAACGACTTGATGGCTGCCAGATTTGTTGCCCTCATGCGCCAAAGGTAACCCAAGTGCCGGCTTGTGCGCAAGAGGCTCGTGATTTCAAAAAGAGGTCCCCTGCTCTCCTATGACTGCCCCTGATGCCACCCGGGAGTAACGCACCCGGCTGTAAACTCCGGCCACGACACTGAGCCCAAGTCCTGTGCCCAAGAGCGTTGGAATGATCTTCGGCTCCAGTGTGGGTGGGAGCAGGAGGATGATCATGAAGCCAAGCAACCACATCCCACGGGTCAGGCCATACAGCACATGGCTTTTGGGCCTGCGGTCCTGGGAGTCAAAAACATAGCTGCCAAGCCACATCCCCCAAACAGCCAGGCTGAATCCCAGACTCCACTTCGGCCACCCATATTCAAGCAGGGCAAACTCGGGATGATCCGAGTCATAGCGAACGATGACCTGGCTGCCAGGGCTCAGGGACTTGGCGAGGCCCCCGGCACCGGACTCGTAGCCCTTGTTGCTGATCCAACCTGCCCGCACCCGGTCACTCTCGTAGCTGCGTCCATCCACCGTGTAGCTGTAGCGAATCAGAGAGCGCGTGGTGTTGCCACGATGACTTTTCTGCTCAGAGGAGATGACCCTGCCCGTGGTGGTCGCATCAGCCCGCCACAGATGCCATGAGGAAACGCAAAATTCCATGGGCATCATGAAGAGCAGCGCCAGAAGCAAGGGCACAAAGACGAGCACGGCGGCTGTTCCGAGGAGGTATCGCATGGTGAGACTGGGAGAGGTGGTTGGTGAAACCAAAGCGCCCACAAACTTGTCAAGATAAGGGCTTGTGCGCAATCGGACACCGGTTGCAAAGGGGGACTCTGTTTGCAAACCAGGTGCCACTGGCGGAGGGCCTTGCACCGATGTAGAAAACCGGCAGCACTCCCCTCCCATGAACACCCCCGCCCTTCCCCGCGATGCCAAAACATGGAAACTGGCGGCCTTGGTCGCCATGGGGCTGTTCGTGGGTTTCTCTTCGTTTGCCCTGATGGAGCGATGGCTCCACCCGGAGCGTGCCCTCCACGAAAGACACGACGAGCGTCCGGAGCGCATGCATCGGCACTCCAAGCCGCCGGAGGTGGAGCGTCAGTTTGAGGAATTCTGGAAGAAGTACTGACCCCAGCGGCTGCCTGGCAGTTGGCTCGGGGTCGTAAGATGGGTGTGGCGACAGCCGCCCGTCTGTGAGCGTGCAGCACATTCCGCAGCACCATGACAGGTGACAGAAGGCGCACGCCAGAACTTCTTCACCTGGGGGCGGGAGCTTTGGGAAATGGGGAGAGCGTTGTGGCGGCAGACTGCGGTGGGACGAAGGATTCCAGGGACGCGCACAGCGCATCCCTACCCTCCGCCGTAGTGCGTGCCGCAGGGCTGGTAGGGAACCGCTGTGCGGGTCCGAAGTTTCGGGTCTGTGGCCGTCGCAGGCACTCTAAAAGGTGCGCCGTCCTTGGAACGTGGAAAGGCAGGAGAGGGGGCGCGTTTGGCGCGGTTTTTTGGAGAATGGGGACGGAATGTCTCTTTTTCTTGGCTTCTTTAAATACATGATTAACATGTGTTAATAATTAATACTTGTTTGTTAATGTGAGGGTTATCAAACGTTAGGGCGCTAGAGAATGATGCGGATAAGCGGATTTGACCTACGCTTTCGAGGCTTCCTTGCTGGCACCGTAGGGAGAGGGAAACTGCCGCTGGGCCGCTGTCGTGGCTGCCACCCCACGGCTCACGCCTGTAGCGCCGGTTTTTCACGGGCAGAAACACCTGCAGGACCATCACACCAGCGCACCTTTATGGGGCTTTTAACGGATTTATTTCCGTGGCGTTTAAATACCGATTAAACCCGGATTATGCAATGGAGTAGCTAAACGGTGGAGGACGGGCTTCGATTTGGCTGAAGATGGAGTCCATCCAGGGGCGTTTTTTGCGGGGCAGTGAGAGTTTGAGCACTTGCTTGCGGGCGTGCTGGCTGATCCAGC
>JAIPJY010000102.1 GCA_021733925.1 Prosthecobacter sp. | reverse complement strand
CAGCAATTTTTCACTCGGCTTTCGCCTCGCTAAAACTGCTTCTGTGTTTTCTAAAAGATCGTTTCTGATTCCAGGAAATTCGAACCGCTTTCAGCGTCTCTCACTCCCTTTTCTCAGCCCGCGTTTTTCGCTGCGGGTTAGGAGAGTAGGGCATGTCTGAGATGGTGCAACATCATTGTGCATCAAATTGCATTTTTTTCGCTGAATGGCGGATGGAGGTCCCCCAAATCGGCGCAAACCGCCTCAATGGCCGTGTGAATTCAATCTGTGACGCTGATGCGGCGTGGATGTTGTGGATGGATTGCCTCATTGAGTGCGCAGGACGCTGATCAAGACCTGGCAGCAGGCTTCCACCCCCGGCTTTTCCGAGGCTGTGAGCCGTGTCTTGTCACCGCACAGGCAAACCGGCACAGCGCCGGGTGATCAGTTTTTCGACGCCGTAGATTCCCGCGATTTACGGGCATGGCTGACCGTAACTGACGCCTGCCTACGAACACCCATGAGAACCTTCCTGCGCCAGATTGCCGTCTTCGCCTTCATCGGAACTTCCACCGCCATCGCTCACGATGACGACAAGAAGGCGAAATCTCCAGCGGGCAGCCCGCAGCCGAACGGCTCAGTGCTGGTTTTTTCTGGCACTGGCTGGTATCGGCATCCAAAGACCGCCTCGGTGAACGGCTGGCTGGCACGTTTGGGCGATGATCTGGGCATGCAGGTCGATGTTTCCGAGACGCCGAAGGATCTTCAGACAATCCTGGGTCATTACAGGGTGCTCGTGATGAACAACTGCAACGAACTCACGACCCTGATGGACGCCGGGCAACTGAAGGCGGTGGAGGACTGGTATCAGAAGGGCGGCGGCATCGTGGCGCTGCATGCCGCGCTGGTGCATCAAACGAAATGGGCCTGGTTCAGCGAACTGGCGGGCTGCGACTTTGACAGCGACTCCGAATTCCTCGAAGCCAGGGTCAGCGTTGATCCTGCCGCGAAGAATCATCCCACGGTCAAAGGTCGCGGCGATTCCTTCCTCTATTCAGCCGACTGGACCAACCACACTGCGGCCGTGACTGGCAAGCCCGGTTTTCAGGTGCTCCTGCGCGTGGATGAGTCCAGCTACGATCCTGTGCGCCCTTATTTCAAACAGCGGAATGGGAAAGCCATGGGCGCCGACCACCCCATCGCCTGGACGAACACGCTCAACGACGGCCGCTTCTTTTATACGGAGTTCGGTCACGACGTGCGTTCCCTGGATACGCCGTTTGGCCGCCAGCATATTGTGGAGGCCATCCGCTGGGCGGCGCGGGCTGACGCGGTGAAGTGAATGGGGGCCGCTGGGAGGGCGGGGCATTTCACCCCACCTGGAAAGCATTGCGGCACCGGAGCCCATCTCCTGCCTTTCTACATTCCAGGGACGGCGCACCTTTTTCAGCGCCCGCGACGCCACAGACCCGAATCTACGGACCCGCACAGCGGTTCCCTACCAGCCTTGCGGCACGCGATGCTCTGGATGGTAGGGATGCGCTGTGCGCGTCCGTGGAATCCTTCGTCCCATCGCGGTCTGTTGCCGTAGCGCATTCCCACTTTTCAAAAGCTCCCCATCCTGTGATCGAGGAGGAGGACGATTTTTCTTCGGCGAGAGGCTTCAGGCTATCTCTCGTCCTTGAACTCTTGAGGGGGACTTGCCCCCTTCCCCGCTTACGCTCCGCGCAGCTTGCTCACGTCATACAGCGTCAGCATGGCGGCGAGGACTTCGTCTTTCTTGCCCTGCTTGAGCTGGTCAAAGGTGACGTGCTTGCCGGGGAGGAGCTTGAAGTGGCCGGAGCGGGTGCGGCGCAGGGCGCTGAGGTGGGCTCCGCAGCCGAGCTTCTGGCCGACGTCATGGGCGTAGGTGCGGACGTAGAAGCCTTTGCTGCAGACGACGCGGAAATCGACGAAGGGGGGCTCAAAGCGGGTGATCTCGTAGTCGTACACGCGGACGAAGCGGGGCTCGCGCACGACTTCCTGGCCTTTGCGGGCGAGCTTGTAGAGCGGGACGCCGCCGATCTTGATGGCGGAGACCATGGGGGGCATCTGGTAGAAATCGCCCTTCATGGTGTCAAAGGCGGCCTTCACCTGCTCCAGCGTGAGGTCTGCGGGCACGGGCTTTTCTTCCACGGTTTCGCCTTCGGCGTCCTGGGAGTTGGTGGTCTTGCCGAGGGTGAGGGTGCCGACGTATTCTTTGTCCTCAGACATGAGGAGATCGGAAAGACGGGTGCCGTTGCCAAGCACGAGGATGAGCATGCCGGTGGCCATGGGGTCGAGCGTGCCGCAGTGGCCGATCTTCTTCATGTTCAGGCAGCGCCGGGCGACGGCTACCACATCATGCGAGGTCATGTCCTGGTCTTTGTCCACCAGGAGGACACCGCTAATCAATTCGTCTGACTTCATGTTCGAGTGCTTGCAAAAATTTGTCCGCTGCTTCTTCAATCGGGCCTTTCAGGCGTGCGCCTGAGGCCATGCGATGGCCACCGCCGCCAAACTGGGCGCAGACGGTGGAGACATCGATGCGGTTGTCTTTGGAACGCGAACTGACGCGCACCTTTCCACCGGGAATGTCTTCAAAAATGACGCAGGTGACGACGGAGTCGATCATGCGCAGGGTGTCGATGAGGCCCTCCGTATCTCCGGGCTCCATGGAGATGGAGTCCATGACCTCCTGCTTGAGCTGCCAGCTGACGATGCGGCCTTCGGCGCGAAACTCCATGTGGTTGAGCATGTCGCGCATGAGCTCCAGGCGGCGCACGGGGTAGCTCTGATAGATGAGCTGCGCGAGGCGTGCGGTGTCCAGCCCAGCATCGATCATCTCGGCCACGATGCGATGAGTGCGCGCATTGGTGCTGGAGTACTGGAAGGAGCCGGTGTCCGTGGAGATGGCGATGAAGAGATTCTGCCGGACGGCGTCGTCGATGGGCAGGCCGTGCTCGCTGAGGAGATTGTAGATGATCTGCCCGGTGGCGGGCGAGGTGGGCTCGATGAAATTGAGGGTGCCGTAGCCGGGATTGGCGGGGTGGTGGTCGATGTCCACCAGCAGCGGTGCGGCATCCAGCAGGGCCTTGGTTTTGTCCCCCACGCGCTCATGCGTGGCGGTGTCCAGTGCGATGGCGAGGTCGATGTTCAGCGGCTCGGTGCCGGGCTGAATGACGGTGTCGGTGCCGGGGAGGAAGGCGAGATTGGCAGGCACGCCGTCTTCCAGCATGGCGATGACGTCCTTGCCCATGGCACGCAGACTCAGCGCGAGGCCGAGCACAGAGCCCACGGCGTCTCCATCCGGACGCACGTGCGCGACAATGGCGATGCGCTGCGCGGAGCGCATGGCGGCGACGATTTCGGCGGTGGTGGAGTTGGCTGGCATCCGGGGGGTATTCACAAAGCACCACGGCTGGACGCCTGCAAGGTGAAGATGCAGGGGGGGACGCAAGTTCGGGGCACTCGAAGCCGAAAAAAGCACCTCATTTGCTTCTGATGGTAAATAGTGGCTCCCCTTGGCCGGTATTCATCAGATGTCCATTCTCTCCCAATTGCTGTTCGTTGCGGTTTCACTGCCTGCCCTGGCGTCTTCACAAGACAGTGCCAAAGCCAACTGGCCTCAAGCCGCAGGCCCGAATCACAACTGGGCCGTCAGGACTGAGCAGGCCGTGCCGCTGCGATGGAGCGCTGAGAAGAATGAGAACATCCGCTGGAGGCTCACCCTGCCGGAGGGCGGACAGAGCGGCATTGCGGTGTGGGAGGACCGGCTTTTCCTGACGACGATGAAGCCGCTGGCGGCGGATGCGACGGAGAAGCAGGGAACGGACATCATCCTCTTCTGTGTCAGCGCTGAGGACGGCAGGATTCTCTGGCAGCAGGAGCTCGCGGGGGATCCGCAGGCGAAAAGCATCTATGCCTACGGCTTCAGCGACAGCAGCAGTCCGACACCGATCACGGATGGCAGGCACGTGTGGTTTTGCAACGCGAGCGGACAGATGGGCTGCTGGACGATGGAGGGGAAGCCGGTCTGGACGCGGAAGTGGACGCCGACGTTGGGGCGCCCCTTCAACAAGCAGTTTGAGCCGATCAAGATCGGCAACACGCTGCTCAATGTGGAACCGCGTGATCCGGGCGATCCACTGCGCCGCGAGGATGCGTGGAATTTTCTACGCGGATTCGATGCTGCGACCGGTGCGCCGCTGTGGACCGCCCCGGAAGGGCTGACGCACTACAACACGCCGGTGCTCAGCGAACTGCCGGGAGGCGGTCACGCCGTGCTGTCGGGAAGAGGCGGGCATCATGGGACGCCGGAGGCACCTGCGGGCATGACCTTGAACCGTGTGGATGGACCGGATGCAGGAAAGGCGCTGTGGACCTGGAACGCGGAGCCGGATGGCAAATGTCTCGTGACGCAGTTCTGGGACGCAAAGTATTCGTACTGGCTCGATGAAACACGCACCGACCTCGTGGTGCTTCACACGAAGGACGGCAGCGAGGCGAAACGCATCTCATGGATCAAGGACGTGACGGTGACTTCCTACGACGCCGGCACCAAGGCCTTCGCCACTCGCAGCGGCGTGGATTTAAGCAAAAATGAACCTGCCATCAGCGTCTTCCCGGCGTGGCATTCGAACATGCTGATCCATCCCTTCGTTTATTTCGCGTGCTTTGAGTTTCATGGGAAACGGCAGGGCAGGATGACGGACATTGGCCCACCCCACAGTCTGGCGCGGATCAACGTCGAAACCGGCAAGGTGGAGTATCTGCAACTGCCGTTCCCGATTCCATCGGTCGAGGGGCAGATCGCAAAGAACGGCGAGTTGTACTACCCGAAAATGACCCTCAACAGCCGAGGCATCGATGTGGCGGAGGACAAGCGCTCGGGCCGCTCCGGCTGGTGGTGGTGCTTCAACGGCAACACCATCGCCGTGAACCAATACCTCTACTTCACCTTCATGTGCGGCAAGGTCCAGGTGATCGACGGCCAGGCGAAGAGCTTCGATCAATCCGCCCTCGTTGCCTTCAATGACCTCGGACCGTTTGGCGAAACGTGGTCGTGCAACACGCCGAGCTACAGCAAAGGACGGCTCTATCACCGCACGCTGAAGGAGCTGATCTGCATCGAAACCAAGCCATGAAGAACACCCCCCTGATCCCCGCCCTGCTGCTCTTGATCGGAGCTGCTCTTTCGGCGCAAGGCATCGAGTTGAAGACGGATCGTTCCATGGCCTACAAGTCGGTGGGTGGTGTTGAGTTGAAGCTGGATGTCTTTGAGCCGGCAGGTCTCAAGTCCTCGGATCATCGGCCTGCCATCGTCTTCTTTTTCGGCGGTGGCTGGAGCGGCGGCAGCACGAAGCAGTTCTACCAGCAGGCGCGGGCGATGGCGGAAGAGGGAATGGTGGCCTTTTCCGCTGACTATCGCGTGAAGGGCCGGAACAAGACGACTCCGTTCGAGTGCGTGAAGGATGGGAAGTCCGCCATCCGGTGGGTGCGCCAGCACGCTGCGGAGTTCGGCATTGATCCCAGCCGAATCGTCGCCGCAGGTGGCTCGGCAGGAGGTCATGTGGCGGCCTGCACGGGAGTGATCGAAGGTCACGAGGAAGACGGGGAGGATGCGAACATCCGCTCGGTGCCGAACGCGATGATCCTCTTCAATCCCGTGCTCGACACGACGGAGAAGGGCTATGGCGCGAAGAACTTCAAGCCCGAGCAGCAGACCGAGATTTCGCCCTGCCATCATGTGCGCAAGGGCATCGTGCCGACCCTGGTATTTCATGGCACGGCAGACAAAACGGTTCCGTTTGAGAATGCGGAGCGATTCACGCGGCTCATGAAGGACGAGGGCAACGAATGTGTGCTGGTGCCCTTCGAAGGCAAGGACCACGGGTTCTTCAATGGCTCCTTCTTTCGCAAGTCCAACGGCGACGCCGATTATGAGGTGACGATGAAGCGCTCCATCGAGTTCCTCAAAGCGCAGGGTTTTCTGAAGCAGCGGACGACCACGGACAGGAAGCCGGAGATTTTTTTCGGCGCATGATGGCCATGGGTGGAGTTGGCAGGAGAGGCTTGACCCCATTTCGATCTGCAGCGTCATTCCCTGTTTCATGCCCTTCCCTTTTTCCCTCAGCGGCACTCTTGAAATCCATTCGCCCGAAGAAACGGGTCTGCCGGCAATTGCGGCAGCGGTGGCAGACGCCATTCGGAATGCGGAGGCACGAAGCCTCACCGTGACCCCTGAGATGATTGCTTTTCATGCGGGCATGTTCCGTTCTGTGAACAATCTGAATCCGCTCATTTCGATCACCAACGGCCAGATCAGATTTTCCCAGCGAGGCGACCTTGTCTTGATTCACTACCGCATCACGTTTTTGCAGACGCTGGCTTTCGACGCACTCTTTACCGGATTCATGTTCGGTTTCGTAGCGGGAGCTTCCTATTATATCATTGCACTCGGCTGGCTCGTGCTGGCGATTGTCAACCTTGCCCAGGCAAACCGCCGTTTTCCGCGATTGCTGCGCACCGCTGCGGAAAAGGGACGGGATGATGCGGTGGCGGCCATTGCAGCCAGCACGAATGCCGAATGATGCACATCGAGCCAGGAGCTGAGAATTCTGACCCAATTGAACCTGGAAAGCTGAAAGAGCGCAACAGGATCGAGGACGAGCAGGAATCCGCCATGGCGGCACATCTGAACTCCAAGACCACACCTTAAACGCTCAAACTACCTCCGCCTTCTGCCCTCAGGATTGGGCTGGCCGGGGGCTCCTGGAGGCCCGCCTTGGGGCGGCCTGCCGGCTTGGGGTGGCTGCTGGGGTGGCTGAGGACGGGCGGCCGGTGGCTGCTGAGGCGGGGTGGGTCTGACCTGCGGTGCCGCAGGCACGGGGGCAGGCACACGGGGCTGCTGTGGCTGCATGCGCGGGCGCTCTGCTGGAGGCTGGAAAGAGGGCCGGCCGGGCATTTGAGGCCGCTGAGTGGGAGCATTGGGAATGCGCTGCTGAGGTGCCGCTGGAGGCTGAGGCATTTGACGTTGCTGCGGCGGGGCCTGCGGCACGTTACGCTGCGGTGGGGTCTGCGGCACGTTGCGCTGCGGTGGGGTCTGCGGCACGTTGCGCTGCGGCGGGGTCTGCGGCATTTCGCGCTTTGCTGGTGCCTGCGGTGGGGTCTGTGGTACGCCGCCTTGCTTGGATGGCGGAAAGCCTGGCCGCACCTGCGGGACACCGCCGGGAGTTGGAGCCTTGTTTTCACCGGGCCGTCTTCCGGGCATCTGCCCGGGTGGCTGGACTGGGGCCTGCGGCTCACGGCGTGGCTGACCTGCGCCGGGGGTGCCGGGAGTGCGTGGCGGTTCCTGAGCTTTGCCGGGGATGCCGGGAGGGCCGTCGGGCATCGGGTTCTTGGGCGTGCCGGGCTTGCGGACTTCTTCTTTTACCGGGCGTGGGTCGGGCTGCTTGGGCTTCGTGCCTCCGGGCGTGCGATTCCCAGCGCCGTTGCGCTCATGCGGCTCAAGGTTGCGGCCAAAGGCGGGCGGTGGTGCGGTGCTGGTGACGGGGCTCTGATTTTTCTCCGGCAGCTGCGCTGGCCGTGTGCGCGCGAGTTCATCGCGCTGCTTCTTGCGCAAGGCGTCGGCGTCCTGGGCATTGGACATGCCACGCCAGCCGCGATCGATCTCGGGCTGTTTCGCAAGCTCACGCACGCGAGAGGGCAGTGAATGGGAGGCATCCCTGCGGATGGAGGGCGCGGCGACGAAGAGCTGGCCTTTCTCGATGCGGGAGGGTGAGCCAGCGCCGCGTGGCGGGCCATCGTTGCCACGGCGGTCATTGTCGAGCCAGTTGCGGCGGAAGCCATCGTCATCGCGGTGCAGCGACAGGCGGCGAACGTGGTTGCTGCCAAAGCTGTCGATGTGCCGTGGGTCGGGGCCGCCCACATAGATGTTGTTCATCACATTCGTGCGATAGCTGATGTTGGTGATGTTCACCGACTGGTCGTAGTAGGTGAAGTTGCGGCTGCGATCGAGAATGAAGGGCCGCAGCGAGGTGTAGCTGGCAAACATGCCGATGGACACAAAGTTGTAATACGCAGGGCCGACATCGTAGTAGCTGTCCGTCCAGCCGCCGAAGCCGATGTTCGGATACCACGCGGCCTCAGGTGGCAGCGGGGCCCAGCCGATCTGCCCCTGCGTCTGACGCCAGGAGACCCACGCCGGAGCCCATTCATAGCCGGGCACCCAGAGCCAGGTCTGCTGCATGCGGATCCAGCGCCCGTAGTGGTAGGTCAGCCAGCCAAAGTCTTCATACGAGATCCACGTCCAGCCGGCATCCGTGAAGGCCCAGCTGCCATCCGCATACGGCGACCACCCGGGCTGCTGCGCGGAGAGCGGCTGCCACACGTAGCCGTAGTTCGGCGTGTAAATCCAGTCGCCGTAGGGACTGAGCGCATCGTAGAAAAAGTCGATGGAAACGGAGTCATCCGCGCGGGCCGGAGCCAGCGGAGCGGTCACCGCAAACAGCGCGGCGAACAGGAGTAGAAAGGAACGTTTCATGGGAATGCGGGGGTGATGGGTGGAAGATTTACAAAGGGTGGTGGCAGCTCGGGCTTTTCGCTTCACGCATGCTTGCTGGCTGTGGGCTTGGACGCAGCCGTTGGGTTACTATTCAGAATCGCGCGAAATGACTGGGCGGATGGGCGGCTTTGCAGGGGTGCATGCGTGACATGTTACGATCTGTCATGCGCCGTGCTATGGGGTATAACCCTGCCTGCGGCATCGGGGTACCGCCTGGAGTGAGCGCATTGTTTTCACCGGCGCTTAAGCACCACCGCTCACTGCCGCCATTCGACGTTTGCTCTCAATGCGCTCGGCCAGTTCAGCCATGACAGGCGGCTTCCCCAATTCAAAAAATCGATAGGGCGGTAAAAATTCGATGCTCCTGCCAAACACACAGGGCTCACGCAGGATGAGTGTCACCGTCTGCGGTTTCGAGAAGTGGGAATGCCTGATGTGGATGATGTCGAGCAGATCGATCCGCGCTTCCCGCCCCTGGTTCCGGACGACCAGCCACCCGTGGTCCTCCCACACTTCATCCACCAGCACCCAGACAGAAAATTTCATGAACACATAGCCAATGGCGGCCATGGCGGGAGCAATCAGCAAACCTTCCAAGCCTCGACCGTCCTTGAAGACTCCGACCAGCATCACCATGAAAACGCCCCCGCAGATGACAAACATTGTCCCGGGAATAATCAGCTTATGGATGGAAGTATCCGCCGAGGACAGGCGGCGCATGGATGGCACCTGGTCAGGCAGCGGCGGTGGATTCATCGAGTCGTGGCCAAGATAGGCCGGTAAAAAGCAGGGCAAGGCAAATCCATGGCAAGATTGACGAGGGCGGAACATCGGCCCCATGGCCACCCGCCCGTCTGGAGCCCAAGACAAACATGGAAATTTCCAGCCACGTTCGAAGCCGCCCAGCACCGCCGAAATCGAACTTTCCATTATTTTCAGCGAATGTTTTTGACTTTCTGAAAACGGACCCAAGTAGATTACTATTGCTGAGGATGGCCGGTGTGAAGAACGCGGCCCTTTCACAGTGATGACAGCGAGGCGGCAGTGAAGAACTCCAACATCGCACCCGAAGCATCACGCTGAAGCCGCAGACGGCTTCCAGCCCACCACGCCCGACCTCACGCGGTCTCCGCGCCCAACCGGCATCTCCATGCCCCGACGCGCCCGCTTGATACCACATGGCACCAGATAGTTGCACATCCTGCAACACATTATCATCAACGACCAAACCACATCATCATGAAATCCAGCATCCATTCGATCACCGCAGCCCTCACCGCCGCCCGGCGCCCCCAGCCGGCCCCCACGCCGCCGCCACCGCAGGTGGAGCTGCTCACGCAGGAGCAGATGGCGCAGAGGCTCGGCATCAGCCGCCGGACCCTGCACACCTGGACCCTCAACGGGATGGTGCCCATGATCAAGGTGCGCGGCTACTGCCGCTTTGACTACGCCAAGGTCATCGCCGCGCTGCAGCGGCTCAAGATGCAGCCGGCCCTGCCCTCCGCCTCCGCCTTGAGGAGGGTGATCGTCCCGCTCCCACACGCCCCCGCAACACCCACGGCCTAAACTACCACTTCCTACCACACGATGAAAACTGTGACCGAGCGTGCCAGCGCCTATCTGGCGAGGATGCCCGCCTCCATCTCCGGGAAAGGGGGCGATGCCGCAGCCTTCAGAGCCGCCGTGGCGCTGGTGCGCGGCTTTGACCTCTCCGAGCAGGAGGCCCTGCCCCTGCTCTCCCGCTGGAACGCCAACTGCCGGCCGCCCTGGCGGGAACATGAGCTGCGCCACAAGCTCCGCAACGCCGCCGCCAGCGCGGGGCAGCCTGCGGGGTATCTGCTGGAGGCTGAGTGGCCGCAAGGTGGCCACAGCACCCAGAGCGCGAAGACCGGAGACAATACCACTAAGGCTGATAAGTCCCATACGACCTGTTCCTCTTCCCAGCACGCTGCAAAGCCCCAGACACCCGGCAAGCCGGAGGCATGCGCTACATCCCCTGCCCCCGCTGAAGACCGCGCCTGGCTGCGCGAGGCGTGGCCGGAGTTTCACCCGCTCACGCGGGAAGACATCCGCACGGTGGCAGAGCTGCGCGGCATCTTCCCAGATGCGGTGGATCTCGCACACCGGCACGAATTCCTCAAAGTGGCGGAGATGCAGGGGCACAGGTGCCTCGTCATCACGGAGGGCACCTTTGCGCAGGTGCGGCGGCTGGACGGGCAGCCGCTGGTGAAAGCCGACGGCACGCGCATCAAAGCGCGCAACCTCTCCGGCTCCCAGGGCGCCTTCATCGGGCAGCGCTGGCTGGGCGAAACCACGCACGTCCTGCTGGTGGAGGGGGCTGTGGGCCTCATCGAGGGCCTCGCGGCCATGCTGCAGGTGGATACGCCGCACGCCTGGAGCATCCTCGCCGCCACCAGCGCCAGCTCCCGCTTTGCACGGGATGCCGGGCTGCTGGAGCGGCTGCGCGGCAGGGAGGTGCACATCATTCCGGACGCGGACGAGGCCGGCATGGACGCCGCCTCCTCCTGGCTGGCAGACCTGCAATCCGCTGGCGTGTACGCCACCGCGCACTTCCTGCCCAAACCCTGCAAAGACCTCGGCGATGTCCTCCATCTGCCCGAGGCCGAGCGCCAGCCCATCCTCGACGGCCTCTTCACCACCCGAAAATGAATCCACATCTCCACTCATCTGAATCCTCTGAACCCGACAACTTTTCTACCATGAACTCTGACTCCAATTCCAATTCCGACTCGAACTCCAGCTCCAATCCCAGCGCCACGCCCCCCGCCCTCGCCGATGCCACCGCCGAGCTGATGGCCCGCCGCGCCTTCCGGCCCTCCGCCGACTGGACGCGGCACCTGCGCCCCGTGGACGCCCCCGTCCCCGGCTGGGCCAATCCCAAGCCGACCGACAGCGGAGCAGCATCTCCATCTTCTCCCCATTCAACGGAGGAAGGTACACGCACAGCGCCTGCGGCGGGAGAAACAACGGCCACATCAACGACATCTGCGGGAGGTTGCGCGCACGCGCCACCTGCGGCCACGAGCCCGGAGACTTCAACTAATTCAACGAGTTCAACCACTTCAACACAATCGCGTGTGTCTGCAGCCACGCCCAAGGAGCAGACTTCAACGATTTCAACAAATTCAACGGGGGGTGGTGAGAAAACTCGCGAGCACCCCATCCCGGAGGATTCCATCCTCATGGATTACCGCGACTTCGCGCGCGGCGTCTCAGAGCTGCCAGACGGCCTCATCGTGGCCCCCATCCTGGCCCTGTGTGGCAAGCTCCTCACGCCCAATGTCACCCTGAACTTTGGCAGCCAGAAGCCGCTGACGATTTACAACTTCGTGGCCTGTCCTGCCGGCCTGCGCAAGGGCACCACCTTTGCACCTGCGATCAAGATCGCCCGGCACCTCCTCACGCCGGAGGACCTCATTGGTGGAAACGCCAGCGACTCGGCCTTGTTTGACACCTTTGAGCAGCAGCCCCACCGCCTGCAGTTTGAGGATGAAGGAAACACCATCCTGCGCAGCTGGGAGTCGCAGTCCTACGGCCGCGAGACCTCCGCCCGCTACCTGGGACTCTACGATGGTTCACCCTGGCATCAGAACTTCCTGCGTGAAGGCAAAAGCCACGGCGATGGTGAATCCCAGCGGCACATTGAGCAGGCCACGCTGAGCCTCTGCTTCGGCAGCACCTTTGGTGTGGCCCGGCTGGATCAAATCGCCTCCGGCTGCGGTCTGCGCCGCCGCTTTGGCTTCTACGTGGCCACCCGGCAGGCACGGCAGATTTGGTGGCCCGAAAGCCTGGAAGGAGAAGACCTGCAAAACATGGCCGGCCTTTTCCGCAATCTGACCAGCCTCAAAGGCACCGTGGGCAAGGACCAGCTCACCAAGGCCGCGAAGCACTACTGGGTGGGCCTGCAGCAGCGCAACCGTGACCGCTGTGAATCCATACCAGGATATACCAACGGAGATGAGAGCCTGCTCTCCAGCCTCAATGAAAGCCCCGCCCGCTGCCTGAAGCTGGCCATCATCTTCCAGGCCTGCCGGTGGGCCCGGGGCAGCATCACCGATCCCTTCACCATCACCCCGGAGATTCTGGAACTTGCGGAGGCCCACCAGAACGGCTGCCTTGACGCACTCATCCAGCTCGAAGGCATGAGCCGCCGCGTCCAGGTGGACGACACCGCCGAATGGCTCATCGCCCAGATCATTGGAGATCACAGTGTCACACCCGGCCAGCACCGGGCCGTCTTCACCCGCAGCGAGCTGACCCGCCGCTTCGCCGCCAATCCCGGGCGCATCGGCGCGCTCACCGCCTCCAAGCTCTACGGCGAGATCATCCCCCACCTCGTCGACCGCCAGCAGTGCGTGGTGACCAAAACTGGCAAACTCTCCACCTACACCTTCACCTGGGAGTGAACGCACAGAACACCCCCCGTTGAATTCGTTGAAATTGTGGAAGTCACTCCCCGCCAGAAGCCGGGAGTGACACCACCCCCCGTTGAATTCGTTGAAATTGTTGAAGTCAGGCCCCGGCGTGAGTGAGAGGGCATGGCCGTAGCGCAAGCCTCCGGCTTGCTCCGGGGATGGGCCAGCATGGAGCCGCATCCTCAGTTGAAATCCACGCCGCAGGCGCGATGGCCCCATTTGGAGTGCGGTCGCGAAGTGAGGAACAGCCTGTCCTTCGTAGCTTTAACGAAGAAGGAAACGCAGCTACCGCTTTCCGAAGGCCGGAAGGCAGGCGGATACCACAAGGTATTCGAAGTCAGCACCTTCCGCAGGCCATGAGGCTCCCGCATGCTGCGCGGTCCACAGAAACCCCGAGACGCCCGAAAGCGGCAGCTCCGCGCAGATAGTGCCTGGCATGAATGGCATTTTATGATGGCATTTCATGATCAGGCAGGACAAGATGAGGCCTGTGAATGGAAATCGTGTGGTCCCAGTTCAATGAGACGAGGGGAATGCAAATGACTGACTCCAATAAAAACATACTTTGTGGCATCGCAGGCCTCTTCTTCGGATTCTGCAATCTTGGCTTTTTGATGCTCCATGCCTTTACGAACTCAGCTCAAAATCTCGTCGAGCAAGCTATCGTGGTCATCCTATTGCTGTGGCCGATCTGCCTCATCTTGACTGGGAGACGTGTGGCCGGCATCCTGTTCACATTGGGTGGGTTGGGGATTGGGAGCGGACTCGCCCTGAGCTTTTTTTGGCAAACCCTCCCGCGCAACGGATCGCTGCACATCACTGTCACAGCTCAAATCGCCGTTCTGGCTTTGCTGCTATTGGGTTCTTCAGTCATCATGAAAAAGACGGCGACAATGACGAGCAAATGATCGCACGCGCCGCCCCTTGGAATTGAACGTGCCAAACTATTGGGGGAAAACATGCCACGAATAAGATGCCAGGCAGCATGCAGAAATGCATCCACCTTAAACACCTGATTTTCAATCAATTTGAGCGGCCTTGCGAGCCCTGCATTTGGACTCGTTATAGGGCGCGATGGAAGGCGAGCACCATCCCTTGCTCAACATTGATCTCTTCAGCGCGAAACCCCCATGATCACCCCCCCGGCGATCACATGATCCTGCATCCCGATGACAAAGAGGTCACCGCCTCCAAGGTTCAAGGTCTCTGGAAAAGTCAGCATCACCGACCCTGTAGCTCCCGGCTGCACAGGCCGCGGAGTTTGAAGCGTGCAGGGCACAACCTTGTCGCCGAAAATCAGCTGATAACTTCCACTGCTCAGCGGTCGGGCCATGCCTCGCTTGAAAGTCTCCGTATCAACCAGCACATGGAGATGTACCCCGACCTCTTGCTTCGGCTTGGCTGGCGGCGGTGGATCAGCAGGAGGCATTTTCGACAGCACCGCCGCAATGGCTCCAAAACCCTTGGGCAGCTTGGTCCGGGCAGAGGCCGAGTCGAAGACGACTGCAGCGGTGGCGCCTAGAGGGTTGTACTTGCTGAGCAAGTCACGCACCTCCATCTCCTCCAGATCGAGCAATTCCGCATCCTCAACCAACGCTGACTTGGAAAACGCGGCCATCACGGTTCCTCGGCAAAACTGCCGGGCGAGGATTGTGTCTTCGCGAGTGACCGGCAAAGGCCCCTCCGTCGCGTCCACCAGGATGACCGCCACCGAAGCGGCATGAAGCGCGGCGGCTTTTCCGGCAAGGCTCTCCCCGCTCAGATCCTGCACCTTGGAGACCCCGGCCGCCTTCAGCCCATTCACAAACTCAGCACAGGTCGGACCGCCGAGCACCACCACCTGCAAATCAGTCGTGATCTCCATTGCCTGCGCATCCTTCTTGGAATCCGAACAGGCGGCCAGCAGTATGACAGTCAGGGGGAGAAGCAAACGGATCATAAGACGCAAGCCATAGGCTGGCTGATCACTCGGGTCAAGATGGCTGCCAACCGCCCCCGAGTGCTAAACTGAGACAAAGGATGCCAGAAAGGGATGCCCGGCATGAATGGCACTCAGTTAAGCGCTGGCGCGATAGCGATCACGGTGAGGGATTTCATGGAACTGATGGCGTTTACGGGTGAGCAGTTGATAGCTTTTCGGGCGACGTTTCGTGGCTCGTGGCTCTCGTCGTC
>JAIPJY010000101.1 GCA_021733925.1 Prosthecobacter sp. | reverse complement strand
CGCTACGGGAGAAGGCGCGGCTGACGGCCTCATTGGCGATGGAGAGGTACTGCTCCATCTGCAAGGGGGAGAGGGTGTTCATGTAGCCTTCGCCGGGGACTTCGTCGGGGAGTTCTTTGACGAGGCTGGGATCGACGCCGAGGAGGTCGTGCAGGGTGTTGCCGTACTCGGTCTTGGTGAGGCGGCGGATGACGAAGGCGCCGGGGTCTTTGGGGCTGAGGTATTTGAGGCGGCCGACCCAGGCCATGAAGGCTTCGCGCTCGGCATCAGGGGGCTGCGCGTCGGCGTCGTCCGGGGGCATGTCGTGCGCGTGGACGGTGGCGAGGCCCATTTTCCAACGGCGGATGTAGGCGGGGTCGGAGGGGTTTCTGAGGGCGGGATGGAAGGTGACGCCGCCTTTCATGCGGCGGTCGCCGTGGCACTCGTAGCAGTAGGTTTTGACGAAGGGGACGATCTTGTCTTTGAAGGTCCTGCGGACTTCGTCCTGCACGGTGAGGGCGGTGGCGACGGGCGGCTTGGCGGTGGGCGTTTTCGCGATGGGTTTTGCGGGGGCCTTGGGCGCGGCGGCGGGGGTGTTTTTGGCAAGGGAATGAGGAGCAATGGAATGGGGAGCCGGAGAGGTGGTGGCTTTGGCTGGAGATGCGGCGCTGGGTATGGCGGCTTGGGTGGGAGCGGGGGCCGAAGATGGGGCTTGGGCTGCGGCTGGCTTGGTCGTGCGAGAAGCGTCGGCCTTGGCAGCAGGCGAAGCTTTGGCTGCGGGCACAGGCGTGCCGGGCACAGGGCTCTGGGCGTGCGTGGAGAGTGCGGGCAGCAGCGCGAGGAGGGCGCAGGAAACGAGGCGCATGACGCGGAGGTCATGCCGCAGGGTACGTGGGGGCATCAGAGGGGGCTTCAAAGGGGGTACCGGAGGTTACGGCGCGGGGGTGGAGCATCTTGCTCTGACTCGTCCTCGGTGATTTCGTGTGTGCCTTCCTGGATGCAGGCGCGTCAGGCGGGCTCGCTTTCGGCGCGTTGTTTTTCGATGCCGCACCACCCGTTCCAGTAGTGGGGGCATCTTTCCATGCGCATGATTTCTTCGCGGGTGTGGCCGCTGCTGTGGGGATCGAAATGGACGGCTCTCATGTGGTTCACGAAGGCTTCGGGGAGGCGGACGTTCATCTCGACATAGAGGGCGAGGACTTCGGGCCAGATCCAGACGCCATCGCTGCGCTCCTCGGAGGTGAGCCGCTCGCCGTCATGGCCATGGAGGCGGAATTTGTGCCAGCAGAGCATGCCGCCGCAACGGAATCCGTCTTTGAGGTAGCGGATGATTTTCTCCCGGTCGGCAACCTCCCAGGTGGGATCGATCACCAAGGCGGGATGAATGGAGCCGTAGGAATCGAGATGCTCTGACCAAAACCCCACGGCATGGACTTTTTTTCGCGCGGACATCGTGGCGCCATGATGGATGCGAGGGGGCGGGAGTCCAGCGCGGCTTGGATGGCGGATTCATTTTGAAGGTGCTCCCCTGCCCTGCATGGCGGATGCCGGGGGCGTCACTCCAGAAGCTGCAGGACCACGCGGCTGATCAGGAGGAGAATCACGGAGGCGTAGATGATGGCGCAGGCGATGTCTTCCGGATACCAGACGCGCCGGGCGGAACTGGGCGCGAATTCATCGAAGACGAAGGGCGGCAGTGGAGAGGTCATGATGCGTGAGGGGCGGAAGGTGAATCTGCGCCGGAGTGCGGAGAATGCGGTGAAGGACACTCCGAGACTAGCCTGACGCGGCCAGCGCACCGATGAGTGAAAGGTTTATTTTTTTGCGCCTGGGATGGGGGTGCGCCGGGGGACCTCACTGTACCGCGAGAATGAACCGGACGGCGAAGACGAACGTGTACGCGGCAGGCAGCAGAAGCAGGAGGGAGGCCCACAGGGTGGGATGCCGGAAGGTCCGCCGTACCCCATGCCTGCGGATATGCAGGAACCCCAGCACGGCTGCGATGGCGGCGCAGAGGAGCAGTCCCAAGATGCGCGGCAGGGCGACCATTCCACTGGCAAAAGCCTTGGGGGACGAATGCGGTTCGACGTCAGGCAGGATGTGCAACGACGCGAAGAGAAGCGCTGAAAGCAGGGAGGCGATGAGGATGGTGGTCTTCATGCGTGGGGCCTGCTTTCACTCCTTCAGCTTCAGTTCCGAAGCTGTGACACGGGCCTGCACGAGGGTGCCGTCGAGGGTCCATTCTTGCTGGGTGAGATCGATGTCAAATGAGAACGCGCCAGTGAACCGGGCGCTGCCGCAGACAACGGTGCCGGTGCATTGCTGCGCGGTGCAGCGGACGTTGAGCAATTGAGAGGGGCCGATGGCGGCGGCGAGTTTTTCTTGGTCGGTGAGTCGGGCGTTGTCGAGGCGCTTCGCCCATGCCTGCCCCACCGGAGTGAAGTCGCAGGTGATGGATGTCCGATCTGACAGGCGCAGGATCAAGAGCGAGAAATGGGCCCGATCTGTCTGGATGGCGAGGGCGAGGTACGCTTCGTCGTCGCTCCAGTGCGGGGTGATGCGGCCCTCGGGGGCGGTGAGGTGAAAGGGTGGCCTCCCCTGCTCTTCCAGCACGGGCGTCTGCGTGGCATTCTCTTCCCCTTCCTTGCCCGGCGTGGGAGTGCCAGGGAGCGTGGTGGGATCGGAGAGGCGCAGGTGGAGTTTGCCGCTGGGGGAGGTCATCGCCGCGTCTTGATGCGCGGGCGCTTCGGCGGCGGCGAGGTGGAGGGTTAGCGCGAGGAGGAGGGTGGGAAAGATGCGCTTTTTTCTCGCTGCTCTGTTCAACATAAGTGCCATGAGTGATAGATGTCTATTGGCGTAGCAGGCCTGCCATCGCTCCATGAATATAGACGTTGGTGAGTCGTGAGGTGGAGCCCTTGGCAATATTGATCCGTTGCCGCGATCACACATAATAGGGTGGATGGCTCTCCTAGACCGGCTCTTGTTTTCTGAACTGCGAGCGATTCAGCAAGGTGGTGAGTAATCTGAACGCCATCTCTCACATAAGCAATCATGAGAGCCTGCTCCATGGCCGAGGCGTAAGCTCCGCATACAAAACGTTCGATGCCCGAGGTCTTTTTTCCCACGGCGCAGTAGTGGTCACGTAAAGAATGCTGACGGTCTACAGGCTTGCATTCGGCAAACAGGCAATCTTGCAGGCGATCATGTGTATGGGATAGCTCACGACGGTTGAGACGGAAGACCAGATCAGGCTTTCGGCCAATACTGGATTCATCGTGGTTGGCTAGGGCGCTTTCACGGGTCACGCTGCGAATGAAACTGAGATCGAGGTCTTCGTCGTCTGCGGGCAGCAGCCGGTTTTCGAATGTCTGTTCAAGTTTGAAGGTGATACCGTCCTCACTCGCGTTGGTCAGGTCAAAGCCATCGGCCCGAATCAGTTCAAACGCCCGCACCAGAGCCAGATGGACGGCTCCGATCCATCGGACATTCAGGCGGGGATGAGGCACATGATAGGTGCCGGTGAAGAAGCCGGCGCTCATGTGCGGGCAGGCAAGGGAAAGCACCGTTCCAGATGTTCCTCAGCAATGTGCAAGGCACACAGGCGGGCGCGGCTGCGTGTCCAAAACCGGCGTTTGTTGAGCAGGCCGATGATCAAGCCGCCCTCGGGCAAGGGCATGATCAAGCGACTGGCAGCGCTGGCACTCGATTCTCCGACAAGGCTGGCGATAAGCTTGTTCGAGGGTGTCCACGAATCGCCATCCAGAAGCAGGGTGACAAAGGCCCAGGGTTGCTGCCAATCACCTTCCAGGCGGGGAACGAGGGCAGCTTTTACTTTCTGCCCCACCGCTTTGAAAAAGGGCTGGATGGCCTGCTCCAGCGTGCGGACAAAGGCAGCAGACTCCTCTTTCGGCACGGTCCGCATGGATTGCTCACGCACCACGGCATAAGGGCCATTAAAGGTGACGGTGTCTGCCACCACTTGCTGCTCCGCCTTCGTTAGACCAAACAACCCGCCGACAAATGCATCCAGAGTCTCCCAGTCATTCCTGCCAGATCCATCGAGCATGTCGGCTAGTCGCATGATTTCGGCCCGTTGCTCGTTGGTCAAATGTTCGATGTCGGGAAATGGAAAAGCATCAATGTCAAGCTTGTCCAAGATGCGCTTGCGAGCCCCCATCTGACCACTACGCATGTAACTAAAATGCTGGAACAGTTGGCTGTGAGCAATCACATGCAACAATGCACACAGCAGCTCTGATTCATTGTGCCAATAAGCCGTGTAACCAAAAAAGTTTTTAGAAAACGCCATCTTGCGGCGAGGCAGCCGATAAGACTTAGTGGAGTCACGCGCTTCACCAGGAGCACGGCGAATGCAAGTAACCGGACTGCGATAGTTATTTTCAGATTTTGTATATTTAGGTTCCCTATCTCCGTGGCGTTGTCGGTAAGTCGGATAGCGCCCATCAATAATCAGATCTGGATCTTCGCCATCAAACACCTCTAAATCGATCAGCCATTCAGGGCAGTCGAGAGGTTTGAACGGCTTGATGTCCAATCCTATGCAACTGACTTGCTCATCTGAACGCCAGAAACCACCGATCGATTGCTTTCTGGCGATGCGGCAAATCTTTTCCATCACGTTAACATCCAACGTACTGCCAATGGTCAAAGCTTTACACAGCCAAGGCTGCTCAATAACAGCCTTAACTGTGACTTGGTATGCCGACCGATAGTCCAGACGGAACTCGCCGCGTTTCGCCAGTTCATCTTCGCGCACGGGACATGCAAGGTGGAACGCCTGTTTTTCTAAATCGGGCTTTTCATTCCTGCTCCACAAAAGAATCCATGGTTGATCGTGACAAGCCCAAACAGAAGTCTTCTCTAGATCAGATCCATTCAAGATACCAGTTACTTGCACCGCTTGAAACCAGGCATTTCGCGCGGCGATTCCTGTCGCAGTTTGTTTAAGGATGAAACGAGCATCCACTGCAAAAGCCAGAATGCCTTTATGCCTAGCCCACTCGGCAGCACGCCAGAGGAAGGGCATATCGGGTACGCCACCTGGATTGTCATAAGCCGCCGCCACATCATCCAAGCCACGACTTATCAGGATGCGACGGGCGACATCGGTTCCTACGCGATCTAATTTTTCGCTGCGTTCCTTATCACCGACCACACTCCAAGGAGGGTTGCCCACAACCACGTCAAAAAAGCCATTGAACTTTTTCTCGTCCACGGCATCTCCCAAGCTGCCCAAAACAAAGCCGGTCTGGGCGCGTTCGGCCTCCGTGCGTTGATCAAACAAGACGAGTCCTTGCAGCGCCTTGGTCGCATGGTGGGCGGAGGGCGGCGTGGTGATCTCGTTGAGCTCGATAACGGTGATATAAAGCCCCATGGCGGCAAGGCGAAGGGCGGACTCACTGACATCAAAGCCACGAATCTGATTGTGCAGGATGCTTTCGATGACCTGCTTGCTGGGGCGGCGCACGTGGCCGCCAAGCCGCTCTTTATCAGCAGCCCAGCGGCGGCGGACCAGCTCGCGCAAGGCGAGCACTAGAAACACCCCAGCACCGCAGGCTGGGTCGAGAATCTTTGCTTGATGTGAGGGAGTGTCCAGTCCGGCCAGCGCTTCATCCACGAGCAGTTTGGCCAGGGTGCGTGGAGTGTAATGCACTGAGCGGGCGGTGGAGTCAGTCTCATCCACCCGATGACTGAAGTTCTCATAGACCTGACTGAGTACGCCAATGGGAATATGGCGGAAGTTGAGCTGATGCCAGTCGATGCCCGGCAGAAAAGGCTGCCGGATGCCTGCCACATGCTCCCAGCCTCGAAGAATGGCCTCGAGGTGCTGGAAGAGGCTACCTGCAGAGTCCTCCCCGGCTTTCTGGTAAACTTCCAGATAAGCTTTGGTGCGCTTTACCGCCGAGGCATCCAAAGGCAGATGATCTATGAGCGGCAGCAGGTCACCATTGAATGTGACATCCAGCCAGGTCGAGGTCTGGGCTGCCCGCTCAGGAGTGGAAAAGACCCTCAGCAGGCGGTGTTCTTTGGCGTCGCTTTTGGCCGCCGGGCAAATTTCTGTGATCAGTTCATCCGTGACGATTCGACGATCAAAGAGGAAACGGAAGAAGAGCGCACGACCCGTCATGGACAGCACCGCAAGTCCATTCAGACCTTTCGTGACCACCAATTCGTTGACGGCCTTGTCCAACAGGCTCTTGATTTCCTCGAAAACCGGATCGGAAGCCTTGGGCTGGCCTTCGAGGTCTGCCAACGAACCTGTGGCGATCTCGTGAAATAGAAATGGAGCGCGAGGATCGGCCACTCGAATCGTCGTTCCGAGCCCATTTTTGTTTAGCGTCTTGCGGTCCAGATTTAACGGGTAAAGAACCAGCTCTCCGGGGCGGACAATCGCCAGAACGGCATGGTCACCTCGATTCGCAAGCCGCTGCTGAAGATTGATGCGCGATGGCAGATCGGGCTCGCCCGATTCAGCATCGATCAGGTACATGACCGGCTTGCCTTGGAACTCTGCCACAGCATCGGGCAACCGACCGGCCTCGTCTTGAACCTGATCTGATAAGAGGTCTAGATAGGAGATATGAGCGGGCGACTGCTTCTGCTCATTCCGCAGTGAGACAATGCCCGGGCAACCGAAGGCACTCACGGCATCGGCCAAGCGTTGATCGTTTTTGGAGAGGGGTGTCGCCATGGTCAATTAAATCGGCGAATGGTTCCAACGAGTACACCAGCGAGGCGGCAGTTTTTCTCGGCATCTTCTGGAATGAACCGGTCTGGAAACGCCGGATTCTCCGCCTTGATACGCAGCCCCTCGGGCGTGCGATAGAGGCGTTTCAGCGTCGCTTCCTCATCCACCACAATGGCGGCAATGTCACCATTTTTGAAATCTGGCTGGGCAGCCAGCACAGCCAGATCCCCATTGAAAATGCCTGCGCCGATCATGCTGTCCCCTTGCACGCGCAGGGCAAAAAGTTTCTTTCCTCGGAATAGCGCCTTGGGCAGTTCCAGTGTGTCCTCCACATTCTCAAGGGCAAACAAGGGATGTCCGGCAGCGATGCGTCCCAACAGCGGAATCTCGAGTGTATGAGGCCGTGCAGGCTTCTCTGAGCGGTGAACAAGCAACTGAATCGAGCGAGGAGAATTCGTGGACAGACGCACAAAGCCTTTCTTTGCCAACGCTTTGAGATGCTGGTTGGCGGCATTAGGGCTATGGAAGCCAAAGCGGTCACAGATTTCCTGAAGGATGGGCGCGCAGCCCTGTTCGTTCAGGAAGGATTCAAGAAAATCATAGACCTCTGCCTGGCGGCTGGTGAGGGCATTTTTGTCGCGCATTTCATCCAATTTATACTGTAACCGTTTACAGTATTCAAGTGCTTCGGAACAGGAGCTGTATTTTCTTGTTGGTGCCGCAGGGTGCGCTGCACGGAGCGGGCTTCGCCGGCGGTGAGGGTGCCGGGGTGGTCGAGGAGCTGGCGGCCGCTGATTTTGAGGAAGTCGTCGAGCTTGGTGATCCAGTCGCGCATGGTCATGGGGCGGCGCTCGAGGGCCTGGAGCTCGGCGTACTCGATGTAGAGGGTGACGATGCGGTTGAGGACCTGGAGCTCGTCTGCGGTGAGGTAGTTTTTGGCGATGGTGACGTCGTCTTTGCGGATGATGCCGCCGGGGCGGGTGGTTTGCAGGCCCATGTGGGGCTGGGTGGCATCGGCCCGCTGGGCGATGACTTCGGCGGCGGTGTGGTCGTGGGTGGCCCAGTGCATCTTGTTTTGCACGGTGGCGAAGAACTGCTGCGCGAGGTCGGTGTCGGGGCGGTAGTCCACACTGGTGGCGTAGATGTGGAAGGGTGGCTTCCCCTGCTCCGACAGTACGAGTGTTTGCTTGTCTGAGTCTGGCTCGCCACGAGCCAGAGTTCAGCTACTCCCTTCACAGACAAACCATTGTATTGCAGCATTCCAAGTCGGGGCATTTTGAATTTTCCCTGGCATTTTCTGAAGCTTTGGGACTTTTTTTTGGGGGGGGGCGAAGATGCCCACCAGATTAAACCAGAGTTGCACAAAGGTTGATCTGTGGCACACTTTGGCACACAATCATCCCATGCCAGCCGTAGCCACCCATCGCCGATCTGACCGTCTTGTTGCCCGCGTTACGCCGGAAGACAAGGCTCTTTTGGAGCGTGCCGCAGGGCTGGAGGGCTGTTCCGTTGCGGTTTTCGTCGTTTCACATGTCCGAGCGGCGGCCGAGGAAGTGGTTCAGCGCCATCATGTTGTCCGGCTGAACCAAGCTGAGTCGCAGCGTTTTGTGAAAGCTCTCACCGCCCCTCTCAAGCAACCCACCAAGCGGATGCGAGACGCGCTGGCTCTCCATCAGGCATCGGTCACCGAGCGTTGACCCACGAAGCCGCCTGTTTCATGGGCAGAAACAGTCTGTCGGAAGTCAGCGATTGAAAACCAAAGCTGACATAGAACTGCCGGGCTTTTTCATCCTTCGGGTCCGTGATGACGGCCCACGATGCCACTTGTTGTGATGCTGCCACCGCACGGCGCAGCATGCTGGCCATCAAGCGCTCGCCAATTTGTTGCCCCTTGAATCGAATATCACGAGCAAGACGCCCGAGCAACGTCGCAGGGAATTCTTCGTATCGCGGCAGCTTTTTGGTAAGAGCCTCCGGCAAAGTGGTGCGCACCACCGTCGCCGCCGAAAGGGTGTAATAACCCGCAATCATCCCCTGATCAGACTCCGGCACGATCACAAAGCACGCTGACGTTCCGGCATCCATCTCCTTGCGCGCCCGTGTGCGCAGGAAATCATTCAGCGCAGGAACCCCACAATCGAACTCGTCCCGGCGATGGATCGCAGGATTGAGGGGTTCGATGATGAAATCTGGCTTCTGGAGTGTCATTGGGATATTTTCATCTAGGCATTAAGCACCATTGAAGAGCTGTTGCTCATTGAGATCATCGTCTAGTGGGGGTGCTGGGAGCTTGGCGCACCATGCGGTATTTTGCGGATGAAAGCGTGGGGGGATTCCCGTGGCAAGGGAATTGGATGCCGTGACGGCTGTGCGGGGGCGCTTTGCCTGATCCCCGTTGCACAGCATCGAGGCAACTTGCCCTGCCCCCGTTGCGGCGCAACGGGGCTGCTTGGCGGAGCGGCTGCTCAAGGATTGCCGGGCGCAGCAGGCGGCGCCTCCGTCCTCGGCGGCGGGGTATTGCCGGAGGCTTTGTAGGCGGCGAGTTTTTTGCGAAATTCCAGGGCGGCTTCGGGGCTGGGGGCGCAGATGGCTTCGGGGCCGACGTCGGTGGTGACGACGTAGACGTCGATGAATTTGCCGGCGGTGAGGGGGACGGTCTCGGGCAGGATGCGGAGGGTGGGGCCGAGGACGAAGGGGACGTTGGTCACGGCCTGCTCGACGAGCTCGGGCTTGCCCTGGGGGGTGAGTTTGACGCGCTCGGTCCTGCCGCTTTTGGAGGGGATCATGACGGGGAGACGCTCGGCGGCGAGGACGCTGAGGAGGAGGGCGTCTTCGGTGCGCTGGACGCGGCTGATGTAGCAGCGGAGGGGCCTGCTGCGGATGCGCTGGATCTCGAGGGCGTCGGCTTCTTCCTGCTCGCGGATGGCGGCGGCTTTGGCTTTCTGGTCGGCGTCGGTGATGATGGCTTTTTGGCGCTGGGCCTGCTTTTCGCGGAGGACGGCGGTCTCGTTTTTGGGGTCGTAGTGGAAGAGTGTCTGCAGCTCGGGGGAGAGATCGGCGAGGGGGACGCTGGTGATGCCGTTGGCGTGGCTGAAGCGGACTTCATAGGCGTCAAACCGGGAGACTTTGACGTCGGTGTAGGTGACGCCTTTGCGCGTGGTGAGGGTGGGAAAGGTGAGCGGCGCGGCGTGGAGCGCGAGGCCGAGGGTGAGCACGAGCAGCGTGGTGAGGCTGCGGAGCTGGGGCGCGGTGCGGCGGGTGAGGGCGTGCTGGGTGTCGGGCGGCATGGTCGCGGGGTGGGTGGTGGGGTGGCGGCCCTAGGTGCGCGGTGCAAGCGCGTGGGGGCGGGTGGTGCTGAGATTGTAAATTGGTAACTGAAAATTGGGAACTGAAAACTGGCTGATACTCCGTCTTGGCCGGGTGCCAGCCGCGCCTGACGTGAATGGCGCTTCCTTGAGGCCCTTTTTCGACATGTGGGTGTGCAGAACAGGACTTATTGAATGGCTATTATTGGCTATTGGATGGACAGGCCCTGCTGCAACATCTTGCCCCAGAGCCGGGAATCACCCCCGGAAGTATTGAGGCTCATCGTGTCCCCACTTCACCTCCCCGGCTGCTGCATCAGCTTGGCCAGTCGCTCCCCCATCTGGGCGAAGCCTTGGTCGTTGGGATGCACGGCAACCTTGTCGAACAACGCGGGATCGTGGTCGATGAGGGCGGGGCCTTCAATGAGGTGGAGGTGGGGGTCTTTGCGGGTGGTGACGAGTTCACGGGCGGCCTGGCGGTAGGCTTCGAGGCCGGTGATCTGGCCTTTGGGGGCCCATGAGGGCGGCACCCAGAGGGAGGTGACGAAGTAGATGGGGACGGTGGGCTGGACGGCGCGGAGGGCATCGAAGAAGCCCATCATGTTGCTGCGGTAGCGCTCGACGGGTCCCCCGCCCTGCCAGTCGTTCACGCCCATGAGGACGGTGATGACGTCGGCCTTGAGGGTTTTCAGGACGTGGGCGTCGGAGACGTTGGAGGCGCGGCCGCCGAGGCCGAGATTGATGAGCTGCCAGTTCATCTTTTGGGCTACCAGATACGGGTAGGTTTTGTCGATGGCGCTGGCGGTGAAACCGTGCGTGACGGAGTCGCCATAGGCGATATAGCGCAGCGCGGGTGGCGCGGGCGGTGGCTGCATCTGCGCGGAGGCGGGGCTGACTTCGATGCCTTCGAAATCGACGGAGTCGCCGTAGGGGAGGATGATCTCGTAATCGTGGAAGACGGGGGGACTGCCGAGTTCGCCGACTTTGATGTGTACTTCGACGGTTTCGGGGTCGCGCTTGGCCAGCGTTTGCTGGGTGCGGAAGGTCCAGCCGGGCTGGGTGGCGCCGTCGATGAGGTAGAGGCCCTGGCTGTTGCGCGCGCTGGTGGAGGTGTGGAATTCGCTGAAGCGCAGGCGGGCGGTGACGTGGATGGCATTGGTGCGGAAGCGGATGCGCGTGCCGGGATTGTCCCTGCGGTAGCCTTTACCTGGGATGTCGAGCACGCGGTCAAAGCGCGCGAGCTTGGTGGTGGGTGCGGCGGTAGATGGCACGAACTCCATGTGCACGTACCCGGAATAGCCGATGCTGGTATCGGCTGCGGAGATAATGCGGTGCGCGGGACTCTGGGCCTGCGCGGCCAGCGGCGCGCTGAGGAGGCTGAGGGAAACGAGGCAGGTGCAGCGAAGGAGATGGCGCAGGGAGAAGCGGGCGCGGCGTGGCTGAGGCGCGGGTGGCTGGGTGGTGGGCATGGTGTGCCGCAGACTGGCCTGCGCGGGTGGGGCGTCAACTTCCACGCGAAGGGTTCTAGGCGGGTGCTGTGGGGTGTCTGCAAAGCACCCCAGGCTCTGCGCATTCAGGGTACCGGATCCCGTTAGCGACAGGGTGCGGGGCGGGGTGCGGACGGCAGGTGGAGCCGTGGTTTTTGAGCTGAATCCCCGAGGCTGCGCCGCCTCCAAGCCCCCTTCCCGGCCCGCGCAGGGCGGAGGGGCTCGCCGTGCGTAAGTCATTGATTCATTTTCCTTTATAACCCATTAAATAGCTTGCGGGGGGGGGGGTGGGGGTGAGTTATTTTTATTTCCTATTTAATCCCAACCCATGAGCAACCACCTCTTTCGCAATCTCGGCCTAGCTTTATCCGTCGCCGTCTCCGCCCATGCTCAGAACTCTGGGGACAAGGTCCCGGGGCGGTTCATCGTGGAGCTGAAGCCCGGCGCGTCTGTGCCTGCGGTGGTGGCAAAGCATGCGGTGCTGCCAGACGTGGTGTTTTCAGATGCGTTTCGCGGCTTTGCCGGGGATCTGCCTCCGGGGAAAGCGGCGGCGCTGAAGCTGGACCCCAGCGTGCTTTCGGTGGTGGAGGATCGCGTGATCGGAGCGCATGGCAAGCCGACGGCCGGTGGCGGCGGTGGGACAATCACGCGGACTGCGGAAGTGCTTCCTGCAGGCGTGGCGCGCATCGGGGCCATTCCGGGGGTCATTGCCCAAACGGGCAGCGGCATCGGCGTGGCGGTGGTGGACACGGGCGTGGACTTCAAACATCCGGATCTGGTGCTGGGCGCGAAGTCGTTCAAGGCCATCATCTCGCGCACCAAACTGCAGCTTTCCGAAGGGCCGACCGTGGGTCAGGATGACAACGGCCACGGCACGCATGTGGGCGGCATCATTGCGGCGCGCCATGACGGCTACGATGTGATCGGCGTGGCGCCTGAGGCCACCCTGTATGCGGTGAAGGTGCTGGACAGCGCCGGCAGCGGCTATGACTCCACGGTCATCGCCGGTCTGGACTGGGTGGCCAAAAATGCGGCGACGGTGGTGCCGCCGATCAAGGTGGTGAACATGAGCCTGGGCCGCCCGGGCACGCTGGGTGACAACAGCAGCTACCGCACGGCGGTGAAAAAACTGCGGGATCTGGGCATCACCGTGGTGGTCTCCGCAGGGAATGATCAGAGCAAGGAAGTCTCGGCCGTGGTGCCGGCCACGTACCCGGAAGTCATCGCGGTGGCCAGCACCTCCGCCAAGGCAGGGACGGACGACATCGGCTGGTTCATCGGCTCAGACACGGCCTCCTACTTCACCACGGACGGCGCGTACAACAGCACCACGGGCATTGGCGTGAGCATCTCCGCACCCGGCGAGGATCAGGAAAACATCGTCTCAGGCTACATTCAGGGCGTGGGCATCCTTTCCACCCGGCTGGGCGGCGGCACCACGCGCATGTCCGGCACCAGCATGTCATCGCCGCACACCACGGGTGTGGTGGCCTTGCTCTACCAGCAGGCAGGCGGCGCGATCAGCCCGGAAGCGGTGCGCTCCAAGATCATGACGACCGCGATGAAAGTGGGCTCCGCGCCGTTCAATTCGCCCACCTCCGGCTACACCTTCGACGGCGTTCGTGAAGGCGTGCTGGATGCGCTCAACGCCACCGGAACGACGCTGCCTTGATCTGAATCTGAGCCGCCGGTGATGAACGGCCCGGAGGGGCCTTCGTGCCGGCGGTGTTTTGTCAAGTATTTGCACACTGACCCCCTTTTGGGGCTGGCTCACTTTTTTCGGATGTACTCGGCTTCGTAGCCTTCGAGGACGTCGATCGGGTAAACAAGCACGAGCTGATCGCCGCGTTTGCGGAGGGACAGGAAGACGTCTTTCAGCTCGATGGAGTATGAGCCGCTGGGGGTGATGTTAGGATCACGCAGCACCCAGGGCCCGCCCGTTTCCTCCAGTCGCAGGGGTTCGGTCATGGGAAAACGCTCGGCATAGAAGCTGCCGCCTCGGTTTAACCTGAGCGAACTGGGTGCCTTGCCAAGCGCCTGCAGCGTTCGTTTGGGCAGGGGCTGGCATTCCCATGTGCCAATCAAGTCTTCCTTGTCTGGCAGGGTCATGAGAGGCTCGTCTCCGCAGGAGGCCAGCAAGAAGGCAGCAGTAGCGAGGGGTGTGAGGCCGGTGCGCATGCCTGGATGTTTGAATGAAGTGTGCCTGTGTCAATGAAGGACATCACTTCTCAATCCGCACCCACAGGTGACCCAGCGCGCGCTCGCCGCGGGCGTTCACGTGCTGCACGCTGACGATGTAGTCGCCGGGCTTGGCGAAGCTGTGGTGGGTGATGGCGTAGCCGTCTTTGGCGAGGGCTTTGGCGTTGCCGTCGGACTTCACGTCGACGGTGGGGGTGCCGTCGCCGAAGTCCCAGGTCTCGCCGCCGGCATCGCGGAAGGTGCGGACTTTGAAGGTGATCGGCTGGCCGGGCTTGAGGTTCATCGTGGGAGAGAAGCTGGGATGGATCGCGGGCGGGATGTCCGCGAGGTCTGCGCCGATGACCTGCACGATGGCGAAGTCGTAGCTGGTGATGCCTGCGGGGCCGGTAATTTTGAGGATCTCGCTGTAGCTGCCGGGCTGCGTGTAGGTGTGCTCGAATTTGGCGGCGCTGCTCTTGGTGCCGTCTGTGAGCTGCCATTCGTAGCTGGCGATCTTGCCAGCGTCGGCCCAGGACTTCGAGGCATCCAGCGTGATCGTCTCGCCTGCGCGGATGAAGTGATGCGGACGCGCCACGGCGAGCAAGACGGGCTTCTGCTCGCGCACGTAGCTCTCCCACGCGAAGGCATAGGCCTCCTGCGTGCCCCATTTGCCGGAGGGCTGGCGGCTCTTGATGCCGAAGTGCAGGTGCGACCACCCGCCGCTGGCGCCTTCCTTGCCGAGAAGCCCCATGCGCTGGCCCATCTTCACCGGTGTGCCGGGCTGGATGGCGTCATCGATCGTGTGCAGATGGCTGTAGCGATAATACCAGCCTCTGGCATCGAGCACATACACCACATCGGAGCGCGGACGCACGGGCGTGAGCGAGTAGCCATCAAGCGTCTTGTCACGTGCGCTGACGACGAGGCCGTCCGTGGCGGCGACGACTTCCACAAGGCCTTCGCAGCCGCCGAAGTCGAGATCGTTGTGATAGTAGATTTTCTTCCGGTCCGGCTTGTCGCCGCCATCCACGTAGGTGGGCTCGTTGGAGAACTGCGTCATGGTGGCGAACCAGCGCTGCTTGAGCGGATAGACAAACGTGCCGGGCTTGATCCACGGCGCACGCGCGGGCCAGAGCCGCAGCCGCGCATCCTTCACCAGGCCCCAGGAATCATCGCCGCTGTTCGCATTGTAGCCGCGCGTGATGGGGCAGTCGATCTGCACGCCGCCGACGGTTTGCGGCAGGTGGTAGTTGGCGCTGGTGAGCCAGGCCTCCTCGCCATTCACCGCCACTTTCACCCGGGCCTCGCGCACGGCTTTGGCCATCGAGTCCGTCTTCTCCTGCAGATCGAGCAGCGTCACTTTCGCGGTGCTGCCGTCCGCGAGTTTCACCTCGGCCGCTTCGCCGATGCGCAGGTCAATGGCGCGCAGTGCCGGCTCCAGCGTGGGCTCAGGCGGTGCGGCGTGCAGCTGGCAGAGGGCGGCGGCAACGAGGGCCAGTGTTTGGAAGGATGTTTTCATGGGGGATGGAAATCTGTGAATGGCACACCGCAGGGCCTGCACCCGCGCCGCGTGGTGGCGGGGCGGTGAGGGGTGTGAAAAGTGATGGGGGCGCGTGGTGAGTCAATGGTGGAGTGGTGGGGCACGATTGCGGCGGCGGCCGAAGGCGCGCCATGTTTTTTGTCAAGTTTTTGCATCCTGACCCCATTTTTCCCTGACCCCATTTTGCTGGGTTTGAACTGGAACATGGGTGACACTTGTACCGGGGACATAGGTTACACTGCCTGCTCCGTATTTTGAGGGTGTTCACAGCCAGGCAGCGAGCGGAGCGAGTTGCATGGCTGTGAACACCCACAAAATACGGTCGCCACCCCCTCCCTCCCTGCGGTTCAAGTCTCAGGGCTTTCACGGCTTACGGGCACCTTGGATTGTATTTTGCGACCGCCTCGCCGCTTGTTGAACGCCGTGGGTCGGATGCGCCCATAGGGACAGT
>JAIPJY010000100.1 GCA_021733925.1 Prosthecobacter sp. | reverse complement strand
TCAAACCCACTCCGCACAACCTTCCAAGGTGTGCTCAGTCCCAAAGCCATTGCAAACAGGTCGTTCTGATCCATCTCCGAATCTGACATCTCCCGCCCTCATGTGCCACCAGCTACCCACTCAATTCAGCGAGGCGGCTAATTGAGCGCCGCCCCCCATGGAGTGTGCACTTCTTCATTGAAGTAAAAGCGGCTGTAAACTCCGAGGTAATTGCCATCGGCCCCCAGGTGGTTGTACACCACATCCTGGACGACCGCGATGCCCTGGCCATGCGCTGCATCCACCAGCGCCCGCAGATCGTCCGGCGTGCCATAGCACCGCGCCGGGGCAAACAGGCTCACGCCATCGTAGCCCCAGTTTCTGGCACCGGGAAAATCCGCCACAGGCATGATCTGCAGCGCATTGATTCCCAAATCACGCAGATACGGAAGCTTTCCGATGGCGGCAGAAAAAGTTCCTTCAGGTGTGAAGGTGCCGATGTGTATCTCGTAAAGCACGAGATCACGCAGTGGCGGACACTTCCATCCCGTATCCTGCCAGACATAAACATCTGGATCGACCACCGAGGACACCCCGTGCACTCCTTCTGGCTGGGAGCGCGAGGCCGGATCGGGAAACGGCCCGTTGCCATCGACCACATACTGATAGCGATCTCCCGCCACGCCCAGTGCATCCACTTCAGCGTGATACCCGTCGGCATCCATCGCTAGCATCAAGTTCCGTTCTGCGCCGTCAGCAGCAGGTTGGATCCGAACCTCCACATGCCGCCGCTCTGGCGCCCAAATGCGATACCGCACACCAGCAGCGGTGATTTCAGCGCCTTGCGGGCGCAGTTTGCGCGCCCCTCTTTTCATGAGCGCTGTCCTCCGTCAAGAATGCGAGCGATGCCGCGCACCGGGATGGAGATCCATTCAGGGCGGTTGTTGAGTTCGTAGCAGACTTCATACACCGCCTTCTCCAGGAGGAAGACATCGAGTAGCACCCTCAGTGTTTTCTCATCCTTCGGCAAGAAAGAGGCACCCTTGGCGGTGGTGAGATAGGCGTCGAGGAAGTTGGCACTGATTTGCTCGACCCAGATTTCCGCCCACTTTTCAAGCTGCTCCGTCTCTTCGGCACGGAGGCCATGCAACTGCGTGAGCGCGGTGTGGGCGGCATAATGAAAGGAGCGGAGCATGCCGGCCACATCACGCAGAGGCGAGCGCTTGATGCGGCGCTCGCTCAGCGGTCGGGCGGGCTCGCCCTCAAAGTCGATGATGATAAAATCACGACCGGTGTTCAACACCTGGCCGAGATGATAGTCCCCGTGATGCCGGATGCGGGTGGCCGTAATCTTGTGATCCAGCATGCCCGCCTGACGGCTGAGAATTTCCTCTTCACGACTGAGCAGCCCGGCAGCCACTTCACGATACTGGTCGGAAAGAGTCGGGAGTTTGAGCTTTAACAACTGGCTCATTCGCCGCGTGCCGGAGCGCATCGACTGATAGAGGGAGCGCTGATAGTGACCGCTGAATTCCTCCGGAGAAAAATCCGGATCATCACAGTCTGCCGCCAGAGCCAGATGCATCTGCGCCGTGCGCTCGCCTAGCTGACGGACGCGCTCAGGATAAACACCGCCGACGATCTCGTCGATGAGCGCAGGAGTGATGAATTCGCTGGCATCCTCCTTGGGCTGCGCCAGCAGCTGTTCATGCGTCAGCACGCGCTCATAGTAGCGGCCCAGGGCATTCAGCGTGTAGGTCCAGGCATCGCCTTCATTGGGCACATTCGCCACGAGCAGCGCCAGCACACGTGGCTCCGAGCCCTGAACCCGGTGCTCAATCGCCCCGCAGTAAGCAGGCACATTCGGGAACTTCTGCCGCTCGCTGAGGAAGCGCAGCAGTTCGGCATCAGGATTCCGGCCGACTTCAGGTTTGCGGTAGAGCTTCAGGAAAAAGCGACTGTCATAAATGATGGCGGAGTTGCTTTGTTCCGCACGCAGCGCTCGTGACGGCAGCGGCAGGGTGATCTCCGCCAACTGCGCCTTGAGAGTGTCACCACAGGTGCCGACCAGCTCGCCGGTAGCACCGCGCAGATGCTTCTCGCCGAGAATGATCTCAAACAAGGCAGAACGGAAATTCTCGTCATCGAGGGCGTCAAACAACACGCCATCGCCCTCTTCAGAGGCAAAGCGGGCCACGATGGACTCGGAAGCATTGCCGGCTGCGGCGAGTTGCAGCGGCATGAGGTACACCTCCGGAGTGAGATTGAAATAATTCACCTGGAGAAAGGCCAGGCGGCCAGCGTCACCTCCGAGGGTGGTGCTGCCGAGAGACAAGGCCTCCTTCACCTCCACGCTGCGCAAAGCGTGCGCTTTGCCGCCGAACCAGCGGCAGTGCTGCACGCACTCCGGCAGCATGCGGTCAGTGAACAAGTGGCTGCGCAGCGCCTCCAGCGCATGGGTCCAAGTGGGCGGCTGTTCAACCAAGGGGGGAGTGAAATCCGCACCGATGCGCAGCGGATCGGCGTTTGCCTCCAGTGTCAGCCAGAGATAATCGTGCGGCCCCATGGTGAGGAAGTAGGGTGTCGCTGCAATGACCGGAAACTGATTGTGACTGAAGACTTCCTTGGGACGAAGTCCCTGCCAGCGCGCGAGGTCAAGCTCCACCGCCTGGGCAAATCGGGACAGATTGGCGACCACAAGGATTTTTTCATCCTCGAACTCCTTCACAAAGGCGAGCACGCGAGCATTATCGGAAGGCAGAAACTCCATGCTGCCACGGCCAAAGGCCTTGAAGCGCTGGCGCATGGACACGATGCGCCGCGTCCACCACAACAGGGACGAAGGATTGCGCTCCTGCGTCTCCACATTGACGGCCTCGTAGTGATATTCCGAGTCGATGATCACCGGGAAATAAAGCTGCTGGGCGTTCGCACGGGAGAAGCCCGCGTTGCGGTCCATGCTCCACTGCATCGGCGTGCGCACGCCATTGCGATCACCCAGGTAGATGTTGTCGCCCATCCCGATCTCGTCGCCGTAGTAGATGATGGGCGTGCCAGTCAGGGAGAGCAGGAGCACATTGAGCAGCTCAATCTTCCTCCGGCTGTTGCGCAGCAAAGGCGCCAGGCGGCGGCGGATGCCGAGGTTGATGCGTGCCCGCTGGTCCGCTGCATAGACGTGGTACATGTAGTCGCGCTCTTCGTCGGTGACCATTTCGAGGGTGAGCTCATCGTGGTTGCGCAAAAACATGGCCCACTGGGAGTTCGCGGGAATGGCGGGCGTCTGTTCGAGGATGTCGATGATGGGAAACCGATCCTCCATCTGCAGCGCCATGAAGAGCCGCGGCATGACCGGGAAGTGGAAGGCCATGGAGCATTCGTCTCCGTTCTTGCCAAAGTAGGCCACAGCGTCCTCCGGCCACATGTTTGCCTCTGCAAGCAGCATGCGATTGGGAAACTTGCTGTCGATGTGTGCACGCAACCGGCGGAGAATGGCATGCGTTTCCGGCAGGTTTTCGCAATTCGTGCCGTCGCGCTCGATCAAGTAGGGCACCGCATCCAGACGCAGACCATCCACACCCATGCCGAGCCAGAAATCGATGGTCTTGAACATCACCTTCTCCACCTCGGGATTGTCCCAGTTCAAGTCCGGCTGATGCGCGTAGAAGCGGTGCCAGTAATAAGCATTGGCGAGCGGATCCCAGGCCCAGTTCGACTGCTCGAAGTCTTTGAAGATGATGCGTGCTTCACGGTAGGGCTCTGGCGTATCGCTCCAAACGTAGAAATCACGCTCAGGGGAGCCGGGCTTGGCACGGCGCGCACGCTGAAACCACGCATGCTGGTCGCTCGTGTGATTGAGCACCAGTTCGGTGATCACTCGCATCTTGCGCCGGTGCGCCTCGTCCAGAAACTCCTGGAAATCCGTCAGTGTGCCGTAGGTCGGGTTCACTGCCATGTAATCGGCGGTGTCGTAGCCGTCGTCGCGCAGGGGTGAAGGGTAAAACGGCAGGAGCCAGAGCGCCGTGACGCCGAGCTGCAACAGATAATCGAGTTTGGAGATCAGGCCGCGAAAATCTCCTATCCCATCTCCATCCCCGTCACAGAAAGCACGAATATGAAGCTGATAAATGACAGCGTCTTTGAACCAAAGGGGATCAGTCATGCAAACCGTTGCCTCATTTCTGACGTGGTTGCAAGGCTGCATGACCTCTCTGGGTACATCACCCCATGAATGCATATTGATAAATACGCATTAGTTTTATCTAACACTAAAACCAGAATGCCTTTTATTCTCTCAGCATCGCTTGGTTACGCATGATCATAAAAAATGAGGCGGTCGTTGCCGACCGCCTCACGATTTGAATCAAAGAACTGACCTCAGTTTTACAGGTAGTCGTTCACCAGATTTTCGAGCATTTCCTGACGGCCACTGCCAAGAAGCGGCTCACCGTTGGCGAGAATGTGGGCTTCAAGTTCGGCAAAACCGACTTCGCCCTTCTCGATCTTCGCGCCAATGCCGGAGTCGTAGCTGCTGTAGCGCTGCTTGATGAAGCCGTCGAGGCGGCCGTCTTCGATCATCGCATGGGCGATCTTGAGGCCGCGCGCAAAGGCGTCCATGCCGCCGATGTGGGCGTGGAAGAGATCGACCGGTTCAAAGGACTCGCGACGGCACTTGGCATCGAAGTTGAGACCGCCCGTGGTGAGGCCGCCCATCTTGATCACTTCGAGCATGATCTCAGTGGTGAGGTAGATGTTCGTCGGGAACTGGTCGGTGTCCCAGCCGATGAGTGTGTCACCAGTGTTGGCATCCACAGAACCCAGCGCATTGGCAGCGACAGCAACCTGCATCTCATGGCGCATGGAGTGGCCGGCGAGCGTGGCGTGATTGGTTTCAAGGTTGAGCTTGAAATGCTCAAGCAGGTTGTGCTCACGCAGGAAGTTCAAGCAGGCCGCGGCATCTGAATCATACTGATGCGTGGAGGGCTCACGCGGCTTCGGCTCGATGTAGAACTGGCCGGTGAAACCGATCTTCTTCTTATAATCGACCGCCATGTGCAGCAGGCGGGCGAGGTGATTGACCTCACGCTTCATGTCGGTATTCCAGAGCGTGGCATAGCCTTCGCGGCCACCCCAGAAGGTGTAGCCTTCACCGCCGAGGCGATGGGTCACATCCATGGCCTTCTTCACCTGAGCAGCAGCGTAGGCAAAGACACCGGCGTTCGGGCTCGTGGAGGCACCCTGGCAATAGCGCGCATGGGAGAACAGGCAGGCCGTGCCCCACAGCAGCTTCTTGCCGGTCTGCTTCTGCGCCTTTTCAAGTTCATCAGCGACGGCGTCAAAGGCAGCATTGCTCGCGGCCAATGTTTCGAGTTCAGGAGCCACGTCACGGTCATGCCAGCAGTAGTAGTCCACGCCGAGCTTGTCCATGAACTCAAAGCAGGCCCACACGCGGCGCTGCGCATTGGAGACGGAGTTGCTGCCATCATCCCATGGGCGCTGGGCGGTGCCGCCACCAAATGGATCGGACAGCGTGTTGCGCATCGCGTGCCAGTAGGCGACCGCGAAACGCATCTGCGAGCGCATCGATTTGCCACCGACGATTTCGTCAGGATTGTAATGCTTGAAGGAGAGCGGGTTGCGGCTCTTGGGCCCTTCATACTGAATTTTAGGGATGTCAGGGAAAGCGTCGTTCATGATTGGACTGCCAAGGGAGGCGAAACCCGGCGGAGTGCAACTGGTTCGTCAGACTCTGGACGGACACTTTTTAGGCCAAATTGGACACCCCTGCCGCCTCAGAGCGCCTTCTTGTTCGTCTCCTCCGCCATCCACACAGCCACCAGTGTGATGACGGCCATGACAATGAGATACACCGCCACCAGCCACGGTTTTCCACCGGTTTGATCCAGCAACGCCGTGGCGATGAGCGGGGCCAGACCACCCGCTAAAGGCGACGCCAGCTGATAGCCGAGCGACGCGCCGCTGTAACGAACCCGCGTTCCAAACAGCTCGGAAAAGAACGCCGCTTGCGGGCCATACATCGCCGCATGGCCGATGAGTCCGATAACGACCGCCAGAATAACGAGGGTCATCTGCTTGGTCTCGATCATCCAGAAAAACGGAAACGCGAAGAGCAGCAGAAAGAACGCACCGCCCAGATAAACCGGCCGCCTGCCGATGCGATCTGACAGCGCCCCGAAGCACGGAATGGCGACCAATTGCACTGCGGAACCAATGAGCACCGCATTGAGCAGCGTGGCCTGCGGCATCCCAAGCTGCTGCGAGCCGTAGCTAAGCACGAGCACGGTGAAGATGTAGAAGAAGGCGTTCTCCGCAAAGCGTGCCCCCATGGCCAGCACCACGTTGCGTGGGTGGTCGCGCAGCACAGCAAAGATCGGCACCTTCGGACCCGCATCCTGCGCTTTGGCCTGGGTAAAGACCGGGCTCTCGATGATCTTCAACCGGATGAACATGCCGACTCCCAGCAAAAGCACGCCGAGCAAAAACGGCACGCGCCAGCCCCAGGAAAGAAAGGCGGCCTCATTCATCGACGACACAATCATGAAGACCGCATTGGCCAGCAGCAGTCCCACCGGCACACCGGCCTGCACCCAGCTCGCATAGTATCCACGCTTGCCCGCCGCACCGTGCTCCACGGCCATCAGCACCGCTCCACCCCACTCTCCCCCGACGCCAAAGCCTTGGATGAACCGCAGCAGCACGAGCAAAATGGGCGCCCAGACGCCGACTTGATCATACGTCGGCAGCAGGCCGATCAGCACCGTCGCCACTCCCATGAGCATGAGAGTGGTCACCAGCATGGATTTACGACCGATCTTGTCGCCGAAATGACCGAAAACGATGCCACCAATCGGTCGCGCGAAAAAGCCGACCGCGTACGTCGCGAATGCCGCCATCGTGCCCGCGAGCGGATCAAAGTTCGGAAAGAACAGCTTGTTGAAGACCAGCGCCGACGCCGTGCCATAGAGGAAAAAGTCGTACCACTCGATGGTGGTGCCGATGAAACTGGCAATGACGACGCGACGGGTGCTGTTGGGATCGGACATGGCTTGGAGCCGTTCAAGCTGACGAATCGCAGCGCGTAACACAAGACGAAAAGCTTTTTGCACCACTCTTGCCGCATCCAATCCACGCCATCGGTGTTCAAGACCGCCACCATGAAGACCGCCTTCCGTCTCCCCCTCCTCGCCACGCTGCTTCTCGGCGGCATTTCATTGTTCGGCCAGACCACCGGCACCCCCATCGACTGGGACAAAGCCAAGCAGCTCTACCAGCGCGAGCAACGCGGCGAAAAACTAAGTCCCGAGGAGCAGACCTACCTCGACAAAGCCAAGGAAGCCCGCAAAGGCGGCGGCAGTCGTCCGGGTGGCGGTGGCGGCCGCCCGGCGAATCAGCGCAAAGCCCCGGACACGCTCAAGCCCCTCACGGACATGACCGCCAATGAATCGTATGAAGGCGAAGACGGCGGACTCTACGGCAAAGGCAGCAACGAACCGCCTGAAGCGCTGAAAAAATCCGCCGAGACCGCCCTTGCCCAGATCAAACCTCTCGATGCCGCAGGCAAACCCTCCGACACCGGCAAGATCGCACTGGTTTCCATCAGCATGTCAAACGCCACCCAGGAGTTCTCCTTCTTCAAAGGCATCGCCGACAAGGACACGCGCAAGTCCGACAAGCTCACCATCATCGATTGCGCGCAGGGTGGCCAGACCATGGCCGCCTGGGCACAGCCGGAAGGCCGCCCGTGGCCTGAAGCGATGAACCGACTGAAACGCGCCGAAGTCAGCCCGCAGCAGGTGCAGCTGGCCTGGGTAAAGCTCGCCAACGCCGGCCCCTCCGGTGCAAAGACCGAACATCTCGCCACCCTGGAAGCCGACACCATCAAAGTCCTGCACCTTCTCAAAGAGCGCTTCCCCAATCTCCGCATCGCCTACCTCGGCAGCCGCATCTACGCCGGCTTCGCCAGCACCAACCTCAACCCCGAGCCCTATGCCTATGAAGGTGCCTTCGCTGTGCGCCATCTCATTCAGCAGCAGATGAACGGCGATGAATCCCTCACCCTCTCCAAATCACCCCTCCTCCTCTGGGGCCCCTATCTCTGGGCCGACGGTGAAAAAGGCCGCAAACTCGACGACCTCAAATACACCAAAGTCGATTTCGGCCCCGACGGCACCCACCCCAGCAACACCGGCCGCGAAAAAGTCGCCAACCAACTGCTCGAATTCTTCGCCACCAGTCCTCTGGCCAAGGGCTGGTTTGCCAAATGATCGGCTCGCCTTCGTAGAATGGGTGTGGCGACAGCCCGCCCGTTTGCACAGCGGCACCCAAAAGCCCAAGTCACACCGCTGTACGCGGCGCATCACCCGCACCCTAAACCCGCCGACCGATTACCGGCCCGTCAGCCGCTTCCACAGACCCCGTGCGCCGTCTGGAGTCGTGTTTTGTTGGGGCATTTGGGCTGGCTGCCGGGGCGCTGAGCCTGCCGAAGAGCGGCGCTCGCCCCCCTGACGTCCACCACCACCCTGGCCTCCTCCTTGACCGCTTGGACGACCGCCACCCTGGCCGCCATACCCACCGGGACGGCCTCCGCCTTGTCCACCACCGCCGCCACCTGGGCGACCACCACCCTGCGGGCGGCGTGGTTGCGATGAGCGCTGCTCCCGGCGCTCAGGCCGTTCATCGCTGAACGGCTGGGGTGCGGCGTTGTAATCGAAGCCCTCAGCTTTTTTGCGGACGAGACCCCGGTTGATAAAACGCTCCAGCTTGCGCACATCAGGCTGCTCATCCGGCGAGACAAAGCTGATCGCATCGCCAATGGCCTGCGCACGGCCCGTGCGGCCGATGCGGTGCACATAATCTTCCACGATGTGCGGGAAGTCGAAATTCACGACGTGAGAGATGCCATCCACGTCAATGCCACGCGCGGCAATGTCTGTAGCCACTAGCACGCGCACCGTGCCGGTCTTGAAATCATCCAGGGCGCGCAGGCGCTGGTTCTGCGAGCGGTTGGCATGCAGCGTGGCGCACTTCACGCCGGTTGATTCAAGCTTTTTGGCGATCTTGTCCGCACCGTGCTTCGTGCGGCTGAAAACGAGCACCATCTGCATTTTTTCATCCTTCAGCAGATGCGAGAGCAGCGGCATTTTAAGATGCTTGTGTACTTCATAGACCAGCTGGGTCACGCTCTCCGCCGGATTCGCACGCTTGCCGATCTGCACCACCTTCGGTGCACGCTGAAACTCATGCGTCAGTGTCTCGATCTCCTTCGACAGCGTGGCCGAAAACATCAGCGTCTGCCGCTTCTTCGGCAGTTGATTGATGACTCGGCGGATGTCCGGCAGAAAGCCCATGTCGAGCATGCGGTCCGCTTCATCCAGCACCAGGTATTCGAGCTGGGAAAAATCCGCACATCTCTGCTCCATCAAATCAAGCAAACGTCCAGGACAGGCGATCACGATGTCGCTCCCGGCACGCAGCGCGTCCTTCTGCGGCTTCTCACCCACACCCCCGTAAATTTTGGCAATCTTCAGCGGCAGATGCCTGGCGTAGGCCATCACATTTTCTTCAATCTGCGCCACAAGCTCACGCGTCGGTGCCAGCACCAGCACACGTGTGCGGCGGCGCTGCCCCTGAGGAACCGGGTTCGCTGTCAGGCGGGTCAAAATCGGCAGAGTAAAGGCTGCCGTCTTTCCAGTGCCGGTCTGTGCGATGCCGATGACATCACCACCCGCGATCACCACCGGAATCGCCGCAGCCTGAATGGGTGTAGGTTCCGTGTAACCGGCTTCTTCGATGGCAGTGAGGATGTTCGGGTCGAGGCCGAGAGCTTTAAAAGACATGTGCCCTCTCCTTAGCCGCCGATAGGGCCATTAGCAATGACACGTTTCTTCAACGCCCCGCCCCCAGCTTCCCCTTTGCCGTCTATGAGCCCCCCACCAGCCCGCCGTCTTGAGAATGTCTTGGTTTACAGCAAGCCCTCCTGGTATGTGCATCCGACACTCTCGGCCACCAACCACTGGTTCCTGCATTTTGGCTGGGACATTGGCGTGAACATCGACCAGACCGACCACACCGGTGTCTTCAACCTCGATGACCTGATGCGCTATCAAGTCCTCGTGCTCAACAGCACCACCAACTTTGGCCAGGATCTCGACGATCAGCAGAAGGCCGATCTCGTGACCTGGTTCCGACAGGGGAACGGCATCGTGTCGGTTCACGCCGCCGCCGTGCATCATGGGGCCTGGGACTGGTACGCAAACCTCGTGGGCTGTGATTTCGCCGCAGATTCAGTCCGCACTCCCGCACGTCTCGTGATTGATCCGGCCCATGCGGAGCATCCTGCGGTGAAACCCTTCGCTCCGGAAATCTGGGTCAACGAAGAATGGCTCTGCTATGACCGCGCCGTGACCGGCCAGCCGGATGTGAAGGTGCTCATGCGGCTGGATGAAGCCACCTTTGAGCCCGTGCGCGAAAAATTTCAGCAGATGAACGTCCAGCCAATGGGTGCCGACCACCCTGCGGCCTGGACCCGCGAAACCGAAGGCGGACGCTTTTTCTACACCGCCATCGGTCACGATGCTCGCGTGCTGAACTCAAACTTCGGCCGCCGCCACATGCTGGAAGCTCTGCGCTGGGCCGCCGGCGAAACGCCATAGTCCTTAAACCTTCGCCGCATCCGCCGCACGCCAGAGATACCATGCAGCCAGGGTCCGATGCGGCTGCCAGCGCTCCGCCAGCGCACGAAATTCCTTCGGTTTCGGCATCTCATCCAGCTTTTTCGCCACACGCCAGCCGTTGCGCACGCCGAAGTCGTCGCTGGGAAAAACGTCCGCCCTGCCAAGGGTGAAGATCAGCAGCATCTCCACCGTCCAGCGGCCCACCCCGCGCACGGCCACCAGCCGCTCAATCAGCTCCTCATCCCCGAGTTTCAGCGCCGCCGCACGTTTGGGAATCTGCCCGCTGAGCGTCTTCGCGGCGATGTCCCGAATCGCGAGCATCTTGCCCATGGAAAAGCCGCAGCCCCGCAGCGCTTCGTCCGTGGCCTCCATCACCTGCTCTGGCTTTGGGAACCGCGTCTGCGGAAACAAAGCCTTGAAGCGTCGTAGGATGGCCTCCGCCGCGTTCGCATGCAGTTGCTGGTGCGCCACCGCACTCACCAGCGCCTCATAAGGTGAACGTTTCTGCGCCACCAGCTGGCACGGACCATGCGCCTTGATCAACCGGCGCATGACGGGACAGCGTTTGGAAAGATGGGCTTCGGCTTCGGAGTGCATGCCGGGACAGGATTGCGTCATGGAAAAAAATGCAAGATTGATTCAACGCTCGACCTCAGGTTTGTTTCGTATCTACCACAGTCTCGATCCCACGCGAAACCATGGCAAAACTCACCTTTGTACTCGACGACGGCCAGGAAATCGTAGTCCCCCTGACCGATCACGTCACCCTGGGGCGCGAAGAGGACAATGATGTGGTCATTGATGACGACCGTGTCTCCAAGCACCATGCCGAACTGGTGCACAATGCGGACGGCACCATCCAGCTCTTTGATTCCAACTCCACCGCCGGCACCTTCGTTAACGGCGAGCGCATCCGCAGCCGCACCATCCACCATGGCGACAAGCTGACTTTCGGCCCACTGACCGCCGTGCTTGATCTCGCCGATCACGCAGTCAACGGCACCGCCGCTCCAGCGCCGCCGGGAGATAAAACCCAGGCTTTGACCCTCGACCTGCCCGTCAGAGCCGAGAAAATCGCAACCCGCAAACGCAACAGAGGCGGCAGACCGGACTCCTCCGCGTTCAAGCAGACCGAGCTTCAGGAGGCCACCGCCCGGCTTGAAAGGGAAAAAGCGAGCCTGCAGTCCGAACTGGACACCGTGCAGAATGAGCTGCGCACCTGGCAGGAGCAGTCCGCTGCAGAGCATGCCGGCCACCTTGCCCGCATGGAGTCTCTCCGTGCCGAGGAAGAACGCCTGACCCCCATTAAGACGGCGGTCAACGAGGCCGAAACGGCGCATGCCGCATGGCTCCAGTCCATCCAAACCCTCACCGCCCAGCATGTGCAAAAAACCGCCGACTTGCAGCGTCTCGGCCAGGATGAAGCAGCCGCCAGACATGAGCTTGAAGGTCTCGCCACCCACCGCGATCAGGCTCTGGCCCACCTCCAGCAAATCCGCGCCGAGTCGGTCCATGACGAAACCGTGCTCGATGCTCTGCGCCACCAGATCGCCGAACTCCAAACACGCAGCCAGCAGAGCAAGGAAATCGCCGAGGTTCGCGAAGACCAGTTGAAAGCCGCGGAAAAGAAGATCGAGCAGCTCTCCCACCACCGCACTCAGATCGAGGAGCACATCCTTGAGCTCACCGGCACGGAGGAAAAACTCGTAGAGGCTCGTGCGCATTGCATTGAAGCTGAGGCGCAGCACGTCGCTCTCAAAGCAGAAATTGCAGCGCTTGGTCAGGATCAGCATCGTTCCAAAGCCGCAGTCAAAGATCTCGAATCTCGCATCGCCACCCTGCAGCAGTCCCACCAGCAGGCCGAAAAGGCCACCGGAGAAGCCCTTGCCTCGCGGCAGCGCACTGAGGAGGCCCTGAATCAGCTCCAGAGTGGACTCGCCGCAAGTAAGAAAGACCTCGCCGCACGCAAGACTGAACTCGCCGCCGAAACTCAGCAGCTTGCGCAAACCCAGGCACAACGCGCCGAACTCGAACAGCAGTGTCAGACACTCGCTGACACCGGGCAAAAACTCACCGTTACCCAGTCGCAGCTTGCCACCGCTGAACAGCAGCTTGCCAGGGTGAAAACCGCCTTCACAGCCGTTGAAGCTCAGATCGCAGAGCTAAAATCCGTCCTCAAGACTCTCTCAGGGGATGAAAGTGCCGCCAAAGGCCGCATCGACATCCTGCACGCTCGCGAGAAAGACCTGCGCGCCGCGCTCACGCAGCTTGGCGCTGCCGAACGCAGTCAGCGCACCCGTTTCGAGGAGGTCCGCCAGCTTGCCACCGAAGCCGAGAAAGAACACGCCGCACGGCAGCAGCAGCTCACCACCAGCCTCGAATCCACCCGCAGCGAGCTCGCAGATCTCTTGTCCCGTCGCAAACCTCTGCGTGACTGGAAGGAGGCCATGGACCAGCTCTACGCCCGTCTCGCCACGCTCCCTCAGGATTCCGCCGAAGCTCGGGACCTCTGGCATGAAATCGAAAAAGAAAAAGCCGGGCTTTACGAACTCATCAACACCGCACGCACCCAGGCACAGGTGGACGAGCCTGAAATTCCCATCCCTCCCACCGCCCCCCCGGTGGTGAAAGCCGCCCCTTCTCGCAGAACCCGCGCCGGTGGCGCACCGGCTTTGGGCACCGCGCAGGAAACCACGCTGAGATCACGCCTCCGCCATCTGCGTGAAAGCGTGCAGCGCGAAGAATCTCGCCTCGAACACTTGCGCCGCGAACACATGCGTCATGATACCCCGCTCCGCCCCAACCCCGCCGCCGAAGCCATGATGCGCGAGCAAACCCGCCATCTTGAAACCAGACTCCGTCAGGATCAGGAACGCCATCACGCCTTGCAGCGCAGCATCGAATTGTCCCAGGCCGAGGAGGACAAGCGGCGCGAGCGGCTCGGCGAACTCGAACACAAGCTCGTCGAACTGCGCACCGACATCACCGAGGCGGAGCGCCAGCGCAGTGAGCTGCGCCAGCAGGCCGGTTTGGCCCATACCGAACTCAAAAATTTCGAGGCTGCCATTGATCGTCTGGCCAAAAAATCGAAGGATTGAGGCACTGTTTCTGCATCATTTGCGGGTAGATGCAAATGCCCGATTGATTCCACTCACTTCATCGACTTTGCTGCGCACGTTTCAACGCTAATCCCCCCATGGCCAAACTCACTTTCGTTCTCGAAGACGGACAAGAAGTGGTGGTTCCTCTCAAGGAACACATCATCATCGGTCGTGACGAGGACAATGACATCGTGGTCGACGACGAGCGCATTTCCCCTCGCCATGCTGAAATCGTGCAGAACGCCGACGGCAGTCTGCAGGTCTTTGATCTCAAATCCGCAGCCGGCACTTTCGTCAATGGCGAACGCCAGCTCAGCTGCACCCTGCTTCATGGCGACACAATCGCTTTTGGCCCGCTCGTTGGCACGCTCGATCTTGAACATCCGGCCACAAGCTCACCCGTCGTAGCCACACCCGCCGCTCCTCCAGCTTCCACGGCTACGGCAAAAATTCCCACGGCTACGGCCAAAGTTCCCGTTTCTGAAGCCCCGGTTCCTGAAGCTCCGGCTCCTCCATCGCCCCCGCCCGCATCGGCACCTCCCGACAGCGCCCACTTGGAGGACATGGCCAAGCTGGAAGCGGAGAAAGCACGCCTCAAGGCCGAGGTCGACGCCGTTGAAAAAGAGCTTCGTGACTGGCAGCAGCGTGCTGAAAAGGAGCGCGCCCTGCATCTGGCCCGTGTGGAGTCACTGCATGCCGAGGAGAAAAAGCTCGAACCAGTAAAAGTAGCCGTGCAGCTGGCTGAAACCGCGCACCACGACTGGATGGAAGCCATCAATGCCCTGACCACCCAGCACTCGGACAAGACCGCCGCCCTCGAACGCCTCAATACCCAGCATTACGAGAAGTCCACCGAAGTCCAGCGTCTCACCGCCACTGCAGCTCAGCAGGAAATTGAAAATCTGACAGCTCAAAAAGAGGAAGCCGACACCCGCCTCAGAAAGGTGCGTGATGAGTGCGAGCAGGACGAGTCGTTGTTAAACTCCCTTCGCCAGCAGATCATTGAGCATGAGAAGCGTATTGTGGAGGAGGAGGCCAAACATACCGCCCTCAACTCCGCCAGCACGGAGCTCAGCGCCAAACAGCAGCGTGACGCAGCCGCCGTCAAAGACCTCGAGTCTTTCCTCATGACTTTGGAGCAAAAAGGCGCCGCCGCCGAAGCTTCGCTTCAGCGCCTGCAGGATGACCTCGCCTCATGCGAAAAAAATCTGGCCTCACGCAGAGCCGAGCTCGCCACCTATAACGCCGCACTTGCCGCCGATACCAACCACCACTTGGAAGCCGGGACCAAGCGTGCTGAATTGGAACAGCTGAATCAAGAGCTCGCGGCCACAAAGCAGCAGTTTGTCGATGGCAGAAAACGTCTCGCCGCGGTCGAACAGCGCTACCGCGACGCACATTCCAATGATTCCCAGGGCGGATCACAAATCGCCCCACCCCGGCGCCTGGCCGACCACGAAGACGCACCCAAAACCGACGCGGCAACAAACGGTGTGCACGGGGAACTTCCCGGTCAGATCGAGGCCGCCCGCCGCGAGCTTGCCGATCTCCAGACCAAGATTGCCACTCTGCGTCAACTGCCCCCGGCAGTTGAAGGCGAAGCCGCGCAAGATACATCCAGCATCTCTCCACCCGTCGTTGTTCAGGTCGAAACCATCAAGCTCGCCCCAATTCCGATCAAGTCCGAACGCACCCGCGGCCCCGGCACGAAAAAAGCCGCCGCTCGACCTTAATTCTGCTTTGGTACACTTTCAGAGGGCATAAAATCCATCGGGATGTCTTTCCTGCGGCATCACATCTTACGCCGTGGAATGCGCTTGGCAGCTTGCCATGGTCTTTCGTCATCCCATTCCGCTTTACACCAGTCCCAAGGGGACTGCGCATCATAGC
>JAIPJY010000033.1 GCA_021733925.1 Prosthecobacter sp. | reverse complement strand
GCGTAGGTGTCAGCCCCCTTTGGCATGGAGCCCAGATAGACCAGCACATCGGTCCCCATCATCACCACGGCGGGCACGGCGGAGCCCGTGGGGCTCCCCACCCCGACAAAGGGGTTTCCGAAGGTAATCCCTCCCACATCATCCAGCGCCCACAGGGCTGGGAAAGTGGCGGCACCACCACCGCCGTTCACCGCGTTCAACAGGAACAAGCCTGTTGCCGTTTTGGCAATCGTTCCCGTGCAGGTCCATGCACCCAGGCTCACGGCAATGCTCAGTTGATCTGCACCGGCCTCTCCCACCGTCAATACTTCATTGTTCGAATTGTAGTAGTCATTGGTCGGCTGCAAGGTCACGGGGTCAACATACCGCGTGTAAACCACGCCGTTCACCCACAGTCGGTTGTACTGGCCCAGAAGCTCGAAAGCCGTCACCCCCACATCTGGCGTAACGGTGAAGCTGCCATCGCTGTTGAGCGTGCCCCAGAAAAACTGCGTGCCGAAGTTCCCCACCACATGCGCCGCACCCGCCCCCGTGCCCGTCAGCCGCAGATAGCCCAGACCCTCGCCGTAGTACTGGTCAAGATGCTGCCCGCCGTTGTCCGAATACCCCGCCTGAAAGACATACTTCGACCCTCCCACCCACAACGACATCTTCCCGGGCAGGAAGAAGGGCTGTCCGGATGTTTGCGTGGGTGCCTCAGTGTCCACCGTCCATGCACCCAGGCTCCAGCCCGTGGTTGGATCCACCGATCCGGCCGACACCCCATTGAACAGCACCGTGGCCGAGGCGGTCTGCATCGCAAAGGACCGCGCAGGCCCGGTGACCACAAAGCTGAACACGTTGTCCACATCGGCATACGTGTCCGTCACCGTGCCATCATCCGCCAGCACCCCGGACTGCCAGGACACCATCCAGCCATCAATCCACAGGTTGCTGGGACCAAACGACGGTGCCGTTCGTGGATCCCATCCTGTCGCACCGCCGTCTGCGCTGGACGTATTATAATAGCGGAAGGCACCAAGATAGGCATCCGATCCTTCTATCACATACTCAGTGACCGAATTTGCCCCATCGGATGAATAGGAACTGCTGACGACATTCACACTGCCACTGCCGTCAAAGGCATTGTAGCTGTTGCTTGACCCGCTGTTGTTCGTGCCATCGCTGGCATTTTCGTACCAGGATGATCCGCCAGTAAATGTGTAATCAATTCCCAGCAAGGACATGTCCGATCCTGATATCGTTGTCGAACTGCCCCAATCATGGTATCCCGAGTTTCCAGTCGAATCACTCCAATCTTCATGGGTGGTACTGATCACTCCATCATAATAATATGTATGGGAATATGATCCCCACTGGCCATTGGAGTCATTCCAAGAGTCACTGTTATTGCCCATTCCATCCGAGGCAAATGAGTGATGCACCCACGACAATTGCCCCAGGGAGAGGTCTGCCGTGTAGTCCCAAGTCTCCCAGCTTCCATATCCAGGAGTCCCGGATTCCGAATGAGTGTCACCATAAGATCCATTGTTCAAATAACCATTCACGCTGCCCATGGAGCTGCTCCCCTGCACAATGCCCAAATTGGGGGCGTCCAGCAGTGTTTCCACCGTCACTGTATAGCCCGAAGTACTAAGATAGCTGTCAAAACGACTTGAGCCGTTGTCCGAGGCAGGTTGCTGCCAGTCGTAGCTTTCCCCTTGAATGTAGAGGGAACTAAACAGCGCCTGATCGTTATCGTTGGCGATAACGACCGCTGGCAGCGCCCAAACCAGCAGCAGGAAGCCATGCAGGACATAAGAAAACGAGGAGAACTTCATAGTGGAATTATTCGGATTAATCCCACTGTTTAACACCTTTCTTATATTACGTGAAGCAAATTTCGTATCGTTATAATCTAATGCATCAGAGTCTTAATAAGCCATTAACCAATCTTTTTATTTAGAATATATAACAGTATCGCGACTGAGTTTCAGCCAATCACCTTGGGTCATATGATTGAATTTTAATCATTTGCATGATTCACTAATCATCAGGCAATTCTTTATTCTTTGCGAGAGCCTGACTCCGCCACGGGCGGCTGACATTTGCCGCGACCGCTGAGTGATCCACACGCTCCCAGGCAGGTTGGCTTTCACCGTATCCGGTGTCCATGCCCCCGTGGCAATGAGCTTGATTTTGCCGGCCCAACTACATCGGCAGGACGGCTGGATGAGCCAGTGCCTGGCGCAGCGTCGCCTGCTCTGCGGCCCAGGCTTTTGGCGTGAGCCGATGCGCCCTTTTATACGCTGAGGCAGCTGCGGCTCAAGCCCTTGGGGTGATGTGGTCCTGAGGACCATTCATTGACTGAAAAAATCTAGCTGTCCACATCCATGTCCGGCGTATGCAAATCCACACCATGGACTTTCTCCGTTTCACGCGGTGTGGTGAGCACCTTGTAAATGCACCAGCTAAACAAGGAGGCGGCGGTGCCGACAGAAAGTACCATGACAATGAGGCCGGAAGTGTTCATAACGGGGAGAAGTTCAGGGTTCGCAGTTAATCGTGCTTGTTCAGGCCCTGCTCGGCGCGCTGGAAGTTTTTGGAACGGGAGGACAGCAGCGCGAAGAAGCCGGCAACAATGATCACCAATGCCACGCTCAGCTGCGCGGCCAGATTTGTTCCCACCGCTTTGTCGTCCTTCACGCCACCGATGAGATCAACCACGTAGGATGAGGGGTTGCCGAAGGTCCGGGTGCTGAGATCAAAGCCAAACACGCTGGTCAGCACCGTCATGGCAAAAATCACCAGGAGAAACACCGGGCAGATCCACTTCATGATGCAGCCAAAGAAACGCGGAATGCGGATGGCTGCCCCCTGATGCGCCTCCTTCAGACCACGCTCAATGCCCCAATGCCAGCCAAAGACGATGATCTGGATCGTGGCGAGAATGAAGATGAGGAAAGTTCCCACCCAGAAGTCCAGCGTATCGAGCGCCTTCAAATCCTTGGTGAAAAAAACCACGAATCCCACGCCGAGCGTGGTCAGCATTCCAAGAATAGTCACACTCACCTTGCGCCCCACATTCATCGCCTCCTCAAGGAAGGCGATCCCTGGTTGCAGCATGGAGATCGAACTCGTGACCGCGGCAATGAAGAGCATGAAGAAGAACGCACCGCCGAAAAACGTCCCCAGTGGCATCTTGGCAAACACCAGCGGCAGTACGGTGAATCCGAGACCAAAAGTGCCCTGCCCGGCCACAGAGGCCAGCCCCAGAAACGCCACCGCCGCCGGCACCGTGATGAGTCCACCTAGCGCCACTTCGCAGAACTCATTCGCACTGCTCGCCGTCAGCCCGCTGAGCACCACGTCATCCGTCTTTCTCAGATAGCTCGCATACACAATAATGACGCCAAAGCCCACGGAGAGGCTGAAGAAAATCTGCGCCGCCGCCGCCATCCACATCAGTGGGTTTTGAAGCTGCTGCCATGGAGTGATGGTCACCAGCTTCAACGCACCGCCGCTCGCCGCCACCCTCTGCTCCGCCTCAGTGATGGCCGCCGCACCCACCAGTTCCTCCACCACCTTCGCCTCACCCGGCGCAGGCTGCGTTCGTTCGATCTGCACCTTGCTGGGATTCCACATGTAGCCCAGTCCATTGACCACGTTGTCATGCGGCTTGGCAGGATCAGGCGCCCCCAGCGTCAGGACACGCGTCAGCACCATCAGCGCCAGCACGATGAGAATGGGCATGCCTAGGTTGCACATCTTCTCGATGCCCCCGGAGATCCCCCGGTAGATGAGCCAGAAGTTAAACACAAAAACGACCACCAGCCATGGCAGCGCGGTATTCCATGAAAGCGACAGCGCCGAGCCGTCCACAAGCTGCCCGCTCATGGTTTTAAACATGGCCACCGCATCATCGGTCGTCTTCAAATCCACGCTGCCCGTCCAGAACTTCAGCGCATAGCCCAGACACCAGGATTCGATGAACACATAATACATGTAGATCATCACCGGCACGATCACCCCGATGATGCCGATGTATTTGGCCCACCGCTTGTTCAAAATCGCCGCGAACGCCCCCGGTGCAGAATTGAACCCCTTGCCGCCCGCATACCGCCCCATCGCCCATTCCGCCCAGCCAATCGGCAGGCCGATGATCAAAAACGAAATCGCATAGGCGATCATAAATGCACCCCCGCCATACTGCGCCGCAAGACCGGGAAAGCGCAGGAAATTCCCCAGACCGACCGCGCTCCCAGCGACAGCCATGATGACTCCAAGACGTGATCCCCAGGCTTCTTTCTTTTGCGACATATTGGCGAGTTTATGCAGCACGCCGAATGACAACAAGGTTGGAGTTCGGGAAAGTGCCGTGAGATTCTGTTAAAAGCAGAACTCGCGCCAGTGCGCCAATGTGCGAAATTTTGCCACGTTCATGCGCCCCACCCGCCTGCCTGTCCTGCTTTTCGCCACCACCTTGCTCATCATGGTGGCCTCAGTCCTGTGGCTGCTCTGGGTTTCCAATACAGCACCCTCCGCACAAATCGAACTGCCTCCGGCGAAACAAAGCCCGGGTACCACCAGTCCAACAGGCCTCACAGCCATGCCGCAAACACCTGCGGCCACCGCCCCAACCCCGGCACCCGCCAGACCGGCTGCCGCCCCCGGCATTGCCACGCTCAACGTGCCCGGCTCCATGCCGAACGAGGCCCTGCTCACCTTCCGCACCCCCGAAGCCCTGGCCGCTTTTCGAAACCGCGCGGCAGCTCTGGGACTCGAAGTGCTGGGATACGACATCAAACTCCGCACCGCCCGGGTGCGCTTTCGGGATACGGTGGCAATTGAACGGGATCTCAATGCGCATGCCGAAGACTACACCCACGTCGGCCCGAATCTAATCACCCGAATTCCCGGTCTTCCCCCTCCGATTGCGAATTCCGACACATCTAACCCGGGCGGAAGCGTCCCTTTTCGCAGCCAGGGACTGGACGTCATTGGCGCCAGCGGCGACCGCTCAGGCTGGGGTCAGGGCGTCACCGTCGCCGTCATTGATTCCGGCATCACCAGCCACCCATCACTCGCAAGCACGACGATCACCCACTACGACCTCGTCAACGACGGCAGCACCTTCAACGGTCACGGCACTGCGATGGCCTCGCTCATCGCAGGCAATGACCCAAACGTTGGCGGCGTCTCTCCGGCGGTCAGACTGCTCGACATCCGTGTGGCGGACACCAATGGCGTGAGCAACACCGCACTGGTTTCATCCGCCATCATCAAAGCCACGGACCTTGGAGCCCGCGTCATCAACATCAGCCTTGGCGCCAATGGTTCCTCCCCTGTTCTCGACGAAGCGGTGCGCTATGCGCAAAGTCGCAACGTCGTGATCGTCGCCGCCGCAGGCAATGAGCAACTGACCGCCCTGTCCATGCCTGCCGGCATTTCCGGTGTACTCAGTGTCGGTGCCGTCGATGCCAATGGCACGCAGGCATATTTCTCAAACTCCGGCGCGGGACTCACCCTCGTCGCTCCCGGTGTTGGCATTGTTTCCGGCTATGCTGACAACCGATTTGTCATCGGCAGCGGCACCTCGCAAGCCACCGCGATCACCAGCGGCGTTGTCGCCTATTTACTTGGTCGTGGCTACTACGGTCCCAACATCATTCCGCTCCTCACCCGCACGGCAGAACCGCTGCAAGCACCCGCCACAGCGGTGGGTGCAGGATTGATCCAGGTGCCGAAGTGAGAAGAAGGTCAAGGTTGCGCGGTCTTGACTCCTAGACCACCCCCCTCTACTTCCCCGATGGCCCGCAACTACACGCTGCACAGCACGCATGAACCCAGCACCCGCATTGATTACAAAGCGGAGCTGAACGAGCAGCAGTATGCGGCGGTCACGAGTCCTCCGGGTCAGGCACTGGTCATTGCGGGGGCAGGCAGCGGCAAGACGCGCACGCTGACGTACCGCGTTGCATGGCTGCTGGACAATGGCATCCAGCCGGAGGCGATCCTGCTGCTCACCTTCACCAACAAGGCCGCCCGCGAGATGCAGCATCGGGTGCAAGAGCTCGTCACTCAAGATGCCACCCGCATCTGGGGCGGCACCTTCCATTCCATCGGCAATCGGATTCTGCGCTACAATGCCGAACGCCTCGGCTACCGCAAAGGCTTCTCCATCATGGACCGCGAGGATCAGAAGGACCTCATGGAAACCGTACTCGGCAGCAGCGGCATTGACACCACCACCTACCGATTTCCCAAGGCCGAAGTGCTGGGAGACATCTTCTCGCTTGCTGACAATACGCTCTGCGGCCTCAAGGAAATCATCAATACGCGCTATCCCTACTTTGAGGAAGTCGCCAGCGGCATTCTCAAGATGCGCACACTCTATCAGGAGAAGAAGCGCGAGACGAACTGCATGGACTTCGATGACCTGCTGGCGCTCACGGTGAAGTTGCTGGAGGAAAACGAAGACCTGCTGGAGCGCTACCGCACTCAGTTCGAGTTTGTCCTTGTGGATGAGTATCAGGACACCAACAGCCTTCAGTGCCGCATGGTGGAACTGCTCACCGGACCGCAGGGAAATCTCATGGTCGTGGGAGATGATGCGCAGTCCATCTACTCATGGCGCGGGGCGGATGTCTCCAACATCCTTGAATTCGACCAGCACTGGCCCAGAGCCCGCGTGCATAAGATCGAGGTGAACTACCGAAGCGTGCCCGAGGTGCTGAACCTCGCCAATGCGGCCATCGCCATGAACCGTGGGCAGATCCCGAAAAATCTGGTGCCCGCCCGCGAGTCGAAGGGCATGCTGCCCGCGCTCGTCTCGCTCGACAGTTCCTCCGCACAGGCTTCCTTCGTGGCGCAGCGAATTCTCGAACTGCAGGACGAAGGCGTGGACCTCAATGACATGGCCGTTCTTTATCGTGCGCATTTCCACAGCATGGAAATCCAGATGGAACTCACGCAGCGCGGCATCCCGTTTCAGATCACCAGCGGTCTGCGCTTCTTTGAGCAGGCGCATGTCAAAGATGTGGCAGCGTTCATGAAGTTTGCCGTCAACCGCCAGGATGAAGTCAGCTTCATGCGCATGGTCCGGCTTGTCGAAGGTATTGGCAATGTCAGCGCTGCCAAACTCTGGCAGGAATGGCTCAAGTCTGACGCTGCGAAGGCCGAAACAATGCCTTCCACTTTCTCCTCGGTGCTTCTCCCGCTCAAGGTGCCGAAGAAAGCGAAGAGCACCTGGGAGCAGTTTGCGTATACGCTCGACGAACTCATCGACAAAGAAGGCAAGGTCGCAGCACCGGCGCAGATGATCCGCAGCATCACCGACGGGGTGTATGAGGACTATATGAAGGCCAAGTTCAAGAACTACGAGCAGCGCCAGCAGGATCTCGAACAGCTCAGCAACTTCAGCGACCGCTTCACCGACCCCCTCGAATTTCTCAGCCAGCTCTCCCTGCTCAGCGGGGTCGATACCGACAACAAACCCGCCCAGCAGGCGCAGGAAGATCGGGATGCCGTCACCCTCACCACCGGGCATCAGGCCAAAGGTTTGGAATGGAACATCGTCTTCGCCGTCTGGCTGGCCGATGGCATGTTCCCTCACAAACGCGCCATCGATGAAGGCGGAGACGCGGCCCTCGAAGAAGAGCGCCGACTTTTCTATGTCACAGTGACCCGGGCCAAAGACGAGTTGTATCTGACTTATCCCGTCATCAATCATCAAGCCCGCGATGGCGACATCATGATGCGTCCCTCACGGTTCATCACGGATTTGCCGAAGGATTTGGTCGAGGTGTGGAATGTGAAGAGCGGGTGGTGATCTAAGAATACACGAAGCGAAATTCGCTCATGTTTACCAGACATACAATTCCCAGCCTAAATCCGCCTGCCCCACGTCAGGTCATGTGCCATCCCGCCACTGCAGGCGATGCGAAGGACTGTTTTCTCTTTCTCGACGGCGAGCTATACACAGAACGGGTGAAAGCTGCGATGATCCTGAACGAAGCACAAACCGCAGGTCTGCTGCCATCAGTAGCGTGTGTGTTTTTGCCAAATGAGAGCACGGCGGGACGGCATGCGGATTACACCTGCAACGAGGCTTTTGCTTCTTTCGTAGCAGAAGAAGTGCCTCGGTGGATTGAACGCGAAATTGCCCCCTTTGAACGGATTTTTCTGTGTGGTTTGAGTTTGAGCGCCCTGCAGTCTGTATTCACAGCGCTGCGGCATCCCTGTGGTTTTGCCGGGGTTCTCGCTCAGTCGCCTTCGGCATGGTGGGAGGATGAATGGCTGGTGAAGGCGCTCCCGGCGATGCCAGCATCGCCACAGCGCATCTGGATGAGCGTGGGAACGCTGGAGCTGCAAACAAACGTTTCTCACCCACCCACACCACTGGTGCAAAAGGCCAGCCAACTCGACTCCGTGCGGCGTTTGAGCGCCATGCTCAGAACCAACGGACACGATATCCATTTACACGAATACAACGGTGGGCATGATGCAGCGTGTTGGGCCGCAGAACTGACGGAATCGCTCGCGTGGCTAATGAGGTCCTGAATAACAGTCAGCGGAGTGTTCGGCTTACCTGCCGAACCGCCCAGACTCAATCCATGACGTCGATCAGCTCCACAAGGAAGTGAAGCGTCGCATTGGGTGGGATACCGGAGCCGGGCTGTCCTTGCAAGCCATAACCGAGGTAGCCGGGGATTTCGAGTTCGATCATGCCGCCTTTGCCCACCAGCTGCATGCCTTCGGTCCAGCCTTTAATGACCTGGTTGAGACCGAAGGTGATCGGCATGCCGCGTGCATAGGAGCTGTCAAAGACCCTGCCATTAAAAAGCCAGCCGTGGTAGTTCACCACCACCTTCTGCTGGGGAGTGGGCTTGGCCCCTGTGCCTGCGCGCAGAATGCGGTATTTCAGGCCTGACTCGGCGGCGGTGAAGGTTTTGGCAGCCTTCGGACTGATCTCACCTGCTCCCGCTGGAAGTGTGGGGAAAGGCACGGTTTCTTCCGCCAGGGTCAAACCTGCCACCATCAGCAGGCAACCCAGAAGGGCGACACCCAGCGTGCGGGTATGACGGGAACAAAGGAGGAGGCTGGTGCGGAAGGTGCTCATTGAACAGAACTGACGTAATGACCGACTTTCGTCAAGCGTTTAGCCTTAAAGCCGAGAGCAACCGCAGTCCATGGAGCCGAGTCCTTGAAAGCACTTTAATTCGCATGCGCCACGCCATCGAAATCATTCGCACCGAGGCAGTGCCTACGGTGGTGATCCGCAGCCGGGTGCCGCCCAGGGAGTTGTCGCGATTCGTCCCTGCGGCCTGCGGTGAGGTCTGGTCCTTCATTCGAGCTGCGGGTCTGCCCAAGCCGGGACGCCATGTCGCGGTGTATTTGGACCGGCAAGGGACGGTCGAAGTCGGAGCGGAGGTGGGGGAGCCGTTTGCAGGCAATGAGCGCGTGCGGTGCTCCCAACTGCCTGCCGGCCGGGTGGCGATGACGGTTCACTATGGCCCCTATTCCGGCCTCGGCGAGGCACATGCGGCGATCCGTCAGTGGTGTGCGACGCAGGAACAGCAGCTTTCAGATGTCTCATGGGAGATCTACGGGCACTGGGATGAAAGCTGGAACTCCGATCCCTCAAAAATTCGCACCAAGGTCTTGTATCTGCTACAAGAGGCTCAGGAATAAGTCATGCCTGACTACAACACCATCAGCACCGACCAATGGGAGATCCTGCTGCCAAGCGACTGGGCGCAGAAGCCGCAGACCGACGGGCCCGGGTCGTTTTATTTCGAAGCCAGTGACGGGACCAAGGGGGCTTACATTTCCGTTTTCACTCGAACGGACCCCGACTCTCCTGCCCTGGCAGACCTCGCAGCCTGGCGCGAAAAGGAAATTCGCAATCTGCAAGCGATGATCGATCACGATTGGGAGATCCTCGAAGAGTGGCAGCACGATGAAGGCGGCACGGCCATTTCGGCGAGCGACTGCCTGGAACGCAGCACGAACTACCGCATTGTCTGCCTGCGCATGACGCAGTTTCCCTGGCTGGTGCGCGTGAGTCTGCATGACTACAACTGCACCGACTACGAAACCTCAAAGCAGGCTTTTCTGCCGTTGATCGATTCGTTTGCGCCGGTTTTTGCGTAGGAGGGGGGACGACCAGAGTTCGTCAAGTGGGGCAGGATTGTTGGGCCTTGGTTCTCACCTGACTCCTCTGGCTATTATTCAGAAGCTCCCCCATGCCGAGCTAAAGGATTCATAAAAGATCTGAAACTTCACTTCGGCCCCACCGTTTAACCCGGCATCGGCCCGGATCACCGGACGATTCCCTCATGAAAACGCGCCTCTGCCTCCTCCTTGCCAGTGTTCTCCTCGTCACCGGCCTTCAGGCCGACAATGAAGTTTATCGCACCTGGACTGACACCCAGGGACGAAAGCTGGAGGCGACTTTCCGGGGAATCGAAAACGGCAATGTTTTCCTGCAAGTCCGCAATGGCTACGTCTATCGCCTTTCCTTGGACAAGCTCTCAGCCGCCGATCAGGAGGCCGCCAGAACCCTCAAGCCCGAAGGTCTCGGCATCCCTTCCGACCCCAATCTCGCGCAGGCGGCCGCGCAGATCGACATGCTCGTCGAGGCCGGACTGAAGAAGGTGGAGCAGAAGCCCAACCCGCTTGCTTCAGATGAACAGTTCGTCCGTCGCGTCTTTCTGGATCTCGCGGGCCGCATCCCCACCCGTGAGGAATCGCTGGAATTCCTCAATGACACCAGCCTTTCGAAGCGTGCGAAGGTGATCGACCGGTTGCTGGAATCCGAGGGCTACCGCAGCCACCTTTTCAACTACTTTGCCGACATGCTGCGCATGGCGGACGTGGCACAGAAGGCGCGCTTTTACACCTACCAAGACTGGTTGAAGGGGCAGATCGCCGAGAACGTCCCATGGAACAAGGTCGTCTATTCCATGATGACCGCTGACGGCAAGTTGCTGGAAAACGGCGCCACAGGCTATCTGCTGCGCGACGCCGGCATGCGTCTGGACAATCTGAGCCTGACGCTCAGCACCTTCATCGGTGCCAACGTGTCCTGCGCGCAGTGCCATGACCACCCCTTTGCCGACTGGACGCAGCGCCAGTTCTATGAGATGGCGGCCTTCTTCGGCGCCACGGAAACTTACGGTGCCAGAGGTGCCAAGGGCCCCGAAGCCCAGATGATGCGCAAGGCGCTGGCCTCACTGGATGACAAGAGGATGCAGCAGCAGGCGAAGAACCTCCTGCGCGTCAACGGCCTGGCCGTCAATGACTCCAGCACGAACGATTTGAAGATGCCAGATGATTACAAATACCCGGATGCCAAGCCCGGAGACTTAGTCACCCCCAAGCTCATCACCTGGAGCGACGACAAAGCCAAGAAGGCCTATCAAGGCGTGCAGACCACCAAGAATGATGAGCAACTGCGCGAACAGTTCGCCAAATGGATGACCTCGCCGGACAATCCGCGCTTTGCCATGACCATCGCCAATCGCATGTGGAAGCACATCTTCGGCATCGGCGTCAAGGAACCTGTCACCGATATTGATGACCCGAACGCCAGTGTGAATCCAGCGCTGCTGCACCATCTGGCCAACGAAATGGTGCGCCTGAAGTTCGATCTCAAGCAGTTCCTGCGCGTGCTGTGCAACACTGACACCTACCAGCGTGAAGCCACCAGCCATGAACTGGCTGACAACACCGCCTACCACTTCCCGGGACCCATCCTCCGCCGCATGACCGCCGAGCAGGCCTGGGACTCCTGTGCCACGCTGGTCGTCGGTGCCGATGTGGACAAATTCAAAGGTCATCGCGGCGAGACCTATGCCAAGGCCATGAACATCGATTTCAGCAAGGAAGCTTCGCCAGATGTTGTCAAAGGCCAGATCGAAAATGCCATTGCAAGCATGCGCCAGTTCGGCGGCGGCAAGGCTGCGGGCAATCCGAAGAACAGGAAAAAGCGCATGATGAATCAAGGTGGCGAAGAAGACCTGACCCTCGCTCCTCCAGTGCGCGACGGACTGGTACTGGCACGCGCCTCGGAACTGCCGCAGCCGGAGAAGGACCAGCATTTCCTCCGCATGTTTGGCCAGAGCGACCGCCAGATCGCCGACAGTGAAAGCGAAGAAGGCAGCATCCCGCAGGTGCTGATGCTCATGAATGGCGAGGCCCAGCGAGTCATCGGCCAGAATGATTCACTCGTGGTGAAAACAGCCAGCGCACAAAAGACACCGGAGCAGCAGGTCGAGAGCCTTTACCTCAGCTTCTTCAGTCGCAAACCCAAACCCGATGAACTGGCCACCGCCACGGCAGGACTCAGCAACGGCATGACCATGCGCGATCTGACCTGGGTGCTGTTCAACACCCGTGAATTCATCTTCGTGGAATAAACTCTCACCCTTCCCTGTCATGAATCTTCACAACAAGCTTGATCCCATTTCCCGTCGTGCGTTTTGCGAGCGCTGGGCCAGCGCTGCTCTCGGCGTTACCGTGCTGCACGGCCTCGGCGGCAGCGCCTTTGCAGCCGAAGCCGCCAAGACAGCCGCGCCTACGGGCCCCGGCTTTAGCAAGGCCAAGAACGTCATCTTTCTCCAGATGATCGGAGGCATGTCCCACATCGACACATTAGACCCCAAGGATGGCCCGACGCAGGGACCGAAAGCGCCGATCAAAACCAAGGCTGACTTTCAACTGGGAGGAACGATGGAGAACCTCGCCAAACAGGCGGACAAGTTCAGCATCATCCGAAGCATGACTTCCAAAACAGGGGTGCATGCCGCCGGGCAGTACGTCATCCGCACCGGCTACGAGGAGCGCGGGACCATCAAGCATCCCAACATCGGTGCCTGGGCGCAGCACTTCCTCGGCTCCAGCCACAAGACGCTGCCCTCCAATGTCTGTGTGAACCGCCAGCCACAGAACGGCAACGGCTTCTTCCCCTCCAGCTTTTCGCCGCTGCCCATCCTCGACCCTGACGTCGGTCTGCAATACGCCACGAGTGAAGCCACGCCTGAGCAGATGATCAAGCGCCTCGTCATGCTCGATCAACTTGATGCCGGATTCCGCGATCGCTTTCAAACTTCCGAAGTGAAGAGCTACACGCAGTTCTATGACAAAACGATCAGCATCATGTCCAGCACTGACCTGGAAGCCTTCCATCTCGATGATGAACCGGCGGCGCTGAAGGAAAAGTACGGCAAAGGCAAATTTGGCCAGGGCTGCCTGCTGGCGCGGCGTCTGGTGGAAAAAGGCATTCGCTACATCGAAGTCGCCAAAGGCGGCTGGGACATGCACAACAACATCGACGACGGTCTTGATGAGCACGGGGCCGAACTTGATCAGGCGCTTGCGGCATTGCTCGAAGATCTCAAGGAACGTGGACTGCTGGAAAGCACGCTGGTGGTGCTTTGCTCTGAATTTGGCCGTGGTCCCAAGCTCAACAGCAACGGCGGACGCGACCATCATCCGAAGGTCTTCTCCACCCTGCTCGCGGGTGGCGGCATCAAAGGCGGCTACATCCATGGGGCCAGTGACAAGGAAGGCATGGCCGTGGCCGACAAGCAGACGAGCCCGCAGGATTTCCTTTCCACGATTGGCTGGAGTCTTGGGCTGCCTGTTGACGAAGTGGTCATGTCGCCCAGCAACCGGCCGTTTACGGTGGGAGACAAGGGCAAGGCGGTGATGGAGGTGTTTGCGTAGCGGGTTTCAGGTGAAAAAGTACTGGCGAGCTTTAGCTCGTTCTGGGAAATGCGCCGCGCTGTCCGGAGCGAGCTAAAGCTCACCAGTACTGTCTTTCCTTCGCAAGCCTCTCGAACGGCTGGCGTTATTTGACGCGCATGCTTTCATCGCCGCCATCCATGACTTCCCGCCGCCATTTTCTTTCCACCAGCACCGCCGCGTTTGCCGCTTCCTCGTTTCACATCTTCGGGGCTGATCCGGCGAAGAAGTACCGGACGGCTTTGATTGGTTCAGGCTGGTGGGGGATGAACATCTTGAAGGAGGCGCTGGCTTCCGGCCGCATCAAGGTCTGCGCTTTGTGTGATGTGCATGAAGACGTGGCCTCCAATGCGGGTGATGAGGTGAACGGCCTCTCTGGAGACGACCCGAAGCTATACAAGGACTACCGCGAACTGCTGGACAAGGAGAAGCCGGAGATCGTCATCATCGCCACGCCGGACCACTGGCATGCGCTGCAAACCATCGCTGCGTGCAAAGCAGGCGCTCATATCTATGTCGAAAAGCCGACGGGGCACACGATCAATGAGAGCAAGGCGATGGTGAAGGCCGCCCGCGAGGCTGGCGTCGTGGTGCAGGTGGGTCTGCATCGCCGGATCGGCCCGCATCACGTCGAGGCGATGAATTTTCTCAAATCCGGCGCCGTGGGCAAGGTGGGCATGGTGCGCGCGTTTGCCGACAGCAAGGGCGGCCCCGAGCAGCCGAAACCGAACAGTCAGGTGCCCGAAGGCATGGACTGGGACCTGTGGTGCGGCCCGGCGCCGATGCGCCCGTTCAACTCCAAGCTGCATCCCGGCGGCTGGCGTCATTTCCTCGACTACGCCAACGGCACCATGGCCGACTGGGGCGTGCATTGGCTGGACCAGATCATGCTCTGGAGTGGCGAAAAAGGGCCAAAGAAAATCTTCTGCACCGGGGGGCGGCCTATCGCCGGTCCTGCCGTGCTCAATGACAAGGAGCAGACCACCGATGCGCCGGATCATCAGGTGGCCACGTTTGAGTTTGAGCAGTTCACGGCCGTGTGGGAGCACCGCAAGTTTGCCGAGAACAACAACGAGAAGCACAAGATCGGCTGCTACTTTTACGGCGAGAAAGGCGTGCTGCACATCGGCTGGCGCGACGGTTGGACCTTCTACCCGGTGAATCCCAAAGAGGGCGAGAAGCACGGCAACCACCAGCTTCAGGAGCCCGATGGTCACAACATCGCCCTGCTCTGGGCCGATTTCATCGATGCCATCGAGAAGAAAAAGCAGCCCATCGCCGACATCGAAAGCGCCCACCGGTCCACCTGCCTGCCCCTGCTCGGCATGCTTAGCTACAAAGCCGGCCGGAGCATCCATTGGGACCCTGAGAAGGAGCTGATTATTGGCGACGCAGAGGCCAGCAAACTCATGCAGCGCGAGTATCGGAAGCCCTGGCTTTACCCGGTCTAAAAGCTGCCATTTCAGCGATTGGCGCTTGATCTAGCCTTTTCCTTCGGCTTTCGAGACGGCTGAGTGTGAATCAGGCATCCTTCCTGCTTAGATTCATAAGCTCCACCCAGCCATGTCCGAAACTCCTCCGCAAAACCTCCGCACCCTCGGCTTTCAACTTCTCGAAGACGACCTGCGATACCTGATGGAGGCTTTCTCCGCCGTGCTTCAGCAGCTGGGGGAGCCGGAACTGGCCGCCAGCCTCCCATGGATCGGCACCGGGGTTCCGCAAAAAACGAATCGCTCCCTGGGTCAGGCTTATTCGATCGCTTTTCAGCTGCTCAATGTCGTCGAGGAGCGGGCCGCCTCGCAAATCCGCCGTCTGCGTGAGAAAAAGAGCGGTCCCGAGGCTGAGAAGGGCCTGTGGGCGGACAATTTGAGGCATTTGCAAACACTTGGCCTCACCGAGGCGGAAATCCTCGCGGCGCTGCGCGATGTCTGCGTGGAACCCGTGCTTACCGCACATCCCACCGAGGCCAAGCGCGAGACCGTGCGCGAGCTGCACCGCGAGATTTACAGCCTCATGAACCGTCATGAGAACCCGGCCTACACGCCGCGTGAGCAGGCCCGCCTGCAAAGCCAGCTGCAGACCCAACTCGAAAACCTCTGGCGCACCGGCGAGATCCACGTCACGCGCCCCAGCATCGAGGCTGAGCTACAAAACGCGCTGCACTATTTGCGCGATGTGTTTCCTGAGGCGCTGACCCGTGCGCATGTCCACCTGCGCGAGGCCTGGCAGGCCGCTGGTTTTAATGTGGCGGAAGTTGACTCCCTGCCGCCGCTGATTCGCTTTGGCTCCTGGATCGGCGGCGACCGCGACGGTCACCCATTTGTCACGGCAGATGTCACCCGCCATGCCTTGAAGGTCATGCGCAAAAACGCCCTGCGCGTGCAGCGCCGAGGGCTGGAAGCTCTCGCGTTCCATTTGCCGCTGAGTTCGCTGTTTCAGATCACGCCGCCGCATCTCACGGAGCTGATCGGGACCCTCACTGCGCAGCTCAAGACCGAGCCGGGCGTTGATCTCGCCAACATTTTGGAGCGCAACAAGGAAGAGCCGTGGCGTGCCGCTGTTTACCTCATGCACGCGAAGGTCCTGCTCGCCATTGAGAAGCCCTCCTCAGCTGTCGCGTATGTGCAGCCGGAGGAATTGCGTGCTGACATCGACATCCTCGCTCAGACATTGCTTGATGTCGGTTCCAAGGCCGTTGTCGAAGAACAGATCGTTCCGTTCCGCCGCAATCTCACCGCCTTCGGTTTCCACTCTGCGGTGCTCGATGTACGTCAGAATTCCGCGTTCCATGAGAAGGCGCTCGATCAGCTTTTGCGTGCCGCTGGCCTGCTGGACGGAGGCTCCTTCATCGACTGGAGCATAGAGGAAAAGCGTGCCCTGCTTGATCGCGAACTCGCCTCTCCGCGCCCCTTCCTCTCTCCTGGCATCTCCGCCGGACCTGAAGCAGACACCGTGCTGGACTGCTACCGCGTCCTGGCCGACCACCGCGCCAAGTTTGGCAATGCGGGGCTGGGTTCCCTGATCATTTCGATGACACGTTGTGTGGAAGACATGCTCGTCGTCTTTATTCTGGCTCGTGAAGCCGGGCTCATGGCCTGGAGTGATGAAGGTCTCGTGTGTCCCCTGCCCGTCGTGCCTTTGTTTGAAACCATGGGCGATCTCGAATCCGGCCCGGGCATCGTCGAGGCCTTTCTCTCGCATCCTGTCGCCAAGCGCAGTCTTCTCGCGCAAAGCAAGGGCGGCACGCCCGTGTTCCAGATGATGGTTGGCTACTCCGACTCGAACAAGGACTGCGGCATCGTTGCCAGCCAGTGTGCACTGCATCGTGCGCAGCGTGAGCTTTCCACCACGATCCATCGGCATGGCGTGCGCCCGATCTTTTTCCATGGCCGTGGCGGCACCGTCGGACGTGGTGCAGGTCCTACGCATTGGTTCATGGAAGCGCTGCCGCACGGCTCTCTCAGCGGCGGCATGCGCATGACTGAGCAGGGCGAGACCATCGCGCAAAAATACGCGCACATTGGCTCCGCTGTTTATAATTCCGAGCTGCTCATGGCCTCTGCCACGGCTGCCACCGCACGGCATCGCTGCACTGAATCCAGCTCCCCGCCGGAACTTGAACCGCTGTTTGACAAACTGGCTGCCGACAGCCGTGATGCGTATCGCGCCTTCCTGCACGCGCCGGACTTCATGAAGTTCTACCGGCAGGCCACGCCGATTGATGCGCTGGAAAACGCACGCATCGGCTCCCGCCCTGCCCGCCGTACCGGCCAGGCCTCGCTCGACGATCTGCGCGCCATTCCGTGGGTCTTTTCTTGGACTCAGTCACGTTTCTATCTCCCCGGTTGGTTCGGTGCCGGCAGCGCTTTAACCAAGCTCAAGACCGAAGCTCCCAAGAGCTACGCCACCCTGGCCGCCGCCATTCCCGGCTCGGCCTTTTTGCGCTACGTCCTCACCAACATCGAGAGCTCCCTCGTCAGCGCCAACACCGACCTCATGCGCGCCTACGCCGGTCTGGTGGAAGACACCGCCGTGCGTGACCGCTTTCTCGGCACCATCCTCAGCGAATACGAAGCCACCCGCGCCATCATCGACGACCTCTTCCAAGGCACCTTCGAAGGACGCCGTCCGCGGCTCGCCTACACGCTGAACATTCGTGAAGAACCGCTCAAGGTGCTGCACGATCAGCAGATCGCCCTGCTGCGTGAATGGCGTGGACTCACTGCTGCCGGTAAAACGGAGGCTGCGGATGCGATGGTTTCGGACTTGCTGATTTCGATCAATGCGATTGCGTCCGGGCTGCGAACCACGGGTTAAAACAAGGCAGAGTTCCCGAGGTTCGCGCCGAGGTCACTTGGACCCGGTTGCCGCCTTGGGCGTGGTCAGTGCCGGGATGTCCAGGGCGTGAAGTTCCTGCCCGAACTGATCATTTTCCGACACCATGAGAAGCATCCCGTTGAGCACGGCATCGACGTCAGTCCACCGTTTGAGTGTTGCCAGTCTGCGGCTTCCCACTTCTGACCCGTCAGTGATCCAAACGTCTCTGTCAGCGTTTGCGTTCTTGCGCTGGAACAACAGGCGACCATCTGCCATCGGGAACAATTTGAAAATCTCCGCATCTTCATCTCCAAGGGCAATGTCGACCACGAGATGCGCGCCACTTGGGGTGCCATCCGCGCACCAAAGTTCAAGACCATGCTGACCGTCATCCATCAGAAAGTAGAGCCGTCCTCCGGCGACCACCGGACTAGGATGAGGAGTTCTTGGAAAAGAGAAGTCGGCATCCTTGTACGGATCGCTGTCCAAAAGGGTCCTTGATCCTGCGGCTGTGCCATCACTGCTCCACAAGCCGCAGCGCCGGGTACGATCGTAGGCGAGCATCAGGCCGAGATCACCCACACGACCGAACCAGAGTTTAGTGGCAAGATTGTCGGGCCACCATGCAGCCACTTTGGCCAAGGACTTTCCATCCGTATGCCACAACTCCAATGGTGGCTTCATTTGCCCATTGGGCAGCATCAGTACTCCATTGGGCAGGGAGACAAATTGATTGAGTCCATCATCATTTTCAAAGGTCGGGAGTCCCGGCAAAACCAGCCTTTTCAATCCGGAACGTGTGCCATCGATGCTCCACAACGCCTTGCCATTTAAGTCCAGTCTCAGCAGGTTCCCTTTCAGCATCGCGACATCGGTTTGGTCCTCCCAGCCGTCAAAAGGCACGGCAATGGTTTCCGTCACGCCGGTGTGGAGATTGAGTGCCACCAATCCATGCCCATCGTAGTCGCCATGAAGTAAGAGCACCAGGCGATCACCGACTAGAACTGGCTTGTATTCATCACACACATCTTTGCCATCCTCGGAAATGGGCTGAGTCCCAGCCTCGGTGCCGTCCGTCACCCAGACCCGGCTGCCTTTGCCTAGAGCAGCGTTAGGTCCCTGGAAGTACAGGCGGTTCTCAAAAACAAAGGGGTTGTCAAAAAATGAACTGCGATCATTCACCGGAAAATCTTTGATGCGTCGCGTGCCAGCCGTACTGCCGTCTGTGACAAAGAGCGACCAAACTGTTTTGCCGCCCTGAGTGGATGCAGCTCTAAACCAGACCTTGCCCTCCGACACAAAGAAGTCTGTCAACACAGAGCTGTCCGGCCCCGGATTCAGGTCGGCGACCAATCGCAGCTTCGCGGGTTCTGCTGCAGTGAGAGCGGTGGTCAGCATGACCCCTAGGCAAAGAAATGAGCGCCACATATCCGGCAGAATAGCGAAGCCTGGCTGAGGGCGTCAATGTTTGAATCACCCTCCCGCCCGCGAACTCACTCACAAATGCTTCCATGAGGAGCCGACGATCCTTTTTCCGAGCAGTGAAGTGTAGGCAAGAGCGAATGGGAGCAGAAGCCACCCCAGCCACCAAAACTCCACATCACGGTGGATGAGGCCGAGCAGCAGTGAGCAGATCACCGGAGCAAGCAATCCCGCCCAGTAGGGGGGCTGCACAAAAAAGACCTCCGCCTGGGCCAACGCATAATGCCACCAGCCAGGCGGCACGGTTCCTCCCACCGGGCGCAAAATGAGCAGGCTGCTGCCTTCCTCTCCCCCTTCGCTGGAGTGAGCGACCCGGCACTGATAGGAGGCATGGGCGCTTAAGGCCGTGGAGACCAGCGCCAGCGCGGCCAGTGCGAGACTTGCGGAGATTTGGACATTCACCATGGGGATGGTGATCTGCTCGTTCTCGTAGGCATAGCGAGAGGAGGCATACAGGCTGTCCACAGAATCCGTGGCCTGCGTCCATGCCTGGGCTTTGAGACGAATGCGGTTTTCAATATCCGTGGCGCTGAAGGGTTCGGCGTGGTGGTCTGCGCTCGCTCGCAGTTCCATCGGCTCCCAGTCTGTTTTTCCTGACGCCGGGTGCCTGCTTTGTTCCGCATTCGTCAGTATGACGGAGAATGGGGCCCTCCGGTGCAGATCCGAGTTTTCACCCACAAGAATGGTGATTTCATAAAGAGGAACCAGACTGCCGGCAGGTGGCGGAGCCAGTTCTTTGAATGAATGATGGCTGGCACGAAATCTCAACCAGCCACCACTGGGCAGTGACACACGATGAACAGGCGGATCATAATCCGCCTTCGTCTTCGACAAAAACACCGCCAATGAATCCACTTCGAGCGATGTGGTGCCCAGTGTAAATCCACGCTCCATGTCAGCCGCCAGTTTTTCCGAAACGGACTCGTCGAAATCACTGTCATCATGACGCACATCGCCTGTCGTGACTGTCAGCAGCCGATGTGTGACATATGGTTTTTCCAGCTCCACCATGTCATTCGTCTGCTGATGACGGCTGCTTGAGAAAGAGACGCAGAGCACCACGATCAGCGCCTGGGTCAGAAGATTGCTTCGGATGCTCTCCGCGAGGTCGTTTTGCATATCAAAGGCTTCAGATTAGGAGCCAAACGGAAAAGTGGCAAGTGGCGGTGTTCGCTACACTCTCCCACGATACTCCCCGGGTGCCACGCCGACCCAGCGTTTGAACACGCGTGAGAAGATCGCGGCATTGGCGTAGCCGACGTTTGAGGCCACGACTTCAAGCTTGTCGTTTCCTGCTTCGAGGAAGCGGCGCGCCTGCTCCATGCGCAGGCAGGTGAGGTGCTGCATCGGGCTGCGGCCGAGCTCCTTCATGCAAAGGCGTCGCAAGTGCTCGGGGCTGCAGTGGCTGCGATGCGCCAGTTCGGCGAGTGTCCAGTCGCGCATGAGGTCCTTTTCCACATCCGCCCACAGTTTGGCCACACGAGGCTCGCGGCTGCGCCATGGCTGCGCGATGCGGCGGATGGTGGCATGCAGAAGTTCCAGCCAGTGATGGAGCAATCGCGGCTCGCGCTCCCCTTCCCATTCGGCGCGCACGCCATGGATGATACGTGCGATTTCATCAGCCTGGGCCGTCGGCATCACGGGAGATGCGGCACCGACCACGGGCGCGACGAAATTGGGCTCGTCATAGCGAATCCATGCAAAGCACCAGCGCTCGCGACCTCTGGCCTCAAACGCATTCAGCACTCGTGGAGGAGCGAGACATACCATGCCAGGCTTCACCCGCTGCCAGCGGCCATCGAGCAAGATGGAGCCTTCGCCACTTACACACGCGAGAACAAAACTGCCCGTCGGACTCACGCGCACTCGCCGGTAGGGAGGCAGTGCCTCATCCATGCCAAAGCGTGCGATGCGATGCGTGGTCATCTCCACGCACTCGCGGGCCTCCACCACCCAGCGCCGCGTGCGCGGGCCGTCGAGGGTGGTTTCGGTGAGGTCGGGGTGCATGGAAGCATTACAGCGCGCCGCGCAGGCTTGGCAAGGAGCGGGACTTGCCAAGTGCCGTCGTGCGCTGGAGCCTCTCACAAGCGCCCAAACCGGGACTTGGCAAGTCCCGCTCCTTGATTTGGCATGGTGCGCTGCACAGGTGCATTTCGGGCATGACACCGTGCATGTCATCCTGCTAGCCTGCGTTTAACCCATGCGTTATTCCAACCTATGAAGCACCTGCTCTCTTTGCTCCTCCTTACCACTGCACTCCATGCGGAGCCGATTTCCCTTTTTGACGGCAAGACTCTCGACGGCTGGGACTTCGATCCCAAGATCTGGCGAGTCGAAGACGGCATGATCACCGGCGGCTCCACGACGGAGAAGATCAAGGAGAACCATTTCATCTGCTCGAAGAAGAGCTATCAGAACTTCGAACTGAAGCTCAAGATCAAGGTCAGCGGTGATCCGAAGACCGGGATGCTCAACAGTGGGATTCAGATTCGCAGCATGCGCGTGCCCGGCGGTGCGCACATGACGGGGTATCAGGTGGATTGCGGGGCGGGCTGGTTTGGCAAGATTTATGACGAGTTCCGCCGCAACAAGGTCATCTGGGCTCCCACGCCTGAGCAGCAGGCCGCGCTGGACAAGGCCATTGATGTCTTCGGCTGGAACGAATACCGCATCCGCGCTGAAGGGCCACGCATCCAGACGTGGATTAACGGCGTCAACTGCATCGACTACACCGAAGAGGACAAAAACATCGCGCTGGATGGACTCATTGGACCGCAGGTGCACAGCGGCGGCGTTTGTCTCGTGCAGGTCAAGGATGTGATGATTGAAGAGTTGCCCGCTACGCCCGGGGCGCCGACCTGGGAATCACTTGGTGGTGTCGATGCCGCACGCAAACTCGTTGCTCCGCCGCCGAAACCGCAGGCCAATGCTGGAGCGCCGAAGCGTGACATCAGCTACAACAATGTCCAGGGCACCGCTTTGACCGCTGAGGAGCAGTTGAAGAAGTTCCATGTGCCCGAGGGCTATGAGATCGAACTCGTCGTCAAAGAGAGCGAAGGGCTCGGTAAATTCGTCAGCGTTTACTTTGATCAGCGAGGGCGAATGTGGACGCAGACCGCGCTGGAGTACCCGGTGGATGCCAATGAAAACCCCGCCGCCGCCGAGGCGGTTTATGCGGCGCATGGCAAGGACAAGGTGCTGGTCTATCCGCGGGAGTCGGTGAATGGGCCGATTCCCGCGGGTGGACTCACGGATCCGACCGTCTTCGCCGACGGCCTTGCCATCCCGACTGGCATGCTGCCCTGGGGCAATGGCGACACCTGCTACGTCCAGCACGGTCACGACCTGAAGCTTTACAAAGATACCAATGGAGACGGCAAGGCGGATACGTTTGACGTCATCCTCACAGGCTTTGGAGTGCAGGACTCGCACCTGTTTCCGCATCAGTTCACCCGCGCCCCCGGCGGCTGGATCTGGATGGCTCAGGGTCTCTTCAACAACAGCAAGGTGCACCAACCCGGCAGTGATGTGATCATTGATTACCCGAAGTGCGGCATGGCCCGCTTCCGGCCCGATGGCAGCGAGTTTGAAATGACCAGCGTCGGCCCCAACAACATCTGGGGACTCGTCATCACCGGCGAAGGTGAGGCATTCATCCAGGAGGCCAACGACTATGGCTACCCCGTCATGCCCTTCCAAGAGTACGCGTACTACCCCGGCGGCATGGAAGCCCTCAAAAAGAGCTATCAGCCCGACTTCCCGCCACAGGCTGAGTTCCGCATGGGCGGCACGGGGTTGAGCGGTCTGGCGCTGATCGAGAGCGGCCCACTCCGCGACACCAAAGCCGCGCACACCATGGCCGTCGCCAATCCCATCATCTCCAAGATTCAAACCATCGCTCTGCACCGCACCCAGCCTGACGATGAAAAACAGGGCAACGTGACTGGCCTCAGACTCGAACAACTCACCGACCTCCTCACCTGCGACGATCCTTTCTTCCGCCCCGTGGGCCTGACGAATGGGCCTGATGGCTGCATCTACATCGTGGATTGGTACAACAAGATCATCTCCCACAATGAAGTGCCGAGAACGCATCCGGACCGTGACAAGACGCGAGGGCGTATCTGGCGGGTGAAGCCAAAGGGTGCGAAAACAGAAATTCCTGACTTCACAAATCTTGACACCGAGGAACTCACCGCCCTGCTGGGTTGTGAGCCTGTCGCCAAAGCGCATCTGGCGTGGCAAACGCTGGCGGACGGTCTGGCCCCCTCTCTCACCGCGATTCACCGCCCGCCAGAAAAAGCAGACATCTCGAAACTCTCCGCCATCGTCAAGGCACCGACATCCAGCGCGCCAAGAATCATTCAAACTCTGTGGTACCTGGAAGCGGCACGTCATATGACCACCGAGTCATTGAAGGATCTTCTGAAGTCCCCAAATCCTTCCATTCGTGCTGAAGCCATCAGGAGTGCCGGAATCCTGTGGCCCATCGCACGTATGGGAATGTCAGAACATGGCGCCCCCATGGAGATGATACGTGAGGCGCTTGTGAGTGATCCTTCCCCTGATGTCCGCCGTGCTGCGATCCAATCGCTTTATGGAATGAACCTCAAGAGCGTGCGGCCAACTGGCGTAAGCGCGAACGTCCGCATTCCGCAAGACGCAGAAATCATTGAAGCGATGCTACAGGCGGCCCGCCCCTCCCTTCCCGGCCCGCTGGGACAATCTTCGCGTGGCCCAAAGCAGATTCCGATTCGTGAAGCGTATGATCGCGAGTTTGAGCGCTTCCTCGTTCGTATGTTTCTTGAGCGGCAGCCGGATGTCGTCGTAAAGTTCCTCGACTCCGAATCTGCGGCGAAGCTGCCGGTGGAAGCTCGCGTTCTGGCCTCGCTGGCGCTGGAGCCGAAGAGCAGTGCCTCGCGTGTGGCGAAGCTGCTACCGCAGCTTGACCGTGCGCCGAATGATGAGGAACTGCTGAGGCTGGCACAGTTCCCGGCTGAGCCTGGAGTTGGCGATGCTTTGAAGGCGCTGCTGACGAATGAAAAATCGCGCACGATTGTCGCTGAGAAGCTGCTGGCGCAGCGCACGAAGCTGGATGACGCCAAGATCGCGCCGCTGCTCAACGAGACGGCCAGGATGATGCTCAGTTCATCACCCGATCTCGCCCTGCAACTCATCGGCGGCTTCCAGCTCACAGCACTCGAAAAGGATCTTCTTGAACTTACTGCCACTCCTTCCATCCTGAGGACTCTCCGTGATATCCGCAGCAGCGCTGCTCCCTTGTTCGCCGCCATCGCAGGATCAACCACAGATCCCGTCACCCGCGAAGCCGCTCTGGAGGCCCTGGCAGCCTCCTCCTCACCTGATGCCGGTGACCTTGTCATCGGGCTCTTCCCTTCGCTGGCGCCCTCGCAGCGTCGTGCGGCACTGAATACTCTTGCCACCACCAAAGCGGGCGCGAAGACCATCGTCACAGCCTTGAACAGCACAGCATTGTCCCAAGCCGATCTCGATGGCCCTACCGTCGAGCGACTTGCCACGGTGCTTGGCAATGATCCGGCGCTTGAAAAGCTCCAGCAGCAACTCGGCGGCATCTTCCGTGAAGTATTGTTGCTTGATGGGGAAGACACGGCTGTGGTGGATGCGAAGATCACGCTCGACGGGCCTTTCACGGTTGAGGCCTGGGTGCGGCTCGCGGAAGGCATCAGCAATGCTGACAGCCTCCTCGGCACCCCGGGTGGTGTGGACATGAACTTCTTTGGCTCCAAGTTCCGCGTGTATGCCGGAGGCGAGCTGAAGGATGTCTGCGTATCGACCAAGCCCATGACGCCCGATCTTTGGACGCACCTGGCCGTCACTCGTGACGAGAAAGGCATCATTCGCATCTTCCAAAACGGCGAACTGGATGCCACGGGCACCAAACCCGCGCCTGCGAAGTGGGAGAACTGCAAAATCGGCTGGAGTGGTCCGAAGCAAGGAACGGAAGGCGTCATTACTGAGTTCCGCGTGTGGAAAAAGGCCCGCAGCGCTCAAGAGATCCGAGCCACGTTCGACCGTATTGTAGTCCCGGCTTTAGCCGGTTCTGATCTGGTTTATTCCTCAGACCTGCTCAAGCCGGGACAGAAAAACATCTTTGGCAAAGGCGCACGCCTTGCCAAGACCATCGACACGCCACCGCTGCTCACTGAGGAGCAGGCCAAAGCGCTCGACACCAAGTTCGCCAAATATGTTGCCCTCGCACCCAAGGGCAACGTGCAGAATGGCAAAGTCCTGAGTGCCCTCTGCATGGCCTGCCATCAAATCGGAGCCGCCGGAGGCCAGATCGGCCCGAACCTCAGTGGTGCAGGCGCGATGGGTCTCGAAGGCGTGCTGCGCAACATCTTGACCCCCAATGCCGCCATGGAAGCTGGCTACCGCATCTACCGTGTTGAAATGAAAAACGGCGACCTCATTGATGCCTTCTTTGTCAGTGAGGACAAGGACGCCACCGTTGTTCGCATGCCTGGATTTCCCGACCGCCGCCTCGACAAAAAGGACATCCGCAGCACGAAGTTCATCCGAAGGAGCCTCATGCCAGAGGGGTTGCTTGATGCGCTGCAGGATCAGCAGGTGGCGGATCTGCTGGCTTATTTGATGACCTTGAAGGGTTAAGAAGCAGATATTGACAGACCCGTGGGAATCCCGATAAGCGGTTTGACCATCGAATGCAGCCCTCATCACAAGATCCAACCACCAAACCTGCCGCTCCGGCGGATTTGGAAATCAAAGATGCCCAGCTCATCTTCAATCATGTCTGGAAGCAGCTCGAAGAAGACTATGGCCGCGAGAAGCTGCGGTTTCCGAAGGAACTGATCCTGCTGGGCGGGGCGCCGGGCGCGGGCAAGGGCACGAACACGGACTTCATCCGCGAAGTGCGCGGCATCACAGCGAAGCCGATTGTGGTCAGCGCGCTGCTGGACAGCCCGGAAGCACAAAAGCTCAAGTCTCAGGGTGGCATGGTGGGCGACCGCGAGGTGGTGGGCATTCTCATCCGCAAGCTGCTCGAACCTGAGCAGCAGAACGGCGCGATTCTCGACGGCTTCCCACGCACCAAGGTGCAGGTGGAATGTTTGAAGATGCTCTTTGATGAGATGATCCGGCTGCGTCGTGATTTTTCGGAAACACCCGACGCAGCTCATTACAAGCAGCCCATCTTCCACATCATGGTGCTGTTTGTCGATGAGGCGGAAAGTGTCGCCCGTCAGCTCAAGCGCGGACGTGAGGTGCTGGCGCACAATGAGGAAGTCCGCAGTTCGGGACTGGGAGATCTGTGGGAGGAGCGCAACACCGACTTCAATCCCGCGCTGGCGCGCAATCGCTACAAGGTTTTCAAAGAGAAGACCTACGATGCGCTGGTCTCGCTGAAGGAAATCTTCCACTACCACTTCATCAATGCGCAGGCACCGCTGGAACTGGTGCAGGACAACATCATTCGCGAACTGGAGTACCAAAGCTCGCTGGAACTTGATCCGCGCACCTTTGACCAGCTGCGTGATCTGCCGCTGGCCAGCGAGATCGTGCGTCATGCGCGTCAGGACCTCGTGCGCCGTCTTGATGCCTACAAGGTGGGGAAACCGGAGCTCATGCAGGCGGTGGTCACCTTCATCCAGGACAAGATGATGCCCATCATTGTACGTCATGCGATCTCCGGCCGCGCCGACATCAACTCCGAGGACAAGCTCTTCCACGATCCTGAAGCGCTGGCGATGCTCATCGACATCTTCTCCGAGCGTGGCTTCCACGCCACGGCGGATGTTCACCTCATCGAGATCCCGGATCGTTTTGATCTTCAAACCGGGCAGATTCAGTGCCGGAAGAAGAAGGTCTTCCGCTTTCGCATCATCTTCAAAGGGTCAGAGATTCGCCGTGGGCAATTCTTGCCGTGAGGCATGCCGGAAAGAAAGCAGTTCCAAGCTGAGGCTCAGAACTGCTTTCATCATGGCTTGGTGATTTCGACGTGGTAGAACTTGCGCGCACCGGTGGCGTCAAGATCTGTGATGGTTCGCTCGGTGCCGTTGTCGCTGATGCTGAAGCTGGTGAGATCATTCCACGCAGCTCCCGAACCGAGTGTGGGGCTGGCTTTGACGGTATAGGTGCGGTCAGACAGTCGTGGACTGATGACAATCTGCATCTGGCCGGGCTGGTTAGGCACCGGGGCGTTGTGGAGCAGAAAGCGTGAGCTGGAATCATTGGGCACCAGACCGGCGGTGTATTTGAAAAGATTCGTCAATCCGCTGGCATCGCTGACGAAACCCGCCGCTGCGTGCGGATTATTCTGCCCGAAGTATTGCACCTGCCAGGGATCGTCGATGCCATCGCCGGCATAAATGCCCAGATCGTCATTGCCGGTGTTGAGGATTGTGAGGCCCAGCGTGGAACTGGCGCCGAAGTAGCTGCCCTGCACCGTGGCGGCGGTGTCCTGATACACGTTGCCGGCGGTGGCCAGACCGCTGGTGCTGATGCCGGAGATGGGACCGCTGACCACGCTCCATGACACGGAGCTGGCGAGCGAGGCCAGAGTGGTGCCGTCATCCAGCGTGGCAGAGGCGGCAAGCTGCCGTGTGCTGCCTTCATTCACCGTCGTGGGTGTTGCGGCGACCTGCACGGCGGCAACTTCATAAAGCTGGCCGACATAGCCGCTCTTCGCCGTCTCAGAGGGACTCGCGACGGTAGCGATACCGGTCACACCGCCTGCGCTGCCGTCGTTGGTGTAGTTCACGCTGGTTGCGCGTCTGCCGCCCGCATCGGTGATGTCCGTGGTCATGGAGTAATTCGTGCTCGTGCGCGGACCGGCATGCAGCATGCTGGTGAGCAGCAGCAGGGAAAAGGTAGCTGCGGTTTTCATGATGGCGTTCTTCATTTAAAGCGTGGCTCTCAGTTACGCTGGTAAAGATAAAGTATGCGTGAGGGAGAATAACGCGCGCCATCGGCATAGTTGCCGGAGGAACCGCCCCATATGACCATCTCGCTGCCGGACCATACTGCCGTGTGGTCGCCTCTGCTGCTGAGGCCTGAGCTTGGCAGGGGTACCCAGGCATCGGACGTGGGCGAGTAGCTGGCCCCCGTCGAGAGGTAGAAACCGCCACCGCTGCCGCCATAACCGCCCCAGATGATCATCTTGTCTCCACTCCATACGGAGGTAAAATTGGCGCGGATGGAGGGCGCACTGGTCGTTGGAAGGGCCACCCAAGTATTGGTGGTGAGGTTGTAACGAGCCCCGTCATCAAGGTAGGTTCCTGCATTGTAGCCGCCCCAGACAAGCATTTCGGTGCCTGTCCACACGACGCCAGGACCGGAGCGGACGCCGGGCGCGTTGGTGGTGGAGATCGCGGTCCAGGTGTCGGTGGTGGGATTGTAGCGAAAGCCGTCATTGAAGTACACACTGCCGGTACCCAAGCCACCCCAGATGATCATTTCTGTCCCGGTCCAGATCGCCGCATGCTGACTGCGGGCGGTAGGTGCGCCGGTGGTGGACATGGCAGTCCAAGTGTCGGTGGTGGGATTGTAGCGAGCGCCATTGGCGAGGTAGGTGGGACCATTGGAGACTCCGCCCCAGACGATCATCTCCGTCCCGGTCCAAACCGCCGAGTTTTGCGAGCGGGCGCTGGGCGCGTTGAGTGTGGCCGTGGGTGTCCAGGTGTCGTTCGTGGGATTGTAGCGCCCGCCGGTGTTGTAGTGGGTCGAACCTCCATCGTTGCCCCCCCACACGATCATTTCCGTGTCCGCCCACACAGCCCGCTGTTTGAAGCGGGCGACAGGGGCGTTGGTGGTGGAGGTGGCGATCCAACTGTTTGTCGTCGGATTGTAGCGCCCCCCGGTGTTCAAGACTCCGCTGCCGTCTTTGCCCCCCCAGATGATCATTTCTGTCCCGCTCCAGACGGCGCAGTGGTAAGCCCGACCGTCCGGTGTGTCCGCAGTCTGCGTGGCGGCCCAGGATTCCGCCACGGAAACCGAGGCCTGGCCGAGCTTGGAGTAACCAGCCGCCTGCAGGGAGGCCGAACTGGCATCCGCCGACATGACCACTCCGCCACTGACGACAGCGCTTTGATTGTCTGCGGCCAAACTTTCAGCGACCGCGCCGCTGGCGATCTGTGTGCTCGTCACGCTGTTGGCTGCCAGACTGACGGCGGTGATACCTGTCAAACCCGAGCCGTTGCCGTGAACGACGCCCGTGAGGTAGGTGTCCGTCTGCGTGGTGCCATCGCCGATGCGAATGATGTTGGACTCTCCCGCCACGCCGGAATGACCGATGTCGATGTTGTTGCTGCCCGTGGTGAGGTTCTCGCCCGCTCTTCTGCCCAGACCGATGTTGTTGCCGCCCGTCGTATTGCCTGTGAGCGCCAGCCAGCCGAATGCTGTGTTGGAACTCCCGCTGCTGTTGGCCTGCAAGGCATTGTAGCCGCTCGCGGTGTTGTTGCTGCCTGTGTTAGTGCTGAACAAGGCATAGGTTCCGGAGGCGGTGTTCTGACCGCCGACTGTCGCAAGGGAGAGCGCCTGCATACCGACGGCGGTGTTGGAACTCGCGGTGGTATTCACGGCGAGCGCTCCGCTGCCGATGGCGACGTTTTTATGCCCTGTGGTATTGAGAGCGAGCGCATTGAAGCCGACGGCCGCATTGTCACCGCCCGTCATGGTGAAATTGCCAACGCCAGCTCCGGCAAAGAGATTGTTTGACCCAAAGGTGTGCAGCAGGCTGCCGCCATTTTGCAGAATGACGCCATCGGTCGCACTGGTGGTGGCAGGAAGGTTCACGCCTGCCGCCATGACCGCATACCCAACGGCAGCGATGCGCTGATCGGGTGACAACCATTGAGAGCCGTTCACGCCGTCATTGAACCACACGCGGAGTCGCACGTCGGCGTTGATGAACACGCTGTTGGGAATGGCAGTCATGTTTGTGAGCGCGGTGTTGCCGAGCAGCACGGAATAGAGGCCATTCGTCACGGTGAGCGTCACTGCTGCCGTTGGCTCGCTGCCCGCCGTGCTGGTGCCATCATTGCTCCAGTAGGTCGTGCTGCCATCGGTGTTAACCAGGGCGAACTTGAACTGGCCGCTGCCGTCGAAGTTAGTCGTGCCGACGGCTACCCGGCCCTGGTAATTGATGATCTGCGGCACCTGTGCGTGAAGCACGGTAGCGCTGAGAATGGCGAACAGAACGGCAATGAGCTTCATCAATAGTAGGATTTGAAATTGGTTGGGCCAGAAAGAGTCTGCACCCCACGGGTAAAACCGGATGCAATCAGTGCTTTGCTTACAGCAATCCATAAATGCCTAGTGTCAACTTTCTCTAGCGATTTAAATCTGTGGCGTTAATCGTTACTCGCCATAGGAAATTAATGCTTAATCTTTGACGGGGCAAATTCGGGCACTCTGATGAACTTCTGCCCGCAGGAACGCAGACCGAGAGGCATCAACTGACGAGATCCATGTGATGCGCTTGCACGTGTGCCGGGCCGCCGCTAGTCATGCTCCCTCATGTCCACCATCGTAGTTACTCAGAAGAATGGCGTCGCCTGCATCGGCGCTGACACGCTCAGCTGTCTCGGCTCATTGCGGCAGAAGGCGCAGCATGTCGTCAACAAGACCAAGATCACCAAGATCGCGGACACCCACATCGGACTCACCGGCACTTCGGCGAGTCTGGTGGTGATGAACAGCTACTTCTCCAACCCGGACCGACCGCGCGATTTTTCCTCCTGCGAGGCGATCTTTGAAACCTTCCGTCATTCACACGCCTGGCTGAAGGCTGAGTACTTCATGGCCGCCATGCCGGACAAGGGCGAGGAGTATGAGACCACGCAGTTCTACGGCCTGCTGGCAAACCCGCACGGCATCTTCGCCATTTATTCGTACCGATCCGCGCAGCAGTTTCACAAGTTCTGGGCCGCAGGCTCGGGCCGCGACTATGCGCTGGGTGCGATGCAGGCTGCGTATGACAAGTGCAAGACCGCCGAGGAAGTCGCGCGCGCCGGACTCGAAGCCGCCGCTGAGTTCGACAGCGCCAGCAGTGCGCCCTTTGAAATCCACAACGTGCCGCTGCTCTCCGCCGAAAAACCGAAACCGAAACGCACACGCAAGAAATAGCTCCTTTCGTCTTTTCACTCTTCCCCAACCATGAAGCGTCTCATCCTCCCTTTTCTCGCCCTCAGCGCCGCCCTAGCCGATGGCCCCAAGGACAACAGTGCCGATAACGTCCGCCCTGTGCCACCTCCCGGCGTTGCCGTTCCTGATGCGGATCGTGCCCGTCTCACGGAAGGTTTGAAAAAACTCCGCATTGCCATTGATGAAGCGGCCAAGGCGCAGGCGAAGAATCCGCAGCTCGCAGATCTGCTGCCTGATATTGAGATCTACCATAAAGCTGTCGATTGGGCGCTGCACTACAACGAGGTGCATAAGCTGGGCGAACTCAAGAGCGCGGACGAAATCATCGCCGAAGGCCTGCAACGTGCTGAGCAATTCAAAGCCGGTCAGGCACCATGGACGAAGCAGAAGGGGCTGGTGGTGCGCGCCTACCGCTCAAAGATCGATGGCTCGGTACAGCCTTACGGCATGGTCATTCCTGAAAGCTATGTCGGTGCGCCTGTGCGTCTCGATGCCTGGTGCCATGGACGTGGTGAGACGCTCAGCGAGCTCTCATTCCTCGACCAGCGGAGGAAGCAGGCTGGCCAGATCGCGCCGAAGGGGGCGCTGGTGCTGCATCCCTATGGCCGCTACTGCTGCGCGAACAAGTTTGCGGGTGAGATTGATTTGATCGAAGCCATTGATCACGCATCCAAGTTTTACGCCATCGACGAAGACCGCATCATCGTGCGCGGTTTCAGCATGGGCGGCGCGGCGGCGTGGCAGTTTGCGGTGAACTACGCGGACAAGTGGTGCGGTGCGAATCCGGGTGCAGGCTTCTCTGAAACACCCGAGTTCCTCGGTGGCTTTCAGAACGAAGATGTGAGCGGTGCTCCGTGGTATCAGCAAAAGCTCTGGCACTGGTACAATGCCACGGACAACGCGCTGAACCTGGAGAACTGCCCGACCGTGGCCTACAGCGGCGAGATCGACAAACAGAAGCAGGCGGCCGACATGATGGAGAAGGCGCTGCGCGGTGAGAACGTGGATCTACTGCACATCATCGGTCCGCAAACCGGACACAAGCTTCATCCTGACTCGCTCGTCGAAATCGAAAAGCGCCTTGCCAGCATCGCGGCCATGGGACGGAATCGTGCGCCGAAGGAAATCCATCTTTCCACGTGGTTCCTGCGCTACAACCACATGTTCTGGGTCACGGTGGATACTCTGGAGGAACATTGGGCACGCGGCCGTATTCATGCCCGCATCACCGGCCCGTCCGAGATCACGATCAAGCTGCAGAACATCAGCGCCTTCACATTGGACATGCCTTCAGGCACCTGCCCGATGCCCCTGCTCTTCAAGCCCGTGGTCAGCATCGACGGCCAGTTGCTTGAAGTCACCCGTCCGAAACTGGACCGCTCATGGCTGGTGCATTTCCAGATGAAGAACGGCAAGTGGACACAGACACTCGACAACGAAGGCGACGGCAAATTGATCAAAAAGCATGGCCTCGAAGGTCCGATCGACGACGCCTTCATGGACAAATTCCTCTTCGTAAAACCCACCAAGGCCGGAGCCAGCGAGAAGGTGGATGCCTGGGCCAAGGCGGAGCTTGAACGCGCGCAGTTTGAATGGCGCCGTCAGTTCCGTGGCGATGCCCCGATCAAAGACGACACTGCCGTCAGCGATGCCGACATCGCCGCGAACAACCTCGTGCTGTGGGGCGATCCGCAGAGCAATGCCATCCTCGCGAAGATCGCCGACAAACTGCCGATCCAGTGGTCCAAGGACAAGCTCGTCGCCAATGGCAAGACCTACGACGCAGCCACGAACGCCCCGGTGCTCATCTACCCGAACCCGCTCAATCCCACGAAGTATGTCGTGATTAACAGCGGCTTCACCTACCGCGAATACGATTACCTCAACAACGCGCGGCAGGTGGCCAAACTGCCCGACTGGGCGGTGATCGACCTCACCAAGCCTGTCACCAGCCAGGCTCCCGGTGGCATCAGCGATGCGGGATTCTTCGGCGAGAGCTGGGAATGGAAAGCCGCCCCCGTGAAAAAGTAGGCCATGCAGCGCACGCTTCCCGCTCTCTTTCTGCTGCTGGCGCATTGCGCCAGCGCGCAGTCGGCCAAGATCGAAACGGCATTCTCCAACAGTCTGGCGATGCCGTTTGTGCGCGTGGCGAGCATCGGTGTGTTGGTCTGCCGCTATGAGACACGGGTGAAGGATTATCAGCCGTTCGCCACCGCGACGAACGCCGAATGGAAGAAGCCTGACTTCCCGCAAACGCCCGATCATCCCGCGATCAATGTCAGCTTCACCGAGGCGCAGACCTTCTGTGAATGGCTGGGCAAGAAGGAAGGTCGCAAGTATCGCCTGCTGACCGATCAGGAGTGGAGCGTGCTGGCAGGTTTGCAGGAGAAGCCGGACATCGCCCCCAATCAGCAACCGCCCAGCACGGGTGTCCATCACTGGGGCAAGGCTCCACTCTCAAAGACCGTCGGTAATTTCTGCGACGAGGCCTTCGGCAAAAAGTATCACAACAGCTACGACGCCAAGTGGCTGGAGATGGATGATGGCTATTCTGATACCGCGCCCGTGGGCAGTTATCCTGCCGATGCGAATGGCCTCCACGACCTCGCCGGCAACGTGTGGGAATGGGTCGATGGCTGGTATGATCCGCCGAACAATACCTTGCGTATCGTCCGTGGTGGCGCCTTCCGTACGGGCAGCGAGAAACGCTTGATGGCGTCATTTCGCGGTCCTGATCCGTACAACGTGCACCTCGACAGCGTCGGGTTTCGGATTGTGTGTGAGAAGGAGTGAGGCGTCCCCCAAGTCCCGGCTTGGAAACGGCGTTCTTAAAGCTCCTTGGCGAGGGCGTTGAAGGAGCACAGTTTCCCTGATCTTTTACGGCACTTGGCAAGTGCCGCTCCTTGCCCTACGCCATCAACGGCGGATGCATCTCAATCGGCGGAATCTTCGTGCAGACGCGGCGACCGTCAGGGGTGGTGCCGAAGAAGGAGCCGGTGGCGGTGCTTTCGGTCTTGATGACGTGATACGAATTGTAGCTGAAGGTTTCCCCGGGGGAGAGATTGGGGAACTGGCCGACGACGCCGTCGCCTTCGACGACCATGGTGTCACCATCGGTGTCACGCACGATCCATTTGCGGCCAAAGATGCGGACAATGTCGGGTGAGTCGTTGTGGATCGACAGATGATACACAAACGGGTGCGGCCTGTCCGGAGGAGCAGGCCGTGTGGGGTCGTAGGCGATGCTGTCCACCGTGACCGTGAGTCCTGGCAACGGATCGAAATTCATGCACGAGTTTAGTTCATACGCTGAATGCCACAAGCCGGGGTTTGGGAAATCCTATGGCTACACATGGCCTCGTTTAGTGATGGACAGCGCTACAACGCCCTACTGCATCTTCTGGCGAATATGGCTGCAACTTCACCCGGCGAGATGGCTCTGAGCGGGGGGCGTGATTCCATTCCGCTCCGTCGAAAGACGACGACGCATCATTTGCAAAAAGCAGCCGGGCTCGTACCATTCGCGGACGCCACCATGTCCTCCCCTCCCGTCGTACTCACCATTGCAGGTTCAGATTCTTCATGCGGAGCGGGGGTGCAGGCGGATTTGAAGGCCATTTCAGCCCTCGGCGGCTACGGCTTGAATGCGCTGACGGGTGTGGTTTCTGAGACGCCCGGCCTCGTTTCGCAGGTGCGCTTAATGGATGCGGAGTTCATTGAAGATCAGATCCGTGTGCTGTTTGGCGGCTTCCCGATTGCCGCTGCGAAGACGGGCATGCTCGGCGGTCGGGATCAGGTGAAGGCGGTGGCCAAAACCTGGCTGCAGTTCGGCCATGGGCTCATCCCCTTGGTCGTTGACCCGGTCATGATCGCCACCAGTGGCGGCAAACTGCTCGAAGACGCCGCCGTGCGCACCCTGATCGACGAACTGCTTCCGCTTGCCTCGCTTATCACGCCGAATCTGGACGAAGCCCGCGTGCTGTGGGATCGCGAGGTCCCCGACACCGAAGCCATGGAGGCCTGCGCCCTTGAACTGAGCGAGCGTTTTGATGCCGCCGTGCTGGTCAAAGGCGGGCACCTGCAGGGAGACGCCGCCGATGTCCTCTGCCTGAACAGCGAGCTTTTCTGGCACACCGCCCCACGCACGCCGGGGGTGCGCACGCATGGCACGGGCTGCACGTTTTCCGCCGCCATCGCCACCGGTCTGGCGTATGAAATGGGCCTGAATGATGCCGTCGCGACAGCCAAGGAGTTTGTCAGTCGGGCCATCGCCCAGCATTTCATGTGGCAAAGTGCTGGCGCAGGCCCCGTACATGCTCTCAATCATCTCCAGCAGACCGACACATGAGACGACTCGCCCTCTTTTTGACTTTCACCTCCTCCGTGTTTGCCGCCAGCAGCACGGAGACGAAGGATGTCAGCCAGGCAGGGATTCAGACGGCGTTTCGCATTCTCCAGAAGGAATACATCCGCAGCAGCGACCTGACATTTGATGTGCTGAACCGTGCCGCCCTTTCTGGTCTGCTACAGCGTCTTGATTTCGGTGCCGAACTGGTGCCGCGCACGAGTGAAGCCAAATCCGGCGCACGCACGGGCGTGCAGGCCGAGCTGCTCACACCGCAGATCGGCTACCTTCGCCCGCGTGAATTCACACAGCTCGAAACGAAGGAACTGGAACAGCATCTGCGTGACTTTGTGAGCAAGAAGGTCGGATATCTCATCCTCGACCTGCGCAGTCCGGCCCCGCCTGGGGACTTTGATGACGCGGCGGACATGCTGAGCCTCTTTGTGCCCAAGGGCGAAGTGCTGTTTAAAATGAAACAGATGGGGCAGACGTCCTCCGAGGTCGAAACGAATTCGCGCGAGCCCGTGTGGACACAGCAGCTGCTCGTCCTCGTCGATGATGAAACCAACAACCTCGGTGAAACCATGGCCGCCGTGCTGCGCCGTCGGAAGCAGGCGCTCTTGATCGGCGCTCCCACACGCGGCGGAGCGGTGCGCTATGAAACAGTGCCGGTGGATGCCGAGTGGTCCCTGCGGTTTGCCCGTGCCGAGGTACTGCTGGAGGACGACAGTTCGGTGTTTAAAAAGGGCCTGCAGCCTGATTTCCCGATCTCCATGCTGACCAGTCTCAAACGCCAGGTGTATCACTCCACTGATGCAGCGGACGTGAAAAGCTCGATCATCGACAAGCCGCGCCCGCGCTTCAACGAAGCCGCACTCGTCGCGAACACCAATCCCGAACTCGATTCCTATCTCAAGCGTTCCGCCGGTCAAGCCCTGCCGGAGGATGAGCGGAAGCCCTCGGATACCGTGCTGCAACGTGCGGTGGACCTCATCACAGCACGCACCTTGTTTCAATCCGCGAAGATCGACTGGAAGCAGAAGGCTCCTGTCAGCAATGAACCCCCGGCACGCCGTGCCATTCCCGTGACGAAGTGATGGAGATCGCCCACCGAGTTGAAACCGTGGCCACGATTCGTCGTGTGCTCAGCCCACGCACCTGCCATGCGGTGCTGCCGAATGGCAAAGAAATCTTCGGCACCATCCAGAAGGAACTGCCTGACTTTCCACTGGAGGAAGGCGCCGCCGTACGAGTCAGCTTGTACGTCAGCGACTTCTCATATGGGGAGATGCTGGGCGGGGTTGTGAATTGAGGTTTGCTGCCATCGCGGCACATCTTTGGAGTGCGGCTGAGCAACCCTGAAAAGGTGTAGCTTCCGCTTTCGAGCGTCTCGTGGCGTGCGCAGGCTAACACGGCCCACGAAGAGTCACAGGCTTCCGCTTTCGAATGTCTCGTGGCACGCGTGAGCATGCATGACCCATCGAAAGCGGTAGCTGCGCTCGTTCCTCGCTACGCGACCGCAGTCCATATGGGGGCTGCGGCCACGCGGAGCGTCTTTGGAGTTGCGGCTGCTATCAGCCTATGAGGTTTGAACCATCTCCTCACACCTCATCCGGCACCACAAACGGCTCGCGATACTTGTCCTTGAGCATGGCGTTGGCATCATCCTGATCGATGAAACGCTCGGTCTTGCCGTCCATTTTGAGGACCGGGCCGAGGGTCAGCATGTCCTTGGTAAGATCGACCTCGTTTTTGCCCAGATGCTCCTGCATGCGCTGGAAGCTTTCCGTGCCAAATGAGTCGCCTTTGATCTGTTCAAGAATGGCAGCAGGCTTCTCTTGCTTGCCGAGACGATAGCTGATGTTCGCGGTGTGGCACAGGGCGCTGGAGAGATGGCCTTCAAGGATGTCGGCGTGCAGGTCATCCACACGGCGGCTGCGGCAGGCGTTGATGAAGTTTTTGAAGTGATCTTCACTGCCTTCGAATTTCGTCATTTCCTTGCCCTCCTTGTCGAAGACCACGGCACCCGAATAATTCGGCACCACGACCGTGCCGCCTTCGCACTCGATGATGACGCCGACGCCAGCACCGGTCACGCCTTCTTTGCCATCTTTGCCGGCAAGGGGCTGAAACTTCACGCCCTTGCTGGTCTGCATGAGTTTGTCCATGTTCTTGCCGTCTTTCGCGTCCGGCAGGCCGCGCACTTCAAAGATGAGCGGTGCCTTTTCATAGCCGTGGTAAATGATCTGCGTGTTCGCCGTTTCACCGTCATCCTCATAACCGAGGCGGCCGCCCACGCTCCACACGCTGGGGGACAATTCCATCTCGCCAAGGAACCAGCGTGCGATGTCCATCTGATGGATGCCCTGGTTGCCGAGGTCGCCGTTGCCGTAGGCCCAGGTCCAATGCCAGTCGTACTTCAGTTTCGCGCGCATGAGCGGACCTTTCGGGCCGGGACCGCACCAGAGATCGTAATCAATGCCTTCAGGAACCGGCTGCGGGCCTTCGGTCTTGCCGATGCTGGGGCGGCGTTTGTAGCACAGGCCGCGTGCGAGCAGGACCTTTCCCAGATTGCCATCCTGCACATACTTCACCGCTTCACCGATGCCTTTGCGGCTGGAGCGCGACTGCGTGCCGGTCTGCACGATCTTGCTGTATTTGCGTGCGGCCTTGACCATCTGCCGGCCTTCCCACACGCAGTGTGACACGGGCTTTTCGACATAGACGTCCTTGCCCGCCTGCACGGCCCAGATCGTGGCCAGTGCATGCCAGTGGTTGGGCGTGGCGATGCTCACGGCATCGATGTCCTTGTTCTCCAAAAGCTTCCGCAGATCGTTGTAGCCGGTGACTTTGATTTTTTCTTTGTCGTAAGACGCCAGTCCTTTGTCGAGGGTCTTGCTGTCCACATCACACAGTGCCGCGACGCGCACGCCCTCTTTGTTGAGCTTGTTGTAGCCGCTGATGTGCGAGCCACCTCGCCCGCCGAAGCCGATGACGGCCACGTTCATGGTGTCACCGGGGCTTTTCTGGGCCCAGGAGGTTTTGGCGATGTAGAAGACGCCGGTGGAAGCGGCGGCGGACTGTTTGAGGAAGGAGCGGCGGTTGGTCATGGCGTGAAGGAAAACGCCACACAAGGCGCGGCCTTTCCTTTTTGACAAAGACGCTGGCATCCCTTCGTTGAGAACTCCAACCATGAGCCGACTCCTTGCCCTGCTGTTTTCATCCTTCGTTTTGCTGCACTCGTCATTCGCTGCTCAGCGGCCCAACGTGCTCTTCATTCTGTGTGATGACATCCGCCCGGATGCACTCGGCTGCTATGGTTCGAAACATGTGAAGACGCCGAACATCGACCGCCTGGCGAATGAAGGCGTGCGCTTTGCCAGCATGTTCTGCACCACCTCGCTGTGCTCGCCGAGCCGTGGCTCCATCCTCAGCGGCCTCTATGCGCATGCGCATGGCGTCACCGACAACTTCACCGAGTACCCCGCCACGCTGCGCAGTTTCCCCTCCGTGCTGCACGATGCGGGCTACGCCACCGCCTACTTCGGCAAGTATCACATGGGCGAGAACAACGACGATCCGCGTCCCGGCTACGACATGTTTGTGACTCACAAGGGCCAGGGCAAATACTATGACACCGAGTGGAACCTCAATGGCAAGAAGCGTGAGGTCATCAAAGGCTACTACACCACCATCGTCACCGATCTCGCGCTGGACTGGCTCAAGCAGCAGGGCACGGACAAACCCTGGTGCGCCTGCATCGGCCACAAGGCCCCGCACAGCTTTTACACACCGGAGCCGAAGTATGAACACAGCTTTGACGATGTGCGCGTCCCCTACCCGGCCACGGCCTTCATGCTGGATGACAAGCCCGCGTGGATCAAACAGCGCCTCTACACCTGGCATGGCATCTACGGCCCATTGTTTGAGTGGCGGAAAAAATTCCCTGATGACAGCCCGGATGCCGTCAAAGATTTCGAAAACATGGTGCACGGCTACTGGGGCACCGTCTTGAGTGTGGATGACAGCTTCGCCCGCGTGCGTGCCTGGCTGGAAGAAACCAAGCAGCTCGACACCACCATCATCGTCTTCATGGGCGACAACGGTCTGCTCGAAGGCGAAGACGGCATGGTGGACAAACGCACCGCGCACGAGGCCAGCCTGCGCATTCCCCTCATTGTACGATATCCGCAGCTCACGAAGGAGTCCAAGATCATCCCGCAGCAGGTGCTCACCGTTGATGTTGCACCCAGCCTGCTCGCGCTCTGCGGTGCGCCGCCCTTGGAAAACATCCACGGCAAATCCTTCGTGAAGCTCGTGCAAAGCGGTGATGCCGACTGGCGTCAAAGCTGGTTCTACCACTACAACTACGAGAAGCAGTTCCCCTACACCCCGAACGTCCGCTCCGTGCGCACCGACGACTGGAAGTACATCCACTACCCTCATGGTGATGGCAGCCCCGACAAGCACATGGCCGAACTTTACGATCTGAAAAAAGATCCCGGCGAAACCAAGAACCTCATCAGCAAGCCCGAACTCGCTGGCAAGGTGAAGGAACTTCAAGCCGAACTCGCCAAACTCATGCTCGCCACCGGCCTCGATGCGCAGACGGACAAGATGCCGCTGGATGAAGGCGTGAAGAGCGAACTTCCGGACGCGAAAATCCGGTGATACGAAGAAGCCAAGGTGCGCTTTGTGGAGTCAAGACTTCACCGTCTTGACTCTTTTGGCTGCATGAGCAATCTTCCTCCCATGAACCTGCTGGATCGCATCACCATCGAAAGCGGAAAATGTGGCGGGCGTCCTTGTATCCGTGGCTATCGAATTCGTGTCAGTGACATTCTCGAACTGATCGCCGCAGGTGCCAGCCACGAGGAAATTCTGCAGGACTACGACTTTTTGGAAGCCGACGACATTAAGGCTGCGCTCACCTATGCGGCACGACAGACAGATCACACGATTCTGGCCATCGCCGCGTGAAATTCCTGGTGGACAATCAACTGCCTGCAGCCCTCGCCCGCTGGCTGAGTGCCAAAGGCCATGATGCCATTCATGTTTTGGATCGTGGCCAAGGGCAGACTGATGATCGCAAGATTTGGGCTGAGGCTCTCTCAGAAAATCGAATTATTGTTTCCAAGGACGAAGATTTTTTTATCTTGGCGACACGTCCGGGAGAACAGGGACAACTGCTCTGGCTACGACTTGGCAATTGCCGGACCCAGCATTTGCTTTCCAAGCTTGAGCAAATCTGGCCTTCCATCGAAGCCGCATTGTCTTCAGATCAGAGAATTGTCGAAGTGCGATGAGCCAGAATTCGAGCTTTTATTCGCTTCTGAAATGCACTGCGCGGGGAGAATCGGCCAACAGGCGATCCGCTCCATCTGATCAAAATACCATCCGCATAATCTCCGCCCGGAAAATCCGCTCCCGTTTCACATAAGTTCTTGTCAGGGGGTAGAAGATGAGACAGCGTCTCAATTCATTCCTCAGCCCGTTATTTCATGCACCGCTTTCTCGCTACCTTCCTTTGCATGGCAGGTCTTTTGACCGCCCAAACTCCTTCGGTAAATCCAGCTCCACCGGTGCCAGAAACTCCGGTCGCACGAGCCTCCCCAACGCCAACCCCTTCAGCAACACCGCCTGCTCCAGCGTCAGCCGCATCTGGGCCTGCGGCTTCACCCGCTACATCTGCAGAAGCCGCTCCGCCTGCCCCTTTGCCGCCCATCGCGCCGCCACCGGTGAAAGTCCCTGTGGTGCCGCAGTTGCCAGCGGGGCCGCCGCCGAACATCATTGTCGTGCTCGTTGATGACATGGGCTGGACGGATCTGGGCTGCTATGGATCGAAGTATTATGAGACTCCGAACATCGACAAACTCGCGCAGGAAGGCATGCGCTTCACGCAGGCGTATGCGGCATGCACCGTGTGCTCGCCCACACGTGCAGCCATGCTGACGGGTAAAACGCCTGCCCGTTTGCACATCACCGACTGGATCGCCGGTCATGTGCCGGACAATGGCCGTCTGCTCATTCCGAAGTGGACGATGCAGCTGCCGCTGGAGGAGGCAACCATCGCCGAACGTCTCAAGACGCGCGGCTATGCCACGGCGAGCATCGGCAAATGGCATCTTGGGGAGGAAGATTTTTATCCCACCAAGCAGGGCTTCGATGTGAACATCGGCGGCACCCACGCGGGTTCCCCGCCGAACTACTTCTCGCCCTACAAGATCGCCACGCTGCCGGATGGTCCCAAGGATGAATTTCTGAGCGACCGCCTCACGGATGAAGCCGTTAAATTCATTGAGAAGAACAAGGCCAAGCCGTTCTTCGTCTATCTCCCGCACTACGGCGTCCACACACCAATCATGGGCAAGCCGGAAGTCGTCGCGAAGTATCAGGCCAAGAAGGGTGTCGGCGGTCACAGCAACCCCGTGTATGCAGCGCTGGTCGAGAGCATTGACGACAGCGTGGGCAAGCTGCGCGCCAAACTGGATGAACTGAAGCTCACCGAAAACACCCTCTTCCTCTTCACCAGCGACAACGGCGGCCTCAGCCATCTCGTGCGTCCGCAAGGCTGGTCGCGCGGTCCCACCGATAACAGTCCAGCACGTCTTGGCAAAGGCAGTGCGTATGAAGGCGGCGTGCACATCCCGCTTATCGTTGCCTGGCCCGGCGTAGTGAAACCCGGCAGCACCTGCGGTGTGCCCGTGATCACCTATGACACCGTTCCCACGCTGCTCGCGGCCACGCAGACGCCGCTCAAGAAGGATCAGATCGTCGATGGTGAGTCGATGCTGCCGTTGCTCGGCGGCACGGACACCCTCGCCCGCGACGCCATCTACTGGCACTACCCGCACTACCATCCCGGCAGCGCCATGCCATACAGCGCCATTCGCGAAGGCGACTGGAAGCTCATTCTCTTCCATGAGGACAACCACGTCGAACTTTACAACCTGAAACTCGACGCCGGTGAAGTGGACAACCGTGCTCCCTTCGATTCCGTGCGCGCCATGCAACTGCATGACAAGCTCATGGCATGGCTCAAAGATTCCGGCGCTCAGATTCCCGAGCGCAATCCGAAGTATGATCCCGACAAGCCGCTCAATGAGCCGAAGAAACCTGGAGAAGGAAAAAAGAAGAAGGCGGAGTGATTGAGGCGTCAACTTGACGATTCCTCTGAAACTCTGGCTGCGACGAGCGTTGTAAGGAGACAACCATGAGTGCCAGCCAACCCGTTTCGTCCCGTCGTCAGTTCCTCGCCCACAGCGCCAGCGCCGCTGCGGCCCTGGGATTTCCCGCCATCGTCAGTTCACGCTCGCCGAACGACAAACTGAACCTCGTCTTCATCGGTGTCGGTGGGCGCGGTGCAGCGAACATCAAGGAACTCACCGGTGTCGCGTTGTACACGCCGCCACGTGGCAAAAATGCCGGCAAGCCCGACGCTGGCGCACAGCCGCCGCCAGCCATCGAACCTCGTGAAAACGTCGTCGCTCTCTGCGATGTGAATGGCGAGAACCTTGACCGTGCAGGTGCCGCGTTTCCCAAAGCGAAGAAGTTCCGCGACTTCCGCAAGCTCTACGATCAGATAAGTGCAGGCGAGATCGACGCCGTCGCTGTCAGCACCACCGAGCACACGCACGCCTATGCCACCCTGCCTGCGCTGCTGATGAAGAAGCCTGTGTATTGTGAGAAGCCGCTCTCCTACAACGTCGCCGAAGCACGTCTCATCACCGAGGCTGCGGCCAAGGCGGGCGTCGTCACGCAGATGGGCACGCAGATTCACGGCATGCCAAACTACCGCCGCGTGGTCGAGCTGATTCAAAGCGGCGCAATTGGCAAAGTGAGCGAGGCCCATGTGTGCGTCTCGCGCGCCTGGGGTTTGCAGAGCGAGGAAGACTCGAAGAAAAACGGCGACATCATCTACGTCACTGAGCGTCCCACAGTTGTAGAAACACCGCCGCCGTATCTGGACTGGGACCTGTGGATCGGCCCTGCGCCGATGCGTCCTTACAGCAGCGTTTATTTCCCCGGTCCCAAGTGGTACCGCTGGTGGGATTTCGGTAATGGCACCATGTCCGACCTCGGCAGCCATTGGAACGACCTCCCCTTCTGGGCGCTCAAGCTCGATGCACCTCTCAGCATCGAAGCCTTTGGCCCGCCTCCGCATCCTGAGATCGCCCCGGCTTCGATGCACGCGGTGTATGAGTACGGTCCACGTGGCGACATGCCTGCCTGCAAGCTCCACTGGCATCAGGGCGCGGACAAACCCGACGTGTGGAAGAATGATCCCCTCATCAGCAAGTGGAACAGCGGTGTCCTTTTCATTGGCGACAAAGGCATGCTGCTCTCCGACTACGGCAAGCACATCCTCCTGCCCGAAGCTACGTTCAAAGACTTCCAGGCTCCGAAACCTTTCATCGCCGACTCCCCCGGCCAGCACGCCGAATTCCTCGCCGCCATCCGCAACGGCACGCCTACCGGCAGCCCGTTCAGCTATGCGGGTCCGCTCACCGAGGCCAATCACCTCGGCAACGTTGCGCATCGCGCTGGTGGCAAAATTCTCTGGGATGCCAAAGCCATGCGCATCACGAACAATGAGGACGCGAATCGTTTCCTGAGTCGTGTGCCGCGTGATGGTTGGAAGCTGGGGTGAACGCGTAGGCGTTCCTACGCGGCCACCATCTCATCACGCAGTTTCCAGCGCTCTTCGTGGGTGAGCAGGCTGCGGAAGAAATCTTCCTCCTTCTTGGGCTCCATGTTGGTTTCGACCGGCAGGCTGAATTCCAGCTCCAGTCCGCGTGGTTCCAGATGGCGCGCCTCGGCGGTGCCGCCATGCAGGTGCATTGTGACGTAGCAGGCCATCATGTTCACACCGAAGTCATCCGGCTTGCGGCTACGGGTGTAGAAGGGATCAAACAAGTTCACCGGCTTGTCCGCGCCCTCCCAGACACCGGTGTCACGCACATACATCACCAGGTGCTTCTGACCTTTCGCATCCTGCCTGAGCTTGGCGCTGATGTGAATGCTGTCGCCGGGGCTGAGGTGCGTGAGCTCCTCCATGAAGATCAATCGCCACATCAGGCGGAAGCGCGCAGCATGCACCATGACGGGTGGCAGACTTGGGTCGATTGAGACCTCAATTTTCAGATTTTTTTCCTGCATCTGCGCGGCAAACATTTCGAGCATCTCATTGATCACATTGCCGAGATGGCATTGATCGTTGCGTTCCAGACGTTTGGAGTGCGAGGCCTCGGCCAGCTTGGCCAGCATGGACTGAATGCGTTCAAGCTGTGACTGCGCCTGATTTTGCACATCAATCCAGAAAGAAGGATCACGTGGATGAGCGCCGCCGATCTCCTCCATCAGTTTCATTGGCGCCAGATCAATGAAGGCACGCACGACGGTGAGTGCATTGCGCAGGTGATGGTTCAAACCTTCTGCCAGAATGCCGAGGCCGGAAACTTTGTCTGCGGAGAGCATGTTGCGCACGGACTCCGCCTTCTCCACCAGCAGACGCTCGCGCTCGATGAGCGTATTGTAGTAATCAAGCCCATGCTTGATCACGACGCCGAGTTCATCCGGATCCCAGGGCTTGTGCAGATAGCGGAAGCAGCGCCCGGAGTTCACCGCGTCCACCGCCGCCTGATAATCCGTGTAGGCCGTGACGAGAATGCGCACCAGATTGGGATTGAGCTTGCGGGCATGCTCCATCAACTCAATGCCGCTGGGCCCCGGCATGCGCTGGTCCGTGAGCAGCAGGCCAATCTGCGGTCCGTAATTTTGCAGGATGCGATAACCATCCATCGCATTGTTGGCGATGTGGATCGTGTACTCATCACCGAAGATCTCCTTGAAGTAATGCAACGCCTTCTCCTCGTCATCGACGTAGAGAATGTGATAAGGCGATAGCAGCGTGCTCGGCATCAGTTTCAGGTGTTCTCAGGTTTCTTCAGGCTCAGGGTGAACTGCGTGTGGCTGCCCACCGCTGTGTCGATCTTCATTTCGCCGCCCATGTTCTGAATCATGCGGAAGCAGATGCTCAGTCCCAGGCCCATGCCCTGCCCCACCTGCTTGGTGGTGAAAAAGGGATCAAAGATTTTCGAGAGATTCTCCTTCGGTATGCCTGTGCCGTTGTCCCGCACAATCAAATCAACACCGTTTGCCGTTTCGCAGGCTTTGAGCCAGATGGTGGGAGATGGACGATCCGCCAGAGCATCCAGGCTGTTCTGGACGAGGTTGAGTAAAATCTGAATGAGGTAGTTTTCATCCCCCTGAGCGATGATGCCAGCCGGGATCTCGTCCACCAGCCGCACTCCGCGGTCACCGATCTCTTTTGCCAGCAGGCGCAACGTCTTGCGCGAGATCTCCTGTAAATCGACCGGTCTGGAACCACGATTTTCCGGATGTGCAAAGGTGCGGAGATCCGACACGATGGCAGCCACGCGGTCAATGCCCTCGCCAATGTCTTCGGCAATGCTGGTGAAGGATTCGGCGATTTCAGGCGGCAGCGCCTTGCCCTTTTTCTTCAGCAAATAGATCGCCGACTTCACGTAGTTCAGCGGGTTGTTGATCTCATGCACAATACCGGCGCTGAGTCGGCCGATGGATGCGAGCTTTTCACTTTGATCCAGCTGGGCTTCAGTTTCGCGCAGGCGCTTCAACGTGGCGGTGAGTTCCTCATTGCGTGCGGCCAGCTCTTCGCGCTGATCCTCCACCTTGCAGCGGTTGGCGAATTCCCGCAGGCGGATCGCATGATGCTGACGGCTGCCGAAATAAAGCACCACACAGTTCAGCAGAATGAAGCCGGTGTTGTTCACGAAAATCCCCAGCGCCCGTGTGTCCTGCCCGGCATGCAGATTTGGCAGCGTTGCGGCAAAGTAGGCCAGCACCACCAGACCGAGCGTGATGCCTATCTCGCGGAACGTCCAGTGGAACACAAAGGCCGTCGAGACGATGCACAGCGTCAGGCCCGCGTAATAGCCGGAGCCGGGATCACCGCTGAGGTAGATCATGAAGCAGATCATCAGCGCTGGCAGCAGAGGAAGGATGATCGGGTAGGCGCGGCAGTATTTGCGCCCGAGCGATCCATTCAGCGCCAGGAGCAAAGGCACGCAACTCGCCGCGCAGGCCAGACGAAGCACCAAAAACTGCCAGTAATCGGCCGGATAGGCCATCCAGTCGAGGACACTGCACAGTGGTACGAGGACCATGACAAACCAGGCTCCCATGCGGGCATTGCGCAGGTTGAGCTCCATCTGTTCCTGTTCGAAACGGTTGGGCTGAGGCATGGTTCCTTCTGAACCACTCCTGGCGGAGCGGTCTGTGCTGGATGCGATCAGGGGTGAACTGATCTCTGCCAGGGCTGCGATCGACATAATTACTATAAAATTAATAATAATAACGTTGTTAAAGCAAGGTGAATTCAAGGTTTTTTACAATTCCCTGACAAAGGGTGGTTGAGGTCAAAGGCTTCGCTGTCAAAGAGTCAGGCGGCTCAATGAGGTGGCTTGGAGGGCGAAATGGGTTCTGGGAAGGTTCAACGTCCGTATCGGTCCATGTGAACGCGTCCGGCACATCCCACGTTCAAGCGCAGCGCCTTAAACTCTTGGCAGCCTGCCACCTCTCGCCATTTTAAGCGGCCCATGCGCATTCTCATCGCCATCGACAAGTTCAAAGGCTCCATCCCGGCCACCGAGGCCGCTCAATCCATCGCCTCGGCGCTGAATCAGACCCAGCCTGAGGTCGTCTGCGACCTTTGCCCCATCGCTGACGGGGGGGAAGGCATGGCAGAAGCCGTTGTCACCGCTTTGAACGGCGAATGGTGTGAAACCGCCACCTTTGACGCCCAAAACCGCCCGGTCACCGCCCGCTATGGACTCGTCCATGCCGAGGGTCACCTGGAAGCCATCATGGAAATGAGCGCCGCTTCCGGTCTCGCCATGGTCAGTGACCTTCCGCTCAATCCGGCCACAGCCAGTTCCCACGGCACGGGTTTGATGCTGCAGGATGCCATGGAACGAGGCGTGCAGCGCATCGTCATCGGCATCGGGGGCAGTGCCACGAATGACGCTGGCGTCGGCATGGCGGCAGCGCTGGGATTTCGCTTCCTCGATGCTTCTGGCGCACCGCTGGAACCCATCATCGTGAACATGGATCGGCTGGCCAGGATCGAACCGCCAGACACTGCGTTCCCTGAAACCCTCGTCGCCTGTGACGTGAACAATCCCCTGCTCGGGCCGCATGGCTGCACCCAGGTCTATGGCAAGCAGAAGGGTGTGACGGACTTCGAGTTCTTCGAGAACCGGCTGCAGCACCTCGCAGACATCGCGAAACGTGATCTCGGCGTCGATAACCGCAACATTCCCGGCGCAGGAGCTGCCGGTGGACTCGGCTTTGGTCTCATGACCTTCTGCGGAGCCAGACTCACCAGCGGTTTCGATTTGATCGCCGATCTCGTCCATCTGCGTGAACGCATCGCCGCCGCTGACCTCGTTATTACCGGTGAAGGCCGGTTGGATGCGCAGACGCTCCATGGCAAAGGCCCCATGGGTGTTGCTGACATGGCCCGCGAACTTGGCAAACCCGTCGCTGCTTTTGCCGGAGCCATCGAGGCCGAAGACCAGCTCCGCACCCGCTTCGATCTCCTCTGTGCCATCAAGCCCAAGGAAATGCCTCTGGCTGAAGCCATCCAGCGAGGTCCAGAACTCCTGGCGGCAGCGGTCATCGCCCAAAGCCCGGCCATCCGTGCCCTCTTGACCACCTCTTGACCGGCCCCATGGACCGTGCTCAGTGCTCCCTCTCACTCATTAAACAACCAGTCTCCAGTATCCAGTATCCCGCATCTCCGAATGAACGCAGTTCTCCTTTTCGCCGGTCAAGGCGCCCAAAAAGTCGGCATGGGCAAAGATCTTGCCGAAAGCTATCCCACCGTCCGCGCCCTCTTTGACCAGGCCGATGCCACCCTTGGCTACTCGCTCTCAAACATCATGTTTGAAGGCCCGATGGAGGAACTGACCAAGACATCCCGCTGCCAGCCTGCTCTCTATGCCCACGGTCTGGCCATCCTCGAAGTGCTGAAGAGCAAGGTCCCGGCGCTCAACATCACCGCCACGGCGGGTCTTTCCCTCGGTGAATTCACCGCACACGCCGCCGCTGGCACCTTCGACTTCGCCACCGGCCTCAACCTCGTCTTTCAGCGCGGCAGTTTCATGGAAGAAGCCTGCGAAAACACCAAGGGGGCCATGCTCGCACTGCTCGGCGGTGAGGAATCCGCCATCCGCGAACTCGCCCAGGAGTGCGATGTGGACGTCGCCAATCTCAACGCCCCCGGCCAGATCGTGCTCAGCGGCAGCGCCGAAGGCATTGCCGATGCAGCCGCCAAATCCAAGGACAAAGGCATCAAGCGCGCCATTCCCCTGCCCGTCGCCGGTGCCTACCACAGCCGTTTGATGAAGACCGCGCAGGACAAACTCGCCGTGGCCCTTGCCTCTGCGTCCATTCAAAGCCCGAGCGTTCCCGTCATCTGCAACTTCGAGGCACGGCCTGTTTCCACACCCGAAGAAATTCGCTCCACGCTCACCAGCCAGGTCACCGGCAGCGTCCGCTGGGTGGAAAGCATGCAGCATCTCATCGCAGCAGGCCACACCACCTTCATCGAACTCGGCCCAGACGCCACCCTCGCCGGACTCATGGGCAAGATCGACAAATCCGTGAAGGTCATCAGCATCAAGGATGCGGCTTCTCTGGATGCGGCGGTGGCTCAACTGCTATAAGCTCATGCGCTGGCTGCTTCTCTTTTCACTGCTGTTCACCGGCTTCGCTGCCGCGCTCGAACTGCCGGCTACCGACGGCAAGAGCTATGATCCGTTGATCACAGGGGAGAAGAAAGCGGTCGTGCTCTTTTTCGTCTCGCCGTTCTGCCCGACCACCAAGTCGTTCATGAAGGAGATCAACCAGATCACCGCCGATTACAGCGACCGCGTCGTCGTTTACCTCGTGCACTCCGATCCGGAGATCACGAATGAAGTGGCGATGGAGCATGCCATCCTCTCGGAGTTCAAAGCCACCGTGCTGCTCGACAAAGAACAGGCGCTGGCCAAGCAGGTGCAGGCCAAAATCACGCCGGAGGTGGTGGTCCTGTCACCCAAAGCGGAGACGCTTTACAAAGGCCGCATCAACGACCTCTACCTCGGCCCCACCAAGCGTCAGCGCGCCGCCACCACGCAGGACCTCCGCGACGCGCTTGATGCCATCCTTGCGGGCAAGGCGGTTCCCTCACCACATCCTGAGGCGCAGGGCTGCAAGATCGGTGGCATGAAGCAGTGAATTTCGATTCTTGGACAAAGAGCGTATCATGAGCCATTGGATTTAGTGATTCGATTGAGGACTCTGATTCGCGCACGCAGTTCCCTGCGCCGCGCACAAGCAATGACGCGAGGCGAACTGCTGGCGTTGCAGGAAAGTCGATGGCGTGAACTTGCTCGTTATGCGCTGAAGACGAGCTCGTTTTATCGTCACCACCTGGCTGGAGTCGATGTGGATCGCTGCTCACTGGCAGACATTCCACCGCTGACAAAATCCATGCTTGTCGAGCACTGGGATGACATCGTTGCGGAACCTTGCCTGCGCCGTGCGGCCTTGGAAAAGCATTTGGAAAATCCGGCCAATTGGAACCGACGCCTCAAAGGCCGCTGGCTGGTCTGCCAAACTTCGGGCACTTCAGGCATCCCCATTATAACACCTCATGACGTGGAATCGGTGGACTGGCTGCATGCCGTGCATGCTGCGCGCAACGGCACCACTGCCACGAGCCACAAGCCTTTGACCTGGAGCCCCTTTCAGCGCAGGCCACGCATGGCGGCCTTCATCTGGGAAACCGCGCCGTCGGCTTCGGCAGCACTGTTTCACACCAGGCCTTGGATTGGAGCCTTGTTTAGCAGTCACCACGCCATAGATGCAGGGGCCTCATGGCCGGACATTCTGCAGCGCCTCAACAAGCTCAAACCCAATGTCCTCATCTGCTATGCCTCCATACTCGAGCGCCTCGCCAGGGCGCAGCTTGACGGCAGGCTCCAACTGGATTTCACCGTGCCAGGATCGAGCATCTCGACAGGTGGCGACGTCTTGGCACCGGGGATTCGTTCGATGTGTCAGCAGGCATTTCATCTGCAACCGCTGGACGGTTACGGCAGTGGTGAATCGCCTGCGATAGCACGCCAGTGGCAAGGGGTTGATCAACTCATGCTCCTGGAAGATCTGACCGCTTTCGAGGCGGTCGATGCACAGGATCAACCCGTGCCCGAAGGTGAAATTTCAGACCACGTACTGATCACACCGCTCATCAACCGTGCTTTTCCATTATTGCGCTATCGTCTGAATGACCGTGTCCGGCTCGGACCGGTGCACGCAAACTGGCCATTCAGAAGCATCGACAAAATCATTGGACGCAGCGCCATGACCTTCACCTTCCACACACCGGAAGAGCATGTCATCGTTGGGATGAACGTCTTTGGCATTCACGAAACCGATCCGCGTGTGATCAACTGGCAGGCCCGCCAGACCAGTCCTTCCAGTGTGGAATGTTTGTGCATGCCTGTGCCTGGAACAGATGTGGCGCAGCTCACGTCCGAAATACTGCGCAATATGCGTGTCCACCTGAATTCGTGCGGCTGTGACAAGGTGACAATCGCCGCTCATGCGGTGCCGTTTATTGAGCCTGACCCACATTCGGGCAAGCTCCAGCAATTCATCCCACTCCCTTTGCACAGCCAGCTTGAGGCCGACTGAAGCAGAACCTCACCAGACCAGCACCTCCTCCTCTTCAGGCTCCTCCCTTTTGACGACAGTCCAGCGGTACATGATCGGATAAATGGGACGTTTATCCTCAAAGAAATCCGAGACAAAAGGCGGGCCAAACGTGGTGAAACCAAAATGCTGGTACAGGGACAGCAGATGCTTCCCCGTTTTGGTGATCAGATACTCCGCATTGTTTTTGACTGCATAATCATTGATGCCCATGCACAGACTCAGCAGATGAATGCCCGCACTTCCCTTGATGGTGCATGCGCGTGAAAGCTCCAAACTGAGCTTGGCCGGCGGCAGCACCAGATCCTTCAACTGCGATTCACGCATCATTTCGAACTGCTTCACCTCATCACTGCGTAAAACCCGCGTGACACCCAGCACTTTGTCCCGTTTGTCGAACAGGGCAAAATGATGCGCCACGTCATCAAATTCATCCAGCACATGGGTGATGGTGCCGCCATAGGATGCGCGTCGAAAGTCTTCGATGATTTTGCGATGGGAATTGAATTCAATTTCTCTGACCATGGTAGTTGAACAAAGAGTCGTGTTGCAAGGCAACGGGGAGCAGTGGTTGTCTGTTCTCAACTCACAGGCAGTTTAAAACCGAGGAGCTCAAATTGCACGAATAAAGTGGTGCATCACTCCCACGATGAAGAAACACATCAGGCTTCCTTCTTGCAGACTGCGTAAGTTGATGCACATCACAGCCATGCTCAGGACGTTGAATCTTTATCGTGCTTCGAAGTCTATCCGTCATGCCCAGAGCCTGAGCCGTTCCGACATGCTCGCGCTTCAAGAGCGGCGCTGGCGTTCAGTTGCCCGTCGTGCTTTCGCCACCAGTCCTTTTTACCGTCGTCAACTGGCGGGCTTGGATCTCGACCGTTGCGCACTCTCAGACATTCCCGTCCTTACCAAAGCTGCTTTGGTTGAGAACTGGGATGAGATCGTTCCAGACCCACGGTTGCGCTGGGCCGCTCTTGAGCAGCACCTAAAGAATCCGCATAACTGGGGCAAGCTTATGCATGGTCGCTGGATGGTGAGCATGACCTCCGGCACCTCTGGCGCCGCCCTCGCCATTCCCAATGACATCACATCGGTGGACTGGAATCACGCTGCCCATGCCATCCGCACTGCGCCCACGACAAAGAATGCTGCGACGCCGAGGCTGCCGTTGTTTAAAAAACGCCCAGTTGCAGCATCGTTCATCTGCTCCTCGGCTCCATCCGTGTCAGCGAGCCTGCTGAAAACACGCCCATGGATTGGCTCACTTTTTTGTGACTACCGGCCAATCAGTGTCACCGCCCCCTGGCAGGAGATCATTGATCAACTCCATGAGATGAAGCCCACTGTTCTGATTGGTTATGCATCACTGATCGGGCGTCTCGCACAAGCCAAGCTCGACGGAACGCTTCGGCTGGAACTCCCCGCAGAAAGTGGCGCCATCTCCACGGGCGGCGATGGCCTGACACCAGGCATTCGTTCCCTGTGCAGACAAGCCTGGGGCATTGAGCCAATGAATGGCTATGGCTGCGGCGAGTCTCTTGGCATCGCCCGCCAGTGGTCAGGCATGGATCACATGGTTGTCTTTGAAGACCTGGCGGTTTTTGAAGCGGTGGATCCAAACGAGCAGGAAGCCCCGCCCGAGACTCTCTCCGATCACGCCCTCGTCACTCCGCTGTTCAACACAGCACTGCCGCTGCTGCGTTATCGCATTGATGACAGGGTTCGGCTTGGCCCGCCACCCGCAGGCTGGCCGTTCAAAGTCATCCATCAACTGAGCGGGCGCAGTGCCATGACCTACACTTTTCATGCCCCTGAAAAATTGATTTTTGTGGGCACCAAGTTTCTCTCGGTCATGGAGCACCAGCCACTGGTGGCCGCTTACCAGTTTTGCCAAACGGGCCCAAGTTCCATCGAAGGCCGCTTTGTCATACAACCCGGTGTCGATCCAGCCGATATCCAGTCCCGGCTGGAAGCTTCCATCCGCCAATGCCTGATCGAAGGCGGCTGCGGCAAAGTCAGCGCCAAAGCCGTTCTGGTTCATCATCTGGATCGAGACCCGCGCTCGGGCAAAGTGGAGCAAAACATTCCCTTCAAGGAATAGCAGGCACGCAGGCTTCCCTATTCCTTTTTGCCCTTTCCCTTCTTCGTCTTGCCTGCGGGTTTCGGCCCGGCTTGTGCGACGTATTCCTTCTCCAGTTTCTCCCAGCGTTCGGCCATCGCCTTCACGCGCTCAGGTTCCTTGGAAGCGAGGTTGTTCGACTCCGCGCGGTCTGTGCTCAGGTCATAAAGTTCCCATGCATCGGCGTTGTCGGCGGCGCTGACAATCTTCCAGTCCCCTTCCCGCAGTGCGCGATTTCCAGAGTGATTCCAAAACAGGAAGTCGCGGCTGATCGTCTCATCCTTTGCAAATGCGGTCACCAGACTGCGCCCGGGATACGGCGGTGCGTTCTCAGGCATGGCGGTGACGTCACCACCGGCGAGCACGAGAATCGTGGGCACGATGTCGATGACATGCCCCGGTGTGTGCCGCAGCTCGCCCTTCCCACTGATTCCCTGCGGCCAATGCGCGATGAACGGTGTGCTGATACCACCTTCATGCGTCCATATTTTATGACGACGAAAGGGCGTGTTGGATACCGTCGATCCGCCGGGTCCAAGGCAGAGATAGGATGCCGCCGCGCCCATCGGCGCGTTTTTATCATGCCCGAGTCCGCGCACCATGATCTCCGCGCTCGCACCGTTGTCCGAGAGAAACAGGATGAGCGTGTCCTCGTAGGCGTTCATGGCCTTCAACTGTGCGATCACGCGCCCCACTTCCTGATCCAAGCGATCAATCATCGCCGCATGGATGGCCTCTTTCGTGGCCTGAAACTGCTTCTGTTCAGCGGTCAGGCTGTCCCATGGCTCCGCATGCCGCGTCTCGCCGGGGCCGAGGATTTCCAGATCGCTCTCCTTGCCGCTGGGTGCGGTGATCTGCGGTTCAGGATCGGACAAGGTCGTCGAGATGAGGCCCAGCTGCTTCTGCCGTTCGAAGCGTGCTGCGCGTGTTGTCGGCCAGCCCTTCGTGTAGCTGTCCTTGTATTTGGCAATGTCCTCCGGCAGTGCTTGAACGGGAAAGTGAGGGGCTGTGAAGGCCACATAGGTGAAGAACGGTGCGCCTGCATGCTGCTGCGCGTGCTCCTTGAGGAAGTCGATCGCATGATCCGCAATCGCGATGCTCGAATACCACACCCCTTCAGGCTCTGGCAGCGGCTGGTCATCCAGTTCATGCTTCTTGGGATGAAAATGATTGTCCTGCTGCGCCACGTAATACGAATGCGTGAATCCGCCATCCGCCACGACGTGCGGTGCATTGTTCACATGCCACTTGCCCGAATGGTAACTGCGATAGCCCAGCGGCGCGAGGCGCTGCGGCAGCGTGCGCACCCACGCCGGGAATTTGCCATACTGCGGGTCCATGCCGATCTGCTGCGCATAGTGCCCGGTCATGAGCACGCTGCGCGTGGGCCAGCAGCGTGCGGTGTTGTAAAACTGCGTGAACTTCAGCCCACCCGCCGCCAGCTTGTCCAGATTCGGCGTCGCAATCTCACTGCCATAACAACCCAGATCCGAATAGCCGAGATCATCCGCAAGAATGATGACAAAATTCGGCTTCGATGGCGCAGCTTGCAGCGTGGCGCAGACGAACAGCAGGAAGAAAATAGGCAGTCGGATCATGCTGCATCTCAACGATGCCCATGCCGTCATTCTACCGCTAATTCCATCCGTCAGACGTGGACGTCAAAAGAGGCTCAGAATGTCTGCGCCTCTTTTGCATCGAATCCTTATGTTATTCCGCCGCAGGCGTGTCTTCCGCTGCTGGTGCCTCCGGAGCGGCGGGTGCGTCTGGAGCTGGCTCCACCACGGCAGCTTCTTCCTCAGTGGACTCTGCCTCATCGGCAACCACGGTGGCCACGTCCTGGATGGTTTCGCCTTCCTTGAGCCCCATGAGTTTGACACCCTGGGCATTGCGGCCGGTTTCGCGGATGTCGCAGACGCGGATGCGCACGCTCTGGCCCTTGGTGGTCATGAGCATGAGTTCATCTTTGTCATGCACCGCCTTGGCAGCGACGACCTTGCCGGTCTTCTCGGTGACATTCATTGTGGTCACGCCTTTGCCGCCACGATTGGTGAGGAGGCGGTACTCATCGAAGGCAGTACGCTTGCCGAGACCGTTCTCAGAGACGACGAGCACCATGGTGTCGGGCTCGTTCGTGATGCAGCTGACGATGTAGTCGCCATCGTCCAGGGTGATGCCGCGAACACCTGCGGTGTTACGACCAATCGAACGCAGATTCGGTGATTCAGGGTCACCTCCCGTTTCATGGAAGCGCGCGAACATGCCCTCATGGGTGACGAGGCAGACCTCCTTGTTGCCGTCAGTGAGAACGACATCGACAAGGTCGTTGCCTTCATCGAGCTTGATGGCGATGATGCCGTCCTTGCGGTAGTTTTTGAATTCTTCGAGGGCGGTTTTCTTCACCGTGCCGTCCTTCGTCGCGAAGAGCACATACTTGTCAGCGGCCCACATGGCTTCATCCTCCTGACCCTGGGCTTCCAGGATGAGCACGGCTGCGATCTTTTCCTCGGCGCGCAGATTGAGCATGTTCTTGATGCTGCGCCCTTTGCCAGTACGCGAGGCTTCGGGAATCTGATGCACACGCTCCACATACATGCGGCCGGTGTTCGTGAAGAAGAGCAGGAAGTCGTGCAGATGCGCGCTGAAGAGACGCTCCACAAAGTCGGTGGCTTCGTCCTCGCCCTGCGCATCGCGGGTTTCCATGCCTTTGAGGCCCTTGCCGCCGCGACCCTGCACGCGGTATTCGGCGGTAGCGGTGCGCTTGATGCTGCCCATGTGCGTCATGGTGACGACGGTCGGGTCGTTCGGGATGAGATCGATGTTTTCGATCTCGCCCTCGGCAGCCTCAATGCGTGTCAGACGTGGGGTGGCGTGCTTGAGGCGGATGGCCTGAAGTTCATCCTTGATGATCTGCAGCACTCGGGCTTCACGGGCCAGGATGTCCATGAAGTCACGGATGCTGACGAGCACATCGTCGTAATCCGCCTTGATCTTGTCGCGCTCAAGTCCAACGAGTTGGTAGAGGCGGAGTTCGAGGATGTCTTCGACCTGCTTGTCAGTGAAGATGTAGCTGTCTCCCACGATGCTGGCCTGACCGCGAATCATGATGCCGAGTTGTTCGGCGGTGGTGATGGAGAAGTTATAAGCCTTGAGGCGCTCGCGGGCTTCGTCGCGGTTCTTGCTGTCGCGGATGATCTTGATGAAGTCATCCAGATGGCCGAGCGCAAGAAGCTGGGCTTCGAGTTTTTCAGCTTTGAACTCGGCCTGCTTCAGCAGGAAGCGCGTGCGGCGGATGATGACCTCGCGACGATGCTCGATGTAGCAGGCAATCGCGTCCTTCATGCTCAGCACGCGCGGCTTGCCACCGTCGATGGCGAGCATGTGGATCGAGAAGCTCGACTCCAGCGCGGTGTGCTTGTACAGATTGTTCAGCACGACCTGACCACGAGCGTCACGCTTGAGGTCGATGACGACGCGGGTGTTTTCATCCGACTCGTCTCGAACACCGCTGATTTCGGCGATGACTTTTTCGTTCGCGAGTTCGGCGATGCGTTTCACCAACTCTGCGCGGTTCACGTTGAACGGAATCTCGGTGATGATGATCTGCTCACGGTTGCCGTTTTCGGCAATCTCCGCCTGACCGCGGATGCGCACGCTGCCGTGGCCGGTTTCCATGTAGTCACGGATTCCATTGGTGCCGAGGATGACGCAGCCCGTCGGGAAATCGGGGCCTTTGATGAATGCCTGCAACTCCGTGCATGTGATCTGCGGATTGTCGATCTGCGAGCACACGGCATCCACGACTTCGCCGAGGTTGTGCGGCGGCATGTTGGTGGCCATGCCGACGGCAATGCCGGTGCCGCCATTGACGATGAGATTGGGGAACGCCGCCGGGAATACCGTCGGTTCGGTGAGACGTTCATCGTAGTTCGGTACGAAATCGACGGTCTCCTTCTCCATGTCCGACATCAAAGTGCCGCCCAGATGCGTCATGCGGGCTTCCGTATATCGCATGGCTGCCGGAGGATCGCCTTCCACGGAACCGAAGTTCCCCTGGGGATCGATCAATGGCTCACGAATGGCCCAGGGCTGCCCCATGTGGACAAGCGTCGGATAAATGACCGCCTCACCATGCGGATGGTAGTTACCGGAGGTGTCACCGCAGATCTTCGCACACTTCATGTGCTTCTTCGGCGGATAGAGCGACAGCTCATGCATGGCATACAGAATGCGGCGCTGGGAGGGCTTCAAACCATCGCGGACATCCGGCAGCGCACGGGCGATGATGACGGACATCGAATAGTCGAGGAAGGAGTTCTTCACTTCTTCAGCGACAGAGATGGGGCGAATGTTGGGATCTTGCATGAGTTGGGAAAGGTCAGGGCTGGCGGCGCAGAGCCGTCAAAAAGTCAATTATTCCAGGGGGAAGGGCGTGGGTAGAAGAGCTCTTCAAGAGGCAGAAGATGAATGGAACTGTCTCTGGAATTTTCGCGAACCGCGTTGGGTTGAGTGAGATCGAAGGAAGCGATGTGGCTGTCGAGCTGGCGACGGAGGGAGTCGAGTTTCATTGAGAGGTCTCTGGCCACAGCTTCGGTGACGAACCTTCGAGCAGTCGCCTTTTCGAGCCATGTTTGAGTCTGGCGGAGAGAGCCCTGGGCATCGTAACAAAATCTGACATTCTCTTTGGCGCAGCCGCGTCCGTAACCTTCGGCGATGTTGGCCGCAATGGAATCGGCAGCGCGAACCCAGTGCAATCCGACCGTCTGCTTCGTGATCCATTCCCAACCGGCGGTCACAGTCCACACGTCTTCCCCAACTCGCATCGCGAGTTGGTAGACTTTAAGTTCATGTAGATCGACCGTGCCCATCTCAGCTAATTGGCCTCTTGATTCGCTCTACACGTCGAGGTTGCGGACGTTGAGGGCGTTCTCTTCAATGAAATGCTTTCGTGGCTCGACCACGTCACCCATCAGAATGGTGAAAATGCGTTCAGCTTCCTGGGCGTTGGTTTCGTCGAGCTTGATCTGGAGCAGCGTGCGCTTGTTCGGGTCCATGGTGGTCTCGAAGAGCTGCTTGGCGTTCATTTCACCCAGACCTTTGAATCGCTTGATCTCCATGCCGCGTTTGCCGATTTCCATGACCTTGTCGAGGATGCCGGGGATGCTGAAGACAGGATGCACCTTGGCGTTGTCACCATCGCCTTCGATGACCTCAAAGAGCGGCTTGTCCTGGCTGCTGAAGTGATCCACGTGCAGGCCGAGTTCATCGAGCTGCTGGAAGCGCTTTTTCATGCCGTGGGCTTCGTGGATCTCAATGAGACGCGCACGACGGTGTGATTTCGGCACGGCACCATTGCCGTTGCTATTTCCATTGGCTTCCACGGCAGCGGGATTGCCAAAGAGATGCAGGTCACTGTTCTCACGAGCGAAGGCAGCCAGCTGCTCGTTGCTATGGAAGTAATGAATGTCGACCTCGTTGCCTTCACGGATCACGACGAGGTGATGCGGCAGGTTTCCGGTGGCTTCATCGCGGGCCTGGAGGTAATGCTCAAAGTCAGCGCCATGGCGGCGGATGATGTCGGCAAATTTGGCCACGGGCACGAGCAGATCGAGGATCGACTTGAGGCGGTCGGCGGCAAGTCTGCTGCCATCGGCAATGTTGCGGAGGCTGATTTCACCGGAGCCGAGTTCGAGCAAGATGGCGTCCATCTCGGCATCGCTCTGCACATACTCCTCACGCTTTTTACGCGTCACCTGATACAGCGGCGGCTGCGCGACATAGATGTGGCCGCGCTTCACGAGTTCCGGCATCTGGCGGAAGAAGAACGTGAGCAGAAGCGTGCGGATGTGGCTGCCATCGACGTCGGCATCGGTCATGATGACGATCTTGTGGTAGCGGAGCTTCTCGATGTTGAAGGAGCCCTCCACCTCGCTGTCGCCACCGATGCCGGTGCCGATGGCGGTGATCATGGTCTGAACTTCCTTGTTCTGCAGCACCTTCTCAAGGCGCGCCTTCTCCGTGTTGATGAGCTTTCCACGCAGCGGGAGGATCGCCTGATTGTGGCGGTTACGGCCCATCTTGGCGGAGCCACCGGCGGAGTCACCTTCGACAATGAACAGCTCGGTCTTCGCCGGATCGCGCTCGGAGCAGTCGGCCAGCTTGCCGGGCAGACCACCGCTGCTCATGGCATCCTTGCGGATGGCTTCACGGGCCTTGCGCGCCGCTTCACGGGACTTTGCGGCGATGATGATGTTCTTGATGATCTCGATGGCAGTATCGGGATTCTCATCAAAGAACCGCATCAGGCCTTCATAGACGATGGAGTTCACCACGCCTTCGACTTCGCCGTTCACCAGTTTCACCTTCGTCTGCGAGTTGAAGCGCGGGTTGGTCAGCTTGACGCTCAGCACGCAGATCATGCCTTCGCGGCAGTCATCGCCTTCGATGTCGGGCAGCTTTTCTTTGAAGCTCTTCGGGTTGACGTTGATGTATTGCTTCACCGCCTTGGTCAGTGCCGTCTTGAGGCCGCTGTAATGTGCGCCGCCGTCCGGATTCGGAATGGCATTGGCAAAGCAGAGCGTCTGCTCATTGAGCCCCTTGTTCCATTGCAGCACGCAATCGACGAGAATGAACTTCTTCTTGTCATCAATCGGCACTTCGCGACGACCGGCAAGTGCGACAGGTTCAGGATGGATCTTGTCCTTGTCCGCACCCATCTCGCGCACGAACTGCTTCACACCTTCCTGATAGAAAAGCACCTCCTGACGCTCTGGATCGATGCGCTCGTCAGTGAGTGTGATTTTGATGCCGGGATTGAGGAAGGCGAGCTCCCGCAGACGGACAAGGAGACGGTCAAAGTTATACGTCGTGGTGACGGTGAAGATCGTGGCGTCTGGGAAAAAGGAAATCTTGGTGCCTGTGCTCTTCGGATCATCCAGATCCCCGAGAACCGTCAGGGGCTCCGTCGTTTTGCCACGCTCAAACCCGATGGAGTAGATCTTGCCATCGCGAAAGACCTCGCACTTGAACCAGTCGGAAAGCGCATTGGTACACTTGGCACCGACGCCATGCAGACCACCGGAGAACTCATACGCGCCGTCGCCAAACTTGCCGCCCGCGTGCAGGCTGGTGAGCACCAGTTCTACCGTAGGAATGCCTGCCTTGGGATGCATCTCAACCGGGATGCCGCGACCATCATCCTGAATGGTGATGGAGCCGTCCGTGTGGATGGAGATCCAGACGTTTTTACAGTTGCCGGCGAGATGCTCATCGATGGAGTTGTCCACCACTTCAAACACGCAGTGGTGCAGGCCGCGTTCATCGGGGTCGCCGATGTACATGCCGGGCCGCAGCCGGACGGCTTCGAGGCCTTCGAGTTTTTGAATTTGATCGGCGCCGTAGGCCTGGTTTTCGGCCACACCGGTATTGAAAGCAGCGTTCTGCTCAGGAGACTGTTCGGACATAGGATTTGAAGGGATGACCATCGACTGAATCCGTCCATGAAACCTCTACCGGAAACGTGCTCGATGATGACCCATTCAGACTAGCAAGATGCAAGGGTGAGCAAAGGGATTTTTTGCTTCCAAATGAAGTCTTTTTCAGCCCCAAATCCGGGCCTAAACCACGTCCTGAAGCCCCAGCTTCTCGATGACCTCCGGCAAAACCCCGGGATAAGGGCCGCCGATGGTGATATTGCCCACGTAGCCAAGGCTTTTCCAGGTCTGGCTGTGGCTGTAATAGCCGCCGATACAGAGCTGGCGGAAACGCTTGAAAAAGACCGCCCCGACATGGTGCTCCGGGCTGACTTTGGCCGCACCGCAGATGTCATCTACGATCTGCGACTGCTGATCGCCCCCCAGCTCCTCAAAACGCCTCGAAAAGCGCTTAAAACTCTCCGTATTGAGCCAGCCGAGACCGCCGCGCAGGGTCTCACGATCCTCCTGATGTGCGGGATAATCGGCGCTGACCCATTCATTGATAAATTCTGGAACGCCGACCTCGGAGGCAGCGGGCGAGGTTTCATCCTTCGGCAGGATCAAATCGGCCAGGGCCTGCGTGGTGGCCAGTTCTTCGGCAGACAGCAACTTTTCCCACGGAAACTTCAGCGTCCCCATGAAATCGGGGTCGTGAAAGACAAACCGTGAGGGATGCACCGGTGGCGCCGGTTCGGTTTGATTCGGAGCGGCGAGGCCCGGCACGGCGGCGGCACCCGCAGCACCACTGAGGAGGCCCTTCAGGGCATGGCGACGGGAGATGGGAGAGGGATCGCTGTTCATGGGGAGGTGAGAATGCCCTGTTTCGAGAAAAATTCAGTGCGGGTCCAAGCAAGGCACCAAAACCACCACACGCCAAAAACAGTTCCGGCAACAGGCTGCCAGACAACCAACAAGGCGAGAATCAACATCGCCCAAAAAAACCAGCGCCCCCTGTACTCACCCCACTGAAAGGAGTAAGTGACAACCACAGCTCCGATGACCTGCAGCCAGTCTCCAGCAGTCAGAATTGTGCCCGCACTGGCAAGCGCTGACAAAAACGGAGCGAGTGCTCCAGCGAGGGCCGTCTCGTCGTTAATCTTACCGAGATCCAACGTCGCCGCCCCATGAGCAAGCATGACCAAGCCAATGACCTTGAGCAGCATAGCCACAATGACAAGGATCACGCCCGTAAGAGCCAGTGATTGAGCCCTCCTCGGGTTAGGTTTTGCGCGAGGTGACCGATCTGCCACCCCATGACGTCGATTTCTGTACGTACGATTCATCTCAAAAACCATTGATTGATCTGATCTCACAGATTCCCCCGTTTCATCTCCTCCATCAGCCATTCGCTGGAACGCCAGGCGAGGGCAAGGATGGTGAGCGTGGGGTTTTTGTCGGGGTTGCTGGGCAGGACGGAGCCGTCCATGAGGAAAAGATTCTTCACGTCCCAGCTCTGGCAGTATTGATTGGTGACGCTCTCAGCCGCCTTGTCGCCCATGCGCGCGGTGCCGACTTCATGGATGATCTCGCCGGGCCGCTGGATGGAATCCGCACCGCTGAGCGGTTTGGCCTTGCCCCCCATGCCTTCGAGCATTTCCGCAAAGGTCTGCTGCATGTGCTCCGCCTGTTTGATCTCGTGATCGCTCCATTTCCAGTGAAAACGCAGCACGGGAATGCCCCATTGATCCACGACGTTGGGGTCGAGTTCGCTGTAGCAGTCCTTGTTGGGAATCATCTCGCCGCGTCCGGAAAAACCGAACTGTGCACCGTAGTAGCGGCGCGCCTCCTCCTTGAGTTTGCGGCCATACACACCCGGAGAAGTCGCATCGAGATAACCAAAGCTCTTCGCCTCCGGCATCTGCCGGCCACCACCCATCTCGATGTGATACCCCCGGGCAAAGCCGAGCTTGGCGTGATCATTCACCAGCCACCACGGTACATAAGTGTGCAGTCCACCCGCGCCATCTTCATTCATCGGCGGCAGGTCTTCCATGGCGGGAATGTGCGCCCCCAGGCGTGTGCCGACGCTGTCCATGAGATTGCGCCCCACCTGCCCTGAGGAGTTGGCGAGGCCCGCTTTGTCGCGTGACTTCGAATTCAGCAGGATGCGCGAGGTTTCACAGGTGCTCGCAGCGAGAATGACCACGCGGGCTTTCGCAATGGCATCACGGCGGGTGACCTTGTCGATGTAGTGCACGCCGGTGGCTTTGCCGCTGTCATCCATCACGACTTCACGCACCATCGCATCTGTGATGATGTCGAGATTTCCCGTGGCCAGCGCGGGCGGCAGCAGCACAGTCGTGCTCTGAAAATTCGCACGAATGCTGCAGCCGCGGATGCAGTTCGTGGCCCAAAAACAGGCGGCGCGTGTCATCATGTCCTTGCCGAGAATTTCCTGCGCCTTGGGATTGTTCGGGAAGAGCGCCTTCGGCAGATTTTTCCAGTCCATCGGCTGGCTCAGCACCGCCCGATGCGCGGCGACGACGGGCACGCCAATCTTCCTACCCGACTTCTTCGCGAGCAACTCACCCACTCGCGGTTTCGGTGGCGGCATCAGCACGCCGGGAGATGAGTTCGGTGCATTCGCGATGCCATCGTTCTCACCATAAACGCCGATCAACTGCTCCACGCGATCATACCACGGGGCCATGTCGGCATAGTTCATCGGCCAGTCAACTCCGAGGCCGTCGCGGGATTTCGGTTTGAAATCAAACTCGCCGAAGCGCAGCGAGATGCGGCCCCAGTGATTGGTGCGCCCGCCGAGCATGCGCGCACGCCACCACCAGAAGTCGCCCTCCGTTCCCAGTTTGTTGGTATAGGGCTCACCGGGCACCTGCCAGCCGCCGATGTTCGAATCATAAAACCCAAAGGGACTGTCCGGCGTGGCCGCACCACGAAGCGGCGCCATCTCCGGTGTGTTGAACATCGGCGTCTCCTTCACCGGCTCATAATTACGCCCGGCCTCGATCATGAGAACCTTCACGCCATTCAAGGCCAGAATCATCGCCGCCATGCCGCCGCCGGCTCCAGAGCCCACGACAATGACATCATACTGCGGCTGCGTTTTGCGTTCGGTAAGGACAGGCATAGCGGGACTATAGCCATGGAAGCAAGGCGACAAGTCATGTTACGTTTTTTCCATATTGGAGCCGGCCAGAGTCCGGGATTTTCACCCTCAGTGTGCCGGGATTGCCACAAGGCGAAATCGTAACGCCGCGGCTTTCGACAGCCGCTGTCATCGCACGCATAAGCGCGCGCTTTCGCCCCCCCAACATGAAAATTCAGCATCGCAACATCTCCGCAGCCGCCCTTGTGGTTGCCAGCCTCCTCTCGGTTGCCTCGCTTCAAGCGGCAACCTTCGTCATCAGTTCCAACTCCACCACCGCCCAGACCCTGGGCAGCGGCTCCGGCCAAACCGGCACCGTCAACAGCGGCGTCTCACTCACTGTGAGCGGCGCAACAGTTGCCGTCACAGTCACGGGTAACAATGCCAGCATCACGAACAACGGAACCATCAGCCAGACTGGAACTGGTAGGGCCATTGATCTCAACACGGCCAGCGTCACCATGGCCATCACCAACAACGCTGGTGCGTTGATCCAGTCCGCTGATTCTGACACCGTCCGCGCCAACAAGGCCTCCGACAATGTCACGGTGGACAACTACGGCAGCATCATTTCCGTCAATGCCTCAGCAGGAGGCGCACAGGCGCTGGATCTCGCCGCCATCACTTCCGGAACGACCACCATCACCAACTACTCCACCGGTCTGCTCAAAGCCACGGCGGCGGATGCCGTGCGTCCGGGCGTGAACGGCACCATTGTCAACAATGGCTCCATCCTCGCTGTGCCAATCGTTGATACCGCCGTCACGACGCAGATTGCTGCCACGAGCAGCGATGGCATCGATGCGCAGACCAACACCGGGGTTCAGATCACCAACAACAATGGAGGCTCCATCTCCGGCCGCCACGGCATCACCGGAGGTGCCGCCTCAGACGCCGTCAATTCATTCAACATCACCGTGACGAACAACGTCGACGGCACCATCACCGGCGTGAACGGCTCCGGCATCAACATTGACAACAACAGCGCCGCCGCAGCCTCCTCTTCCGCCACGGTCACCAACTATGGGACCATTGCAGGCAATTACGACAGTGCGCATTACGACGTGGGTGACGGCGATGGCGTCGATGTGGACGGCATCACCACTCTTTACAATCATGGCATCATCCGCGGTCTTGGAGCCAATGGCGTTGGCTCCGACACCTTGACCAACCATCCTGAAGGCGTTTCGATTGGTGGAGGCACGATCATCAACTACTCCGGAGCAGAGATCACAGGCGGAGCCTTGGATGGCACCGGTATCGAGGGTCATGGCATTTTGGTGGACAACTCCAGCTCCGGCAACGCCTTCGCTGCCACCAGCATCACCAACAGCGGCCTCATCCGGGGCACGACCGGCTACGCAATCCAGATGATCAGCACCTTTGACAACACCGTCACCAACAATGCAGATGGGACCATTCGCGGCGCAGGCGATGCTTTAACTGTCGGAGCCGCCATCCAAACCGGCAATGGCAACGACACCCTCAGCAACGCTGGGACCATCACGGGAGACAACGGCAAAGCCATCGCCCTGCAAGGCGGCAATGACACGCTCACCGTCACCGGAGGTTCCATCACAGGCGACATCGACGGCGGCACCGGCACGAACACCGCCAAATTCGATCCAGGCGCAGGCAACACCTTCAGCTATGCAGGGGCGATCTCCAATTTCAGCAGCGTGGACATCTCCAGCGGCAACGTCATTTTGTCCGGTGCCAGCACCTACAGCGGCAACACCACCGTCAGCGGCACACTGAGTGTCACCAACACCACCGGCAGCGCCACCGGCTCGGGCGATGTCTTCATTGACTCCACCGGAACTCTGAATGGCACGGGAGACATTGCAGGAAACGTCTCCATCGCCAGCGGCGGCACCCTCGCTCCCGGCCTCAGCCCGGGCACCTTGACCATTGATGGAAATCTCAACATCATGGACGGATCGCACTTTGCCTTCGATCTCGGCACCACATCCGATCTGCTCAACATCGGCGGCTCGCTGAACTTCACGGGCGGAGGCACCGCGCTTTTTGACATCCTCAACAATGGCCTGACCTCGGGCTCGGACTACACGCTGATGAATTACAGCTCCGTCTCCGGACTGTCTCTCTCCAACCTTGCCTTCGGTTCCACGCCATCTGGCTTTGCCGGCCAGTTCACCATCGGTGCCAGCTCACTCACGCTGCATGTGGACGCCGTGCCTGAGCCCTCCCGTGCCTTGCTGGGCAGTCTGGGCCTTGCCGTCCTGACCCTCCGCCGTCGGCGCAAAGCGCGCCTTTTGGCCAAGGCTTGATCGATCAAAACTCGCCACGAAACACGCAACGGGCGTTGGGTGTTTCGTGGATCACGATCTCGCAGAGACCCGGCAGCTGCGGGGCCAGCTTTTTCCAAAGCCATGCAGCCATGTATTCAATGGTGGGATTCTCCAGACCTTCGATCTCATTGAGGTAGGAGTGATCCAGTCGGTCCATGATCGGCTTCATTGCCCTGGAGATTTCCGCGTGGTCATAGACCCAGCCGATTGTCGGATCCACCTCGCCCTCGACGGCAATCTCCAGTTTGAAGGAATGACCATGCATCTTGGTGCATTTGTGGTCGCCAGGAAGATTGGGCAGCGTCTGGGCGGCCTCGAAACGAAAGTCTTTGATGATGCGTGCGCGCATGTTTTTTGGGTGGGAGAGTCTTTAACTCACGAATGTTCACGCACCAGCACTATTGATGTGCGGAAATTGATAAATGAAGCATCAGAGCACCTGAGCGCCCGCTACGGAACTTTGTCCGACGCCGGGGCGGCGGGTGGCGGGGCAGGCTGCGCGGACACCTTATGCGTAGGGAGAATCGTCAGCTTCAAACGGTAAACCACACCGTCAAACGGCGTGCTGTTGGGATACTGGGCGAGCTTCAAAATCCCGAAGCTCTGCCCGGCGGCGATGCCCGCTTTGGGTTCCTGGGGGAATCCTTGTTCAAAGGGCGCCACGGCCAGCACCTCGCTGTGTCCTGGAACAGCGAGCGTGATGACACCACCGGTGTCAATTTGCGCACGCATGTTCACCCGGCCCTTCTCAAGCGCTGCGCCGCTGATGGTCGTGCTCTTGCCGTTCACAAACACGGTCAGCGTGGGCTGGGCGGCCACGAGATGCAGGACATAGCCGGACTGCTCGTCCCCCTGGGCCAGCAGCGTGCTGTCCTGGTCCACCAGCGGATCAAACTCAAAGGAGGCATCCATGAAAACACCCCTGCCCTGCAGCTTCGGCGCCTCGGCTGCGCTGAGCACATCGCCGATGTTCAACATCAAATCGACCGAACCCGCGGGGCTGGCGGCACCGATGATTTCAGCCACCGGACGCACGGCGCTCCTGAATTCCTTCGGGAAAAAGCCTGCCAGCGTGGACTTCAGCGCCGCGTACTCCGGCTTCGAGGCGAGGTTCGTCCATTCGTGCGGATCGGCTTGATGATCGTAGAGTTCCTCGCTGCCATCCGCGTAGCGAATGTAGCGCCAGCGTTCATCGCGCGCGGCATACCCTGCGTTTTTGCCACCGTTCATGCAGGTGATGGCGGGTCGGTCGCGCTTGGTCGCCGGGTCCAGCAACAGCGGCTTCAGACTGCTGCCGTCCAGATGCTCCGGCAGCGGCAGCTTGGTGAGATCACACAGCGTGGGATAGAGATCAATGAGAGCCACGGGCTGCGCTGAAAGGCTGTCCGGCTGGGTGACACCTGGAGCGTAGATCGAGAGCGGCACGCGCGTCGTTGGCTCCCAGAGCTTGCCTTTGTGCCACATCTGCTTTTCCCCGAGATACCAGCCGTGATCAGAGGTGAAAACGATGATCGTGTTCTTCGCGTTCGGCCCCTTTTCCACAGCTTCCAGAATGCGTCCCAGCATGGCATCGCAAAACGCCACGTTGGCCAGGTAGGCGCGCACAGCGTCCTTCCAAAGGTTCTTTTCGAGGATCTGTTTGTGCAATCCTTCCTTAAGATGCGTTTTCGCAATGGCAGGAACATCATCTAGATCATCCGCCTTCACTTCCGGCACCTTGATCGAATCAAGCGGCAGCGCATCGAAGTACTTCTGCGGCACATACCACGGTGAATGCGGGCGGTAGAGCCCCAGCGCGAGGAAGAACGGTTTCTTCTGCTTTTGCGTCAGAAACTCAGCGGCAAACGTCGCGATCTGGCCGTCGTCGGTCTTTTCTTCCGCGACAGGAATACCACCCCAGTCCCAGTGCCAGATGTTGAGCCCGTTGAAGTTCTGTCCTGTGTGCACCGGCAGATCCGGAATCTGCACACCCGCCTGCGGAAAGCGCAGGTCCCAGGCCGCATCCAGTTCAAAACCACGCCGTCCCCCATGCCATCCGGCAAGTCGGCCTTCGGGCCCGCCGTGATTGGCGTGGAAGATTTTCCCTGCCGCAGCCGTCGTGTAGCCCCGGGCCTTGAAATGCTCCGGCAGCGTCGGCTTGCCTGCGATCTGCACACTGCGCCGCCAGTCCTGCTCATTGCCAAACACACCGCTCGAGGACGGCAGCATGCCCGTGAGGAGGGAGGTACGGGAAGGATTGCACAGCGCGTAATTGCAGTGCGCATTGGTGAAGCGCATGCCCATTTTCGCCAGTCGGTCCATGTTGGGCGTCACTGACTGCGGGTGCCCGCCCATCCAGGCGGCGTAATCACGCAGATCATCCGCGATGATGAAGATCACATTCGGCTTTCCCTCTGCGGAAACCACCCTTGCCTTCGATTTCACTGCGGCATTGACCGGTGCAACCAGCAAGGCGAGGGCAAAAAAGGCGATACTACAAGAGTGGGACAACATCATGGAGACGCTCGCACGAGGCGGATGGGATGTCGAGACTTTGACCTCACTTATTCAAATCCGGATGGTTCCTGACAAAATTCCGATCTGCGGCAAAAAAATGCGCAATGGCAGGGTGTACGCCTGGCCCTCGTTGCACTTGAACTCGGCGGTCTCCGTCCAGGCGCGCGCCGCTCAACAAAGTAAATTTCAGAGCCATTTGCGGATAATTTCTTGTAGCGCCAGCTCTGACAACGCCGCCAAACTTTTGCAGCCACCCCAAAGAGCCCTTTTTTCGCCATAAAATGGGCTGCAGGGCATGCGGCCCAAGGCGGCAGTTTGGGCATCCACCACGAGGAGAATGGCGACTTTGTGAAATTTTTCACAAATAGGGCTTGCCTATACCCTCTCATGTGGCTAAAAAAGCTCCCCCGATCCCGGTTAGACCCTACGCATGCCATCCCCGGCAGACCCTACTCACATGTCGTCCTTTCTCTCTCAACAAGCCTCCCTGCCGCCGCTGCTCGCAAACGTGCACAGCTATGCATCCGGCTTGTTTACAGAAACCAGCACCCTGAGTTTCGTCACCAATTCGGTGTTGGTCGCTCTCGTTGTTATGGGCATCGTTCTTTGGTTCTCCCGCAAGGCGACCAAGAACATGACCCTGGTGCCGCACAAGGCGCAGAACTTCCTCGAATTCATCGTCGAGTTTCTCTACAATCAGGTCGTCGGTATCGTGGGTGAAAAACAGGCCCGCCTCGCATTCCCTCTGCTTGGCACGCTCTTTATCTACATTCTCATCTCGAACTGGTTCGGCCTGCTGCCAGGCGTGGGCACCATCGGCTGGGGGAAAGGAACAGGTTTTCTGTCCATTGATGCGGCTCACGACCCGCTGCTTCGCCCGCCTACGGCAGACCTTAATGCAACCGTTGGCATCGCAGTTTCATCCTTCCTTGTCTGGCTGTTCCTCACGATCAAGGAAATCGGCGTCTGGGGCTTCATCGTTCACACTTTCGGACCCAAGGGTGGTCTTAAAGGAGTCATGGGCATGGTGGTCGCCGTGGTTTTCCTTTTTGTTGGTGTCATTGAAGTCGTCTCCATCGTCATCCGCCCCGTCACGCTTTCCATCCGCTTGTACGGCAACATCTTCGCGGGTGAAAATGTGATTCATGCCATGAGCGACATGATGAATGGTACCGGCGCGATTGGCAGCTTCCTGGGCAGCATCATCCTCCCCCTGCCGTTCTACTTCATGGAACTGCTCGTCGGCCTGCTCCAGGCGATCGTCTTCACTCTGCTCTGCTCGGTTTACATCCAGCTGTCCACCACTCATGACGATCACGGTCATGAGGAAGAGCATCATTAATCTCGAATTTGCTCGCGGGACCATGCGCAACGCGTGGACGCTGGCGACACAACAAACCAAACACGACTAACATTATGACAATGGAACTCATCTCAATGGCCCAGGCTGCAGCAGCCCATGCTGAACAACTTCAAACCGCCGCTTCTCTCGGCATGACTGGTGGTCTCGGTGGCGCTGGTGCCGCAATCGGCGTCGGTCTTATCGGCTCGAAAGCCGTGGAAGCCGTCGGCCGCAATCCTGGCGCTTTCGGCAACATCCTCACCCTGAGCATCATCGGCATGGCCCTCGCTGAAGGCCTTGGCATTATCGCCTACCTTGGCGGTATCAAGTAACATTCCTTGGCGGCGGATCGCATCTCGCAATCCGCCGCCCTTTGTTCTCGACCATCAATTCAGTATTTCATCTGTCCACTATCGCGCCTCTTATGACTCTCACCACGCCCACAATCATTGCCGCCGGTGCCCTTGATGCATTTGTTGGTCAATTCGGCCTCGCGTGGTCGAAGTTTTTCGCCCAGGTGATCATCTTCTGGATCGTCTTCATGATCCTCAAGAAATACGCCTTCGGCCCCATCCTCGGCATGCTGGAGCAGCGCCGTCAGCGCATCGCCGATGGCGAAGCGAAGCTCGAAAAAATCGCCCGTGACGCCGCCGAGGCCAAGCAGAACTCCCAGGCCATTCTCGACAAGGCAGAGGCTGATGCAGCCCGCCTCGTGAAGGAAGCCGATGACGCCGCCAAGGCCATCCAGGAGCGCCGCCAGCAGGAGGCCGTTTCCTCCGCCAACACCATCATCACCAAGGCTCGTGAAGCCGCGCAGCTCGAACAGGAGCAGCTCATGTCCCAGCTCAAGCGTGAGTTCGGCCGCATGGTCTCTGACGCCACCAGCCGTGTCACCGGCAAGGTCCTCAACACCGACGACCAGACCCGCATCAATCAGGAAACCTCCGCCCAGGTCTCCGCCTAATTTTCTCTCCGCTTCACCACCATGAAGATCACCAAGGAAGCCCGCCGCACCTCCCGCCAGCTTTTCCGCGCCTGTATCGCAGACGGGAAAATGGACGAGTCCCGCGTGCGCACAGTGGTCAGCACGGTCGCTAAAAACAAGCCCCGTGGCTACATCGGCATCCTCGATGCCTTTGCCCGCCTCGTGGCCAATGAAGTGGATCGTCAGCTTGCCGGAGTGGAAAGCGCCACCGCCCTGACTCCTGCCACCCAGTCCGAGCTTCAGGCCAGCCTCTCCAAGAAGTATGGCCGCCCGCTCACCCTCAATTTCAGTGTCAATCCAGAACTGCTTGGCGGCATCCGCGTCAAAGTCGGTTCCGACGTTTGGGATGGCAGTGTCAAAGCCCGCCTCAAAGCCCTGTCCGAATCCCTTTCCGCTTAATTTTCCCGCCCTCAGCCCCTCTCTCAGTTTTTTCAAACAAGCAATACCATGAGCAACATCCTCCAGGAGATCGAATCCCAAATCGCCGGCCTCAAGACCGCCGTCACGAAGTCCAATGTGGGCATCGTACGTGAAATCGGTGACGGCGCAGCCAAGATTGAAGGCTTGAGCGATGTCATGCTCAACGAAATGATCGAGTTCCCCGGCGGTGTCTTTGGTCTCGCTCTGAACCTCGAAGAAACCGAAGTCGGCTGCGTGCTTCTCGGCTCCGGCGAAAACGTCCGCGCTGGTGACGAAGTCAAGACCACCGGCCGCCTCCTCTCCGTGCCAGTCGGCAAGAGCCTCCTCGGTCGCGTCGTGAACGCCCTCGGTCAAGCCATCGACGGCAAAGGCGACATCAAAGGTGAAGCTCAGTATCCTGTCGAAAAACTCGCCCCTGGCATCATCGCCCGTAAGTCCGTGTCCGTCCCCGTGCAGACCGGTATCATGAGCATCGACGCCATGATCCCAATCGGCCGTGGTCAGCGCGAGCTGATCATCGGTGACCGTTCCACCGGCAAGACCACCATCGCCGTTGATACCATCATTTCCCAGGCCCAGCAGAACAAGGCCGCCGAACAGGGCAAGCTCAAGGGCCACAAGCCTCTCTACTGCATCTACGTCGCCATCGGCCAGAAGCAGTCCAACATCGCCCGCGTCGTCAAGACTCTCGAAGACGCCGGTGCCATGGAATACACCACCATCGTCAGCGCTTCCGCTTCTGACTCCGCTGTGAATCAATACCTCGCCCCCTATTCCGGCTGCGCCATCGGCGAGTGGTTCATGGATCAGGGCCAGGACGTCCTCATCGTGTTTGATGACCTTTCCAAGCAGGCCGTTGCCTATCGTCAGGTTTCCCTCATCCTGAAACGTCCTTCCGGTCGTGAAGCCTATCCGGGCGACGTGTTCTATCTCCACTCCCGTCTCCTTGAGCGTTCCTGCCGCGTCAGCGAAAACTACGGCGGTGGTTCCATGACCGCTCTGCCGATCATCGAGACTCAGGCTGGCGACGTGTCCGCTTACATCCCGACCAACGTGATCTCCATCACCGACGGCCAGATCTTCCTTGAAACCGACTTGTTCTATCAAGGCATCCGCCCCGCTATTTCCGTGGGTCTCTCCGTGTCCCGCGTGGGTTCCGCCGCTCAGACGAAGGCCATCAAGAAGGTCTCCGGCACGACGAAGCTCGACCTCGCCCAGTTCCGCGAACTCGCCGCTTTCGCTCAGTTCGGTTCCGATCTCGACGCCGGCACGAAGGCCAAGCTCGACCGCGGTGCTCGCATCGTGGAACTCTTCAAACAGCAGCAGTATCAGCCGAAGAGCCTGCCGATCATGGTCAGCACTCTTTACGCCATGCAGAAGGGCTACTTCGACTCCGTCTCCGTGGACCGCGTGAAGGAATTCCAGGCCAAACTGGAAGACTACCTGAGCACCCGCAAGAGCGAGCTCATGGACCAGCTCGCCAACGAAAAGACCCTCGACAACGTCGAAGCCGGCCTCAAATCCGCCCTCGACGACTTCAAAGCCTCCTGGAAGTAAAGTTCTCCGGTTTTCTGCTACACGCTCCTAGCTCCCCGCTCACATGCCCTCCACCCGCGACATCAGACGCCGAATCAAATCGGTCAAAAACACGGCCCAGATCACCAAGGCCATGCAGCTCGTCGCGGCTGCGAAGATGAAAAAAGCGCAGGACCAGGCCAGCCATGGCCGTGCCTACGCCGAGATGCTCAACAAGGTCCTCGTGAATCTGAAGGTGCATGCCGAAGAAGGCATCCACCCCTTCTTCGCCGAAGGCAAAGGTGAGAAGACCCTCGTCCTCCTCATCGCCTCCGACAAAGGTCTCTGCGGTGCCTTGAACACCAACCTGTTCAAGAAGCTCCTCACCACGCAGATCGAAGGTGAAGTGGAATACGTCACCATCGGCCGTAAATCCGTCCAGGCCATCAACCGCCTGCGCCGCACCCTCCTAGCTGACTTCCCGATCAAGGACCCTGCCAAGTTCGCCGAAGTGCGCGCAGTCAGCCGCTTCATCCAGGATAAGTATCGCACGGGCGAATACAAGAAGGTGCTCGCCGTCTTCAACAACTTCATCAACACCGTCACCATCCTTCCATCGGTCGAGCAGCTTCTGCCCGTGAATCCGGTGACCTTGGGTGGCAAGCGCGATTTCGGCCACGAGATCACCCCTGCTGCCGCGGCTACTCTTGAGTACAAATTTGAACCCAGCGCCCAGGTCGTCTTTGAAACCGTCCTGCCTCAGTATGTGAACGACACCGTGTATCAGATGGTGCTCGAATCACGCGCCTCCGAGCACTCCAGCCGGATGGTGGCCATGAAGAACGCCACAGACAACGCCAAGCAGATGATCAAGGATCTCAGCCTTGAGTATAACAAGCTTCGTCAGGCCGCGATCACCAACGAACTCCTCGAAATCACCACCGCCAAGATGGCTCTTGAATAAGCCCCCTTCACTTCTCCCTTTTCACTTTTCCCTTCATTTATGAGCAACATCGGCAAAATCGTTCAAGTCATCGGTCCCGTGGTGGACGTGGATTTCTCCGCCACTGGCAAGCTGCCCGGCATCTACAACGCCCTCGAAATCAATTTCAACCAGGCTGGCAAGCAGGTCCGCCTCACCTGCGAAGTGCAGAGCCACATGGGAGACGGCTGGGTCCGCTCCATCGCCATGATTTCCACGGAAGGTCTCAAGCGCGGCATGGACGCCCTCGACACCGGCGGCCCGATCACCGTGCCAGTCGGTGAAGAAGTGCTCGGTCGTATTTTCAACGTCACCGGCGACGCTTGCGATGACCAAGCCGACCCGAAAACAGCAAAGCGCTACGCCATTCATCGCCCCGCTCCTGCGCTCGTCGATCAGAATCCTTCCGCTGAGATCCTCGAAACCGGCATCAAGGTCATCGACCTCATCTGCCCTTTCACCAAGGGTGGTAAAGTCGGCGCCTTCGGTGGTGCTGGCGTCGGCAAGACCGTCGTCATCATGGAGCTCATCAACAACATCGCCAAAGGCCACGGTGGCTACTCCGTGTTCGCCGGCGTGGGCGAGCGTACCCGTGAAGGGAACGACCTTTACCATGAAATGATCGAGTCCGACGTTATCAAGGTGAAGAAGAACGGCCACGACATCGTGAAGAACGAACAGGGCGGTTACATCAGCGAGCCGGGCTCCAAGGTGGCCCTTGTTTACGGCCAGATGAACGAGCCTCCAGGTGCCCGTCTCCGCGTCGCCCTCTCCGCCCTCTCCATGGCCGAGTACTTCCGCGATGAAAAGAACCAGGACGTGCTCTTCTTCGTGGACAACGTTTTCCGTTTCTCCCAGGCCGGTTCCGAAGTGTCCGCTCTCCTTGGACGTACACCTTCCGCCGTGGGTTACCAGCCTACCCTTGCCGCAGAAATGGGTATGATGCAGGAGCGAATCACCTCCACCAAGACCGGTTCCATCACGTCCTTCCAGGCCGTTTACGTTCCTGCCGATGACTTGACCGACCCTGCCCCGGCCAACACCTTCGCCCATCTTGACTCCACCGTCGTGCTTGAGCGTTCCCTCGCCGAGCTGGGCATCTACCCTGCGGTGGATCCTCTCGCTTCCGTGTCCAAGGCCCTCGCCCCGGAAATCGTCGGCGAAGAGCATTACCGCGTGGCCCGTGGCGTGCAGCGCGTCCTTCAGCGCTACAAAGACCTTCAGGACATCATCGCCATTCTCGGCATGGACGAACTCAGCGAAGAAGACAAACTCACCGTCTTCCGCGCCCGTAAGCTCCAGCGCTTCCTTTCCCAGCCCTTCCACGTTGCTGAAATCTTCACCGGCACCAAGGGCGAATACGTCAAAGTCGCCGACACGATCCGCGGCTTCGCCGAGATCCTTGACGGCAAGCACGACAGCGTTCCCGAAGCCAACTTCTACATGAAGGGCGGCATTGATGGCGTGAAGAAGGACTAAGCTTCAGCGCTGCCCATCTGTGGCAGTGCATTCAATCGTCATTCTGATTTCGTCATTCGTCATTAACCGCTCAGCCTAGCCCATGCCTCTTAAATTGGAAATCGTCACCCCTGAAGCCCGCATCTACTCCGATGAGGTCGATACCGTCGTGCTTCCGGGGTATGAGGGTGAAATGGGCGTCCTGCCCGCTCACAGCAACTTGGTGACCACCCTGGTCCCCGGAGAGCTGCGCATCACCAAAGGCGGCAAAACGATTGAAATGGCCGTTGGCGAAGGCTTGGTCGAAGTGACCGGCTCCGTCACCCGCATCCTCACCGATGCCGCCATTGACGCCGACAAGATCGACGAAGCAGCCACTGAGGAAGCCATCGCCCGAGCGAAGAAGTCCCTCGAAACTCTCAAGCCCGGCGAACATCAGGAAGAAGTGGCCGCCGCCATGGCAGCCATTCAGCGCGCCACCATCCATCTCAACATCAAGCGCAAGCGCAAGACCATTTGATTTGGGTTACATAGATTCGCTCCCCCCTGAGCACAGCGGACCATGAGACTTCAATCTCATGGTCTTTTTTTGGACTGCGGTCGCGAAATGAGAAACAGCCAGTGACGCCCCGCATGCTCACGCCTCCGATATGGACTGCGGTTGCGAAGTGAGGAACGAACGCAGCTACCGCTTTCGCAGGCCGGTTCAGCCCACGCATACCGAGAGACACTCAAACATGGCAGCCGGTGCCCCTTCGCAAACCCGGGCCCCCCACGCCCATCACAACCCGCTCGAAAGCAGCAGCCTCCCTCAGATTCAGCCAACCTGATGCCCTTCCCACCTACCGCGCGATCGAGAACGAATCCACAATCCGCTGCACCGCCGGACCGCGCGAGATCGGCATGCCGTAGTAGGCAAACAGCAGGCCGACCATCTTCCCCTTCTCAATGAACGTGTAGTTCAAGAAGGATTGATTCGTTTCCGGCTTGCGCGCTTCGCAGCGCATCGCCTCACGTCCGCCCACCGTCACCAGTTGCGGCTTGCTGAACTTCGTGAATCCCTTCGCGCTCCAGGCGCGCTGGTAATCCTTGATGAAATAAGGGTCTTTGACTCCCTTGTGGCTGGAATCAGGCGCCGTGATCAGAGCAAACACGATGCCCCCGGGCTGATCGCCGTTATCATGTGCCGCACCCAGCAGCCGTCCCTCGCCCTTCGTTTTCGGCATCACCTTCCAGCCGTCTGGCAAAAAGAACGAGATCTGCTCGCTGGGAAAGGAAACCATCTCACCACCCGCCACCGGCTGGCGTTGTGGCTTGGAGGCCGTGGCGCAGCTCATCAATGACAGGGCGCTCGTGAGCAGGAGAAAAAGGGAAACTTTCTTCATGGTAGGTTCCCGCAGTTGCCTCGTACCCCGCCCGGGGTCAAGCAGCAAAATAGCCGGACCCATCCCCCAAGACTTTCATCACTCCCACCTCACCCGCATTCCCCGGGCACCCATCTCCGGCCAATTTTCAGTTCTCAGTTTTCAGTTCTCAGTTCACAGCCATCCCATAGGCGGTGCCGAATGAGGGGCAAGCCTTGATGTAGCCAGGGAGAGAGGCGCGAAAGTGGCGGAGGGCGAGTTGCGGTTTTGGTGTGTTTGCCCGTCAAATCAGGCGGATGCTGTCCCATGCGA
>JAIPJY010000032.1 GCA_021733925.1 Prosthecobacter sp. | reverse complement strand
GTGTGAGCGCGCTGAATTTGTGCAGGTGGCCGCCCTGCACCATGGCCTCCTGATGGCCGAGCACATCGAGCAGCTTCGCACGCTGGGCCTGCGTCTTCTCGCTGGCGTAGAGATGCCATGTGGCCCGTGCGCCATAGGGCACCACGGGTGGATGAATGATGACAAAGAGATGTTTGGACGTGCGCTTGGCCGCCATGGCCTCCAGCCATTCCAGACTGGTCTTGTCATAGGCATCGAAGAAGGCGAATTGCGCGTCTCCGCAGGTCATTGCGTGATTTGCCTGCGTGTGGGTGGCGGCGGCATCGAGCTTGCGTGCTTCCTGGGCCATGAATGGGAGAAGCACTTCGTCAAAGGCCTCTTTTGCGCCGTCGCCGGTCACATCGTGATTGCCTTTGGTGAAGACAAAAGGCAGGCCGAGCTCCGCCTGCGCGACAAAGGCCAGGGCTTCGCGATTCTGCCGCGCTGAAAGCTCCGCACTGCCGCAAAGGCCCTGCACCAGATCTCCCACTTGCAGCACGAATGCCGGGGGTGCGCTGGATGCACGCAAGGCGGCGATTTGTTGCTTCACGGCTGCAAACATGCCGGGCATCACCTCCGCTGTGAGCCGTGAGTAGTTTTGGATCTGGCTCAGATCACCACCATGGTGCTCCTGCAGCCATTTAAAGTCATGATGCGCGAGGCTGTCGTAGTGGAGATCTCCCAGCAGGATGAATGAAAAGGGCTTCACGCTCTCCGCAGCGGAGAGACCCATGCCGGGCAGAGCGGCGGCGCTGCAGGCTTGTAGAAATCGACGGCGTGAATTCATGCGAGGACAACGGCGGCCGGGCCGCCCATCCTTCGGGAGTCGTCCGTTCTGGACATCCCCTATGTCTTGCTAGGCATTACGCTCAATCTATCACCTCTCCAGAGCCCCCCACTTTAGTGAACAATCTGTGCATTGACAGCCGGATTGGAATCCCGAGCATTGCCCCAAAAAAATTGAGCCAAATCTGTCGTGAGTTGTCTCTGGCAACTTCGTCTGATCTTACCCTAATGTTCCGATTTCTTCTTTCCTGCCTCCTTCTGTCCACCACCTGTTCTGCAGCAGACATCTTTTGGGATGGTTCCACCAGCGGCGATTGGACAAATGTCGAAAATTGGACCAGCGCGCTTAACGGGGGCAGCACGCCGCCTCTGGTACCGGGCACCGCAGATCGAGCCTTTTTCAATGCAGACGGTTTTGCCAATGCCGTCACCACACTTGGAGCAGCCCAGAATGCCCTGGGACTGGTTTTCAATGGCAACGCCTCGACGGGCACCACGCTGGGAACACTGAATGATTACCTGCTCACTTTGGGAGCGTCAGGGATCAACGTGCAGAGCGGCTCTCAGCTCATCAACTCCAGTCTGGCAGTAAGCGCCACGCAGAGCTGGAGCAACACGGGCACTGGCACGCTGACGGTGGCCGGTGACGTTGCGCTCAACGCCGACCTCACCCTGGCCGGCAGTGGCGGGATCAGCATCACCGGGGGGATCACCTCCACGACCAATCGTACGCTGAAGCTGTCCAACACGTCTGGCAACGTCTCACTGGGCGCTGTCACCAACTCGGGCACGCTCACCTTCAACACGGACGCAGATACCAACCTGACGGTGAACGGCCTTATTTCCGGCTCTTCCATCCAAAAGGACGGCGCGGGATCGCTGACCTTTAATGGTGCCAACAGTTTCACGGGCAACCTGCGCATCATGAATGGCACGCTGAAGGTGAACACTTCCAACACCGCCCCAGCCCAGGTGATCTTCGGCCTCGCTTCCGGAGCAGCCGGAATTAATGGCGTCGGCATCCTGACGCTGGACAACACTACCGCCGTTTCGTTTCGCCTGAACTCACTGAACTACGTGCATCCCACCAGCGACGGCGCCATCATCAACGCTGGTGGCGGCGGCGCATTCACGCCGATGCTCGCGCTGTATGGAGAACGCACCTTCATCGTCAATGAAACCCAGTCGGCGATTGACCTGCTGGTGGAAGTGGGGATCGAAAATGGTGACGCCAGCAATCGCGGCATCGTCAAGCAGTCCATCGGCACCATGGTGATGCGCGGTGCGAACACCTACACCGGGACCACCAGTGTGGAGCGCGGCACTCTGGTGCTGGACTACAGCATGAACAACAGCAACAGCCGCCTGAGCGACACCGCAGCGACCAACCTTCGCGGTGGCATTCTGGAATTTTGGGGGAACACGTCTGCGGCCAGTGCTGAAACCCTCGGTTCTCTCGTGATCGTGCGGGCGAACAGCACCTTTTCGCTGGTCAGCAATGGGCAGACGGTTTCTGTGAACATCGCCGGCGGGCTGTCTCGCAGCATCGGAGCGGGTGTGGTGGATTTCACTTCCAACGACTGGTCTAAAACCGTGATCACTGCCACAGGCGGAGCCGCCAATGGCAGCACTGGCATCCTCGGTGGTTGGGCCACGGTGGACGGCGCACGCTGGGCGGCCAAGAACGGCAGCAACGAGATCGTCGCCGTGGGCAGCGTCCAGAACGACCGTTCGCTATGGACGGCGGCAGATCATGTGGTCGTGGATGGGACCGCCACCGGCACGCTGCGCACCAATGAGATCGCCAGCCTCATTCTCGACGCCCCGGCTGGCGGCACGCTGGCGCTGAACAACGCCGGCAGTGCCCTCACACTCAGTGCCAGTGCCTTTCTCGTCAGCGACAACGTGACCGGCGACACGACCCTCAGCGGCGGTCAATTGATGACGAAACAGCTCATTGGCGCGCAGTCTTCGGAGCTGATCATCACGAATCTTTCCACCGGTCTTCTGACCATTACTGCCAACATCGGCTCCAACAACACCCCGCAGAGCCTGCAGGCACAGCATCTCACGCTCGCCGGCCCCGGGTGGATTCTCCTCACCGGCAGCAACAACCTCATCGGCCACGTGAGCGCAGGGAGCGGCAGCCAGACCAGCCAGGTGAACATTCAGGGCCTCGTCCGCGTCAGCGGCGGCAATGCCATCACCGACTATGGAACGCTTTCGATCGCCAGCGGAGCCGCCATGACCGACGGGGCGGTGCTGGACCTCAACGGCGGCAGTGAAGGCGTCGGCAACCTCACCGGCGGCGCAGGCGGAGCCAACACGTACGCAGAGGTGGGCCGTGGAGAAATCCGCCTGGGCGCAGGCGGGATGCTGACCGTCAATCAGACCGGGAACACGACCCTTTCGGCCAGCATCACCGGCACCAATGCCACGGTGATCAAAAAAGGCAGCGGGATACTGACCACCACCACTGGTGTCGAGCACACGATGAGCGGTGAGCTCGCCGTGCTGGGCGGCTTGATCGATCTCACTGGTGCGAACGTCGGTTTTACCGCCATCAACACGATCCGTTTGCGCGGCGGGCAGTTGCGCGTCGAGCAGAACAGTACGTCCGCGGGTATCAACAAAATCAACAACAGCGCCGCGATCATTCTGGAAGGCACCACCGGAAACGGCTTCAGTGTCACCAGCAATCAAAACGGCACGCGCACGGAGACGGCCAACAGCCTCGGCCTGGCCGGGGGTGCGAACGTCCTCACCTTGGACAACACGGCAGCGACCACGACCGCTGCTCTGACCACGATGGCATTCGGTGCCTCCACCTCCTTCAGCCGCACCAATGGCTCCACCGTGCTGGTGCGCGGTCCGAATCTTGGTGGCACTCCCAGCGCCGTCACCGATGCCACACGTGTCACGTTCACCACCGCCACGGCCATCAACAGCTACCTCGTCGGCACCAGCACCACCGCAGGTGCGACGAATCTGAAGATTCTGGCCTTCGCCATCGGTGAAAACAGCCCCACAGGTGTGGGTGACACCTTTCTCACCGTGGACAGCACGACGGGCAACAGCCTGCGCACCCTGACCACTGCGGAGTACGCCACGAACTACAGCACGGCCACCAGTGACGCCAACCTCAGCCTGAGCGCCACGGCCTCAGCACTCGGCACGAAAACGCTGAACTCCATGCGGATCGTCAGCAGCGGCGGCTCGGTCAATCTGGCTGGCGGCACGGGCAGCACCCTCACCATCACCAGCGGCGGGCTTCTCGTCACCGCCGGAGCCACGGACAACGACGTCGTCCTCAGCGGCTATGACTCCATTCAGTCTGGGAATGGTGAACTCGTTGTTCACATCACCTCTTCAAACGCCACGGCGTCCGGTGCCACCTTGAGCCTGCAGACCGCCATCATCGACAATGGTGGATCAACCAGCCTCACCAAGACGGGCGCGGGCACGCTCATCCTCGGCGGTGCCAACAGCTACTCCGGCGAGACCACGATCAACCAAGGCATCCTCGAATTCGGTGCCTCCGCAGGAAATCTCGGCAGCGGCATGGTGCGCGTCAGCGGTGGTACGCTGCGCTGGGGTGCCAGCAATACCACTGACATCACTGCTGGTTCGCGAGCAGTGGAACTGTCTGGAGCTTCTGTCTATCTCACGCCCAACTTCGGTGGTTACATCCTTGAGGTCGGCAGCGTGTTTGATGTCGGAGCGAACAATGTGACGCTCGCCAACGCGATCGGCAACAACGGCAACGGCGGACTGACCAAGACCGGCACCGGCACACTGACGCTCAGCGCTGCACCGACTTACAAGGGAGCCACCGTCGTCAATCAGGGTGCCATGAATTTCCAGACCATCGCGGCCAACACCACCGAGGCGCTTTACCTGATCCAAACCGCCAGCGTGACGAGCGGCACCCTTTCCTCCACGATCCAAAACGGGATGAACCTCCAGTCCCTTGTGGTTGGTGGCGTGTACAACAGCGCTCCGGAGGTGAACGCCACGCTGACGGTTCTGGGCGGTGCGGTGAACATCGGCAACGGCGGCGGGGATGACTTCATCCTCATCGGATTTCGTGATCCCACCGCAGGCGTGGCCACGGGCAACACCGTTGGCACCGTCAATTTCTCCGCCGCCTCGTCTGTCACCATCAATGTCAGCCAGATTCAAATGGGTGTTTTCAATGGTGGCATCTCGAATCCGAACAGCCGCACGACCACGGGCATTTTGACACTTTCCAATGGCACCAATTCCATCACGGCCAGTTCGATTCTCATCGGCAGCTGCCCTACGGGTGTGGTGAACACCACCAATCCGTCCACCCTGAATCTCGGCTCAGGCACCACGACGATCAATGTGGACACCTTCACGATCGGTGGGATTCGATCCAAGGCGGATGTGACCATCGGTAGCGGGGGCTCTTTCACGCTCCGTGGTCAACAGGGTGGCAGTACGGGTGCCAATCTTTTCATCGGTGACAGCGACGTCAACGGCACCGGCACCCCTAACAGTTCCTCCATGAACCTCACCAACGCTGCGGATGTGGACATGCTGATCAATCTGCTGGTCCTCGGTCGCATCGGCAACGGCACCAGCGCCAATGGCTATGGCCGTGGCACGCTGACATACGCCGTGGGCACAATCGTGGTCGATACGTTCCTCATGGCCGAAGCCAACTACTCCTCTCCAGGCCTGACCCCGCTGAGCACCCAGGGCACCCTCAATCAATCCGGGACGGCCACCATGCGCTTCCGTGACCTCAGCCAGGGAGACGGCACCGCCACCTACAACTGGCAGGGTGGCACCATTGGCAACATCTCCGACACCGACCTCACCAATCAGAACGTGACCATCACCCTGAACGGTGCCGGTGCGAGCACTGATGCCGCCCTGCGCAGCTTCGAGGTGGAAACCGGCCGCACCGCCACTTTCGAGGCTGATGCCGAAGTCGCGGGCAGCGGATCCTTCACGAAGGAAGGTGGCGGTGAACTTATCTTCAAAGGTGTGAACACCAACACCGGCAATGTCAAGGTGTCGGCGGGCACCCTGTCGCTCGTCGCGGACGGCAGCATGGATGACGCCGCCTGGGTGAATGTCTCAGCCGGAGCAGCCTTCGACATCAGCCAGCGCACGGGCGCTGCTTATACCACTGACAGTGTGATTTCGGGTGCTGGCACCCTTGGTGGCACAGGTGCCACGCTGACCGTGGGCAGCAACGTGGGTGCCACCAACAGCACCGGCGTCCTGAAACCCGGCAATTCCAGTGTCACCAACAGTCTCGCATCCGCTGGCACCGTGGGGGATCAAACCGGCACGCTGTATGTGCTGGGAAACCTCACGCTGTCCGGTTCCGCCTCCCGTGTGGATCGTGCCGTGCTTCAGGTGGGTGCCGCCACCGACAACGCCGCCTCCACCTTCGTCAGCTACGGCAGCGACACCGCCACCTGGGTCGATCACATCAGTACGGACTTTAGCGGCTTCCTCACCGGGAACAGCGGCGGGCATGACCTCATCTCCTCCACCGGGACGCTCACCCTCAACACCAACGGCGGCATCACCGTGGCTCTCGCCGGCGGCTACACGGGTGCCTTTGGCGATGTCTACAACCTCATCGACTGGTCAGGGGTCAACTTTAATACCTTCACGGTGGGCAGTCGGTTTCGTGATGGCACCGAGACCGGGCTGGACCTCCTGCTGCCCACGCTCGGCACGGGTCTGGTCTGGGACACCAGCCTCTTCCAGTCGTCGGGCGTCTTGGTCGTCGTGCCTGAGCCAGGCCGTGGTCTGCTGCTGTTGATCGCCTGCATGACTTTGGTCTGGCGCCGCAGGCGTTGAATCAGGCATTATAGCCCGGTGCCAGTGGCGACTCCTTCTTGACCTAGGGACCATGCTCTTGACTTCTTGAGCCCTCCCATGTCTGACGCCACCGCCACTCCCATGATGAAGCAGTATCTCGCCATCCGGCGCGAACTGCCGGAGGACGTGCTGCTGTTCTTCCGCCTGGGGGACTTTTATGAGCTGTTCTTTGAGGATGCCAAGACCGCCTCGCCCATCCTCAATGTCGCGCTGACGAAGCGCAATGGGGTGCCGATGTGCGGGGTGCCGCATCATTCGTCGCAGGGGTACATCGCCAAGCTGATCAAGGCGGGCAAGCGTGTGGCCATCGCCGAGCAAACGACGGATCCGGTGCCGGGAAAAATCGTGGAGCGTGCGGTATCGCAGGTGCTGAGTGCGGGGACGATCAACGATCTCAATTTGCTGGACTCGAACCGCTCGAACTACCTCGCGGCGGTGTTTCGCGAGGGCAAGAAACTTGGGCTCGCGTATGTGGACCACACGACGGGTGAGTTTGAGGTGGCCGAGTTCAAGGACACCACTGAACTCGCGGATGAACTGGAGCGCCTCCAGGCCAGCGAGATCCTGTACAGCGAGGATCAGGGGGATTTGATTGCGGCGCTTGGGAGTCCGAGCTGTGCGCAGGCGATTGAGGGCTATCTGTTTTTGATTGATCAGGCGGAGCACAGTCTGACGCAGCATTTCAAGGTGCAGTCGCTGGATGGCTTTGGCTGTCAGGGGCTGACTGCGGCGATTGGTGCTGCGGGCTGCATTCTGCAGTACCTCCAGTTCCAGCTCCGCCGCAGTGTGGAGCACATCCAGCGCCTGCGTTACGCGCAGATCAGCGATGTGGTGCTCATCGACGCTGCGAGTCAGAGTCACCTGGAACTCGTCACCGCACGCGGCGGTGCGGCGCACACGCTGCTGAGCGCGCTGGATCGCACGTGTACGCCGATGGGTGCGCGCAAGCTGCGGCACTGGGTGCTGCATCCGCTGCGTGATTTGGATGCTCTCACACAGCGCCAGGACATGATCGCAGCTTTGCTGGAGGAGTCGATGCTGTTCAGCCAGATCCGCACGCTGCTGAAGGAGGTGCGCGACCTGGAGCGCACAAGCTCCCGACTCAGCCAAGGCAGCGGCAATGGGCGTGATTTGCTGATGCTGGCGTCGTCGCTGGAAGTGGTGCCGGCATTACGCGCGGCGCTGGAGCAGCTTCAGGAGGGAAATCCGGATGATGCCGAAGAAGGCGGGGGCAGGATGATCCCTCTCCTGCTGGCGCGGCTGCATGATCTCACTGGCATCTCGCAGGAGATTCAGGGTGCCATCGCGGATGAGCCGCCGATGCAGATCAAGGAAGGCGGCGTCTTCCGCGAGGGCTACCTGCCTGCGCTGGATGAACTCCGCGCCGCCTCCACACTGGGCAGGCAATGGATTGCGGATCTGCAAAACCGTGAGATCGAACGCACGGGCATCAAGAGCCTCAAAATTAAATACAACGCGGTCTTCGGTTACTTCATCGAGATCACCAAGGCGAACGTGGGCAATGTCCCGACTGACTACCATCGCAAGCAGACGACGGTGAATGGCGAGCGCTACATCACGGATGAGTTGAAGCGCATGGAGGACAAGATCCTCGGCAGTGAGGAGCGCAGCAAGGCGCTGGAGTATGAGGAGTTCCTCTCCCTGCGTGGCCGCGTGCTGGAGCATCTGGTGCACATTCAGGAGACGGCGGAGACGATTGCGATTCTGGATGCGCTGGGATCGCTGGCGGAGACGGCGCGGCTGTTTAACTACACGCGACCTGTTTTGAATGAGACGCGCAACCTCTTCATCCGTGATGGTCGCCATCCCGTGCTGGATCAGAATCTCACCGGCGGCGAGCGCTTTGTGCCGAATGACATCACGTTGGAGCCGGAAGAGAGCCGCCTTATTCTCATCACGGGTCCGAACATGGCGGGTAAGAGCACTTATCTGCGCATGACGGCACTGCTCACGCTCATGGCGCAGATTGGCAGCTACCTGCCGGTCGCCAGTGCGGAGGTGGGGCTGGTGGATCGCATCTTCACGCGCATCGGTGCCAGCGACGACCTCGCGCGCGGGCAGAGTACCTTCATGGTGGAGATGAATGAGACGGCGCTGATCCTGAACAATGCGACGGAGCGCAGCTTGGTCATTTTGGATGAGATCGGGCGCGGCACTTCGACGTTTGATGGTCTGAGCATCGCGTGGAGCGTGGCGGAGCACATCCATGACAAGGTCGGCTCACGTGCGTTGTTTGCGACGCACTACCATGAGATCACGGCCCTGGCGCAAAGTCGCAGTGCGGTGAAGAATTACAACGTGGCCGTGAAGGAGTGGAACCAGCAGATCATCTTCCTGCGCAAGATTTTACCTGGGTGTGCTGAGAAGAGCTACGGGATCCAGGTGGCGAGACTCGCGGGATTGCCGGAGGGAGTCATTGAGCGCGCGAAGGAAGTGCTGCAGCAGCTTGAGGCGGGGCATCAGCCTGCGGAAAGTGTGAAGGAGGTGCCGGTGGCGACGAGTGTACCGGCGAAGGTGAGGAAGAAGGCGGTGAGTGATGCGGACGCGGGGCAGATGGTGTTGTTTGGGTGAGGGGGCTATGGCGAAAAATCAGCCTGCTAAGAAGACAATATAGTTTCTTCAATCCTTCTTAATTCCGCTTCATATTTTGAAAAATCCGGACTTGGGAAGACAAGCACAAGATCGATAGCTTTCCCTTCCGGCGACTTCCCGTCCTTAAATGGTTCCTCAAGTCGACTTGGTAATGTCTCGAGAGTTTCGAATATCACATTTATTAAGCCAACCGCATTCTCCTGCAAACCTTTAAATAAATCAGGTGGCTTATGTGATATCAGTTCACGTTCACAATCTATAAGCTGATTCAACAGGGAGTCTATTTCATTTACCACCGAAAGTATCATTTCTGCATTTCCAGATATACCAGGTGGTCCCAAACTTTCTTTAAACTCAACTGTGTACTGTTTACCAATCACGTTTACTATCGATAAAATGTTGGAAAAATGATCTTGAGTCCAATCAAAAAAGTCTGGTCCTGAGATCGACTTCAGTGGAACATGCATAAAGCCTTCTCGAAGTTTTTTATAGCGGCGAAACGTTTTCGAGAAACGATTCCGAAATAACTCTGCACTCAGCAGATATTCCCAGTAGTCAGGCTTATCTAATGCCAAGTTTTTAACTCTCAAACTCTCACCTCGAAAAGAGAGCAATGAATCGATCTTGCCAGCAGCCCTTCTTTCCAAGAGGTCACGGAAAATAACTGAAAGCTGTTCATTTAATATTTGTTTTATTTCATCAACTCGTTCGAAGGTGTAGACCCAACGACCCCTAGAATATATTTCATCCACAAAGGCAAACACTCTGTTATCGGGAACTCCCTGGACTTTCATTTCTTTGTTATCCCTCCAAGTCGGAAGAATCGTAGTCAGGCTTTTTTTGACAAAAATAAACGCAGGTATTTCTTCCGAAATGGCAGTGTCGTATTCCAAATTAGTAACGGATCTGCCACTCTTCAAATCAACAGAGCCGTATGTGTCTCCAACCAACAGGAGAAATAAGTCCGTATTCTCACGAACATTTCGACAGCAGTTTGAGATGGTGTCCGTAAACGGATCGATTGGAAAAGAATGAAACTCACTCAACACGGGCTCATGTCCCGATTCTTTGAGTAAATCTCGGATGCTTTCTCTAACGGGACCAAGGTCATAACAAGTAGAGCTGACAAAAATTCGAGTTTTCCTCATGCAAATAATATAAAATTGAAGCTGAACCGTAGCAAGAATCTATTCCGTAATCTATACCATAGAAAACAGATCACCTTCCCCACAAAGAGCGGTCAACGAGGACTTCGTAGATTTTGCGTCGTTACTCGAGGCCGAGGCCTTGGTTCGGGGGGAGCATTTGTTTGTTGATGTCTTAGCGCTGGAAGGTGCTGAGGTGGGGCTTTGGAGTAGCCGTCTGAGACGCCTTCATCTGCCGCAAGGCGGCAACATTGGTGTTGTGGCTCCGTTTAACAGGCCTCACCCCATGCGTACGCTCCTCTTTCCTTTTGTTCTTTCGTCGATCGCTTTTGCGGACACACCCAAACTTCCCGGTGTTGGCGAGGCGATGCGGGAGATGACCGCCAAGGGTGAAGTGGCGGGGGTGGTGACGGTGGTGGCGAACAAGGATGGGCTGCTGCATCTGGAAGCGAGCGGGATGGCGGACATCGAAAAGCAGAAGCCGATGAGCGTGGACACGATGTGCTGGATTGCTTCGATGACGAAGCCGGTCACGGGCGTGGCGATCATGATGCTGCAGGATGAGGGGAAGCTGAACATTGCGGATCCGGTGGCGAAGTATCTGCCGGAATTTGCGGGGCTGAAAACGCCTTCGGGCAAAGCGGCGAATCTGACGATCACGCAGATTTTGACGCATACCTCGGGACTGGGCGAGGCGGGAGGTGCCAAGGCGCAGGAAGCGCACACGCTGGCTGATCTGGTCCCCATCTGGCTTGCGACGCCGATGCAATACGAGCCCGGTGAAAAATGGCGGTACTGCCAGTCCGGCATCAATGCGGCGGCACGCATCGTGGAGGTGATCAGCGGGATGACGTTCGACGAATTTTTGCAGAAGCGCGTGTTTGATCCGCTCGGCATGACGAAGACAACTTTTTATCCCACGGAGGCGCAGTGGGGGGAGATTGCCACGGGCTACGCGAAGAACAAGAGCACCGGCAAACTGGAAGCCGTGCCGCCACGTGGCGACTTCGGGAAACGCGGGCGCCCGCCGCAGGGCAATGGCGGCCTGTATTCGTGCGCGAAGGATTACACACGCTTCTGCCAGATGCTGCTCAATGGTGGTATGCTGGATGGCAAACGCATCCTGAGTCCTAAGGCGGTGAAGATTCTCTCGTCTGTGCACACGGGCGATCTGCCCTGCGGCTTTTTCCAGAAAGCGGAGTTCGGCAGTCACGGCAAGAACTACGGCTGGGGCATCGGCACCTGCGTGCTGAAGGAGCCGCATGAAGGTCTGGCGAAAGTGCTTTCGCCCGGCACCTTCGGCCACGGCGGTGCCTGGGGCACGCAGGCATGGATCGATCCGAAGAAGGAGGTTATTTATGTGCTGATGGTGCAGCGCGCGAACTTCCCCAACAGCGACGCCAGCCCGGTGCGCGAGGCGTTTCAAACCGCTGCGGCGAAGGCGCTGTGGAAGTGACGCAGGCTCACCGTCTCTGCAATGAACGGTCCACCATGCCTTCGTAGATTTTGCGCCGCTCATCGAGGCCGAGGCCTTGGTTGCGGAGGCCGAACATTTGTTTGTTGATGTCTTCGCGCTGGGAGGTGCTGAGGCGGGAGAGTTTGGCGACCATCTCGGGGGGCGGGGCCTTGGGGTAGCCGTCGGCGTTGAAGCCTTCCTTGTAGTTCACGGCGGCTGTTTTGGCCTCGGTCATCTGGGCCGTGCTCAAGGGCGGGGAGTTGCCGCCGGAAGCGCCGGAACCACCACCTGACTTTGTGCGGGCCGGTTTGGGTGGGGCTTTTTGATAGCGGACGGAGATGACCTCGCCGCCGGGGATCTGGATCTTGGCGGACCAGGTCTCGATCTCGGTGGTATGGCCTCCCACATCGACCAACTGCCAGCCCTGAAAGTTGGGCGTTTTGGAGACGACATGTGACTCGAAGGTTTTGGTGTCGAGAAGCGTGGCGAAGGTGTCTTTTTCGAAATGGGCGACACCGGTGAGGATGAGTGAATCGGAGACGCCGAGGGAGCGGGTGAAGGGCGAGTTGGAGACGAGAGCTTCGAACTCCTCCATGTTTACCACACGAGGGATGGCACCGTCATCGTCGCTTGGTGGAAGAGCCTGCGGGATTGTTTCTGAGGCAGGGAGCAGCGCAGCCATGAAGAAGCCCACGAAGAATGCGGCGTATAACAGCTTCATGGCCTTCGTTTGTGTCCCACCTGGAAGACGACTCATGGGTGAAGTACGGCGGGAGACTGATGGAATGATCACTGCGGCTGCTGAAAAAAGTCGCTCCTTCGCGTCACGTTTACTTTTCTCCCAAATCCAGCGCATCGCGGTGGCTGTGCCAGAAGCGCAGGATGTGAACGACGTGTTCGGTCGAGTCGATCCGATAGATGATCTTGTAGCTGCCTTTGAGGACCAGGATTTCCCGCGTGTCCGGCAGGATTGCGACACGCACCGGGCGACCGCTTTGCGCTCGCAAGGGTGATGACAGTTCTGTTTCAGCTGTCTCGATGAGGTTGCGGACGTGCTGCTCGCCACGTTCTGGCTCGCCATGCAGGAACCAGTAGTCGTCGATCTCTTGAAGATCGTTCAGCGCCGAATCTGTCAGGCGGATTTGGAACGACGTTGAGCCCATTTATGTTCCAGAAGCTCCCTGGCCTCCGCCAAGGGACGTTCACGCCCGTTCCGCACATCATCTTCGGCCGCCGCGATGTCCCGCAACAGCCGGGCATCGTCGTGGAGCTCGCGCCAAACCATGGATTCCTCTGGCAGTTCGGCCAGCAAGGACAAGGTTTGCTCTTTGGTGCTCATGTTAACAAAGTTAACATCGACCTTTCAGCCTGCAACTGGGTACTGATCCATGTATCTGAGTTCGGCGAAACTTCCCATGCAAGGAATCCCGCGTCCGTTAGTTTACGGGACAAGTACATCCACCAACCCCCCCTCATGCACACACGTCGTCATTTTCTTCACTCTGCCTTGGGGTTTGCCGCCCTGCCACATTTTGCGTGGGCGGCGGCACCTGAGGGTGTCAGCCTTGGGTTCAGTTTGTATGGCATGAAGACGCTGACTTTGAGTGATGCGCTCAAAACCTGTGCGGAGATTGGCTATGCGAATGTGGAGATGGCTTTGAATGCGGGGTTTCCGAGTGAGCCGAAGGTTTTCACGGCGGAAGCGCGGACCGAGGCGAAGCAGCAGCTTGCGGCATTGAAGCTGGATCTGCCGTGCCTGATGGTGAACCTGAGCCTCACGGCGGATGACAAGGCGCATGCGCTGAATCTGCAGAGCATCCGCGATGCGGCGCAGGTGGCGCGTGACATGAATGCAGCGCAGCCGCCGATCATTGAGACGGTGTGCGGCGGCAAACCGGCGACGTGGGAGCAGCAGAAAGCGGGCATGGTGGAGCGATTGCATGGCTGGGCTGAGACGGCGGAGAAAGAGAAGACCACGATCGCGATCAAAGCGCATGTGGGCAGTGCGGTGAATTCGCCTGAGCGTCTGCTGTGGCTGCTGGAGCAGGTGAAGTCTCCGGCCATTCAGGTGACCTATGATTACAGCCACTTTGAGCTGCAGGGCATCGACATGGAAGAGAGCATGAAGCTGCTGCTGCCGCGCACGAAGTTCATTCACGTCAAGGATGCGAGCGGTGATGCGGCGAAGTTCCAGTTCCTGCTGCCGGGTGAGGGGAAGACGGATTATGTGAAGTACTTCACGGCGCTGAAACAGCACGGCTACCACGGCCCCGTGGTGGTGGAGGTGAGCGGGCAGATCTTCAGCAAGCCGGGGTATGATCCCGTCGCTGCGGCGAAGAAGTGCCATGCGGTGCTGGCGGGTGCGCTGGCGAAGGTGGGCTGAAATTATTCGCCGCTCTTCTCCCGCAACTGCTGAAACTCCGACCAGCCTTCCCAGGCGATGCGCTGGAGGTCGGCGCGGTCTTTGTCATTGAACTTGCGGGTGATGGGGTTGCCGTCGCGGTCCTTGGTTTTGTCGTTCCGTTCACCTTCGAAGGAACGAGTGTCGGTGATCGAGTCGATGGGCAGGCCGACGGGACTTTGATTGAAGAGCGCTGCATACAAGGTGCAGGCGGTCAGGTAGGCCATGGTCTGGTTGAGATGCGCGTCATTGACGAAGCGCAGGGTCAGATCTGGCCGCTGTGTCTGGCAGCGCTGGGCCACGAGCGCCATCGGCGCGACCGAGGCACCAATGCGGTTGGCCAGCGCGGCAATGGCGCGCTCTTTGGCCATGACCGGAGCGGGGTCGGGCACGGCGGTCAGCGGTTTGTCGTTCTGGGTCGCGGGCGTGGTCTCATACAGAATCACCCGAGCACCCTGGGCCTTGGCGAGCTCGGCGAACTTCGGAGCAAACTCGGCGTAAAGCGTGGGATCTCCCTCGGTGTCATCGCGGTAGGACTGGAGGACGATGATGTCCCAGGGCTGGCGATTGGATTCGATCTTGGGGAGCAGCTCGCGATGACGTGCGAGGGCGCTTTTGGCATACTTGTCCTTCGGGTCCGCGGCGTCTTTCTCAAGCGCGGCGATGGTGGCCTTCTCCTCTGCCTCGGTGAGGGTTGACTGCTTGACGATGTTCTGTGTGCCCAGCCGCCAGTGATCCTTCAAGGTGCGACCGCCGTAGATGACATCGGTGCGGTTGAATGTGAGCCCCGGATTGCCAGCCTCCGCCATGGCCTTGACCACGGTGGAGAGATTGTGCCGGGCGGTGAAGCTGTTGCCGATGAAGAGGACGTTCAAGGTCTTGGCTGCGTCTGCAGCACCTGCGGCCAGGGGAAGTGAGACGAGGGCGAGGGCACAAAGGGCGAATCGATGGAAGGCGCGTGTCATGTTGATGAATGGGCTGGATCGCCCTTGGAAACGCACGCGTGCTGTTTCTCTCTCATCGATTCGCGCTGTCAGCGGAGTTCCTCAGGCCTTGTTTCGGCGAAATGGCGTTGACGATTCACGCTGGAGTCGTCAGCATCACCGTTCCAATCACTCCCTACTTTTCATGACACGAAGCACCTTCCTCAAATCCACCGTGGCCGCCAGCGGGCTCGTCGGTGTCATCCAAAACCTGCATGCTGCCGATGCGCCAAGCGGCGCTGCGCGGGAGTATTTTGAAATCCGGAAGTACACGCTCAAGAGCCCCGAGAAGCAGGGCCTGCTGGATGCCTACCTGAAGGATGCGGCGATTCCGGCGCTGAACCGTCTCGGTGTGAGCAACGTGGGCGTGTTTGTGCCGGAGAAGCCGGAAACGAAGGCCGTGGTGTATGTGGTACTGCGGTACAGCTCGCTGGATCAGTTCGCCAAGAGTACAGAACTGCTTTCAGACACCGCCTTGCAGCAGCAGGGCGCGGCGTACCTCGACGCCCCGGCGGCAGATGCGGTGTACGAGCGTGTGGAAAGCTGGCTGACGAAGGGCATCGCTGGCATGCCTGCGATGGCGGTACCGGCCAAGGGCAGCCAGGTGTACCAGCTGCGCATCTATGAGAGCCCGAGCGAGAAAACGGGGAAGAAGAAGATCGAGATGTTCAACATCGGCGAACTGGAAATCTTCCAGCGCAGTGGACTCAATGCGGTCTTCTTTGGCGAGACCATCGTCGGGCCGCTCATGCCAAACCTGACCTACATGCTGAGCTTCAGTGATGCTGCTGCGAAAGATCAGGCGTGGAATACTTTCCGCGTCGATCCTGAATGGACGAAGCTCAAGACGACGCCTGGATTCACGGACAAGGAGATCGTGTCACGCATCACGAACATCGTGCTGGTGCCGACGCCGTATTCGCAGATCTAGCTCTGAGGAGCCGGGACGACCCCGGCTCCCGAATCGCCTCAGGTCAGGAATTATTTCGCCTTGGCCAGCATGCTTTGGAGCGTCTTGGCAAATGCCTCGGCGGAAGTGCCGCCGACCTGTTTGCCGACCTCTTTGCCCTCAGCATTGAGGAACTCGATGTGCGGGATGCTGTTGACGCCGTATTTGGTGGCAGCGCTTTCATTGCTCGGATCATCAATGTCGATGTAGGCCCAGACGAACTTGTCGTGGAAGGCCTTCACCTCTGCGCTGGGATAGACGTCGTGTTTCATGGTCTGGCAGGGCGGGCACCAGGCGGCGGAAAAGACCATGACGACCGGCTTGCCGGATTTTTTCGCGGCACTCATGGCACTGGCGCTGCTGTCTTTGAAAGACGGGCTGCCTTTCGGAAAGTCACTGGCCAGGGCGAGGCTCGTGGCGGCGGCGAGAAAGAGAAGGATGGTTTTTTTCATGGTTTGGGGGGGTAATAAAGGAACGAATGGTGTGATGCGCTGGTGGCGGTTTTTATTCCCGAATTCTGCATGTCATTGAAAACTCGCGATGGAAACCGCCACTGTTTTTCAGTGCCTCCGTGAGCACAGCGACGTCCGATGTGCATTGACTTGCAGTCAGGCTGACTTAAGCCCTGCGCCATGAGCCGCTTCCGACTTCCGGTACTTTTTGTCAGTGCTTCCCTTGCCCTGACTTTTTCGCTTCAACTCAGCGTGGCCAATGAGGCGTTCTTCTCGAAGGATGGCAAAACGGTGACGATGGGTCTCGGCGGCCGAGGCCGCGCTGGGCTGGTGCAGGTGGACATCGCGACGGGAAAGATCACCCCGGCACCCTTGCCTGCCGAGCTGAAGGACGAGAGCATCGACAGCGTGGCCGCAGGCAGCGAGGGTGAAGCCTTGTTTCTGGCCAAAGATGGCGTCTGGGTGTGGACACCCGGTGCCGCCAAGCCGGTCAAGCACGTCTACACCACGGCACCTGTGTTGGGTGCGACCGATCTCTTCGTGGCCACCGTGCCGGGAACGCCGCTCACGGATTGTCTTTTTGTCAGCGGCAACGAGAGCGCCGATGCCACGAGCATGGGCAGTTTTTATGGCCGCAAGCCAGGTGGCAAGCACACTTTTCAGTCCGTTTTCTGCCGTCGTGTGAGCGATGCCACCGGCGGTGTTTTTTCCAGTGACGGACGCCTGTTTTTCATCACCCAAGGTGACGTGTGGGAGGGCGGCATCCAGGTGGATGACGATACTGGCGCGGGGCGGCTGGGAACGCTGGTCGGTGCACGCATCGCCCCGCTGGGCATCTTGAATACAGATGAGGCCAATGCTGGCGGCATGTGGGTGCAGCATGTGGCTCCTGCGGGAAAATGGATCTACGCCCAGCTGCGCGGACGCCACATGGCCGCCATCATGCGCATGCCGCTGCCGGCCAAGCCGCTCTACTCGCCCACCTCCGGAGATTCTCCCAGCTCGAAAGATCAGCTCGATGCCATGTCCTACTCGCTGAATAAAACCGAGATCATCGCGGAAGACATGGAATTCGCCGCCGGCTTCTGTGCCACTGAGGTGGGAGGCAAGCTGCGGGTGTTTTACTTTGGTGATGCGGACGAAGACAAAGGTCTCGCGATGATGCTGTGGGAAGGCGCGGGCAAGCCGCGTGTCATTGGCCATCTGCCGCAGGAGTGAGCCGGATCAGCGACACAAAAAACGCCCGGAGGTGATCTCCGGGCGCTGTCTTGGTCAGACCTCACGGCATGATGTTTCTGCATCAATGCATGCCACGAGGGCTGCCACTGCGATGCCCGCCACTGGAGTGGCTGGGTGCTCCTCCGGCTGGAGCTCCGCCGGAAGCACCACCCAAAGGACGACTGCTGCGGGGGGAAGCACCGCCAAAGCTGGAGCCACCTGAAGCGCCACCCCTAAATCCGCCACCGGAACTGCCGCTGGAATGATGAGAGCTTCCGCCAAAGGAGGCTGTCGTGCTGCGGGGGGCACCGCCAAAACTGCCACTGGAGCGATGCGAACTACCGCCAAAGGGGGCTGGAGCGCCGCCAAAGCTCCCGCTGGAGCGGTGCGTGGAATGTCCGCTGGACGGTGCCGGTGAGTAGCCGCGGCTGGAGTGATGCGATGGCGAAACTGAGCTCCCGCCACCGAACCCAAAGCCGCGCAAGGATGATCCAAAGGAGGTCGAGGGATAAGAGCGGTTTGAATAGCCCGAATAGGAATAGGGGCTTGAGTTGTAACTGTTAAAGCTGTTGTATGAAATCACCGGCCGCGAGTTGTAGCCGCCGCCATAGTAGCTAGGCCGCGATGAGTAAGAGGAGCCGTATCCAGAACCATAACCTGAGCCGTAGCCGGAACCATACCCAGATCCATAACCGGACGTGTAAGGGCCGGCGAGTTGATCACAGGAAGTGAGCGAAACAGCGACAGTCAGCGAAGCAAGCAGGAGGAGCGTTTTGGTTTTCATAGTCCCCAACTCCGACGCATAGGCTCGAAGCTTATTCATTTCATTGTTGCCGCAGGCTGCAGCTATGACGCCGCCAGCTCACCGGCCAACGCTGTCGCTTCGGCAAGGAAGGCCTCGCCGAGCGGTGAAAGACGCCCTGTCCAAAGTGCCCCGAAGCACAGCGGCGGGAAATCATCCAGCGCGAGAGCTTTCACGTTTGCGGGCAGCTCCATGCGTGGGTGGCGCAGCACCAAGCCTGCGCCGAAACCTTCCACGACGTAGCGCACTACGAGATCGAAGCTGCCGACTTCGAGGCTGGGCAACCATTCGAGGCCGCGCTGGCGCAGAGCAGTTTGAAAGGATCGCGACACCACATCTCGGGCTTCCAAGGCCACGAGCGGCAGATCAATGCGGTCCTTTTCAAAAATCTGCGCGGCCTTGGTGATGCCGCTTTGCTTTGGCACGAGCAGGGCCATGGGCATTCGGAGCAGCTCGCGCGACTCGATGTTGGCCACCGTTTTTTCCATCAGGGTGCCAAATCCGATGTCCACCTCCTGTGCGGCCAGCAAGGTCTCGATCTCCTGCTGCCGGCCATGGGTGAGCGTGAAATGAAAACCCTTCACCCGCCGGCGCATGCGCGCGAAGAGCTCCGGGAGGTAGTCACGCTGCACGACCTCTGCAGACGCAATGCGCAGCCGGTTTTCTCCACCGCCACGCAGGCGGTCGCCCATCTCCGCCAGGCCACCAAAGAAGGGCGCGATGAATTCATAGAGCGTCTGCCCTTCCCGTGAGAGCTGGAACGGCCGCCTCTGATACAAGGTGACACCCAATGCGTCTTCGAGCTGCAGGATCTGCGCGCTGATGGCTGGCTGCTGAATGCCATAGGGCATCGCCCGGGCCGCCGCACTCACGCCGCCGTGACGTGCCACATAGTAGAAGAGTTCGAGGTGATGGACGTTCATGCCGGCGCAAGGCTATACGGTTTATCAATGATGCCACATGGAAATATCAATTTCCCTTGTCTGCCGATCCTGAGAGACTGCGCAGCATTATGGATGAAATCATTCTTATTCTCGTGATCATCGGTGGCGCGGTGCTCATCATGCCCATCGTCGCCCTCGTCTTCGCAACGAAGGCACGACGGCGCACTGAGGAGCTGGGCCGAGAAATCGGCTCGCTTCGCGAAATCGCCGCGCGCAACATCGAACGTGAGGCGCGGCTGGTCCGGCGCATCGAGGTGCTTGAAGCCGTGAACAAGCCGCCACCGCCGGAGGAGGCTCCTGTTGAGGTTGCGCCACCTGTGGTGCTTCCTGAACCTATCGCTCCTGTTCTTCCACCTGAACCCGTCTTTGTCACAGCACGGGCTGCACCGCCGCCGATTCCTCAATCTGAAGCGGTGGCTGCCAAAACGTCCGAACCCTCCCCTGCGGTCTTCAGTCCGCCTGTCGCAGCCAGACCACGGCCCGCGCCTGCTCCCAGCATTTCTCTCGAGCAGTTCATGGGTGCGAAGCTCTTCGCGTGGGTCGGCGGACTCGCTTTGTTTCTCGGCGTCATCTTCTTCGTGAAACTCAGCATCGAGCAAGGCTGGATTTCGCCTGAGCTGCGCACTGCGATTGGTTTTGTCGTTGGCACAGGGCTGGTCGTCGGTGGCGTGGTGATGAATCAACGGAAACGCTATGTCACGCTCGGGGGCACACTCACCGCCACGGGCGTCGTGGTGCTCTACGGCATGACATTTGCCGCTCACTCGCTGTGGAGTATCCCGCCTTTCCATCATGCACTTGTCGCCTTTGGCATGATGACGTTCATCACTGCGGCGGCCTTTTTGCTCGCGGTGCGAATGGAGGCGCAGGTCGTCGCGGTGCTCGGCATGCTCGGGGGCTTTTTGACGCCGATCCTCTGCTCCACCGGCCATGACAATCCCTTCGGGCTGTTCAGTTACATCGCCTTGCTGGACATCGGCGTGCTTGCTGTGGCTAAAAATAAACGCTGGCTGCATCTCACCGCGCTGGCGGCTGCTGGAACGATTTTCATGCAGGCGGGGTGGATGGTGAAATTCTTCCACTCCTCCCAGTATGCCATCGGATCGGCCACGTGGATTCCAGTGATCGTGTTTCTTGGGTTCGCCACGCTGTTCATGCTGGCCACCTGGTGGTCAAGGCAGCGTGAGGATGAGGATGCTTTCCCTGCGGGTGCGGCGCTGGCCCTGTGCGGCAGTGCGTTGTTTGCCGCGTTTGTCTTCCTGGACTTCGGTGCCATCACGGAGCGTCCTGCGCTGCTGTACGCTTTTGTTCTCGGCATCAATGCTGTCGTCATGCTCATCGTCTGGCAGCAGCCGCGTGTGGCGAAGGCTCAAGGCATCATCGCCGCACTGACCTTCCTGCATCTTTCCAAGTGGACGGTCAGTGTGCTTACTCCAGAGCTGCTGCCCTACGCGCTCGGCATTTATCTCGGCTTTGGCCTGCTGCACACGGCCTTCGCCGTTTTGTGGCAACGGCGCAATCAGTCCGCCACGCTTTTCATGAGCTGGACACCGGTGATCACCCTTGTGCTGCTGCTCATGCCGGTGCTGTGCCTTGATTCGATCAGCCTCATGCTGTGGCCAGCGATCTTGATGGTCGATCTGCTCATCATCGGTCTCGCGATTTTCACGGGTATGTTGATCCCGGTGTTCGCGGCTCTTGCACTCACGCTCATCACTGCCGGAGCGTGGTTGTTCCGTCTGCCAGCCAACACTGCCGGCAGCCTGGGCCTGTTCCTCATCGTGCTGGGTGGTTTTGCGGTGCTGTTTGGCATCGCCAGCAGTTTTCTTTCGCGCAAAATGCCCAAGGTGCCGATTGCAGCCATGCTGCCGGTCAGTTCGGCGGTGCTGCCCTTTGCGCTGCTGATTCTCGCCACGCTGCATCTGCGTGTGGCTGATCCTTCGTCAATCTTCGGGCTCGCGCTGCTGCTCACGGTGTTCCTGCTTGGACTCGCGCGCATCAGCGGCATCACGGTGCTGGCGCCGACGGCGCTGGGTTGTGTGCTGGCGCTTGAGTGGGCGTGGCATCAGCAAAGCTTCCGTGTGGAGCATGCCACCACGCCGCTGCTCTGGTATCTCGGTTTCTATGCGCTCTTCACGGCGTTCCCGCTCGTGTATCAGAAGCTCTTCGCCACACGCCAGCTGCCGTGGATCGCGTCTGCTGCTGCGGGTTTGGGGACCTTTGGGCTCGTCTATCGTGTCGTGGCTCTGACCTGGCCGAATGAGATGATGGGCACGCTGCCTGTCGCTTTTGCCATCTCCCCGCTGCTGTGTCTCGTCTTCGTGTTGATGCAGCATGGTGAAGACAATCCTGCGCGACTCACGCAACTCGCGTGGTTCGGAGGGGTGGCGCTGTTTTTCATCACTCTTATCTTCCCGATTCAGTTTGAGAAGCAGTGGATCACGCTGGGCTGGGCGCTGGAAGGCGCGGCTCTGTGCTGGCTCTTCCGCCGCGTGCCGCATCCGGGGCTGCGAGGCACAGGTACGGTGCTGCTTGTCGCTTCATTCGTGCGGCTCGCGCTCAATCCTGCGGTGCTGGAATATCAAACGAGAGGTGAAACGGCGATCCTCAACTGGCAGCTCTACGCCTACAGCCTCTCGGCACTCGCGATGTTCGCCGCCGCACGCTGGCTCACCCCGCCGCACGATTGCTGGAACAAGGTCAACCTGCGCGGCCTCTTTTGCGCCCTCGGCGGCATCCTGCTTTTTCTGCTGCTGAACATTGAGATCGCGGATGCCTTCACGCCTGCGGGTGAACGCTCGATCACATTCGACTTCGACGGCAATTTCGGCCGCGACATGACCTACACCATCGCCTGGGCCTTGTATGCGCTCGTCCTGCTCATGATCGGGATCTGGCAGCGCAATGCCCCCACGCGGTATGCGGGCATCGGTTTGCTGGCTGTGGCGCTGCTGAAGCTGTTTCTGCACGATCTCGCGAACATCGAGAGCATCTACCGCATTGGCGCGCTTATAGTAGTGGCTGTCATTGCGCTGGCAGCCTCGTTTCTGTATCAACGTTTTCTTAGTGACGACAAAAGCAATCCCGAAATTTAAACCGAGCTCCATGCGCCCAGAATGAGCTAAAGCTCATGAGTACTTTTTCCCAATCATGAAACCGCATCTCCTGTTCATTGCCTTGTGCATGCCCTTGGTCGCCAGTGAGGCTGAGTTTGCCGCCTGGACGCATCGCCAGACGGTGCAAATCGCGCAGCCAGGCCTCACCCGGATCGAACTCGAACCGGAGCTGCTGGATGCTTCGAGTGCGACGGGCGGCGCGTCGTTTCATGATCTGAGGGTCGTCAGTCCTGCCGGCAAAGCGATGCCGTACATCATCGCTTTGCCGCACATCATCCGGCCCGAGATGGTGGATGCCGACGGATTTAAAACAACGCTGAATTCGAGCACCACGGTGCTTGAATTCCAACCACCTTTGGGCAGCACGACCACGGAGGTGCTGCTGCAAACTCATGCTTCGGGTTTCATCAAATCCGCCACGCTTGAAGCCAGCCTTGACGGCACGAACTGGCAGACACTCGCCAGCAATGAACTGATCTGCCGCCAGAACGGCACGGAGCGCCTGCGCTTCACTCCTTTCGCTGCCGCTGCATGGACACGCTTCCGTGTCACCCTTGATGATGCGCGCAGCAAGCCGGTGGTGTTTACCGGTGCGCAGGTGAGGAGGGATCTGCCAGAATCGCGCACGGTGTCGCAACCTGTGAGGATTCGTGGGCGCACGGAGACAGCTGGAGAAACGCATCTGAAAATCGATCTTGGCAGCGCCAACCTTCTGCTGGGCAATGTGCGCCTGCACACGCCTGAGGCCGTGTTTCAACGTGAAGCCACTTTGCTGGGCGCACATGCCACGCTCTTCCGGCTCCAGCATGAAGGCCGCAGTGCGGAGGATCTGGACATCGGTGTGCATCAAATTGCCGCCACGCGCGAAGTTGAACTCGTCATACGTAATGGCGACAGCCCGCCGCTGCAGATCGAGAGCATCGAAGTCACACGGCATCCGGTACCGGTGGTGTTTCAAGCGGATGCAGTGGGTGAATGGCAGCTCTTTATCGGCAATGCGCAGGCTGCTGAGCCACGGTATGACATTGCCGCTCTCGGTGACAAGCTGCGTGACGCCTCCGCGAACTCCGCCATGGCCAGCGCTGTGGAGGCCAATGCGGATTTTCGCAAGACAGCCACGGCACCGGAAGTGGGTGATGTGGGTCCGGCGATTGATGTCTCGCCGTGGTCGTTCCAGCGGCCCGTACAATTCAAAGAAGCCGGAGTGATCGTGGTGGAGCTGATTCCCGAAGTGCTCGCACGTACGTCCAATGATCTGCACGACATGCGGGTGGTGCGTGATGGTCATCAGCTCCCGTTTATTGCCATCAAGCCGGGCGTGGACCGGGAGGTCGAGGTTCCCATTGTCGAAGTGATCGATCCCAAGGCACCGACGTGGTCCAAATGGGACATTCAGATGCCGTTTGCGAATTACCCCGCCAACGAGCTGCTGCTGGACTCTCCTACTCCCTTGTTCGCGCGCACCCTCACCGTCTCCGAGCAGCATCTGACAGAGAAGGGACATTTCGAACGCATCCTGAGCAATGCCAACTGGCAGCGCCTGCCAGGCCAAGCTCCCAACACCTTTCATCTGGCACTCTACACCGCCCCGCGCGCCGCCATGATCCGCCTCGCTACTGACAACGGCGACAATCCACGGCTGCAGATCACCTCCGCCCGCGTCTTGTATCCCGTGGTTCGGCTCCTGTTTCGTGTGCCGGACACCACACCCGTACAGCTCTGCTACGGCAACCGCCGCGCTCCCTACACGCGCTACGATCTTCAGCTGGTGCGGAAAGATTTTGAAAATGCCACCCAAGTCGCCGGCACACTGGGCGACGAGGAGAAACTGCCGGGCTATGAGGCTGATCCAAACCGGCCCTCCGGATTAGGCGGCCCCTGGATCTGGGCCGCGCTCGCTCTGGTGGTGGGTGCGCTGCTGTGGGTGGTGGCGAAAATGCTGCCGAAGAAGGTGGAGTGAAGAGCTTCACCCCTTGCAACCCCGGCCCTCATGCGGACGTTATCTCATTACCCCAACCATGAGCGATCCGACCGGCCAGCCCCCCAAATTTACCAACGCCCTTGCCAAGGAGCGCTCGCCCTACCTGCTGCAGCATGCCCACAATCCGGTGAACTGGCTGCCCTGGGGCGAGGAAGCGTTCAAGAAGGCGAAGGCTGAGGACAAGCCGATCTTCCTCTCCTCCGGCTACTCGACCTGCCACTGGTGCCATGTGATGGAGCGCGAGTCGTTTGAAAACGAGGAGACGGCGAAGCTCATCAACGACAACTTCATTCCCATCAAGGTGGACCGTGAAGAGCGGCCTGATGTGGATCTCACGTACATGACGTATGTGCAGGCGGCGAGCGGCCACGGCGGCTGGCCGATGAGCGTGTTTCTCACGCCAGAGCTGAAGCCGTTTTACGGCGGCACGTATTACCCGCCAGAGAACTCGCCGGGGCGCATCGGCTTTAAAAACCTGCTCAACGAACTGCACAAGGTGTGGACGGAAGACCGCAAGGGCATCGACGAACGTGCAGCGCGCTCCGTGGAAAAACTGCAGGACCATTTGGACAACGAAAACACCGCGCTGGATGAGATCAATCACGAGACACTGGTGCAGAAAGCCTACGATGATCTCTCGGGCTCGTTTGATTATCATGAAGGCGGCTTTGGCAGCGCACCGAAGTTCCCACGCCCGACGACGCTGAACATGCTCATGCGAATTCATCGCATCCTCGCGGAGCGGAAGGGCAATGACCGCGAATCCGAAAGCAACTGGGCGATGGAGATGACGGTGAAAACCCTGCGCGGCATGGCCAATGGCGGCATGCGCGACCACATCGGGGGCGGCTTCCATCGCTACAGTGTGGATGGCTACTGGCACATCCCGCATTACGAAAAGATGCTGTATGATCAGGCACAGCTTCTCACCGCCTACACGGAGGCGTGGCAGCTCACGCAAAATGTGCTGTTTGAAAACATCGTGCGCAGCACCGTGGCGTATGTGAAGCGGGATCTGCGGCAGAAGGATGGCGGCTTTTTCTCCGCTGAAGATGCGGACAGCCTGGCTGCTGCTGATGCGGAGCACAAAACCGAGGGGGCCTTCTATGTCTGGAAAGCGGCGGAGATCGACGACCTGCTCGGCAAGGAAAACGGCAGCATCTTCCGCTACGCCTATGGTGCACGCCGGGATGGGAATGCGCGCCCGGAAAGCGATCCGCAAGGGGAGCTCAAGGGTCTGAACACTTTGTACCGCGCGATTTCATTCAAGAAGACTGCCGAGTTTTTCAAGAAGACGCCGGAAGAGGTCAAAGTGATCATCGACCAAGGAATCGCCACGCTCTTTGAAGCGCGGGCGAAGCGTCCGCGCCCGCACCTCGATGACAAAGTCATCGCTGCGTGGAACGGGCTCATGATCTCAGGGCTCGCACGGGCTGGAGCTGCGTTTGGAGATGCTGAGATGATCGCGCTCGCGGCGGGTGCTGCACAGTTTCTGCATGACCAGCTTTGCACTACACCCGGCAAAGACTTGCACCGCTCCTGGCGTGAAGGTGAGCGTGGACCGAGAGCCTTTGCCATCGATTACGCCAGCCTGATTCACGGGTTGATCGATCTCTACCAGGCATCCTTCGACGTGAAATGGCTGCAGTGGGCCACGGCTTTGCAGACGGAGATGGACGCGCTCTTCCTAGACACGAAAAACGGCGGTTACTACAGCGTGCATACGGACATGCCGAACAGTGTCCTGCGCATCAAGGAGGACTATGACGGTGCCGAGCCGTCGCCAAATTCGCTGGCCGCTCTCAATCTCGTGCGCCTCAGTGCGCTGCTGGCCAAAGATAAGTGGAAGAAGGAGGCGGAGAGAATTTTTGCGCTGTTTGGTTCGACGCTGCAGAGCAGTCCGTCCTCGGTGCCTGTGATGGCCATTGCGTTTGACATGCATCATCGCGGCAAGCAGCAGATCGTGCTGGCGGGCGATGTCGGCAGTGCGGCATTTCAGGCGCTGGCAGGGAATGTGCGTCGTCGGTTCCTGCCTACGGCGGTGATTCTCTGTGCGGATGGGGAAGCCGGTCAGCAATGGCTGGCCACGTACAATGAAGTGCTTGCGGGAATGAAGCCGGTGAATGGGCAGCCTGCGGCGTATGTGTGCCAGAATTTTACGTGCCAGGCACCGGTGACGACGGTGGAGGGATTGGAGAAGGTGCTGGGGAAATAACTGCATTCCCTTGATGAAGAATTTAATCCTAGCTGCCTGTGCGTTATTGCTTGCATCATGCCAGTCTGAAAGCGGCGTGAACAAACGCCTTAAACCTCCACCTGTGCTTGACGAGCAGCCAAAAGCTGAGTTTGTTGATCGCTATAAACGCTACCGGTGTGCAGAGAACGAAGTGCCTTTTGTGGAAGAGTCTCAAGGGCCGGGAGACCGTTTCAAGAGCATGGCGGTTGGAGAGCATCTCGTTTTAAAGCTCGAACTCGGCAAACTGATTCATGTGAACGGCGACTCCTCTGGACCCATGCGCACGAAGTCACGTTATCGCCTGTTCTGGGACGGGAAACAGGTGGGAGAGGCGGAAAGCTTGTTTAGCACTACCCACGTCGGCGAGGGCTCAGTGGAGCCTCGTTTCTATTATAATGCTGAATGCCAGAGCCTGCTGGTCTTTGAAGAACTGGCGTGGACCACGAAACGCTGCATTGTTTTCGAGAGAAGCAAACAAACCACTTCATCGGAAAAATGGACAGTTAAGTACATCTGGCGGCCCTGCCGCCCACGGCACTACTTAAGCGCGAATTCCGATCATGGCAGAATTCGCGGGATCGGTAACGGCAAGCTCTATCTGGAGATGGACGGGCTGCTTTACGCCTTCCCGTTCGATGACTTCCTCCTGAAAAAACTGGAGTTCACCGTTGGTTGATTCAGCTTCACAAGGCAAAATATCCTTTCATCCATGAATAACCGCTCAGGGTTCAAATCGGCAATCCATTTCAGCCTGATCGCGGTCATTGCGTGTGTTTCGTCATGTCGCTCCACCAAGCCACCTCCATTGTCTGAGTGGCAACAAGAATCCCTGCGCATGACGAAGGAAGGAGAACGCCAGGCTGGATTGGACAACGAATACAGAGCTAACTATGCAGCCAAATACGCGGCGTATCGATGCGAGATTCCAGGATTGCCTGTGATCAAGTCTTACAAGCTGCCTTTTGATGAACATCATGGGGTTGATACATCGAAGTGGCACCCCACTGAGCTTGCTCCGGGCATTGCGATCCGCACACAACTCGGAAAAGGAATCTTGGTAAAAAATCGTGGCGGCCCACTCCGTACGAACACACGTCATATCCTTGAAGTTTCAGGCAAGGAAATGGGGCGTGCCGAAAGCCTGCTCACATGGGAGGGCGGCGGCGAAGTCATGGGGTCTTCTACCATCCAATTTACGGAAGCCACTCACGAGGTTCTCATCGAAGATTTCATTGGTGGTGCTGGAGCAAGATACCGTCACATCGCGTTCATTCCTGAGGTGGGAAGCGCACCGGGCAAAGATGCGCTGCCCTCCAAATGGCGCACGGTTTATGTCGATCTGCCGAGTCACGTCTTAGTGGGCAGCGAACTGGGAGAAATTGGAACGGTGCATGGAATTTTGAATGGCAAGATCTATGTTGAAATGGATGGCTGTTTTTATGCTTTCCCAGTCGATGATTTCGTGGAGGAAAAATTGGAGTTTACCGTGGGCTGAAGCCACGATCCCGAAGGGATCGCCGAAGGTAGCCAGGGGTCGAAGACCCCTGGAAAGCGCATCCACACAGCCCCCTCTCACGGGCGCATGCCGGAGGCATGCCAGCACCTCTCTTCCAGCGCCTAACTTGCGCCTCAGTCCAAATAGCGCTCCTCAAATTCCACGCCTGCACGGCGCAACATCGCCACCAGTCCCTCCCGGAATGTCCGCACCCGATGATGCTCCTCCTGGTCATTGACGTAGTCCCGCACGGATTCAATCGCCGTCGGGCTGACGGTGAAGGCGGCATATCCTTCCTGCCAGGCGAAGTGCGGTTGTTGGAGGGTCTCCTTGGTCCAGTTCGTCGCGTCCTTCTTCAAATCCCGCATGAAGTCGGAGAGGCAATGCGTGGCTTTGAGTCCAAAGAGTAAATGCACGTGGTCCGCCACGCCTCCGATGCAGAGCGGTGTTCCACCCAGGCCATGGATCATGCCGCCGAGGTATTCGTGGAGTCGCGATCGCCATGCGGCGGCGATGAGAGGCTCCCGATTCTTCGTTGAGAAGATCACGTGATAGTGCAGCGAGGTGTAGGTGCCGGGCATTCGGGACAGATGGACCGTCTCATGATGCCGTGGGAGTGGGAGAATGAGCAATGATTTTCATGGGCATTTTATCGTGTGGTGCGCGCGAAGAGGCATTGCCGTGAATTTGGGGGGCGGTGGGAGGAATGTATCGTGCTAGCATCCCTTTGGGATGCAACCTTGAGAGAGCGTGGGGTGGAACGGCTTTCCAGGGGTCTGCGACCCCTGGCTACCAGCTGTGATCCCTTCGGGACCGAGACCGTAGAACCGCCGCCTTGTTCAAGCCACCTGCTGTGATCCCTTCGGGATCGAGACTGTGCCATCGTCGTCGCGGCCTTCCTTGATCTCCCGGGCTGGAAACACCACGTCCACGCGCTTTCTTTTCTTCATCGCGAGCGCCCGGTTGCCAGTGAGGGGCGTATCGTTACTCTCGCGCCCCCATGTCTCGTGTTGCCAAAAAAACTGCCGCCCGGAAGTCTCTCAACGATGTCATTCGCATTCGTGGGGCGAGGCAGAACAATTTGAAGGGGATTGATCTGGATCTGCCGCTGGGGAAGCTGAATGTGATCACGGGGCCGAGCGGGTCGGGGAAGTCGTCGCTGGCGTTTGACACGATCTATGCGGAAGGGCAGCGGCGGTATGTGGAGACGTTTTCGCCGTACACACGGCAGTTCTTTGAGCGGATGGACAAGCCGAAGGTGGACTCCATTGAAGGGATCCCGCCGGCGATTGCAATCGAGCAGGTGAACAACATGCGCAGCACGCGCTCGACGGTGGGGACGATCACGGAGATCAATGACTACCTGAAGATGCTGTTTCCGCGCCTGGCGGAAGCTACGTGCCCTTCCTGCCACCGGACGGTGCGGCCGGAGTCGCCGGAGAGCATTCTCAATGAGCTGCTGAACGCGCATGCGGGCAAGCAGGCGCTCATTTTGTTTCCGGTGGCGGTGCCGAAGGATGCGGTGACGGCAGACTTTGCGGCGTTTCTGCAAGCGCAGGGTTTTCTGCGGGTGTGGCTGTATGGGAATGTGATTCGCCTGGATGAAGAGGACGCGCTCAAGGGCCGCAAGCTGCCTGCCCAGGTGATGGTAGTGCAGGACCGTGTGGTGCTGGAGGCGAAGCAGCGGGCGCGTGTGAGCGAGGCGCTGGAAGCGGCGCTGCGCTATGGCAAGGGGAAGATCGCGGCGAGCATCGACGATGAGACACTGCATTTTTCCACGGACTGGAGTTGTGCGGACTGTGGCATCACGCTGCCGGCGCCGACGCCGGGCCTATTCAGCTTTAACAGCCCGATTGGGGCGTGTCCGACGTGCCGTGGCTTTGGCCGCACTCTCGGGCTGGACATGGGCAAGGCGATTCCGGATGCGTCGCTGAGCATTAATCAAGGTCTGGTGCGGCCGTTTCAAGGGAGCACGTATGGCGAGTCGCAGGTCGATCTGGAAAAGGCAGCGAGGAAGCGCGGTGTGGACATTCACAAGGCGTTTGAGGATTACTCCAAGGAAGATCGCAAGTGGCTCATTGAGGGCACGCGTGATGATCCTGAAGACGCGTACAATCGCGGCGAGTGGTATGGTGTGCGGGGATTTTTCAAATGGCAGGAGTCGCGCAGCTACAAGATGCATGTGCGTGTGTTCCTGAGCCGCTACCGCGCCTACACGGAGTGCGGGGACTGCGGCGGCGGGCGTTTGAAAAAGGAGGCATACAATTTTCGCATCGGCACGCACACCATCGCGGATCTTTCGAGACTGCCGGTGAGCGATCTGCATCCGCTGGTGCAGTCGTGGCCGATCAAGGCGAGCGATCATGTGGCGACGATGCTGCGGGGCGAAATCGCCAGCCGCATCAGCTACATGGATCGTGCGGGCCTGGGGTATCTGAATCTGGACCGGCAAACGCGCACGCTGAGCGGTGGTGAGTTGCAGCGGGTGAATCTCACGACGTGCCTGGGTGCCTCGCTGGTGAACACGCTGTTTGTGCTTGATGAGCCGAGCATCGGCCTGCATCCGCGTGACATCGGACGTCTCATTGGCGTGATGGAAGGTCTGCGGGACAAGGGCAACACGCTGCTGGTGGTGGAGCACGAAGAAGCGGTGATGCGCAGCGCGGACAACTTGATCGACATTGGTCCGGGACGTGGAGCGAAGGGTGGAGAGCTGGTATTCAGCGGGCCGCTGGAAAAGCTGGGAGCGAAGGTGAAGTCGCTGACGGGGGATTATTTGTTTGGGAGGAAGAGTGTGCCGGTGCCGGAGAAGAGGCGTTCTATTAAACGCAACAGCGTCCTGGAGTACGCCGGTCCTCCGGCGCTTTCGAAGGCTTCGCGGTCCGCGAAAAGCTCCAGGGGACTGGAGCACTCCAAAACGCTCGCGCGCGATGTCGCACGCTTTCTAAGCATTCGCGGAGCGAGACAGAACAACCTCAAGAAGCTGGATGTGGACATTCCGCTCGGCGTGTTTTGCTGCATCACGGGCGTGAGCGGTTCGGGGAAATCGACGCTGGTGCATGATGTGCTGTACCGGAACCTGCAACGGCTGCGTGGTGAGGTGTGTGAAGAAGAGCCTGGGCGCGTGAGCAAGATCACGGGCTGGGAGCAACTGCATGAGGTGGTGATGGTGGACCAGTCGCCGCTGGCGCGCACACCGCGTTCGACACCGGCGGTGTTTCTGGGTGCCTTTGATCACATCCGCACACTGTTCAGCGAGACGGACGATGCGAAGGCGCAAGGGATCATGCCGGGCTTCTTCAGCTTCAATTCCGGCGAAGGGCGCTGCGAGCGCTGCGCGGGCAATGGCTTTGAGAAGATCGAGATGCAGTTCCTGAGCGATCTGTATGTGACCTGCCCTGAGTGCGAAGGGAAGCGCTACCAGCCGCCTGCGCTGAAGATTTTGCTGCATGGGCAGAGCATTCACGATGTGCTCGGCATGACAGCGGAGGCTGCGGTGGAGTGGTTCAGCAGCCCGCTGTTTGAGTCGTCGAAGAAGGCGAAGCAGATCGTGGCGCAGCTGCATCTTTTGAATGAAGCGGGGCTTGGCTATCTGAAGCTTGGGCAGCCGCTGAATACGCTTTCGGGCGGTGAGGCGCAGCGTCTGAAGCTCATTGGCCATTTGATTGAAAACCCGGCGGGCTCAGCGGCAGGCAGTCTGCTGCTACTGGATGAACCGACGACGGGCCTGCACTTTGATGACATCGCGCTGCTGGTGAAGCTGCTGCAGCGTCTCGTTGAGGAAGGCCACAGCCTGCTCGTCATCGAGCACAATCTTGAAGTCATCAAATGCGCCGACTGGGTGATTGATCTCGGGCCGGAAGGCGGAGAAGCGGGCGGAGGTTTGGTGATTGCGGGGACGCCAGAAGAGGTGGCGGAGTGTGCGGCTTCGCACACGGGGCGTTATCTGCATGAGCTGCTTTCAGGTTCGAAGGGACATGCTGCGAGCCGTGTGGCGGAGACTCCAAGGAGAGATCTCTCGCTGCCGCAGGAGACCAGCAACATGATCAGCATCCGTGGTGCGCGTGAACATAATTTGAAAAACATCTCGCTGGATATTCCGCTGGATGAGTTTGTGGTGGTGACGGGACTGAGCGGTTCCGGGAAGTCATCGCTGGCGTTTGATTTGATCTTTGCGGAAGGGCAGCGTCGCTTTCTGGACAGCATGTCGGTGTATGCACGGACGTTTGTGGAGCAGATGGAGAAGCCGGAGGTGGATCTCATCACGGGCGTGCCGCCGACGGTCGCCATTGAGCAGCGCATCTCGCGCGGCGGTGGCAAATCGACGGTGGCGACGGTAACGGAGATCTATCACTTTTTCCGTCTGCTGTTTGCCAAGCTGGGGACGCAGTACTGCCCATCATGCAATGTGCCGGTGAAGAAGCAGAGCGTGCAGGCGATTTTGAAAACGGTGCAGCAGCATCTGCGCAGCGGTGGCGGGCATCTGCTGGCGCCGCTGATCAAGGCGCGCAAAGGCTTCCATAGCGAAGTGGCGGAGCATGCGAGCAAGCACGGTATTGAGACGCTGCTGGTCGATGGCGAGTTCCGCGACACGGCGGGCTTCCAGCGGCTGGAGCGCTTTAAGGAGCATACGATTGATGCGGTGATTGGCCGAGTGGCCAAGAGCGATGATGCGGAGAAGCTGCGGCCATTGATTGAGACGGCGCTGAAGATGGGCAAGGGCACGATCAAGCTGCGGCTGAATGACAAGACGATGCACGTGCTGAGCACGGAGATGAGCTGTCCATCCTGCGGACTGTCGTTTGAAGAGCTGGACCCGCGACTGTTCAGCTTCAACAGCCCGCATGGCTGGTGCAAAGACTGCCGTGGCTTTGGTCTCAAGGGCCACAAAACGGACCTGAGCGACAGGCAGCCGGATGTGTCGGTGCTGGAGGCTGAGCTCGAAGAGGAGCGTCGTTTTGAAAGCGCGGATGATGAGGGTGAGAAGCCACGTGAGATTTGCCCAAGCTGCCAGGGCAGCCGCATCAATGAGATCGGCCGTGCGGTACAGGTGCAGGGCACGAAGATTCAGCAGTTCGCCGGATTGACGGCGGGAGATGCGGGCAAACTGCTGGCGAAGTTTAAGTTTGAAGGTACGGAGGGCATCATCGCGCTCGACATCGTCAAAGAGATCGCCCAGCGTTTGAAGTTCATGCAGGAGGTGGGCTTGGGCTATCTTCAGCTCAATCGCAGTGCGGATACGCTCAGCGGTGGTGAGGCGCAGCGCATCCGGCTTTCGGCACAGCTCGGCAGCAATCTGCGTGGCGTTTTGTATGTGCTGGATGAGCCGACCATCGGTCTGCATCCGCGCGACAACGAGAAGCTGCTCGACACGCTGATGGCGCTGCGAGACAAGGGCAACTCGCTGCTCGTCGTGGAGCACGATGACGAAACGATGAAGCGTGCGGATACGATCCTCGATCTCGGGCCAGGCGCGGGCAAGTTTGGCGGGCAGATCGTGGCGCAGGGCACGATGGCGCAGATTTTGAAGAACAAGAACAGCGTCACAGGGGCGAGCCTGCGTACGCCGCTGAAGCATCCAGTGCGTGGTTCACGCAGGCCCCTGCCTGCGCTGAAGGCAAAGGAAGGCTGGCTGCGTGTGACCGGCGCGACAGCGAACAATTTGAAGAACATTGATGTGTCCATTCCGCTGGGGCGCCTGACGGTGCTGACGGGCGTGAGCGGCAGCGGCAAGAGTTCGTTCATGCATGGCGCGCTTTCGCCTGCGGTGCGTGAGAAGATCAGCAAGTCGAAGATCAAGGTGGTGAAGGCGTGGAAGACCATCACCGGATTTGAAAATTTGCAGACGGTGCATGAGGTGGATCAATCGCCCATTGGCAAGACCAGCCGCTCGTGTCCGGCGACGTATGTGGGCATTCTCGATGACATTCGTGCGCTCTTTGCGCAGGTGCCGCTGGCGCGCACGCGTGGCTACACGGCGAGCCGTTTCTCCTTCAACACCGAAGGCGGCCGCTGCGAGACCTGTGGCGGCAATGGCGAGATCAAGGTGGAGATGGCCTTCCTGCCGACCACACGCGTGCATTGCGAAGCCTGCAACGGCCTGCGCTTCAACTCATCCACGCTGGAGATCGAGTACAATGGCAAACACATCGGCGATGTGCTGCGCATGAGCATCACCGAGGCGGCGGAATTTTTCGCGCCGGTGCAGAAGATTGCGCGTCCACTCAAACTGCTGGCTGACACGGGCCTGGGCTACCTGCAACTCGGCCAGCCCAGCCCCACGCTGAGTGGTGGCGAGGCGCAGCGCATCAAGCTCGTCACCGAACTGCGCAGCGGCGATGGCCGCACGAACAAGGAGAGGCTCAAGGGCATCACTGTGGCCGGGAAACGGAATCTATATCTCATTGAGGAACCAACGATCGGTCTGCACATGCAGGACGTGGCGCGCTTGATCGACGTGCTGCATCGTCTCGTGGATGAAGGGCACACGGTTGTCGTCATTGAGCATCATCCGGATGTGTATGCCGAAGCGGATTTCCTCATCGACATCGGGCCCGAAGCCGGGCCTGAGGGTGGGAAGCTGGTGGCGGCGGGGACACCTGAGCAGGTGAAGAAGTGCAAGGGGAGCCAGACGGCGCGGTTTTTGTGAGAACTTGTGGCCGATAAGAGTATAACAGCCGCGAGAGCGTTTTGGATTGCTCCAGCCCTCTGGAGCTTTTCGCGAGCCCGAGGACGTTCGAAAGCGCCGGAGGTCCGGCGCAATCCAGGACGCTGTCGCGTTGAATGAGCTGCGCCGAGGCTAAGCTGCTTTCGCGGTTCTTACGCGACTTGCAACTTGGGAGATGCCATCGGGGAGCCGGACGGGCCATTGTTTGAGTCTGCCATCGACGGTCAGGCCCACAACACCTTCACAAGGTGGATAGTTCACCGGCTGGGCGAGAATGATGAACTCTGGCCCCATATGCGACACGTCGTGACGCACGCCATCTATGTCGAGAAACATCTCAACAGTGGCGCTGTAGCCGGATTTCGGCGAGGATGAGCGGATGGTGTTCGATTCCATGGAACAAAAGGCACTGAAGTATGCCGAGAGCCGTCACGCGGAACTGGGAGACAGCCTTGGCTTCGGTGTAGATGGTAGCGTCTGGCTCCTGCACAGCAAGGAACGAATTCAGCCATGGGCGGCAAAGCTTTTTCGAGCCGATAAACCTTATGTCCGAGAGCGGGACTGCTATCTGCGCCTCTGTGAAGTGCATTTGGAAAGCGTACGTGGCTTTGCGGTGCCAGCCTATCTGCATCACGATGACGCATGGCTCGTGGTCGAGATGACAATTGTGAGGCCGCCTTATCTGCTCGATTTCGCCGGGGCGCTCCTGGACGAACCTTTCGATTTTCACGAGGAAGCCTGGGAGGCGTGGGAAATGGATCGCATGGAAAAATTCGAAGACCGCTGGCCGGAAGTTAAAAAGGTTATGCGAGAACTCGAATGCCACGGCATTTTCCTATCCGACCTGCATCCGGGCAACATCGCGTTTGAGTAGGCACAAAATGAGCGTGGTTCGTAGCTTGGTGCTCCTTGCATTCCCATCGCTCCCACCTTTGATTGCGGCCTAACTTTGAACTGAAAGACACATCATGGGCGCACAATGGAAACAGAAATGGCGGGAAATGGCCGCAGACCAGAAGGGAAAGATCACGGGGAAGCTGGTGCGTGAAATCCAGGTGGCGGCGAAGCTGGGCGGACCGCACCCGGAATACAATGCCCGACTGGCGGCGGCGGTGGCGATTGCCAAGAAGCAGAGCGTGACGCGGGACACGATCGAGCGCGCGATCGCGAAGGGCTCGGGCACCGGGCCGGATGCGGTGCAGTTTGAGACGACGACGTACGAGGGCTTCACGCCGCACCGGGTGCCGGTGATCGTGGAATGCCTGACGGACAACAACAACCGCACGTCCTCGGACATCAAGGTGCTGTTCCGCGCGGGCACCATGAGCAAGGTGATGTGGATGTTTGACCACGTGGGCCTGATCGAGGCGCATCACGCAGACAAGACGCTGGACATCGAGGAGGCGGCGCTGGAAGCCGAGGCGGAAAACGTGGAGCCGATGGAAGTGGAGGATGAAGAGGCGGCGGGCCACATTGGCGCGCGGTTTTTCACGCAGCTCACCACGCTGGATGCGGTGACGAAGGCGCTGAAGGCGGCGGGCTGGCAGGTGACGACTTCGGAAATGAGCTACGTGCCGAAGGAATTTCCGGAGCTGACCGATGAGCAGCGTGATGAAGTGACGAGCTTTTTGCAGACACTGGATGGACACGATGATGTGCACCGGGTTTACGCTGCGCTGAAATGACGAAACCAGAATGGCGAATGACGAAGAAATGCCAAAGCCCAAATATCAAACGGGAGTGGCATCGCCTCGCGAGACGTGAGTTTCGAGCATCGTCATTCGGACTTCATTCGTCATTCATCATTCTGATTTCGTCATTGTTGCTGCCCGCATCACTGCTCCTGTGCGGCTGCGGAAAGAAAAAAGCCGCCCTAAAACCATCAACGGAAGCCCCGGTGGTAGTGAAGCCGACGCTGCTGACGGAGGCGGAGAGGCTGGGGCTGGCGGGCCGCGTGATGGGTGACGTGGAGTTTTGCGTGAGCAGTGTGCAGTTCAAGAAGCACGCGGAGGCGCTGCAGGCATCGCGTTGGTGGAGTCAGATGATGGCGTTTGTGGAGGACAAGGCGCCGACACCTGAAACATCCAAGGCGGTGGCCGTGGATGAGGCGTTTCTTGCCTTCGGCAAAGACAGCGTGAAGAGCCTCGTGCTGCTGCGGCAGTTGAACGATCTCTACAATGAGACGGCGTATCGCGGCATGATGAGCGGTGGCGTGCTGGCAGGTCTGGGCACGAGTTTTGATGCGAAAAAGCTGATGGAAGCAGCGCTGCGTGACCCCGCCGTATTGGAGGCCCTGATCCTGCTGCTGCAGCGGTTTGAAATGCCGCCGGTGATGATCGGTGTGGCATCGCCGGAACCGGAGCAGGTGCTGAAATGGATCAGCGATCTGCTGCATCTTTCGGACTGGCTGGGAGATGCGCCGCAGTCTCGCATCGTGACGGCGCAGGGGGAAAAGATCACGGTGAATGAGATCGCGATGGATCAGGTGCTGACGGTGGACAGGCAGCGGGAGTGGCTGGAAGGCATCACGCAGGCCGTTCCCGGGATCACACCGGAAATGAAGGACAGGATCGCACGCGGTCTGGAGGTGCTGGCGCGCAAGAGTTGGGTGCTGGCCATGGGTCTGGGCACCCAGCGAGCGTATGTGGCGGTGGGGAAATCGAAGGAGCAGATTCGGCTGGCGAACTCGGTGGAGGATTCGCTGCTGGCGAGGCCTGAGATGCGCAGGCTGGATGCGCATGCGCAGAAAGGCCTGGGTTTGATCGCCTGCTGGGACGGTGTGTTTTGGGATGTGATGCAATCGGACCACCCGTTTCAGCCCATCGTGCGCGGACTGCTGGCGGGCTTGCAGAGCGAGAAAACTTTTGCCGGCATGGCGCGTGCCTTGGAACCGCAGGTGATCGAGCTGGCGGCGGCAGAGCGTGCCTACTATCGCAACGAACATACCAACGGCGCGGTGGTGGCTTGGTGGGACGGCGGGGTGCAAATGGAAATGGCCGGTGGTCTTTCGACAGCAGAAAGCGCAGAGCTGGCGAAGGCGTCGCAGTTCTCGGTGGTGCTGGATGAACCGGAGCTGGTGTTTGGCATCAGCGGTCAGGGATCGGGCACGGGGGCCGGGCGAGCTTACTTCGAAGCATGGATGCGCACGGTGCATGCGACGGCCCATGAACTGGTCAAGGCAGGCGTGGGCGGCGAGAAGTCAGCGGAGATGTTCAAGCTGGTGGATCAAGCGGTGCTGCCAAGTGTCCTGGAACTGTATGACGGCACGAAAACGATCTGGCAGAAAGCGTTGAGCGGTGATGGGGCTTTCATCCTCGATGTCGGTGGAAAAATGCCGCTGCTGCCGGGCTTGCCTCCGGGAGGTGAAGCGGTGCCGCTGCCGCGCATTGCCAGCGTGCATGAGATCAAGAACCGCGCGCTGATCGGCGTGTCATGGCAGAACATGGAAGAGGCGCTGCAGCTGCTGTTGAAAAGCGTGCCGACACCGCAGCCGATTGAGCTGCCAAAAATCGTGGTGAAGCGGGGCGGCGATCTGACGAGTTACAGCTATGAGCTGCCGTTTGATTCGAGAGAAGCGGGACCGTGTGCGTCGTTGAACGATCAACTGTTCATGCTGGGCACCTCACGCGTGCAGCAGAGTCACCTGGCGGAAATCCTCAAGCAGCCAGGTGCCCGCCCAGCCGCAGGCATGCGGGTGAAGCTGAGCATCACCAAGCTGCGGGAGTTTCTGAAGGCATTTGCAACAGCACGGGCGCAAAGCGGCGGTGCGGTGGATTTGAAGGCAGCGTTGAAATGGCTGGAGCCTTTTGAGGCGCTGGACCTGCGGGTGTGGAGCGAGGAGGGCGTGGGGAAAGGACGTATGTCCTGGCAGATGCACGATGTGATGAGCTATGACTGAGGTAGATCAAGCAGACCCCTTCATCACTTCGAGGACGATGACACCGGCGTGGGCGCGGGTTGAGCACGCCAGGTGAGCAGACCCTTTTCATTCATGAGGTAGAGAACGGGCACGGCTTTGCCTTTCGGACCATCGGGCAGGAGCCGGCCTTCGGCGTCGAAGTTGGCGATGCGTGCGTCGGCGTAGCGGATCCAGCCCTGAAGTTCGCCGGAGCTGGGATCATAGCGATAGACATCACGCCACTGCTTGGGTGTGGTGAGCCGCGGGCTGACGTAAGCGGGGGCGGTGGAACGCTCAAGGACGTCGGGGAAGAGCACCTGGCTGAGCAGGGTGGTGTTCAGACCACGCAGCATGTAGCGCTCTCCCAGGGAAAGCTTTTCCGGAGGTGACATGGTGTCGATCTGCCCGGAGGCCTGCTCGACGAGGACCCCCTGCATGATGAGGCGATGAAGTTCGGCGCGGACATCGGCGACGGCGGTTGATTTGGACGAGGTCGTCGCCAGTGCGTCGAGTTCGCGCTGCGAGCCAAGGTAGAAGGGATGAAAGTTGGCGATCGAGTTGAGCACCTTGTCGATGGTGGCACGCACGGTGAGGTCGGATTTTTCTGCGACAGGTTTTTTCAAGGCCGCGCTGATGGACTCGCCCAGTTTTCCACGCAACTGGGCGGCGGTGTCTTTGCGTTTGTCGTCGTTTTCGACCACGCTGAAGGCATCGAGCAGGGGTTTGAGCACGAGGTAGTGCTGCTGCAAACCGCTGCGTTCGGCGGGCGTGAGAATTTGTTCGAGCAGCCGGCTGCGGAGGTTGGTGTCCTTCATGCTGAAGGCGAGGAGGATCTTGGCCCAGCGGGGGTCGGTGTCCGTGACGGGCAGACCAAAATCTGGATTGTGAGTCTGATAGTGAATTTCAGAGACACGGCCCTTCTCATCATAGAAGTGCATCTCGTTGGGCAGCATGTAAAAGCTGATGATGGCGGGGGCGCTGATGCTGGAGCCGTTGTCGGCGAAGATGCCGATGTCGATGCGATGGCTGCGGATGCCAGTGGAGGCAATGAGGGGCGGCTCCCAGCGGATGCGGAGGCGCATGACATCGCCGCCGGGTTCAGACTCGATGCGGACGAAGCGTGGATCCCCCTGCAATACGGCGGCGCGCATTTTCAGGGGGGCTTTGACCAAGTTCACGGTTTGATCAAAGCCGATGTGCATGGTGTGCTCGGCTTCATTGCCACGCAGGATGCGGGCGATGGAGACGGGCGTGTCGGAAAGCTGCCAGGGATGGGAGCCGGCGAGCTCAAAGAAATTTTTACCTGGCTCGATTTTGGATTCCTCGATGACACGCAGCAGCACGATCGGCGGAATTTTCGCCGGCGTCATTTCATGGGCGATGCGCACCATTTTTTCCTCGTCAATCTGCGTGCCGTCGAAGACCGGCGGGTGAGCTTTTCCGGTAAAGTAGTCCTCGGATGTCTGCACCACCTTGTTCGAGCGGCGAAAAATGGACTGCAGCGTGGGCATGAGCAGGCGCTTTTCGATGAGCAGCTTCTGCGTGTCTGGAGGAAAGGCGGCAGTGGTGGAGAGCAGGGCCTTCAGGAAGGGCTGGTCGGTGAAGGAGGAGCCCTGGGAGATGAGCAGGCAGGGTGTGTTGATCGGCAGGAGATCACCATACCCCCCGACGCCGTTGGCACCGATGTCGTAGTCCTGGTGTTCGGGATAGATGAAGAGGTTGTTGGAGAGGTACTGCTTGGCCAGGAACAGGTTACCACCGGGATCCATCGTGATGATCCGCGGCAGGCAGCCCATCTGCGTGGCTCCTGAAGACATGGAACAATTGCCCAAGGTGGGCTGGGAGCGAAGATGCGTGGCGGCGCCTTTTTCGTCGCCTTTGAAGACCTGCAGCTGCGGATACTGCGCCGTGTTCAGGGGGGAATGCTGGCCGTCACGATTTTCATACGTGATGGCCTGCAGCCCCGCCGCCGTGCCTTTGGCAAACCAGTCATTGAGCAGTTCGGCGACTTTGTCGGTTCGTGTGGTGACGGGCTGCGCGACGACACTGGACAGGCCAAGCGTCAGAAACGCCAGGAGGTTTAGGCAGGCCGTGGGTGAGGTCAGCACGCTGCCATTGTCACAGCAGCGCTGCACTTCGCAAAAGGAATATGCTACGCAGAAGGTTTAACCTTCGGGCGTGGCCAGCGGAAAACGCAGCTTGATCTCGGTGCCTTGATCGGGATTGCCCCGGACAAAGAGCTGGCCGCGCATTTGATCAGCGAACACCGCGAGGATTTTGAGGCCGAGGCCGCTGCCTTCGCCGGGATGAAACTCGGCGGGCAGACCCACACCATCGTCACTGATGATGAGTTCACCGCTGCCCTGGGTATAACTCAGCTGAGCGGTGATCTGTCCCTGACGGCCATGCGGGTAAGCGTGTTCGAAGCAGTTCGAGAGCGCCTCATTCAGGGTGAGCGCGAGTGGCATGAGCCACTCCTGCTCGATGGGACCTTCCTGCACTTCCAGATGTAACTTGATCTGGTCTGACTTCACCTCGTAACATTCACGCAAGTGCGCGACGAGATCGCGAGAGAAGTCGCTGAAGGTGTCGCCCTTCCCGAGCGCGACCTGATACAAATGCTGATGCAGTGCGGCGATGGCACGCACGCGGTTCTGACTGGAGCGCAGGGCATTGCGGGCATCCTGATCGCTCACGCCATTGATCTGCATGTTGAGCAGGCTGGAGATGATCTGCAGATGGTTTTTGATGCGATGATGGGTCTCGGTGAGCAGGAGTTTCTCGCGCTCGAGATCGACAACGGGCCAGCGTGCGCTGGAAGGTGAAACCACCTGGAAAGCCAGCGGGATCGCTGCTTTCAGCATCGCCACAGGCAACGGGACAACTTCAGAAGTCTCGATCTCGGTGGTGAAATGGGAGATGAGTTCAACCCCGCCTTCCTCAAGCGCATTTACGCTGGTTTCCACTTCCCCGCGTTTGCCATTCCCGCCGAAAATTGGACGCTGAATGATGCTCTGAGGATTTGCCGCCTGTTCGGCGAGATCTGCAAAAAAGCCGGTGGCGTCCGAAGGACGGAAGAACTGATGCAACGGCCGCCCGATGGCTGCAGCCGCCTCCAGACCGAAGACCTGATGCGCATGCTCTGTCCAAGTGCGCACGCGGCCATTGGCATCGGTGGTGAGCAGCACGGCGCTGGCAGGCCCTGACACTGTGGAAGGCGTGTGGGAAGTGCGTGCGGTGGGAGACACCGCATCAGGCACGGTGACGGCTGCGGGCTCCGTGACCTCCTGCAGGTAGTGAATGGTGCAATGGGTTTCTCCCTGAGCATCCGGGACTGCTGCAAGATTCAGGATGGCACGCGAGAAAGAACCATCGACACGTTTGATGCGAACTCCGAGTGCTTCGGCCTGCCTGCCGCTGTTTTGGAGGGAGCGCAGGGCATCACGCCGTGCTGTGGCGCTGTCAGGATCCAGCCAGGCATCCAGCGGATAGCGCCGCAGATCCGACTTGGCCTGACCGAGCAGCTCTTCGGCATGCTGATTGACTTCGAAGATGACGCCAGCTTTGTCCGTCATGACAATGGCGATGGGACTGCCCTGCATCAGCGTGCGGAGCTTGGCCTCCATGCTGCGGAGCTGCTCTTCATGACGTGTGTGCTCGGTGGCGTCCTGAATGCTGACGAGGAGCCCCCCGCCGGGCAGTGCAATGGGATGAAACTCCAGCTCTTTGAGCAGTCCATCCGCCGTGGCAAGAGACACGGTGCGCGTCAACTGACGCCGCCAGACGCTTTCCCGCCAGGCCAGGACGACCTGCGCGCGATGCTCTTCGGTAGGACAAGCATGCGCCAGCCAGCTTTCGACGGTTTGATCGGTTTCAAGCGGACGCCCAAGCAGTTTGGCCAGCCCTTCATTCTGAAACACCGGAACGCCACGCTCATCCAGAACGAAGACGCCACAGGGAATGCCTTCGAGATAACTGCGCAGTCGGGCTTCACGCCTGCCAAAAGCCTGCTGAGCCTCGGCGAGAGTGCGCAGTTCCTGCCGTGCACGTGAAAGCTCGTTCTCCAAGCGCTGCTGTGCTGCATCATCCACCGGTGCTGCTGCAGGTGTGGGAGAGGCAACGATCACTGGGGCCGGTGCTGGTGGTGGGGTGATGCGTGTGACGCCTTCCATCGCCGTCTGCGGCGAAAAACCCATCAGCATGAACTGGCGGGAGGACCCATCTGGCCCTTTGTGTGCGAGCGCTGAAACCAGCCAGCGTGAAGGGGTCGACGAGTCCGGTGAGGCATCCGGGCGAGTGATGATGCAGGCCGGCGCAAGATTCTGCTCCATCGTGACGCGAGTGAGAGCATCAAGTGTTTGCTGACGCAACGCGCTGTAGTCCCGGCCTTCACCAAACACTTCCCAAAAGCAGGTGGTGCCCTCCTGAATGCCTTTGTCCAGGGTCAGGTGTGCAGCGGCGACATTGGAGCGCAAGATCGCCCCATCCACGTTCAGCACCAGCATCGGAATGGAGCAGTCCAGCGGATCGGGCGTTTTTGCCACGGGCTGGCCGCCGTCTTCATCCTCAGAGGCAGGATCTGCTTTGACAGCATCTTCACCTGAAGGCTGGGGAGAGCTAAATTTTTCACAGGTCACCATCAGGCCACCCACAGCGGCATCACGCTTCTTGCGCCACGGCCGTACTTCCCAGCGATAGACCAGGTGCTGGCCATCAGGTCCGCTGAGAGAATCATGCTCGCTGCGGACGATGTGCCCCTGCAACGCACGTTCATAGACCTGTCTCCAACCTGGATGCAGGCCCGGAAAAATTTCATACTGGCTCTTGCCGACGAGCGGCTGCACCTGCTGCAGACCGAATTCAGTGATCCACTGGCGGTTGGCCAGCATATACCGCATTCCACGGTCAAACATGGCCATCGCAACCGGCGCGTTTTCCACCAGCACTCCAAGTACCAGCTCCATGTCCTCTGATTCGTGTTTGGAGAAGTCTGCGTTCATGGGGGCTCCCATGCGCTGATCCCGCACCTCTTCACGCGCATTCTCCAGCGGAGCAGTCTGCGCCTTGGGGTGAATGACGTTTCTAAGGACCGATGAAGACATGAAGTGAATAGTTGAGAATATTTGAAATTTAGGTTCTCCCAAGTTATCAGCAAGGCGAAAATGCGAAGATTTGCGACTCAGTTCAGCAATAAATGAGCCGGGAGGCAAGTTTCATCATCGCTCTTGTGAAATCATTCCCGATGGTAGGGCTCTCCGCGCATGATGGTGTAGGCGCGGTAAATCTGCTCCATCAGCATCACCCAGGCAATGTCATGCTGCATGGTGAGTGTGGAGAGTGACCAGGACATTTTGGCCTTGGCACGAAATTGCTGTGAGTGCCCGTCTGCACCACCAATGACCAGGCAGATGCGTTTGCGGCCGGAAACCTCCTCATTTTCGATCCATTTCGCCATATCAAGACTGCGCAGTTGGCGCCCACGTTCGTCTAGTAAAATGCAGAGATCACCCGCACACGCGGCTTCGATCTGTTTCTCTACCTTCTCTAAGGGACCTTCCTTGATCACCACATGTTCGAAATGGCTGTAGTGCTGAAGTCTCTTCCAATAGAGTTCCACAGCCTCTTTAACCCAGGGATGTCCGGGTTTCCCAACAGTGATAATGCGCCATTGCATGAGAGCAAAAGCGCACATCTCAAAGGGATATACAAGGCACGCATGATATTATTGTTATTTTAATAAAGATGGATTTTGTTACTCATCATTACCATCCTTGTTGTTGCATAATTTAAAAAGATCGTTAAAATGAGAATGCCACTTCAAAAATTAACCGTTCGCCAAGTCTATGTCCCAAGCACCTCATTCCCCGCTTCGTCTCGTCGCAACCTGCGTTGTGACGCTCATGCTGGCATCTTGTGCCATTCCTCCCCGTGAGGCATGGCAGGAAATCCAGAGTCGTGGGCTTATCACCTACTACATGGGAAAAGAAAGTCGTCCGCTGGGATCCACTGCTGGATCACCCATGCTGACTCAAAGCACGACGCCAGTGCAGACGCCCAGCCAGATCGTGGGTCCTGATCGTCCTGCCACACCGCCTCCTGCGATGCTGAATGCATCCTCGATGCCTGTGGCACAGGCAGTACCAGACCTCCCCGGCTATGTTCGCACTCCCTTCACCAATCCACCACGCTTGGTGGATGTGCGCGGAATGTCCGCTGGCTCCAAAGTGGTCTGCCCCTACACGCAGCGTCCCTTCCTGGTTCCAGGCAGCGTGAAGGTCGCCCCTTCCAACGTGGCAGCCTCCCGCCCAAAGGCTCCGGAAGCTCCTGAGCGTCCCCGCACCACACCTGTTGCAGCCAACAGCAACGTGGCCGCCATGACCACGCCTGCCCCATCCGCACCCTCGGTGGCTCCGACGGCTCCCGCCCCTGCGGCCGAGCTGCCTTACGGATCTCCCATCGCTGGCCGCCCAGGCTTCGTGAACAGCCCGTTTGCCGCGAAGCATCAGCTGGTGGATGTCACTGGTCTGCCTGTCGGCATGGAAGTCAAATGTCCCTACACTGGCAAGCTCTTCCGTGTGCCACCGCAGTAGCATTCGTTGCTACAAACAGCCGTTCAATACCTTTGCCCCGTCTGGATTTTCTCCAGACGGGGCTTTTCATTTTCACCTTCAACGGCTCCGTTGATTTGCCTTCACGCCACAACATGCGATGATGAAACCGTAATGGAATTATCTTCAGGCCTGCTGACCCTGCCGGGCCGCACCTTCCTACATTTTTTAGTTTATCTCGGGCAGCTCACCGCGCTGATGCACGAGCTGCTGATCGCCGTCCGCTCCGGCGTGTGGCGTCTCAGGCTCGTGGCGCAGCAGATCGTCTCCATCGGCTATGGCTCACAGGCGGTGGTCATTGTGACCGGAGCCTTTACGGGGGCGGTTTTCACCTTTCAAAGTTACGCCAAGTTCAAGGACTTCGGCTTTGAGACCACCGTAGGCGCCGTAGTCTCTGTAGCACTCTGCCGTGAGCTGGGTCCGGTGCTGGCCGGGCTGATGGTGGCTGGCCGCGTAGGTGCTGCGATGGCCGCTGACATCGGCACCATGAAAGTCACCGAACAGGTGGATGCCCTGCGGGTCATGGGCGTGCATCCAGTCGATTTCCTCGTACTGCCACGATTCCTGGCGATGATGATCTCCATGCCATTTCTCGTGGCCGAGAGCATTTCCTTCGGCCTGTTCGCCTCCTACTTGGTGACGAGCTTTGGCTACGACATGCCCTCAACATGGTACCTGACCCACATGCTCGATCACACGAACATGGAAGATCTCAGCATTGGCATGATCAAAGGCTTCGTGTTTGGCATGCTGATCACTTTGATTTCATGCCATCAGGGATTGTCCGCTGAAAACGGAGCGGTCGGTGTGGGCCTGGGAACCACACGCGCGGTGGTCATCTCTTCGCTCGTGCTGCTCATCGTCAATTTCTTCCTCTCCATCCTGCTCAACTACGTCTTCCCCATTGGCACTGTCTAACGTCATGGCTGAACCTACCCCCAGCACGACTCCAGCCTCGGGCAACGGCAGCACGAATGTGTTCATCGAGCTCAGGGATGTCTATAAACGCTTTGGCAGCCAGGAGGTGCTGCGGGGGATCAACCTCACACTCCAGCATGGTGAAACGCTGTGCCTCATCGGCCCCAGCGGCGAGGGCAAGACCGTGATGATGAAACACATCATCGGCCTGATCAAACCCGAAAGAGGCGAGGTCTATGTGGATGGTGTGCACGTCAACCGCCTGAAAGAGCGCGAAATGGCCCCTATTCGGAAGAAGGTGAGCATGCTCTTTCAGGGGGCGGCACTCTTTGACAATCTCACGGTCGAGCAAAATGTGGCCTTCCCGCTGCTGGAACACGGTGTGCGTGATCGTGCGGAAATCGACCGCCGTGTACGAGCAGCTCTGAAGGACGTGGATCTGGACGAGCACCGGAACAAATACCCCACAGCCCTTTCGGGCGGCATGCGCAAACGCACCGGCATCGCGCGCGCCATCATTGACCACAGCGAGTGCATCCTCTACGACGAGCCCAACTCCGGCCTCGACCCCATCGGCTCCGACGTCATCGACCAGATGATTTTGCGGATGCAGCGCCGCTACAACATCACTTCCATCATCGTCACTCACGATATGCGCAGCGTCTTCAAGATCGCCAACCGCGTAGCCATGCTCTACCGTGGCGAGATCCGCTTTCTGGGCACTCCCACGGAGCTGCGTGAGTGCACCGATCAAATCGTGCAGGACTTTATCAACGGCCGTTCCGACATCACCGGTTGAACCCGCCGCTTTCCACCCTCATTCTTCTTATCTCATGATCGACAGCGATAAAAAAACCGAAATGCTCGTTGGACTCTTTCTGTTCATCGGACTGCTGCTGCTCGGTGGCCTGATCCTCATGTTCGGGCGTGTGCGCGAGGTCTTCAAGGACACCTACCATCTCCAGGTGTCCTTTCCCAATGCCTCCGGCATCAAAGAAGGCTCTCCCGTTTTCCTCGGCGGCTCACGCGTGGGCAAGGTGGACAAAAAACCCCGGCTCAACGAGACCTTCACCGGCGTCATTCTTGATCTGGAACTCTTCCGCGACGTCATGATCCCCGCTGATGCCACCTTTGGCATCGGTTCAGCCGGCCTCATGGGAGATGCCCTGGTGGAAATCAAACCCACCGGCAAAGAAACGGATGTCTTCCTGCCGCATGATTATGACAAGATCATCGAAGGTGAAAAAGGCGGCGGCCTGAATGATCTGCAAAGCCAGGCCGAGAAGGTGGCGAAAAAAGTGGATGTCGTGCTCGATGACGTGCGCGTGGCCCTCAAAGATGTCCAGGCGGCCATGGGCAAGGTGAACAAAGACGCCCTGTCCGATGCCACGATTCAGAATTTCAAGGAGGGCATGGAGCATCTCAACAGCACGCTCAAGCGTGTGGATGACAAGGTGCTGGGCGATGAAAACGCCCAGACCCTCAAGACCGCGCTCGCCGAACTCAAAGACGCCGCCACCAGCTTCAAAAACGCCGCCAAAAGCGTCGAAGAGTCGAGCAAAAAACTCGGCCCCATGTTCGACAAGCTCGACCCTGCCATCGCCAAGGCTGACAAGGTGATGGCGACAGCCGATGAATCCCTGCAGTCGATCAAAAAGGCCGCCGACGCCTTCTCTGTGGTCGGTGCCAACATATCCTCCGGCAAAGGTCTGCTCGGAGCGCTCATGCACGACCAGCGTCTGATGGCCGACTTCCGTGACTTGATTTATAACTTCAAGGTCAACGGCCCCCTTTGGTACAAGGACACGGCGGAAAAACTCCGTGCAGAAGAGGCGAAAAAGCAGCTCGAAGAATCACCGCCGAAACGCGGCATTTTCCGCTGAGCCTGCCAGGGCGCTGCTTCAAGCCAGCACGGCATGCAGGATGCTTTCATCCTCGCGGCATTCAGCCAGGATCAGCGCCCGCAGGCGGCGTTTGGCGCGGTGCAGGGCCGTGCGCATGGCGCCACTCTGCGGACGTGCTGCACGGCAGCCTTTGACAATGTTTTCCTCGAGGCAGTCCCAGACCTCTCCACGACCTTGTGCGTGCAATTCGAGGCTGAATGAATGGAGTGCGCGCTCGATCACGCCCCTGGCCCACTCACGATCCATTTCTCCGTCTGGGGAAGGACGAGCATCCACCACGTCGATGTTCCCGCCATTTTCATCGCTCAGTGAAAAGCACACCACGCCACCGCCACGGCGCTGCCGTGTGCGATGCTGCCAGCGCTTGATCAGGTGAGTGCGCAGCCGGGCAAAGAGAAACGCCGCCTGTTCGCCATGGTCCACGATGGCCGCCGCACGCTCGTGCTGCCCCTGAGCCACGAGCTTGGCAAACAATTCCTGCACGGCGTCCTCGGCATCATGAACCTCGCAGCCACGTGCACGTGCAAATGCGCAGAGCACCGGCCAGTGGCGGCGGTAGAGCATTGAGGCGGCGCTGTAGGCGGATGAATCGGTGGTGTGGCTGCTGGCGTGGTCTTCTCCAAGGTGCATGGCGGTGTGGGGTTGTGATGCATGCATTGGAGCAACCCCGCATGACACCCGCCTGCGGACGAACATTAATTGGCATTTATCTTCGTGCGCGGCAGCACAGTCCGCATGAGAGTCTCCGTGTTCACCTCCTTGCATGAGCGCCCCGGCCAACACCCGCAGCTTCCGCATCCGCCTGGCCCTGCAGACGATGATCGTCGCAGGGACTCTGGTGGCGGGCTTTGGTGCCGCCGCCTGGTGGTATGCCAGCCGGACGCTGGAACGCAGTGTTGATGACCGCATCATAGCTCCCGCCCAGCGGGTCTGGAACCGCATCGACCCCTACACGACCGATGATCAGTTCAAATTGATCGCCGACCTCGTCTTTGGCACCTCAGCAGAACCTAGTGAAGCCCATTCCGTGCTGGTGGTGCAGGAGCATGCCCAGGGCAAAACCATTTTCGCCACGCCCAACTCCCCCAAAGATCTCGACGTGTACTTCCGCAGCTGCTTCCCGACGCAGGAAGAAATCGGGCGTGCGCCACCCGGCGGAGGCCCCGGCCCACCCGGCGGAAGACGACGCGAACCACCGCCACCACGCAGAGAAAACGATTTTGACGACATGCTGGGCACGCCAGGATTTGGCAGGCCTCCGCCACCGCAGCAGGAGCGCGAACTGCCCTTCCGCCCGCAGATGCCCATGGTGCGCGAGCCAACCACCTTCACCGCTCGCTCCGGCGGCGTCGACTGGCGCTTTGGAGCCTTCAGCAGCCCCACCTACACCATTTTCATCGGCCTCTCGCTCACGGATTTTTATGCGGAGATCAACCGCATGGCCTGGTGGTATGTGGGCACCGGTGCCCTGGGTCTTGTGCTGGCTGGCTTTGGTGCGCTCTGGACCTCCCGGCAGGCGATGCGACCGCTGGAACGCGTGGTCAGCACCGCGCAGCGCCTGACGGCGAGTGATCTGGCCGAGCGCATTCCCGTGCAGCGCGATGACAACCGCGAGTTCGCCCAGCTCATCGATGTGCTCAACGGCATGATGCAACGCCTTGAAGGCAGCTTCCAGCAGGCCATCCGCTTCACCGCTGACGCCTCCCACGAACTGAAGACCCCGCTCGCCATCATGCTGGCAGATCTGGACGATGCCGTGCGCCACGCCGCCCCCGGCAGCACGGAGCATGAGCGTTTTGTCTCCCTCTTTGCCGAAGCCTCCCGCCTCAAACAGATCACGCAAAGTCTCCTGCTGCTCTCCCAGGCCGACGCTGGACGTCTGCCGACCCACCCGGAGAGCTACAACCTCAGCATCGATCTTGAACGCCTGATCGAAGACGGGGAAATCCTCTGCGAGCAGGCCGGGCTCACGCTGGAACATCACATCGAACCCAGCATCACCACGCATGCAGACCGCGCGCTGCTGCAGCAGGTGTTTCAAAACCTGCTGAGCAACGCCATCAAATACAACCGCCCCCAGGGCCGGGTCTCGCTGCGGCTCTCAAAGCAGGACGCACAGATCGTTTTCACCGTCACCAACACCGGCCCCGCCATTCGAGCGGAGAATCAGCAGCGCCTCTTCGAGCGCTTCTTCCGTGGTGACCAGGCCCACACCCGCAAGACTGACGGCTTTGGCCTCGGCCTCAACATCGCCACTGAGCTCGCGCGTGCGAACGGTGCGGAACTGCGGCTTGTCAGTTCGAAAGAGGATGAAACTGTGTTTGAGGTGCGGATGGCGGCGCAGGAGTGAGGGTCAAAGCAGCGTGATCACATCTCGACATTCAGACCGCATTCTGTTTGAATGCTAAAAACTCACGCACGGCCATGGACTCTCCCCCTCCCTTCCCCAGTTCCGTTCCTCCCCAGATCCCAGCGCCGAAAAGCAGCGCAGGGAAATGGGTGCTGATCGGCTGTGGCGGCTGTCTCGGCCTGATCGTGCTCGGGGTGCTTTTCTCCGTGGGTATTTACGTCGTCGCGATGCGGGTCATCCAAAAGACCGACGTCTACGAGGACGCCTTCAAGCGTGTCCAAAACTCCGCCGAGGTGCAGGCCGAGCTAGGCACCCCTATTGAGACCGGGTGGGCATTTTCGGGATCTGTAAATTACAAAAACGGCTCGGGAAACGCCGAGTTCACCGTCCCGGTGACCGGCCCCAAGGGGGAAGGCTCCATGAACGTCAAAGCGGACAAATCCTCCGGCGCGGAATGGAAGTACTCCACGCTGGAGGTAGAGTTCCCGGATGGGCACAAGGTGGACCTGCGGGGCACGCCTTGAGGCGTAGCGGGCCCGGTTCCTCATTTTCGCGTGGCCCACTTTCCCCCTTGCCAAACGCAGAACTTCTCCGAGAATCCCGGCCCTCTTGTCCGGAGGCCTTTTGGCTTTGCGGGACGAAAGCCCGCCGTGCGCCTCAGGAGTGGAGGTTTGCGAGCGGTTCCCGCCTAAACACTCGCAACCCGTAAATAACAGATAATGAGCGCAACCGCTACACTCGCAGAACTGATCGCAGGTTCTTTTCGCGAGCTTTCCGAAGGATCGATCGTCAAAGGCAAGATCCTCGAAATCAAACCGCAGGTCATCCTCGTCGATATCGGCTACAAGTCCGAAGGAGCCATCCCCTCCAACGAATTCGAAGATGAAGACATCCAGGTAGGCGATGAGGTCGAAGTCCTCCTCGAACGCCTCGAAAACGACGAAGGCATGGTCGTTCTCTCCAAGGAGAAAGCCGCCCACCGTCAGAACTGGGAAAAGATCTACAACGTCTTCAAGGACGGCGGTCTCGTCAAAGGCAAGATCAAGAGCGTCGTCAAAGGCGGCCTCATGGTCAACGTCGGCGTCGAAGCCTTCCTCCCCGGCAGCCAGATCGACATCATCCCGCCGAAGGATCTCAACGAGTACGTCGGCAAGGTGTTCGAATTCAAGATCGTCAAGATCAACGACGAACGCAAAAACATCGTCCTTTCCCGCCGCGAAGTCATCGAAGCGGAGCGCGCCGAACAGCGCCAGAAGTTCCTCGACGGCGTCACCCCTGGCGACAAAGTCATCGGGATCGTCAAGAACATCACCGACTTCGGTGCGTTCGTGGACCTCAACGGCATGGACGGACTGCTCCACATCACGGACATGTCCTGGGGCCGCCTCAACCATCCTTCCGAAATGCTTGGAATCGGTCAGAAGATCGAAGTCCAGATTCTCGAAGTCAATCGCGAGAAGGAGCGTGTCTCCCTCGGCCTCAAGCAGCTTCAGAACAATCCTTGGGAAAACATCGAAGCTCGTTACCCCGTCGGCCAGCGCGTGCGCGGCAAGGTCACGAAGCTCGTCGCCTACGGCGCGTTTGTGGAAGTGGAAGAAGGCGTCGAAGGCCTCGTCCACGTCTCCGAACTCTCCTGGACGAAGCGCATCGCGCGTCCTTCGGACGTTCTCACCGTCGGTCAGGAAATCGAAGCTTCCGTCCTTGGCATCAACAAGGAAGAGCGCAAGATCAGCCTCGGCGTGCGTCAGCTCGACACCAATCCTTGGGACGACATTGACGCTCGTTACCCAATCGGCACTCAGATGAAGCGTGCCGTCCGCAACCTCACCGCTTACGGTGCGTTTGTGGAGCTGGAAGAAGGCATCGACGGCATGATCCACGTGTCCGACCTCAGCTGGACCCGCAAGATCAACCATCCTTCCGAGCTCCTCAAGAAGGGCCAGGAAGTGGACGCAGTCGTCCTCGGCATCGACAAGGCCAACCAGCGCATCAGCCTGGGCATGAAGCAGCTCGACACCGATCCATGGTCCATCATCGACACCCGCTTCAAGGTGGGCGACGTCGTGAAGGGCCGCGTGGCGAAGATCGCCTCCTTCGGCGCCTTCGTTGAACTGGAAGACGACATCGACGGCCTCGTGCACATCTCGCAGATCAGCGAAGACCGCATCGAGAAGGTCAAGGACAAGCTCAATGTGGGCGACGAAGTGGAAGCACGCGTCATCAAAGTGGACAAGGTGGAGCGCCGCATCGGCCTTTCCATCAAGGCCATGAACTACAGCGAAGCCGACATCCAGAAGGAAAGCCAGGCCTTCGAAGCCCTCCGCCCAAGCACCGACCTCGTCGGTCTGGAGCAGGCCTTCAAGTTCGCCACCGAAGAGTGGCGTCCAGGCGGCCAGTAATCCGCGATCTGAGACTCAACATCCAATCAACCACGAAGGGACGCCGCAAGGCGTCCCTTTTTCTTTAACAATCTTCTGACACATTCCCTCTGGCGATCTGCTGCGAGAAGAGCAATTTCGCGCGATGTCCGAGGATGTTCCTTCACTGCTTCCAGAGACACGCCGCACCTGGCTGCAGCGTGGCCTGCTGGCATTGCCTGCGGCGCTCGCGGGCTGTGCGGCTCCTGCCACCTCGGTGCTCGGCGTCTCGGCGCGCAAAACGCGTGCGCAATGGGAGTATCACAACCGCTTCCTCGCCTCGGGGGCCCGTCTGCGTTTCCGCGCTCACAGTGCGCATGGCAGGCCGTTCACGGCGGGCATGGAGTACGTGTATCGGACTCACAAGCGCGATCCGCGCATTGGCTACGCGGTCAAAAACCTCGCCACGGGCCGGTATCTCGCGGAATTCCAAGCGGACAAGCTTTTCCTCGGCGGGTCCATGCCCAAGCCTGCGGTGGCGGCGGTGCTGCTGGAAAAACGCCGTGGCAATCTCACTCGCGAGGAGTTTCAGAACATCGTCTATGCCTGTGATCAGAGCATCAACGCCTCCTGGTACTACCTGATGGCCCGCCTCACGAAGGCCGATGAGCAGTACTTCGAGCAGAAATACCATCTGCCCAATGTGGAGATCCTCAACAACTGGCAGTCACCGCGCTTTTACGCGGAGTTCTACGAGCGCTGCGTGAACTACCGCCTTGAGTATGGCTGCGAGCTGCTGCTTGAGGCGATGCGGCGCGATCAGTATGGTCTTGGCCGCTGGGTGATGCCCGCCAGCATCACCTACATCGGCGGCAAGACGGGCAACTACGGCGAATGGGATCACGAATCCCTGTTCTTTTATTATCGCAACACGCCCTATGCCATCGTGCTTTACACCCGTGGCAACTTCGCGCCTGGCAATCAGCTTGGCTGCATGATGGGCGGCCTGTTCCGCGAGTACTGCGCATGAGCTTCACGGCTTGAGCCGGTCAGCTTCACCGTTCCTTCTCAGGCAGCACCTCCACCTCGATGTCCCGCACTTCGAGCGATGCCGTCGTGGCAGGTGGAGCGGGCTCCAACCAGATGTCGCGTTTCGTCCCGGACGAAAGCTTGCGCCGCAGGGTATAATACAAGGCCGCAACGGCGGAGATCGCCAGCCCGGCCACGGCCACAGCGGCACCGACCATGAGAACCAACGCGATGAGCCCAACGCCCACGACGGCAACCACTCCCAGCAGCAGCATGGCGGGCAGCCCACGGATTTCGAATGTCCTCGGTCTCATGGAAATAACATGCGGCCTGTGTCCGGGAAGACAACCCGCATGTGGCTCCAGAAATGGAGCAGCTTTGTAGTCTCCTTGTTCGTAGAGGACGCCAGACGTTTCAGCCTTCAGGAAAGTAGATGGGCAGGCATGAGGGGCAGAGGGAATGCGTGAAGCTGACTTCCGTGTGTGCCGAGACATAGGCCTCCAGGTCATGCCACTCTCCACCGCCATCGCAGATGTTTTTGCATGCAGCACAGATTGGCAGCAGGCCACGCAAGGTGTGCACCTCTGCCTGCGCCTCGTCTCTTTCTATGATGGCACGTTGCAGCTGGGCTTCGCGCATGCGCAGAGGGGTCACATCCGCCACATGAGCCCAGAATCCGCGCACCACTCCATCCTCGATATCCGGTGTGTAGGTGGCGATGCTGTCCTTGGCCCCACCTTGGGGAAGGGGTATGTTCCTCTCAAACTGCTGGGGCTCACCGCGGAGCACCCCCTGAATGTAGGGAAGGTTCAATGCATACAGCGGACCCAGAAGATCCTGCAGGCACATGCCGAGCATTTCCGCCGGACTTTTGCCAAACCACTCCCGATAGGCTTCGTTGGAGAACAGGCAACGCAGCTCTGAATCCCAGTAGGCCACCATGGCTGAAATTTGATTGACCGCTCTCAGAGCTTGTTGGGCTGGGGCTGCAGATTGGATGTCCATTCAGGATAGCTGTGTCGATCCTCCTTCCGACACTCTCATACTGAGTAATCGTTCAATATTAGGCTTATTTTTAGACATCTTACTTGGATCGGTATTTCCCATACCACATGCCGGTTTATTCCAAACAGGCAGGTACTCCCCCATCACTTCATCACGATTCCCGCGTCACCCACCTCCCAACCAAGCCCCGCAGCACGAATGGCCACCGCCGTGGCATTGTCCGGCCATGGCGCGCTGAGCTGGTCTTTGAAATAGGTTTCCCAGGTGATCCATTTGCCATTGATCTGCGCCTGCATCACCCACCAGCGTGTGGCGCTCATCCAGCGAATATCACTGTGCTGCCATGCCACGGTGAGTTTGCCCCCGGGAATGATTTTACCGACCACTGGTGCCGGCAGCTGCGACTGACTGAGCCACGGAGATGCAGGCGGGATCGCATGCGTGGTGTAGGCGCGCTCTTTTGTGTGCGTGCCGAGCTTGCCAAGGTCCTTGTGCAGGGAGCCAAAGTTCCAATGAAAGTGGCCCGGCGTCATCTTCAGGCCGCGCTCACGCAGCACGCTGATCTGGTGCAGGATCTCGCCTGCATTGCGGTCATCCCCGACTTTTGAAGAGTTCATGCCGGGCCAGATGTGGCGGCCCTGCGTGTTCTGCTCCAGCCACCAGTCGTAGTAGGTGATGAAGCCGAGCTTCGGCCGATCGATGGTCCAGTAGAGCTGCGGCGTGAGGTAATCCACCCAGCCCTGCTGCAGCCACTTGCGCGAGTCTGCGCCGAGATCTTCAAAGGGGTCCAGCCCGCCACCGGTGCCTTCAGGAAAATTGGGGCGCCACAAACCAAAAGGGCTGATGCCAAACTTCACGTAGCGCTTCTCCGCCTTGATCCCCTCATAGATGGTGCGCACGGTCTCATCGACATTCTGCCGCCGCCATGCCGTGAGCTCCAGCGTCCCGCCGGTCGCTTTGTAGCGCGCAAACGTTTCGCTGTCGGGAAACTCGATCTTCTTTTTGGCCGCATCCGTGAGCGGATACGGGTAAAAGTAATCGTCGATGTGAATGCCATCCAAATCGTAGCGACGCGTGACATCCATGATCACCGCGATGGCTTGGGCGCGCACCTCGGGGATGCCGGGGTCCATCCAGGTGTCAGGGCCGTATTTCATCGTCCACTCGGGATGCTTGCGCACGATGTGACCCGCGCTGGGCGTACGCTTCTCACCGGCGAGCGCACGAAAGGGATTGAACCACGCATGCAACTCCATGCCGTGCTTGTGCGCTTCCTTCACCGCAAACTCCAGCGGGTCCCACAAAGGCGAGGGTGCTACGCCCATCTGCCCCGTCAGGAAAGGCGACCAGGGTTCAATCTGCGAGGGATACATGGCATCGCCCGCCGGACGCACCTGGAAGATGAGGGCGTTCAATCCCACGTCCGCCGCCGAGTCGATGAGCGTCTTCAACTGCTCCTTCTGCTTCGCCACCGGCAGCCCCGGCTCACTGGGCCAGTTGATGTTGTGCACCGTTGCCAGCCACGATCCACGCAGCTCCCGCGCCGGCAGCGGCACACTGGTCTGGGCGTGAAGCGTGACGGTGAGCAGCAGGGAGATCAGTAGCAGAAATTTCAAAAGCATGGGGCCTTCAAGAAAACGCCGCGTGATGGATGTGTCGCTGAATTTTTCCAATGGATGCCGTATTGATGCACCGCATGTCCTTCCGAACACTTTCCAATCTCGCCCTGGTACTCATCCTGGCCTCCTGCTCGTCCCAGCGCTCACCGGTCGTTCCCGGTGCCAAGCCCAAAGATCACGGGGCCATCGGCGCGACGGAAGGCCCGGCTTGGAAAGACGGCTCCCTCTACTTCACCGACGGCAAGCACATCAACCGCCTGGGCCCGGATGGCAAAACAACCGTCTTCCGCCACAACGCCTCCAACGGCCTGCTCTTCGACAAGGAAGGCCGCCTCATCGCCTGCGAGTCCGGCATGCGCCGTGTCACCCGCACAGAGAAAGACGGTAGCATCACCGTGCTGGCGGATCGGTTTGAAGGAAAGCGCTTCAACTCACCGAATGATCTTTGCATGGATACGAAGGGGCGGATCTATTTCACCGATCCGCGATATGGATCGCGGGAGGGCATGGAGATTAAAGACTTATTCTTTGAACCACACTTGATTTGGCGCGGCCCCATGCCTGACGATCTCGAGAAAGCCTTGGCTGATAATCCTCAAAATCCCAGAATCGACAAGCTTACGACTAAAACACGGCGACTGATTGAGTTACAAAAAATAACGCTGTTTTCGAATCTCCCCAATCCCTTCATTGAAGGCGTCTATCGCATTCATGCCCCAGGGAAAGTATCTCAGGTATTGGTAGGTGGAGAAAAAATATATCGTTTGGAACGCCCCAACGGCATCCTCATCTCCCCAGACGACCGCTACCTCTACATCGCCGACAACAATAACAACACCCACGGCGGTTCGCGGAAGATACTGCGCTACTCGCTCGACAAAAACGGCGACGTCAAACCCGGCACACGCAAAGTCCTCTTCGACTGGAAAGACGGTCGCGGACCCGATGGCATGAAGATGGACAGCGCAGGCCGTATTTACGTGGCCGCAGGCACCAACAAGCCCACCGAGTTCGAAAACACGAGCTTCAAGGCGGGCTGCTACATCCTCTCGCCTTCAGGACGCCTGCTCGACTTCATCCCCGTCGGTCCTGACGAGTGCTGCAACTGCGCCTTCGGAGGCAAGGATGGCAAGACGCTCTTCATCACCTCAGGCAGCCATCTCTGGAGCGTGCCGCTGCGTTGAACTTCACCTCATTCCGCTTTATTCTGGTTTATGAATCTCAATCTGCACCGCCCCATCTCCCGCCGCACGCTGCTGCGGGGCACGGGCTTCACGCTCGCGCTGCCGTTTCTCGAATCCATGCTGCGCGCAGGCCAGACGGCCACCGTGCCGCGTCGCATGGTCGCCATTGAAACGAACATGGGCATCATCCCCCAGTTCTTCTTCCCGGAAAAAGGCGGGCGTGACTATGTACTTTCTCCCTATCTGCAAAAACTGGCGCAGCATCGTGATAAAATGACGGTCTTCTCCGGTGTGAGCCTGCCCGGTGTCACGGGGGGGCATGCGGCGGAGAAATGCTTTCTCACGGGCACGCCGCACCCTGAGCGCGGGGGCTTCCGCAACTGGGTCTCGCTGGATCAATTGGCCGCCGAGCATGTGGGTGTGGCCACGCGGCATCCTTCGCTCTCGCTCGCGATGGTCAGCGATGGTTCGCCAACACTCAGCTACACGCGCAGCGGCGCACCGATCCCCGCCGAGAAAAGCCCGAGCAAGCTCTTCCAAAAACTCTTCGTGCAAGGCAAGGCCAATGAGGTGGAGGCCAATGTGGAGGCACTGCGCCAGGGCCGCAGCATGCTCGACTTTGTGGGCGGGCAGTCCAAGCGGCTCAATCAAACGCTTACCCACGCCGACAAGCAGCGCATGGATGAGTACTTCACCTCCGTGCGTGAACTGGAGAAACGCCTGCACGCCGCCGAAGAGTGGGAATACAAGCCCAAACCCATGGTCAAAAACGCCGCACCGGCCGACATCGACGATGCACGCGAGTTTGTGGCGAAGACGAAGCTCATGTTTGACGTGATGAAGCTAGCACTCGAAACCGACTCCACGCGCATCATCACGCTGTTTGTGGATACCGGCGTCATTCACAACATCACCCATCACGGCAACCGTCCTGAGGCCGTGGCTGAACTGCGTGAAAAGGAAGAGGCCCAGTTCAGCGCGCTGAATGGTTTCCTCACGGCGCTCGATAGCACGAAGGAAGAAGGCGAGACTCTGCTCGACCGCACGCAAGTGCTCTATGGCACCCCGATGGGCAGCGCGAACTCGCACAGCAATGTGAACCTGCCCGTGCTTCTCGCTGGCGGCGGTTTCAAGCATGGTCAGCATCTGGCCTTCGACACGCAGAACAACTACCCGCTGAGCAATCTCTACCTCTCCATGCTGCATCGTCTCGGCATTGAGACGGATGAATTCTCCACCGCCAAAGGCACAATGAAGGGGCTGGAACTGGCATGATAAAACCGCTCGCTTTTGCCCTCCTCGCCTGCGGCCTGCATGCCGCCGAACCTACCGCAGCCTTTTTCGACACGCATTGCATCGACTGCCATGACGCAGACACGCATAAAGGCAATCTCGACCTCAGCGCATTAAAGCAGAACTTCAGTGATGCGGAGAACTTCGCCAAGTGGGTCAAGATTCATGACCTCATCGAATCCGGCGAGATGCCACCGAAGAAAAAGACGCGACCACCTGCCGCTGATGTCAGCGCCGTCACCCGCTGGCTGAACACGACCCTCATCAAGGCCGAGCACCTGGATGCCGCAGGCCGCACCGGCGTGCGCCGCCTCACACGAAGCGAGTATGAAAACACCGTGCGCGATCTCTTTGACCTGCCCGGCATCGCCTTGCAGGCAGGTCTTCCCGCAGACGGCTCGGCGCATGGCTTCGACAACAACAGCGACGCCCTCGACATCTCGCATGTGAATTTGGCGCGCTACATTGAGGCGGCGGACAAGACACTGGACATGGCCATCGCCACGCGGCCCACGGCTCCCGGATCTGCCATCGTGCGCCTCTCGCTCGCGCGCAATTACGAGCCGGACATCATGCTCATGCAGGGCGATGCGATCCTACTGCGTGACAAGAAGATCGATCCCGTCTTTCCGCCTGCGGGTGAATACGGGCATGTGAACCAGGGCGCGCATGAGCAGCTCGGCATCTTTGACCGCATGAGCAGCGTGGGCGTCTTCCGGCATGAGGACGAATCCTGGAACGCCTACTTCCGCCACTTCGCCGCGCTCTATCCGGGCCGTTATCGCGTGCGTGCCTCGTTCTGGAGCTTCCAATGGGACCAAGGCAAGATCTTGCCTTCACGCGGCACCGAGGCCGCACGGCTTTCCGTCGTGCAGTTCAATGACAACGGTCGTGGCGGCCAGCATCCGAGCTATGTGCTCGGTTATTACGATGCCCCTTCACTGGAGTCGAAGATCCACAGTCTGGATGTATGGCTTAATTTCAAAGAGTCGCTCGGCTTCAATGTCGCCTCGCTCGCACATGTCATGCTGTATCGCGTCGGCACCTGGGGTCAGAAAGACCGCACCATGGGTTTCACCGGACCGTGCATTGCCAATGACTGGGTCGAGATCGAAGGCCCGCTGAATGACGTGTGGCCTCCAAGCAGCCACACACTGCTCTTTGGCGATCTGCCGCTCACAGAGTTCAAAGGAGCACGCCCGCCGGTGCGCAAGCTGCTTAAACAGGAAGTGATTGGCGCGAAGAACAAGCCGGAACCGGATAAAGACATCTGGACGGTGGAGGCGAAAGAACCTCTCGCTGCCGCAGACCGCCTGCTCGCCCACTTTTTGCCGAAAGCTTTCCGCCGGCCTGTCGGCGCTGAGGTGCGCCAGCAATACGTCGCGCAGGTGGATGCACGCCTCAAAGCAGGCGACTGCTTTGAAACCGCGATGCGCTGGGTGTACCGCGCCGCGCTGTGCTCGCCAGATTTTCTCTACCACATCGAGCCCGCAGACAAACTCGATGATCAGGCTCTCGCCGCACGTCTCTCCTACTTCCTCTGGAACTCCGCGCCGGATGCCGAACTGCTGCAGCACCCGCGCGACTTTCACACTCAGGTCGAGCGTCTGCTCAAAGACCCCAAATCGCAGCGCTTCATCGACGACTTCCTCGGTCAGTGGCTCAAACTGCGTGCCATCGGCGCCAACGATCCCGATAAGAAGCTGTACCCCGAATTCAGTCCGTACATGCAGGACAGCATGGTCGCCGAAACACGCGCGTACTTCCGTGAGCTGATCGAGCAGAACCTTGATGCTGGCAATCTCGTGCAATCCGACTTCGCCATGCTCAATGAAAAGCTCGCCGTGCATTACGGCATCTCCGGCGTGAGCGGTCCGGCGATTCGCCGCGTGGCGCTGCCCAAAGATTGCGCGCGCGGCGGTTTCCTCACGCAGGCAGCCGTGCTGAAAGTCACCGCCAACGGCACCACCACCTCGCCCGTGGTGCGGGGCGCGTTTGTGATGGCACGTCTGCTCGGCAAACCACCCGAACCACCGCCACCGAACATCCCCGCCGTGGAGCCGGACGTGCAGGGCGCCACCACCATTCGCGAACTGCTCGACAAACACCGCGCCGATGCCTCCTGCGCCTCCTGTCATGCGAAGATCGATCCGCCGGGATTCGCGATGGAGTCCTACGATGTCATCGGCGGTTTCCGCGACCGCTATCGCTCGCTGCATGAAAAGGGCGATCCCGCACCGCGCGGCAGCATCGACCCCAAGATCCCCATCAGTTTCAAACTCGGCCCCAAGGTCGATGCGAGCGGCCAGTTCGCCGACGAACGCAAATTCAACGGCATCGCCGATTTCAAAACCATGCTCGCTGCCGACAAGCACACGCTCCTGCACAACCTCGCCCAGCAGCTCGTCATCTACGCCACCGGCCGCGACATCGCCTTCAGCGATCGTGCAGACTTGAACGACATCGTAGCCCGCACCGAAAAGCAGGGCGGAGGCATCCGCACCCTGCTGCATGAAATCATCCTCAGCCCGCTCTTCCAAACCCGCTGATGAAACACCTGCTCCTCCTCTCCAGCCTCATCGCGCTGCACCTCCACGCGGATGAATCCAAACACCGCATCATCGGTCTCAGCGAACCCTCACGGGAGCAGGACCTGCGCGAGCAGGTCAAAACCATGCCCGAGGTCGAACTCGCCGCCCTCAACTTCAACACCGCCGAAGTCACCTTCCGCTACGACGTCGCCAAGCTGATCCCCAACTACAATCCCAAGCACCCGCCGAAAACGGAAGCCATCACCCGGCATCTGGAAGATCTCCTGCGCGCCGCTTCCAATGGCACCTTCACCCTGCAGCCACTGTCCACCCTTCCGGCGGACAAGCTGCAGAAGCTCGAAATCCAGTGCGGCCTCCTCGACTGCAAAGGCTGCCGCTACGGCGCCTACATCACCATCGCCAAACTCGACGGCGTCGAGCGCGCCACCGTCAACGAAAGCGCCCTGCTTACCGCATGGATCGATCCCACCAAGACCAATCGTGAGGACCTCGAAGCTGCTCTGAAAAAAGGCCGCGTTGAACTCAAGACCCCATGAAAACCGCTGTCTTCTTTTCGCTCGTATCAGCAAGTTTGTTCGCCGAAGAACTGCCGGACATCCGCACCGTGCCGGCAGATCTCGCAGTACCGGCCTTGCGCGAAGGCCCGCCTGCTGCCGGTAAGCGCGTCAAACAGGGACTGCACGTGCTCTATTTGCCGACCGATTGGAAACCGGGCGCAAAGATGCCCGTGATCGTCGAACTCGCCGGCAATGGCGGCTACACCAACAAGTTCGGTGATGTCAGCACCGGCTTGCCCGAAGGCAGCAATCTCGGCTACGGCCTCTCCGCCGGTCACGGCTTCATCTGGCTGTGCGCGCCGTATTTGAATGAGAAAGGCGATGAAATCGCGATCACCTGGTGGGGCAATCCACCGGCCTACGATCCGCAGCCAACGCTAAAATACCTGCGCGAGACCGTGAAGTCCGTCTGCCGCGACTACGGCGGCGATGAATCAAAGGTCGTGCTCTGCGGCTTCTCGCGCGGCGCCATCGCCTGCAACTATCTGGGGCTTTACGATAACGAAACGGCCAAGCTGTGGTGCGGGTTTCTAGCCTACAGCCACTACGACGGCGTCAAAACCTGGCCCTACCTCCATTCAGATCGCGAATCGGCCCTGACCCGCCTGAAACGTCTCGGCAGCCGCCCCCAGTTCATCTGCGGCGAAGGCTCGAATGCGCAGGAAACCGAAGCCTACCTGCGCCCACTGCTGCCCGAGGCCGATCTGACCTTCCTGAGCACTGGATTCCGCAATCACAACGACGCTTGGACCCTGCGGCCCAGCCCGGCGAGAGAGAAGGCCAGGGAGTGGCTGCAGCGCGTCATTTCTGACCGCCGAGCAGATCCCAAGCCTTGAAGAGTTTCATGCCCTGCTGCGGGTTGATCATCTTCACGTAGCCAAGCATGCCGCTGACCCAGCCGGCGAAATTGTCATGGCCGATGCGGTTCTGCGCAGGCAGGCCGGTTTTCTCCGCCTGGTGCAGGATCGCACGCAGGCGGCGGCGGGTTTTGCGATCCACATTGCAGCGGTCATTCACCACGATGCCGGTGACGCTTTGCTGGGCGTTGCGACGCTGGATGCGGGTCTTGGCAGTGTTGACCTCGAAGTGCTCGTCCTGCACGATGTTGTGCAGGCGGCTGAGGATCAGCGCGGTGGCCTTCGCCGGTTCACCACGGGTGGAGAAGGTCAGGTCATCCGCATAGCGCGTATAAGTCCAGCCGTGCTTGGCCGCGAGGGCGGCAAAGCGCAGGTCGAGCTTCCGGGCGCAGAGATTGCTCAGCGCAGGGCTGGTGCAGGCACCTTGCGGCAGCGCACGCAAACCGTTGGCGACGTGATAGGTCTGCCCGTCATACGTCACTGTGCGGCGCGGGCACTCCGTACACAGCAGGGCCAGGACCGTGGCCACCGCAGGTGAGTAGCCGAGCTGCTGGAAGATGCCGCGCACGCGCGGGAAGGTGATGCTGGGGAAAAAGTCTTTCAAATCCGCGTTCAAGACCACGTCCTTGCCGGTGTGCGAGCGTGCGTTTGTCAGCGTGCCACGCTCACGCACAAAGCCGTGCGCCACACCGCTCACAGGCACGTGTTCGAGGATGTTCTGCAAGATCCAGCTCTGGGCACGGGCGAGATCGGTATGCGGCGTGGAGATTTCACGCATGCCGCCGCTCTTTTTCGGAATTTGAAAGCGGATGTAGTGCGTGACCACGGCCACCTCGGCATGAAACGCCAGCCAGCGCAGACGTTTTACCGGCAGTTCCAAAGCGGTTGCGAGTTCCGCCGGAGTCGAGAGCACGGGCAGCTTGGCCTCCTGCAACTTTTCGACATGCGAACGGCGGTCCGCCAGACCACCCGAAACGCCGCGTCCCAGAAAGATAATGTCCGTGGCCTTGCGCTGCGCGATGGCCGCCTCTCGTTCGGCTTTGCGTGTGGCAGCCTCGGCCTTCTTTTGGCGCTTCAGTTCGGCCTTTGCCGCCTTGTCCGCGTTTACCGCCACCTGCCCTTGATGGCGTGCCCCTTCATAGCTGGGCCGCAGTTCCTCCATCTTCAGACCAATCTCATGGATGGCCGTCAGTTCCTCCGGCGTGATGAGCCCCTCTCCCACCATCGCACGGTCGATCATGAGCGTGCGTTCATCGCTGACCGGCGGGATGACGCTCTGGCGGCCAAAAGCGAACAAATTGCTCCACAGCGGCCGTCCCATGGCTTTCGCCTGCTGCTTTGTCTCCGCACCGGAAAGGCCCGCGAAGACCTGCGAATCAAGCTGCGACAAGGTCTTGCGCTGGGGCGGCTGAGAAGTCGCTCTGACCTGCGGTACCACGTTGTGCCGTGGACTCGTCGAAGGCCGGGGAATGGGCGGAGGCTGGCTGGGCTGGTCGCGGCCGAGAAGGCGTCTGATGAGGCTGAGCAATCCCATGCGTGTGTGCTGCTGACCGAATTGGATGTTTCGTGATTTTTCCGGGAGGGGCGCATGCGTCACTGACTACTTGCTCAGGACCAAGTCCGTTCACTCAGGCCACTGTCGCCACCCGACGCGTGCGAACGTTCGGGTTGCCTTGGCCAAGCGTCGGGTGGCGACAGTGGCCATCCGAACAACGGGCTTGGGGATGCATGGACGGGCAGCTTCATTCGCGGCGGAACACCGCAAGGATGGTCTCAGTGAGCATGCGTCCCCTCTCGGGAAATGTGGAAAGATCGTGTTTCGGTGGTGGCGGCCTCCGTGGTTAGGGGTTCGTGCGGAACCCGGACCAGAGCCTCTCATACAGAGAAGGCGTTCCTGGGTCAACCGGGTTCAAAAGAGTGCGGCGGAAGGCAATGAGGTGCCGGCAGGGGCCTTTCCTCAGTCCGCCTTTGAAATGATGCGAGCAATCGCACTTCGCGCGGCGCATCATGCCGTCGCGGTCCAGCAGCAGCTCGACCTCACGCTTCTGCACCTTGCCGGTGTGCAGTTTGGTGTCGTTGGGGGCGTCGGTGCTGCTCAGCACGCGTACTTCGCGGTCTGGGATGTCGCGTGCAGCAAGGGCTTCCTCGTTTTCCGGGCCGAGCTGCGCCTCCCCAAGCACCTGGGGCATGATCTGGCGCCAGCGGTACACTTGGTGCGGCAGGTCAAAGATCACCTGGCCGGAATGTGCCAGATGCTTCAGCGCGGCGGTCGTCATGGCCTCCGCAGCGCCGCTGGCGCTGACGAGTGTGGCCAGACTGGCCGACTGCTGCTGTTTCAGTGTGGCGGCGACTTTGTCGATCAAATCCCTCCCCGGCTCCTGCGGCGGCAGCAGCAGATCCAGCGCGCTGCCACGCGTCCAGTCATTTGTCGTCCAGCCGGAGAGTCCCAGAGTGAGCTTCATCGGTCCCATGTGCGCGATCCACAGGCTCGGCAGGCCGGTGCCGAGCAGGCACACCTCCACGCGATCAATCAGCGGCAGCAGCCGCGCCAGCGTCAGCAGGCGGCGCACACCCCACACGCGGATCGGCTCCATCGACTGCGCACACGGCGGCGCGGCGCGGTCAATGATGCGCTGCTCCCACGGCTCCAGCACCAGTTCCGGAGCACGTCCTTCAAGCAGCTCAAAACGCAAGGCCCGCGGGCTGCGCGGCGCTTTGTGCCGGCGCAGCCAGGCGAGAAGCGAGTAAAGCCCTTGCCGCGAAAGCGTCACCCGCCGCATCGGCAGGGTCATGGCTCCCTGGAGTTGCATGAAGCCGCGCAGCCATCCGGCGGGCAGGTCGATCTTTTCCTCACGATAGTCCTCACCCCCCTGCACTTTGACCTCAAAGCCGGAAGGATCGACATGGAAGCGTGCGGGCTGGTAGGTGCGCAGGGTCTGGAAGTGGTGAAACAGATCCCAGGAGTAATCCACATTCGTCGTGCCACACTGCACGCCCGCCGCGGAGGTGAAACACTCATCACGCTCAACGCTCAGGCAGCCATAGCTGGACTCGTCCGCGCTGAAGCATTCAAAGAACACCACGTCCGGAGCCACGGTGATCACCGGATCGCAGGGCATGAGCAGTCGCCACAGTTCCTGATCATGGCGGCGCAGATGATCCGAGTACTTCAGCCGCGCCGACCAGTACCGCTTCCTTGCATGGTCGAACTGCTTCTCAAAATCACGCGGCAGCGGCTGCTTGAGCTTCGTCTCGACTTCCACCTGCGCTTCACGCACAGCCTCATTGCGAATGAGGCGCTCGCGCTGCTGCTCGACTTTCTTCCATTCCTCGTAGGCGGCTTTGTCGCGTGGCTTGAAGCGCAGATCATTGATCACCACGTCATGCAGCGCGGAGATGGCCTCACGAAAAGTCAGCGGATTTTTCAACGCCGCGTCAAAAGCCACCACGTCCCGTTTCAAATTGGGCGCGAGGGACACGATCTGCCCGCCACCCGAATCGGCGACATGACTGCGACCGCGATAGGCAAAGGTGATGTTCATGCGGCGGCCTTGAGTGAGTTTTCTGCCGCAGGATGCAGCACCAGTTCTGGCAGCGCCTGCGCCACGGCGGGTTCCAGCTCCGGGCGAGATGCGAGCAGCGTCATCACCGCCGCCAGGGCCGCACGTGCCTCGGGGCCGCGAATGGACCGCACGGCGGCCACAAGCACCGGCAGCAGCTTTTCATCCGGCGTCTTCGTGAGAGCATTCACGATCTGCCGCAGTGCCTTCAATTTCTGCCTGCCGCCACGATGCACGTCCAGCAGCACACTGGTCCACACCGGGGCCAGATCATCCGTACCCACCGGCGGTGTTTCAGCACGCACCGCCAGTGCGTCGATCATGCGGCTGCGCAGATCCACATACGGCGTTTCGGCCAGACGGCTCCACAGCGCGGCATCCGGCCAGCCAGGGGAGTTCTCCAGCTCCATCCACGCCCACGCGCCCTCACGGATGCCCGCATTGGCACTGTCAAAGAAACGGCAGACCACCGGCATCTGATACACCTCCGCCGTGCCAAGCTGCGCCAGCGCCCAACGGACGATTTCTCCGCCAATGCCGAGACACTGCGCCCGCCACAGACCCGCGATCACACCCCGCTGAGCCTCATCACCTGGCGGCGTTTTTTCCAGGAGACGCAGCCCCAGTCGCGCAATCGGTGTGGCCTTTGCCAGCGCGATCTCCACGCGCTGCGCCAGCGAAACGCGCTCATCGCTCACATGCTTCAGCATCGCATCGCACAGGAGCTGGGCCACGCGCGGATTCTCGCACTTCAGCAGTTTCAGCCAGGTCTCCAGCGGCCAGTTCGCCGCTTCCGTGCACTCGGACAGCAGTCGCGCCCCATAGCTTTGCACTTCCTCATCGGCATGCGCGAGCATGCGTGTCAAAACGTCCGCCGAAGGCGCATTCGTGATCGTTTTGGCCAGCTCCTGATGCCAGGCCAGCGCCCACACCCGAACCACACGCGACTGCGCCGTCACAATCAGCTCCAGCGCTGCCACCACACCGTCCGGTGTGCGCCAGTGCTGCGAAAATGCCGGCCCCGGCCGTAAATCCGCCAGGGAGCGGCCTTCCTTCAGCACCGCCCGCAGAGGGCTGAATTCCACGGCATCACACTCGCCATGCAGCGCGTGCATCAGGCTCCAGCTGTCGAGCAAATTTTCTCCGGCGGAAAGATCCGCATCCTGAAACGCCGCCAGCGCAGGTGCAACAGCCGCGAGGTAGCGCGGCCCGTCCTTGAAGCCCAGCTTGCGGAAGTACCGCCACACGCGCCGCTGCAGGTAGTAGCGCGTGCGGTATTTGAAGATGCGGAACTTTTCCAGCTTCTTCGGCGTGAGGTACTTCGACATCGTGGTCGAGAACACATTGCGCGGAGTTTGGAGCACCTCGGACTGGATCATGGTCCGCGCAGCCCGGTCCCATTGAAATTCTTTGCCGCGCCTCCGCCGCACGAGCCGGTCAAAAGCCACGAGACACCGTGCCATCACCGCGTCATCCCCACGGGCCTCGGCAGATTTGAACAGCCGCTTCACCACCACCTGATGGCCCGGCTTGTCGAAGGGCAGTTCAAAATAGCTCTGCATCATCGTCCGCGCCCAGGGACGCGGATCATTCTTCCATTTGTCCGCCAGCCCCGCGAGCGCCTTGGGCTCCTTCAGGGTGCGAATTGTCTCAAGGAAGGCATTCGCGCCCGCACTGAGTTGCTCCTCAGCCAGCAGATGCATTCCCCGTTGATCGCTCGAATTTCCCACGTGCCCGGAGTTTGGAAAAGAAGCGAAAAAGCGTCAATGAAAACCGGCAGGCGCCTGCAAATTAATCACATCCCCCTTGCAAGCCTTGCTGCCATCGCCTGCAAAATCACCTTTTCCCTAGGTCGCAGCTGTCTCTCTTCACTTCACGCCACGCGTTGCTTCGCCGCTTCGGCCACGACATGGTCCAGAACCGCGTGGGTTTTCACGATCCACTTTTCCTCCATCGGCGTGTCCCATAGCAACTTGCGCACCTTCGTTTCATCAAGCCGATCCGTGGCGAAAAGGAATGACAGCAGCCGAATGTCCTTGGGGCGTCCCGCGAATAATTTGGCCACGGCCATGTCGTGAGGATCGAGAGCAAACACTCGCGGACAGCCTTCAAGGGGGACCAGGCGCTCGCGGAAACTAGGTGGAAAGTTGTCGAATGCGGCGGGAGAAATGATGTCGGCGTAATAGCCGAAGTGGTCATAAAAGGAGCTTGTTTTACCCACAGCATTGTTCAGCGCCTGGCCAAGACTTTGCTCCCACGGCTCAAAAATCAGATCGGCATCTTTTGTCTGCTGATATAGCTCACACTCCACACCCAGCTCAGGATAGGTGGCGAAGGCTGATGCCGAGCCAAAAACCACAATAGTCGTTTCCGGAGCCATTGCGGCAGCAGAGGCCGCCAGATGTTTCAGTGCCTCGATGCGCATAAGAACTGCTTTTTTTCCTGCATGCTGAGCACGCCAGGAAAGGGATCAAAGCCTTTAAAGAACAGCGTTTCTTCATCGTCCGCGCGAAGGACACCCGCCAGCTTGTTCAAACCTGTCTGGGAAACTCGTGCTGCTTGAATCAGTGTTTCCCACCGCGAGAGCTGCTCAACTCCCCATGTGCCACGTTTGCGCCAGCGTGAGATGGTTTGCAGCGGAATCTCCAGCAACTCAGGCTCCCGCTCGAACTTGTCCGCGAGGTAGCAGAAATACGCGTGTTCCAGCTTGTCGCCAGTGTCGTCGTGCTCGTGCATGGGCGGAAGATAGCGGACGTGGGGCTGGCTGCCAAGAGCCACTTTAGCGGGCGGCTCCATGAAATCTGGCCTGGAGGTCAGTCATGGAAATTTCCTGGCCGTGGTAGATGTCGTACTCCTGCTGGAATTGGGTGCTGTCACCCACATCAGGAGTGTAATCAATGAGTCGCCCGCTGGCATCAAAATGGTAGGCCGGGGGACCGGAAGGCAGGGTCCACCACAGTTTTTTCACGTCGCCGAAGACACAGACATGCCCCTGCAACGATGGCAGCAGCACCGCCCGGGTCATGGGCACCCCCTGACGTTGTAGGTCATCAAACGTCTGAACATTGGATGCTGGAGCAAACTGAGCTGTGTAAAGAAACACAGCAGCGCCGTAGCAGCAAAGCAGAACCAAGAGCAGGACGAAGTCCCTCAGGCAGCCTCTTGTTTTCATGGGGTTTGTTGCCGGTTATTTCTTCTCACTGAGCAGCGTTGCCACCGCCTCAAGAATCGTCTCCACCTCCGCCAGCCGACCAACCCCCTCATAACCGCAGGCGAGCATGCCGGAGGCCGGCTCGACAAACTGCGCACCGAAGCTGCGCAGGGTCTCCACATTCTTCTGCGTGGCGGGGTGCTGCCACATCTTGCCGTTCATGGCCGGGGCGATCAAAATCGGGGCACGTGTGGCCAGGGCGATGGCGGTGAGGGCGTCGTGGGCAAATCCATTCGCCATAGAAGCCAGAATATTCGCTGTGGCGGGGGCGATGAGCAGCAGATCGGCCTCGTCGGCGAGCTGAATGTGCCCGGGCTGCCAGCCCTCCTTCTCGGCAAACAGGTCGGTGATGACCGGATTCTTGGAAAGGGTGCCCAGCGTCAGCGGAGTGACGAATTCCAGGGCGGACCGGGTCAAAACACAGGTCACGACGTGGCCGGCCTTGGTGAGCTGGCTGGCGAGGTCCGCCGCCTTGTAGGCTGCGATGGAACCGGTGACACCGAGGATGATGCGGGACATGAAGGAACGATAATCGCGAAAATCCGCCCGCAAAGCCCGAACTACGAAGCTGCTTGCCTTCCTGCCCGCGAGAAAGCACATTCCCCGGTACCACCCCCGACTGAATGCGCTGCCCCAAATGCGGAAGCTCCCAAGATAAAGTCATCGACTCCCGCGAGGCGCGGGAGGGTCATGCCATCCGCCGCCGCAGGGAGTGCATGAAGTGCGATTTCCGCTTCACCACCTACGAGATCGTCGAGCGCGAGGAACTGCGCGTGGTCAAGCGCAACGGCGCCCGCGAAAGCTTCAACCGCGACAAGCTGCTGGGCGGTGTGCGCAAGTCCTGCGAAAAGCGCCCGGTGAAAATGGAGCAGCTCGAACAGCTGGTGGACGACATCGCCAACGAGCTCGAAGAGGAAGGCTACCGGGAAATCCCCAGCACGGTGATCGGCGCGAAGGTGATGCGCCGTCTGGAAGCGATCGACCACGTGGCCTACGTGCGCTACGCCTCGGTCTACCGTCAGTTTGAAGACGTGGGTGAGTTCATCGATGAGATCAAGAGCCTCGGCGAACGCCGTCCGCGCGATGGCCGGCAGCCGGAACTTTTTCGTTAATCCGCCATGAGTGAGAAGACCATTTTTCAAAAGATCATCGACCGTGAAATCCCCGCCCCGCTCGTCTATGAAGACGATCTGGTCGCCGCCTTCAACGACCTCAATCCGCAGGCTCCGATCCATGTCCTGATCGTGCCGAAGAAGCTGATCTCACGTATCGGTGAAGCTGTGGCCGAAGATCAAGCCACGCTCGGCGCGCTGCTGCTCGCTGCGGGGAAAATCGCCGACAAGCTGGGCATCAAAGACCGCAGCAAGGGCTTCCGCCTCGTGATCAATCACGGCAAGGATGCAGGCGAGTCCGTGCCCCACCTGCACGTGCATCTGCTGGCAGGCCGCAGCATGGAATGGCCGCCGGGTTGATTTTTTTTGCAACTTTGGACCGTCCCGGCTGTTTTCGTTACTATCATGGAACCCCTCTCGCCCCAAGACCCCATCGCCAAGCTGCTGGCCCAGGCCCGCGCGGTCGAGGTGCGTACCAATTTTGCCCAGAACGTGGTCCGTGCCGCCCGCCAGACCCCCCAAGATCGCGGCTGGCTCGCTGCTTTGCGCACCTGGTGGGAGGATGTCTCGTTGGCGGCTCCTGCTGCCAAATGGGCCTTTGCCACCGTCACCGTGGCCACCTTGGCTTTGGCGCTCGTGATTTTCCAAACTCAGCCTGCCGCTGAGGTTCAGGTGGCCAAGCAGGTGGTGCCTGAGATGGCCGCCCCTGATCTGCCTCTGCTCGCTGCGGCGGCGGAAACTCCTTGGGAGGCGACCTTCGACACTCAGGCTCTGCTGGCGGTGGACGACACGTCCCAGCTCACGGACAGCGAGATCGGCTTCCTGCTGTATTAACCAGCTGGTGCCGTGTGACGAAAACGTCGGAACTTGCTGACGGACGAAGCATGCACCCATGCCAAATGGCGTGATGGGTTCGTCTGCCACGCCATTCTGGAATGATCAGCGCTGCCGCCAGCATGGCTGGTGGCTGCTGCTGGTGCTCGCTCTCATGCTCTACCTGCCGGGAACAGCCACGATCCCGCTGATGGACCGCGACGAGCCGCGCTTTGCCCACGCCACGGTGGAAATGATGGAGCGGGACACATGGACGATCCCCTATTTCAATGGCGCGTATCGTTTCGACAAACCACCGCTGACTTACTGGTGGATGCGGCTGCACTACGCCCTGCTCGGCGTGAACGAACTGGCGGCGAGGCTGCACAGCATCGTCGCCGTTTATTCGACCGCTCTCGTTGTGGCGGGCATGGCGCGAAAACTGACGCAAAATGCCACTTCGGGCTTGGTAGCCGGCGTGGCCTGGCTCACCAGCCTGCAGTCTCTGGTGCATGGCCGCCTGTGCGTGGCGGACATGCCGATGATCCTCCTCGTAGCGCTCGCATGCCGGGCGCTGGTGGAGCTGTTGACAGAGCCACCACCGCAGCGCTGGAACGGCTGGTTTTGGTGCCTGTGGCTGTCGCTCGGCGCTGGGTTTCTGGCGAAGGGGCCCATCGCGTGGTTCGTACCTGCACTGGCTCTCGTGCTGTGGCGCTGGGTGTTCTGGAAGAAGCCGCTGCCGTGGAGCAGGCTGCAGGCAGTGCCCGGCTTATGCATTGCAGTTTCGATGGTCGCGGCCTGGGGCGTGCCAGCTTTGATCGAAACGAACGGCGCTTTCTGGAAGACCGGCATGGGCGAGCATGTGGTGAAGCGCGGCACGGATGTGTTCAATGGCCGCAAGTTTGTACCCGGCTTCTACCTCCTCACCACCTGGCTCAGTCTCTTTCCCTGGATGGGTTTTGCACTGCCGGTCTGGCGCAGCATGCGCGCCAACTGGACGGCACAGACATCGTTTCTCGCCGCGTGGTTTCTCGCTCCGCAGCTCATCTTCTTTTTCTATGCCACGCAACTGCCTCATTACGTGATGCCGGGCTATCCAGCGTTCTTCGTGCTGCTGGCGCTGGCCTGGCATAACCGCAGACATGAAGTCCCTGCTCTGGCGAAATGGTTGACGCTCGCACTTGCAGCTCTAGTCGCCGGCGGCTGGGTGTTTGTGTCTGCGATGCAGATTCAGCAAGGCGGCATCCAGAACCTGCTCTACAGCGCCCTGTTGGTACTGACCTGCGTGCTGGCCGTGGGAGGTGCCGTGGTCTGCGTGGTATGGAAGCAAGGCATGACACGCCGCAATGGCTGGCTCGTCTGCGTGACCGTGATACTGACGAGCCTCAGTCTCGCGCTGCTTGGAGAGCAGTTGCGGGCCACCTCGGTGCCGGTGCGGGTCGCCGCACAGCTCGGCACATTGCCAGCCGACATGACGCTGCATGGCTGCGGATATACCGAACCCAGTCTCGTGTTTTACACGAACCACCTGTGGCAGTTCACGGATGATGTGAGTGCGGCGAAGGTGCTGCTTCAACAAACCGGTCCTGTCGCGGTGGTGGTGCTGAAACGGGAGTGGACGCTGGACCGCTGGTTCAAGGGACTCCTGGGAACGGCACCCCAAGGTGTGGCCGCCAAGGACCACACGGCGATGGTCGATGAAGCTGAATCAACCGGCGTGCAAAGTCAGAAGATCGAGGGCTTCAATGTGGCACGTTTTAGCTGGGTGGAGGTTCAGCTCTTGATCAAACGCTAAGCGCTGCACGCCGCATGCGGCGCACGGTGAGTCCAAGTGGAACACCAAAAGCAAACGAGAGAAAAATGGAAGTCAGCACATCGCTGGGATGGTGGCAGTTGTTCTGCATGCGCGACCACGCGACGCCGCCGGACACCACCAGCAACGGCACACCCGCCGGTGGAAACGCAACGGCCAGAGGCACACACGCGCCAAACGAAGTCGCGGTATGGGCGCTGGGAAACGATTGTTTGCGGGCGCTCAAGGTGGGCCCATAAAATCCGGGTGCTACATTGCTGCCCGGTCGGGCGCGTCCGGTGGTCACACGAATCACATTGACCAAGCAGCCGGTGAGCACGGTGCCCATGACTGCAGCGAGTGTGAGTCGCCGGAAGAAGGGCGAGCGCCGCACAAACGCAAAGCAGGTGAGCGTGGCAAAGACGAACATGTTGAACCCTGCCAGATCGCCCCAGTAACTCAGCCACCGCGCGATGCTTCGGATGCGCTCGGATTCCACCGAATCTCCCACTCGCCGCACCTGCGCCAGCAAGGCGAGATCCTGTGGCATGAGCCAGACAATCAGTGCAACACTCAGCAGCACGAAGCCCAGCAGCTTCCAGCGGTTGTCCGCCAGCATGGCTTTGGCGCTGCGAAAGAGACACACGACATCCGCCCACCAGCAGGCCAGCAGGGGACGCGTCTGATGATCAAAACCTGCAGGCATCCACGAGGCCGAAGCCTCCGTGGCAAGCTCATCCCAAGACGCTGCATACGGTGGCAGCAGGCCGTGTTGTTTGTCCATCAGCACCAATGAAAACACGATTGGCCAAATGCCCAGCGCAAGGATGGAAACGAATTCGTTGCGCTCTGTTTGTGTGACGAAACAAACACACTCGCCTGCTGGCTCATTGTCACGTTCCGCGTGAACACATGATCACTCCATCGCGATCATGCTCAAAGAGTCCCCACCCCGCCGTCCGGTTCAAATGTTGAAATCGGCTCATGACTTGGTTTTCCGCCATGTTCACAATTCCAACCTCATCTACAACACGGCATGGGAGGATCCCCGACTCGACCGTCAGTTGATGAAGCTCGATGCAAACAGCCGCGTGGTCATGATCACCAGCGCCGGCTGCAATGCGCTGGACTACCTGCTCGACAATCCGGCGGAGATCCATGCGGTGGACATGAACTACCGGCAGAATGCGCTGCTGGAGCTCAAGCAGGCGCTCATCCGCCAGGGCAATTTCGAAGAGCTGTTTGAGATGTTCGGTTTTGGCTCGCATGCTGAATATGCCTTTGTTTATGACCGTGTGCGCAAGACGCTGTCCGAGCCCGCACGGAAGTTCTGGGACAAGCGCATCAGCTTCTTCAATCCCACGAATCTCAAGAAATCATTCTACTACCACGGCACCTCCGGCATCGCTGCGTATGTGATGGGCAATGCGCTCTTTAAGATGCGCCCGAACGTGAAGAATTTCGCCACCTGCCTGCTGGATGCCCGTTCCTTGGAGGAGCAGCGCGACGCGTATGAACTCTTCGAGCGTGAAATCTGGGGACCGTTCAGCAACTGGCTGCTGCGCCAGCCCACGCTGATGACACTGCTGGGCGTGCCGCGTCCGCAGATCAAACTGATCCAGGACTCCTATCCTGGCGGACTCACGGATTACGTGAAGGACAAGCTGCGCCATGTGTTCACCGAGCTGCCCATCGCGGACAACTACTTCTGGCGCGTGTACATGACCGGCTCCTACACGCTGGGCTGCTGCCCGAATTATCTGAAGCAGGAAAACCAGCCCGCACTGCAATCACGCGTGGACCGCCTGAAGAGCTACACCACCACGCTCTCGGGTTTCCTGCGCGAGTATCCCGGCCAGTACACGCACTTCGTGCTGCTCGATCATCAGGACTGGCTCGCCGCGCATGACACCGAAGCCCTGCGCGATGAATGGGAGCTGATCCTCGCCAACAGCGCGCCCGGCGCTAAAATTCTGATGCGCTCGGCAGGTGTGAACCTCGACTTTGTCCCTGACTCCATTCGCTCACGCGTGCGCTTCTTCCCGGAACGCACCGAAGCCCTGCACCAGCTGGATCGCGTGGGCACCTATGGCAGCCTGCACTTTGCGGAGGTGCTGTGATGAGCACCGCCGCAGACACATCCTCATCCGCCCATCGCTCAGGCACCGCACTGGAACGCTACTACCAGTTCCATTCGCGCATCTATGACGCCACGCGCTGGAGCTTTCTGTTTGGTCGCGAGGAAGTCCTGCGGCGTACCGCCCGCGTGACAAATCCGCAGCGCATTCTCGAAGTCGGCTGCGGCACCGGGCGCAATCTGCCAGGCCTGCGCCAGCGCTTTCCACAGGCGCACATCACCGGTGTGGATCTCTCCGAACAGATGCTGGCCATTGCCGCGAAAAAAGTGCGTGATGACAAGACCACGCTGCTGCGCCGCTCCTATTCCGCGCCGGTTCATGAAGACGGGAAGCCCTATGATCTCGTGCTGTTTTCGTATGCACTGTCCATGTTCAATCCCGGCTGGGAACAGGCCATCGATGCCGCATGGGATGATCTCGCCGAAGGCGGCTGCATCGCCGTGGTGGATTTCTCCGATTCTTACTTCTCCTGGTTTCGCAACTGGATGGGCGTGAATCATGTGCGCATGGAAGGCCATCTGTGGCCGTATCTGGGCGAAAAATTTGCGCCCTTGCTTGATGAACGATTCGCCGCTTACGGAGGTGTCTGGAACTACGGCATCTTCATCGGCCGCAAGCAGCCCTGAGTGTGGCGATACTGTTTCGTGCAGATCGGTGAACCGCTCACATTTTGGAGTGCCTCAAGCCACTCCATCTCATGACCCACATCGTACTTCTCGGTGCCGTTCTCGCGCTGTTTGCCTTCATCTACTTCCTCCGTCGCTTCAGCACCGCATGGTCGATGCGTGGCTGGCAGCTCACCCAGGGCCGCGTGGTGACGGCGGAAATGCGGCGTGGGAAGAAAAAATCCCCGGACGGCTGTCTGCTGTATGATCCGGTGCTGCGCTACTCCTACACCGTGGGCGGACACACCTTTGAAGGCAGCCGTTTCACTCATCAAGCCGTGAGCAACGCGGCCAATCAGACCACCCAGTTCATCGCCCGGCTCGCGCTGGGAGCGGAGGTTCCGGTGTATTACCATCCGCGCAATCCTGCGGAGGCTGTCGTTCAGCCGCTGTCATGGCAGGGGTCAGCGATGGCGGCGCTCATCTCTGCGCTGTTGCTGATTCTGCTGGCTGCCGTACTATGGTTCGCGTGAAAAACCTGACGCCCGCATTCGCCAACGAATTCGCAACACCTGAGCTGCGACGCTCCGTGGTCGGCATGTGGGCGGGGCAAATTGCCGTGACCGGCTTTGTCGCGGGTCATGCCTGCCTGCCCAATCTCTGGCTGCATCTCGGGTGGTTGTTGATCGCAGGAGTGACTGCCCTGTTCTGCACAGAGTGGACGCCATACCTCAGGCGCTGGCAGGCGGATGCAGGCGCTCTGTCAGTCGTCTCGTTCCTGCTATGGATGACGCTGCGCTCCTGCAGCCAGATTCCCTTCATGCCGGATAGTATGCTGGGTGAAATCATGCGTGGCATGGTCGGCACCGGCCTGCTGATGATGTTCTGCATGCTCGTCTGGCAGCAGGCGCAAAGCCGTGAATCCCTGAACGTCATGGGCTGGGTGGCGGGCATAACGAGCGCACTCGCCGCGCTGATCAGCATCGTGCTTTCGTATTTCGTTCTTCCGAGTCATGCGGCTGGAGAGCGGCTCACGAACCTGCTCGTACATGGGGGACTCAATCCGGTGTGCACGGGATTGATCTTCGGTTTCGCCGCCTTGTGGCTCGCCGCATTGATGGACCATGAGTCCACGCCTTTGCCGCGCCGCCTCGCCTGGGTCGCCATCGCGCTGCTGCATTTCGCGGCGTTTCTTTCCGGCAGTCGGGGTGCCATGCTGGCTCTGGCATGCGGTCATGCCGTGCTGCTCTCAGCGCACGGCTGGCGGCGTGGCAGGCTGGCAATTGGCGTTTTCCTTCTGACGGGAGCGCTCTATTTCACCAGCGCCCCGTTGTTTGCACGCATCGCGCAATGGCGGTCAGAACCAGCAGCGGTCACCGCCTCTGCGCCCGGCATCACCGATCATTTTCAAAAAGCGGTCGAACGTGGCGACAACAGCCGCCTCGACATTTACCGCGCCGGCTTGCATGCGATGGACAACCACTGGCTCGGCACCGGCCAATGGGGCGTTTGCGGGATCTGGCAATGCGAGCTGCAGGCCAAAAGGAGCATCATGATGATGTCCCATCTGCACAGCGCCTTCCTGTCCACCTTCGTGCATGGGGGAATCATCGGCGCGGTGCTGCTGCTGATGGCGCTCGGCTTCGGCATCAAGCGTGCGTGTCGACTGGCTGTTCAGGGAGATGCCACCTGGATCTCCCTGCTGGCGTTTGGCTGCGGCGGGTTGCTGTTTGATGGCGAAGCCCTCACTTCGCTGGCGACAGCGCCACGTTTCGAAGGACTTCTTTTCTGGCTGCCTCTGACGGTCGCGCTGGCGCGTGGATCCACGATGTCACGATCCGCTGAAAACACCTTTTGAAAAGGGGGCATGCAATGAGGCAGCAGCCCACGCTGGGACGAAGGATTTCAGGGACGCACAGCGCATCCCTACCATCCAGAGTAGCGCGTACCGCAGGACTGGTAGGGAACCGCTGTGCGGGTCCGAAGTTTCGGGTCTGTGGCGTCGCGGGCGCTCAAAAAGGTGCGCCGTCCATGGAATATGGAGAAGCAGGAGATGTGAGCCGTCGCCGCAATGCTTCCCATCTGTGATACAATGCCACCACCGATGGAAAACATCTCAGCCTCTCAGCCTCTCAGCCTCTCAGCCTCTCAGCCTCTCCGCTTGAAGCTGCATCAAGACTCCTTTCCTACTGCTGAGGGCATTATACCACGATCAATTGAAAACAGGTCTGTCCCCGGATCGAATCAGCTGCTCTAACTGGGATCATTTCACCTGCGGAGCCCCTCTCCTTGCGGAGCCGCTCTCCTGTCTTGAAGGCCAACGGCCTTCCGTATCATAGCGAAGGGATGCCGAGCCTCGGCGAGGCTTCCCTGGTACGGGCCGACACCCTCCGGGCAGCAAACCCAGCGCGCCCTTCGCACGCCGCGTC
>JAIPJY010000031.1 GCA_021733925.1 Prosthecobacter sp. | reverse complement strand
CGGTAAACGGCAGCTTGTCCGTCAGCATCTGAAACAGCATCACCCCCAGCGCCCACACGTCACTCGCCATCGTCACCTCCTTCGCCTTCCCCGCAGCCTGCTCCGGACTCATGTAGTGCGGTGTTCCCACATACGCATGGCTGCGCGTCAGCTGAAACTCTGCATCCAGCAGCTTCGCCAGCCCAAAGTCTGACAGCATCGGCTTCCCGCTCACATCCAGCAGGATGTTCGCTGGCTTCAGATCCCGGTGCAGCACACCGTGCTCATGCGCATACTGCACTGCTCGCGCTATCCGGCTCATGAACGTGGCCGCCTCCCGGTCAGGCATGATCCCTCGCTTTCTCAGGCGCTCCGCCAGAGATCCGCCCTCCGCCAGGCGCATGGTGAAGTAGGGCATGCCGTCCTCCTCTCCGCTCTCATAGATCGGCACGATGTCCGGGTGGTCCAACTGCGCGATGGCCTGCGTCTCCGCACGAAATCGCGCCTCCTCCTCGCGTGTCGCGAAGTGCGCATTGCGCACCACCTTGAGCGCTACCACACGCTTCAGTTTCAGGTCCTCCGCCTCATACACGATCCCCATCCCGCCGCTGGCGATCTCCCGCACCAGCCGGTATCCCGCAAACTCGCAGGGCAGCGTCAGAAGTCGCGTGGGAAGCGCGGCTTCTGGACTCTGCCCGGTCACATGATCCGCCTCCAGGCCTTCCTGCAGCAAGCACACCAGACAGACACCGTCACGCTCCAGCCTTCCGGAGCAGACTGGACAGCAGTTCGGCTCGTTGGCAGCAGGGTTCATGCGAGAAGTGAATAAGCAATTCAGGCAGGCTTCATGCCGACATGGACAGCAGGCTCACGAGGTAGCGTAATTCGTCGTCCACCTCTTCATCCTTGGAAACAATGGCTCTCACCTCCGTGCGCAGCAGGATGCCAAACCGTCGGCGCAAGTCTGTGGCGGCCTTGCGCACTGCACCGTGTGACATGCCATGGCGGCTGGCCATCTCCTCCCAGTCAGGTCCCGCACCATCGCTGGCAAAGGTGCGCTGGCGCAGCTCCAGCAGAAACTCGCTGCGCTCACGCTGCTCAAGCTCCTCCTCCAGCCGCTTCATCGCATGATCCACCAAGGCACGCGCCCAGCCGTGGTCAAAAGCCTTGTCGGGTGACTGCCCCTCGATCAAAGCCGGCTCGTCGATGTGCGAATCCATTTCATCCAAGGGCAGCAGCGCCACGCCGCCGCCTCGCTTCGCGGCCTGATTGCGGTGGTGCTGATTGTAGAGCCAGTTGGTGAAGCACCTCAGCAGAAAGCTGCGGAACCGCACTTCGCCACGCTGCACATTCTTCAGCATGTCAGACGACAGCAGATGCTCAAAAAATCCCTGCACCTGATCCGAAGCCGTCTCATGCGATGATCCGCGCTGCCGTGCAAAGACGTACAAGGGCCGCCAGTAGGCCCTGGCCAGCCTTTCCAGCCCGGTCAGGACTTCCTCCTCCTCTTTGGCCGCCTGGATCATCGACCACATGGTGGCGGGAAACAGCGCGCTGTTCCCAGCTGGAAGTTCAGCTGAGTTTGAAAGATGTATGGCGGACATGTGATGTTCCATCGTCCCTAAGAAAGCTGTGGAAAACTGCGGACATTAAATGCACCGAAAAAATTAACAACGCCAGTTCATAAGGAAAGGATTGTCATGTAAAAAGAACGCAAGCCTCATGCTACATCTTCCTGACCTGACCACCCTCGATCAACAACATCTCTGGCACCCTTTCACGCCCATGCGGCAGTGGTGCGCGCCGGAGCATACCCCGCTGATACTGGTGAGCGGGCATGGCTGCACGCTGCGTGACCAGTTTGGCAACGAGTACCTCGACGGCAACGCCTCCATCTGGACGAATGCCCATGGCCACACGCATCCGGCCATCAATGCGGCCATCATCGAGCAGCTCGGCAAGGTGGCGCACACCTCCTTCCTCGGCTTCACCCATGAACCGGCGATCCGGCTGGCCAAGGAACTCGTTGACCTGCTGCCCGGCGGCAAAATCACCCGCGCCTTTTTCACCGACAACGGCTCCACCGCCATCGAGTCCGCCGTGCGCATGGCCTTGCAGTACTGGAAGCAAAACGGCAGGCCGGAGCGCGACACCCTGGTCGCCTTTGACCGCGCCTACCATGGCGACACTCTCGGTGCCGCAAGCCTCGGTGGCATTCCGCTGTTCAAGGGCAGTGGGAATGATTTCGGCTATCGCGTAATCACGGTCCCGAGCCTTGAAGCACTTGATTCCTTGAATGCGGGAGAGCGCCTTCGCATCGCCGCCGTGGTCATCGAACCGCTCATTCAGGGGGCAGCAGGCATGCGCCTCTGGCCGCAGGGCATGCTCAAGAAGCTGGATGACTGGAGCTCCGAACAGGACGTGTTTTTGATCCTCGACGAGGTGATGACCGGCTTTGGCCGCACCGGGAAAATGTTTGCCTGCGAGCATGAAGGCGTCGTGCCCGATTTCCTCTGCCTCGCCAAGGGCCTCACCGGTGGCTATCTGCCCCTGGCGGCGACTTTGACGACGGAGCGTGTGTTTGACGGCTTTCTGGGGGAACCGAACGAAGGCCGCACGTTTTTCTATGGTCACAGCTACGCTGGCAGCCAGCTCGGCTGCGCCGCCGCTCTGGCCAGCTTGCGGGTCTTTCGTGACGAACAGGTGCTGGAGCAGCTTCCGGCCAAAATGGCCCGTCTGGGTGAATTAATGGTGGATCTGCCCGGCTACCGTCAGTGCGGCATGATCGCGGCGATGACGATTGATTCACCCGATCTGAGTCTAGGCTCAAAAGTCTGCCTCGCAGCCCGCAAACACGGCCTGCTCACTCGCCCCATCGGCAACACCCTCGTCCTCATGCCGCCGCTCTGTGTCACGCTGGAAGAAATCGGGCGCATGGTGGCTGCACTCAAGGCCGCCTTGGCCGAGGTTACGTCACCGGAGTGCCGAACAGCTTAAAGAGCCCGTAACTCAGCAGCCCGGTAACCGGAATCGTGAGCACCCAAGCCCAGACAATACGCGTCACGACATTCCACTTGATGGCGTTGAACCGCTTGGCGGTGCCCACCCCCATGATGCTGGTGGTGATGGCGTGCGTGGTGGAAACCGGCATGCCGAAATGCGCCGCTGTGAGCAGCACCGTGGCGGCCGTCGTCTCAGCCGCGAAACCATGCACCGGCTGCAGTTTCACCAGTTTGTGGCCCAGAGTCTTGATGATACGCCAGCCGCCTGCGGCCGTACCGGCGGCCATGGTCAGAGCGCAGGCGACCTTGATCCAGACGGGGATCTGATCGCTTTTCTCACCCAGCGACTCGATGCGCAGGAAGCTGAGCCAGGCGGGAATCTGGTCCAGATCGCCTGACTGTGTCCCGGCCAGCAAGGCGAGGGCGATGATGCCCATCGTTTTCTGTGCGTCATTCGAACCATGGCTGAAACCCATGAAGCCCGCGCTGAAGATCTGCAATTTGCCGAACACGCCGCTGACCATGTGAGGTTTAAGAACACCAAACAGATGGTTCAAAGTCGAAATCAGCAGATAAAGAAACGACATCACCAGGAATCCGAGCAACAGCCCGGCAATCGGTGAACTGATCATTGGCACGACGACTTTGTAGAGCAGGCCGCCGCCTTCAAACCAAGGCTTACCTGCTGCGGGAGCCTTGGACCAGATGAGCACGGACCAGTTGCCACTGGCCGTGGCCAGGGTGGCCCCCGTGAGGCCGCCGACCAGGGCATGACTCGAACTGGAGGGCATGCCAAACCACCAGGTGATCAGATTCCAGACGATGCCGCCTACCAACGCACAAATAATAGTCTGTGTCGTCACAAACGCGGAATCCACCAGCCCCGAAGAGATGGTCTTCGCCACCGCCGTGCCAAACAACGCGCCGACCAGATTCGTCACAGCGGCCAGGATGATCGCCAGGCGCGGCGTGAGCACCTTCGTGGACACCACGGTTGCGATGGAATTGGCGGTGTCGTGAAAGCCGTTGATGTACTCAAAGATCAACGCCACCACCACCACGGTAAGAACGAGTGTCATGCGTGGCGGGCGGTCAGGAGTTCTTCAAAACAATGTGGGCAACGACGTTGCCCGCGTCGCGGCAGCGGTCCACGACCTTTTCCATCAGATCGTAGAGATCTTTGAGGATGACGACCATGACAGCGTCCTTCTCCGTCGTGTAAAGTGTCCGCAGGCAATCGATCATGAGCTTGTCAGCCTCTCCCTCGACCTGCTGGATCTGGTCATTCAGATCCTTCACCCGTTCGAGATGGATCTTTTTACGCAGTTCGACCACCATGGTGAGAACGACCTCGGCGGCCGCATCCATGAATTTGACCTGCCGGGAAAAATCCACTCCGGCCAGTCGCTCGCTGCAAATCAGGAGGCGCTCGGCGATTTTTTCGACCGTCTTGGGAATCTTGTAAAGCGCATTGGCCAGCGACTCAATATCCTCACGCTCCAACTCGGTGACAAAGGTCTTGCACAGCGCCTCGTCGATCTGCTGCGTGATTTTCTTATCCTCGCGGCGCGCAGCGATGAAGGCGTCAAGGTTCTGCGGCGCAGCGGGATCGGAAAGCAGTTTGTGCAGAGACTGGACGCTCTGCCTGGCGTGACTGGCGCTGGATTCGAGCAGATCATAAAACACATCTGATTTGCCGAAAATCTTTTGGAAGGAAATCATGGGGAGAACCCGTCAGTGAACGGGGACGCCAGTTAGAGCGAGCAGCATGGGGGCTGTCAAGGCAACCAGACCATGCCAATGTGACGAAACAGACACACAGCGTCCATGTCGAGACGACAAAAAACCCACCAGCGGCGGACCGCAGGTAGGTTATTTTGAAAATTGACAGTTTGGGGGCGGAAACTAGCTGCTGGAAACAGCGTCAGCACCACGCTCGCCGGTGCGGATGCGGATGGCATCAAGCACAGCGCTGACGAAGACCTTGCCGTCGCCAATTTTACCGGTGTTTGCCGCCTTGACGATGGCATCAACCACTGCGTCAGAACGGCTGTCGTCAACGACGACCTCAATCTTCACCTTCGGGAGGAAATCGACGGTGTATTCACTTCCGCGGTAGATCTCGGTATGGCCCTTTTGGCGGCCAAATCCCTTGACCTCCACAACAGTCATACCTTCGACTCCGACTTCGGAAAGGGCTTCTTTGACATCCTCCAGTTTGAACGGCTTGATGATCGCTTCGACTTTTTTCATGGTTAACGGCAATTAGTAGTGTGGTTCACGAATTGCAACGATCAGAACCGTCGGAAGATGATTTTCCTGGCCCAATCTTTTGCGAATATAGATACGAGCCGGAACCGTGCCAACTTCTCGGCTGATTTCTTTCTCACGCCAAAAACCATTGGCTCTTAGAGGAGAGCCGTATTGCAAACCCACGGGCTTTCGCTTACCTCGGGCGATGCTCCGCCCCGCCGCGCTTCTGGCCACCTCCTTTCTTTGCCTTTCACTCACCAGTCCCGCCCAGGATTCCCCGGTGGAATTGAAGCTGCACTGGGAGCCCGGCATGACTTACCTCCAGGAATCAGACACCGACACGACAAATTTCCTGACCGCCCTCGGCAAAACCACCGACCAAAAGCTGCGTCTGCATCAGACCACTTCCATCACCGTCAGCAAGACGCCCGCAGGCCGGACTGAAGCCAAAGTGCTGATCGCGGCCCTCCTTGGTGAAATGACCTTCGAGGGCAAAAGCTATGTCTTTGATTCGAGAAATCCTGGTTCCTCCAGCCCCCAGCTACAGCAGACTCTCGGCGGGACTGCCGGTAAAGGCTTCACCCTCGTCTATGATGCCAAGGACGATTTCGTCGATGCCAAAGACACCGGCTCCATGGTCACAGGTGGCACCGAACCCGACTTGAACTCCATCGCCACCGCCCGCCAGCTCGCCACGCTCTATCGCCGCTCTCTGGAAATGGGCCTGCCCAAAATCCCCGTCAGCCCAGGTGACAAGTGGATCTCCGACGAACTCGTCCCCTTCCCCCAGGCCGGCACGGTTCAAGTGAAGTTGAACGCCAAATTCGACGGCGTCGTTGACCGCGAAGGCCGTCGGCAGGCCCAAATCGCCTTCGAAGGCACCATGAAATCCAAACCCGACAAGGACAGCACCGGCCGCGAACTCACCACCGAACGCTCCGTGTCCTTTGGCGACAATTCCAAGGTCAACGGCCATGTCTTCTTTGATCTGGAACGCAAAACCATCTCCATGGCCGTTTTTTCCGCCGCGATTCAGCTCAAAGTGGAGGGCAAGCCGATGCCCGTACACCAGCAGGTCACCACCCGCCTGGTTTCGATGAAGCCGACAGAGGCGGCTCCCGAAGCGGTCAAACCGTGAACATCTCGCCGGGATGGCTCGCGTCATCCACGGCAGTTCGTCCTGCGAAAAGCCAGCCCCCCCCGCATGAACGTCCACATTCTTCAGCATGTCCCCTTTGAAGGCATCGGCAGCATGGAGCCTTGGTTGCGGATGCAGTCTGCGAATATCACCCGCACGCGATTCTTTGAATCATGGACGCTGCCCGATGTCAGCAGCCTTGATCTCGTCATCGCCATGGGCGGGCCCATGAGTGTGAACGACGAAGACGAACTGCCTTGGCTGGTGCAGGAAAAGCAGTTCATCCGCGCCGCCATCCAGCAGGGTGTCCCCGTACTCGGCATCTGCCTGGGCGCTCAGTTGATCGCCAGCGCGCTCGGCGCACGTGTCTATGCCGGCATGCAGCGTGAAATCGGCTGGTTCGACATCGAGGCGGTGCCCCATGCCAGCGGCACGTTCGCCTTTCCTAAAACCGCGACTGTCTTTCACTGGCACGGCGAGACTTTTGATCTGCCCGATGGCGCAGTCCATCTCGCACGCAGCGCCGCCTGCGAACACCAAGCCTTTCAAATCGGCACAAACGTGATCGGCCTGCAATTTCATCTGGAAACCACGCCTGAGAGCGCCGAGGCCATCATCACCCACTGCCGGGATGAACTGGTGTCGGACACCTTCGTGCAGTCAGAATTCACCTTGCGCGCCGTACCGCAGGCCGCGTATGAGAGCATCAACGCACTGATGGCCAATGTGCTGGGCCACTTGGTCCGGGCTTGAGTCAGACGACGCACCGCCGGAAACACGGGACAACTCCAGCTTTGCCTTTGCCATGATCGTATCATATGGCGACGCAAAACAATCTATGCCGGATTTTCACCACGTGCGCTGCTCCATGCCCCAGTCATGCTTCAGCCGCCTGCCAGCAGCCCTGGTGCTGTACGCCGCCTTTTTTGTGCTGGCACCCTGCCAGGCGGCAGATCCCGCGCCCGTCCTCAAAACCATCACCACCCGCAGTGTGTCGGCCAACCGGGTCGCTGAAACGCCTGATTATGCCCGCACTCTCAGCGGCAGTCTTGACTGGCTGCAGTTCGGCGTGGAGTCCCGGACGCGATATGAAGTCGCGCGCGATGACTACACAAACGGACTGATTTCGGATGATGCGCTGGTCACGCGCAACCTGCTGTACCTGGGCATCCGGCATGCGCTTGATCCGCTGCGTTTCAACATGGAGCTGCAGGATTCACGGCGCTTTGACAGCAACCTGCCCGACAATTCCAGCGTGGAGGATCGCATCGATGTGCTGCAGGCGTATGCGCAGTTGTACTTTGAGAACGCCGTGGGCAAGGCACCCGTGAGTCTCAGCGCGGGGCGCATGGCATTTGACTGGGCGGACCGGCGTCTCATCTCGCGTAATCGCAACCGCAACACGATCAATGCCTTCGACGGCCTGCGACTGCGAGTGGGGGATGAAAACGCGCCGTGGGAGATCGACGCCATTGCGATGCGTCCCTTGGTTCGCAATGTGCAAAACGCAGATCAATCGTCCGCAGACTTGGCGCTGTATGGTCTGGCCTGTTACTGGCGTGGCTGGTCGCCGCATATTGTACTGGAGCCGTACTGGCTGTGGCTGGACCAGCGGCAGGCCCCCACCGCGCAGCAGCGCAACCTGCACACGTTTGGCCTGCATGGATTTGGCCAATGGGGGAACAAGTCCGCGTGGGACTACGACTTCGGTCTTGCCGGGCAATGGGGCGCGGCAGCGGGTCAAAACCGGCAGGCATGGGCGGCGCACCTTGAAACTGGATATACGTGGACCAACCCGTGGAAGCCACGGCTGGGCTTATGGCTGAACTATGCCAGCGGTGATGCCAACGCGAAGGACAGCAGCAATCAGCGCTTTGATCCGCTGTATGGCGCCTCCTACGCCTTCTATGGGTACACGAGTTATTTTTCGCTGCAAAATTTGATCAATCCTGCCCTGCGCCTGAGCTTTCAGCCGGTGAAGAAACTGAAGTGTGAACTGATTCACCGTGGCTACTGGCTGGCGAGTGACACGGATGCCTGGGTGAAGGCCGGACGCCGCGATGCAACGGGTCGCAGCGGCAGCTACATCGGCCAGGAAACGGACGTGCGCGTGGTCTGGCAGATCGCGCCATCGTGCGACATCGACATCGCGTATGCGCACTTTTATGCCGGCGGTTTCGTTGCGAGCACGGGAGCAGCGCCGGGTGCCAACTTCATGCAAATCGCCGCCACCGTGCGGTTTTGAAGACGTGACACGGTGACGGCGGCGAAGAAGCATCGGGTCAGCCACCCGCAAGCAGCTTCCGCGCACGCGCCTGGCAGAAGTGAAAAGCCAGCCCCAGACCAGCACCCAGACCGATGCCGTAAAAGACACCCCAGCTCAGCTTCGCGGCCAGCGGATGATCTTTGATAAGGGCTGCCTCAGAAAGACCGCCCACGAAGTAGCCGATTGTGTTCAGTAGGAACAGGGCCAAGAAGACTTTGACCACCGAACGCAACGCATCAAATGCGGCCACTAGCATGAAGGCCATCAACATCGTACCGGTGAGCAGGCCGGCGATGCTGCCAGCGTGGCCGTGCAGCATCATCCAGCCCGCGATCCATGCCACGGAATACGCGGTGAACGAAAGGCCAAAGAGCTTGTAGAAACGCGACATCGATCCCGGCCCGATGATGAGCCGGTGCAGCAGCGGTGCTGTCAAAGCAAGGAACACCACCGCACAGACCGCATACATGCCTGCCTCCCCAACCTGCATACGGAGCCATTTGCCAAACACGGCCCATGGCACAAATCCAGCCACACTGACAACGGTGAAACCAATCGAGCCCCGCATGAGCGAAGCCCCGAGTGAAGGCACGGGAGAATCTGCCGCACGCGCGCGCTTGGCAATGCTTTGGGGGTCAAGTTGGAACCAGCTCATGGGATGTGGAAAGGTGAAATGGGGCGGATGACGACAGCCACCTACGCCAGAACGCTCACACCCGCATGATTCGTTCTCTGGAATGTATCCGGCATCTCGTGCCGTTCTTTGCTTCACCACTCCTATGACTCACTCCCGCTTTGCCTGCCTCTACCTTGCCCTGGTCATGTCCGCTGCTGCCGCAGACGCACCAGCCCCCATAAAGACCACGCCCAAGCTGGAGATCCTGAACAAGCAGATCGCGGAAAATGCGGACAACTACCAGGCTTACTCCAACCGAGCTTACGTGCTGACGCTGCTCGGACGCAAAGACGAAGCGCGTGCGGATCTGAAGAAAGCACTGGCTCTGCATGACAAACCGCAGATGCACAACCGGGCAGGCTGGGCGTATTTCAACATGGGCGACTACGCCGATGCCGTGCGCGAGTTTGAGCTCGCAGCCAAGCTCAGCGATTTTCAGGCCCACTACGACTACTACTCCCTCGTCCTCGGCTACTGGGGAACGGGAGACACGCAGAAGGCGCTGGAGAACTACCAGATGGCCGTGGACAAAGACCCGCGCCTTGGCAGCTACAAAACCCTGCTGGAGCGTACGATCGAATGGACCCCGCTGGAGCAGCGGGCGATGCATGAAATCTATGTGCTGTGGAGCAAGACATGGAAGCCTTAGCAGGCCCACTTCGGACCTTCACTTTGCCGAAGCTGGAGCGGTCTTCCGCTGGAGGCGCTTGATCTGGCCTGAGGCGAGATTGGCGAAGAGCACCACGCCACTGCGTGGATCAAGGCCAATGCCGGCGATGCCCGGATCTTGCGCGAGGGTTTCATCGGCCCAGATGCCGCTGCCTCCATCCTTCAAAGCGATGACGCGCCCGGTGACGTAGTCGGCGAAGATGTATTTTTCGTTGTGCTGCGGGAAGTCTTTGCCGCGATAGACGACACCTCCTGTCACGGAGAGGCCCACGGTATGCGGGTACTCAAAGATGGGCGCGATGGGCTGAAACTTTGCCGGCTCCTGGTCTTTGCCAGGCCCGGTCGTAAAGGGATGCAACGCCTCACGATAGCTCCAGCCGTAGTCTCCTCCGCGGGTGATGAGGTCGATTTCCTCATAGAGATTCTGTCCCACATCACCGCAGAAAAGACGGCCCGTGGGAACGTCAAACGACATGCGCCAGGGATTGCGCAGGCCGGTGGCCCAGATTTCCGTGCGCACGGTCTGCGGATCAATATTTTCACCGTGATGAGTGCTGCTGCCGATGAAGGGATTGCCCGCAGGCACGGCGTAAAAAGCCGCGCCATTCGTGTCGAGCGCGATGGCAGAATGTGGATTCGGGGGGAGACTTTCTGCCCTTTTGTCCACATCGATGCACAGGATTGCGGCGTGGAAGCCTTTGTTGATGAAGCGGGCGTTGTCGTACTTGTCATCAGCTGCGCCGCCATCGCCCACGCTGATGTAGAGAAACCCATCGGGGCCGAAGTGTAGATCGCCGCCGTTGTGATTGCTCGCGGGATCCTTCTGCGTGAAGAGCGGCTGCTCGGTGCGGTTGTCCACCCGGTTGGGGTCGTTCGGAGACACCTGGAACCGCGAGAGCCGCTGGTGCAGCACACCGCCGATTTTCTGGCTGTAATAAACAAAGCAGCGCCCGCTCTTCGCATGGTCCGGCGGGAAGGCCAGCCCGAGCAGGCCACATTCGCCTTCGGTTGCCAGCGTGGCATCCGGGAGCTGGGTGAGATCGAGAAACAGGTGCTTTTCCTGCTTGTCCGTGCCGAGCCCGGTGATGACCTGGATATGGCCGGTTTTTTCGACAACAAAGAGCCGCTGCTTGTCCCCCGGCGCACTGACGATGCCCAGCGGCATGTCAAACTTCAAACCGGGAAAGGCGTCTGTGAGTTCGTAGTCCGTCTGCACCATGATGATTGGTGGCGGCGGAGGCTTCGTCTTCTTCGATTGCGCTGCCAGCGGAGCGGTGACAACGCATACGGCAAGCGATGCGATGATGGAGAGCGGAGGCATGGGTTTCATCACATGTATAACGAACCCCGGCAATCAAACTGCCGTCACATTCTTCAACCAATCAGCAGCAGCCGCTGCCGGGCTGACAGCCGCCCTTGGTCTCCATCACCACCTCGCCATCGCGATGCGTGGGAGTTGGTTTACCAGGGCGGAAATGCTCCTCGTGATCCAGCGTGGCTTTCAGGCCGAAGAAATTCAGCGTGGCTTCAGCCAGACCGTCCTTCACCGCAGCCATGAGGGAGGCGGGGTCGGCTTCGGCACGCAGATTGACGATCAACTGGCCGCCTGTGGTCGGCTCGTCCAGCTCCATGCCGAGCTCGGCGACGTAATCGCTGCGGACGAGATTGATGCTGGCGAGTTCGCCGGCGATGCCATCATCGGGACTGAAGGTCATCTTGAAATGCGCAATCTCGGCGCCGTCACGTTGCAACTGGGCCTGCACGATCAAGGCGAGCTGTTTGAGAAAGGCGTTTGCATCAAACTCGTCATCCGCTTTCAGCGTCACCGTGGCATTGAGCCAGCCCAGCAGCGCTTCGCCGTCGGCATAGACTTCGTAATCGACCGCCATCGGGTTGCGCCGCGCCTGCTCGTCTGTCATCAACCTCGCAAACAGTTCATCCAGCCCCGTTTCCTGCCGGGGCGAGGCGGTGACGATTTTTGCCAGCGGGAATTCTTTTTCGAGCACCGCACGCAGTTCCTCGCGCTGCGCGTCCTCAATGAGATCGCTTTTGCTGATGACGATGATGTCCGCCTCTTCGAGCTGCTTCTTGAAGATGTAGGCCACCTTGGCGGAGAAGGTGCCGCCCTGATCCAGACCAAAGACACGGCGTGCGCGAATCGGATCCACCAGCACGCTGAGCGGGGCGACGGTGAAGGCATCGCCATACATGCGGCGCAGCGGATAGGTCACGGTGGCGACGAGATCGGTGCAGCTCCCCACAGGCTCGGCAATGAACACATCCGGCTTCGCCTCATTCGCAAGCTTTCTCGCTGCATCGACGAGGGTGTTGAAACGGCAGCAGAAACAACCGCCCGCGATCTCCTCCGTGGCATAGCCCTGACCGCGCAGCAGCTTGGTATCGACGAGACCACCGGCCTGGTCGTTGGTGATGAGACCCACGCGGAGGCCCTGATCGCTGAGATGCCTGGCCAGACGACCAACGGTGGTCGTTTTTCCGGCGCCGAGGAAACCGCCGATCATGATGTAACGTGCTTTGGTGGACATGGGGTGGGTGAGAAGGTTGGGCGTTTCGACAAGCGGCTGCAACAACGCACTTAACGACGATGCGTCTTATCTTACTTGCACGCATTGGCAATTATTATTTCTCCCTGCATGATTGGGGATTCTTGCGGGTGCAGCGCGATCTGCTAAACATCCCTCCATGCCACCACGCAACGGGACACGTTCATTCGACTGCCTCACCGCCATGCGCGCGCTGGGTGAGCCGACACGTCTTCGTCTAGTGCGTCTCCTCATCGGGGGGGCGAAGCCGGTGACCGAGCTGTGTGAAACGCTGAACGTCACGCCCTACAACGTCTCCAAGCACCTCCGCGTCCTCAAAGAGGCCGGCCTGCTGGAAGTTGAGAAAAACGGGCAGCAGCGCATTTATGCACTCGCGAAAGCGTTCCGGGAAAAACTCGCGCGCAATGCCAACACACTGGATCTCGGCTGCTGCCAGTTTCATTTCGACAAGCTGCCGGAGTGAGCGCGATTCAGCGAAAGCATGTGAACCTTTTGACGTTCTCACCCCCCCATGCTTCGCGCTCTCACACTTCTGCTCCTTGGCAGCACTTCGCTCTTTGCCGCTTCGAAACCCAACGTCCTGCTCATCTGCGTCGATGACTTGAAGCCGCTGCTCGGCTGCTATGGCGACGCGCTGGTCAAATCACCCCACATCGACCGCCTGGCCGCTCGGGGCGTACTGTTTGAAAAGGCCTACTGCAACCAGGCCGTGTGCTCGCCTTCGCGCAATGCGCTGCTGACGGGGCTGCGTTCGCAGACGCTGGGGATTTATGATCTGGCGACGAATTTTCGCAAAGCCGCGCCGGATGCGGTGACGCTGCCGCAGCACTTCATGAACAACGGTTACCGGGCGGAAGGTCTCGGTAAAATTTTCCACGTGGGGCATGGCAATGTGAACGACACAGCTTCCTGGAGCGTGCCACATTTCACGCCGAAGACGATCAGCTACGCGTTGAAGGAGAACAACCCGCCGGAGTCCACACGCGAGCAGGCTTTGTTTGAAAACAAGAAGGAGGCGTGGAAGCTGCCGCGCGGAGCGCCGACGGAATCTGCCGACGTGCCTGACAATCGCTACGGGGACGGCATGATTGCTGACGAAGCGATCAAGCGACTCGAAGCGGCGAAGCAGAAGCCCGATGAACCGTTTTTTCTGGCTGTTGGCTTTTTAAAACCCCATCTGCCGTTTGTGGTGCCCAAGAAATACTGGGATCTGTATGATCCGAAGTCCTTCAAACTGCCTGCACTGCAAACCGCGCCCGAAGGCGCACCGGAGTTTGCCCCATCCACCTGGGGTGAACTGCGCCAGTACCGGGACATGCCGGAGCAAGGGCCGGTGACGCAGGAGCAGGCCATCCACCTGATCCACGGCTACTATGCCGCCACGAGTTACATGGACGCTCAGCTTGGCAAGGTGCTCGATGCTCTCGACGCGAGCGGCTTGGCTGACAGCACGATCATCGTGCTCTGGGGTGATCACGGCTGGCACCTCGGTGACCACGGCATGTGGTGCAAACACACGAACTATGAGCAGGCGGCGCGCATTCCCGTCATCGTCGCGGCGCCGGGCATCAAGCCGGCGCGCACGCAGGCGCTTATTGAATCCTGCGACATCTACCCCACGCTCGCCGAGCTCACGCAGCTCCCCGCCCCGCCGCAGGGTGATGGCCGCAGCTTTGCCAGTGTACTCAAAGATCCCGCCACCAGTGTGCGCGATCATGCCATCCATGTTTATCCGCGCAGTGGTTTGATTGGCCGCGCCATCCGCACGCAGCGGCACCGTCTTGTGGAGTGGAAGAAGCCTGGTGATGCACCCGAGACCGCCATCCTGGAACTGTACGACTACGAAGCTGATCCTGAAGAAACGAAGAACCTCGCCGCTGAGCAGTCGGAAGTTGTCGCCAGTCTGCGCAAGCTCCTCGCCCAGCATCCTGAAGCCAAGCCGCAGATCGGCAGCAAGACCAAACCGGCCGCAGAAAAAAAGCCCGCGCATGATCGCGGCAAGATGTTTGACCAACGCGACAAAAACAAAGACGGCCAGCTCACCATGGAAGAGTTTCTTCTCCAACAGCCCGACCCGGACGAGGCACCGAAACGCTTCCCGAAATTTGACGCGGATGGCAACGGCACGCTGAGCCGTGACGAGTTCATCAAGGGTGGGAAGAAGTAGCCGCTGCTCAGCTCTTTGCTTTTTGCCGTTTCCAGATCTGGCACATGTACCAGGCTTTGAAGGTGGCTGCCAGTTCACGGTAGTTCGAACAGCCTTTCAGCATCGTCCCGGCAAAGCCTTCGGCCAGAAACTCAGTGGCAAACTTGCTGCGATCTGCACGTGAGACATTTCCTTTGCGCATCTTGCCGAGGAAGTGCCCCATTTCACGCACGACCTGCTTTTGCAATGCCTTGCGCACTGCAGTGGGCTGACTCTTGGCAAAATCCTTCAACAACGCCGCGACTTTGAGGTAGCTGGCGATGCGATGATGTACTTTGCCAGCATCGCGTGACTGCGTCAGCGAGGCGGGATTGCTCCGGTAGCCATAGCGTGGTGGCTGGGAAAAACCCATGCGTTTGACGGCGAGTGCGAGCTGCACCGTCCATGGAATGTCTTCATGGATCATGTCACGGCGGAATCGCATCTGCGCCGCTTCAATGACACTGCGCCGACAAAACTGCAGCCACACGTAGTGGGGCCACTCGCGCTGATTGACGCCCTGCACCATCCAGTCAGATCCGGTCAGGATGGACTCCCATGGCTGACGGCTGAGAATGGCTGGCGGTTTCGTATCAAGGAACGCCTGCGGATCTGACCTGAAGCTGAAACCATTGCAGAGCAGGCAATCCAGATTCCCCTGCTCTGCCTGCTGATGCCACGCCGCCAAAGAGCCCGGAGCGATCCAGTCATCACCATCAAGAAAGGCCAGCCATTTGCCGGATGCACGGTCCAGCCCGGCATTCCGCGCAGCTGAGACGCCCTGATTGACCTGCTCGATCACGATGATCCGGGGGTCACGCCCTGCATGGGCTTTGATCAGCTTCAAAGAGCCATCGGTGGACCCGTCATCAATGATGATGATTTCCAATGAGAGCTCCACTTGCGCACACGCCGCCGACAGGGATTCATCCAGATACAGCTCGTTGTTAAAAACGGGAATGATGAGTGAGACGTCGGGTTGCATGAAGGATGAGGCGCTAAAAGAGTCCACGAGGGCCGATCCGGCAATCGACTTTACTGTTCACGCAGCCTGTTCCACCCCGTTCAAGCGATACTCAGACGGCGAGACTCCGGTGTGGCGGCGGAACCAGGCGGTGAAGTGGGACGCATGACGAAAGCCCAGCGCAAAGGCGATTTCTTTGAGAGTGTCATGATCCGCCACAATGCGCTCGCGTGCGACATCGAGCCGCCGGCGTTCCATAAACATCCGCATTCCGCTGCCAAACTGCTGCTGCATCAGTTGTTCCGCACGACGGCTGCCAATGGGGAAATTCGGCGGCAGGCTGGGGGTTGTTTGGTCCAGAGGCAGCGCCTGCAGCCACGCAACGATTTGATCCACACGGCGGCGGCTCGCCCGCACCTGGGGCGCAGGTTGCACGCCGAGTTGTTCCAGCGTTTCGATCCACACTGCAAACCAGGCGGCGAAGGCTGCCTCACGCGCAGCCCAACCGCTGGCGGAATACATGGCAGCCTCAATGGCCTGACGATAGGTGACGACTTTCTTCGCACCGTGAATACTGGAGAACAGCCGTTGTGTCGCTTTTCGCAAGGCGGGGGTCTTGGCGGCGAAATTCAGCGCATCACGAAACAACGACGTGCCATCCGGCCACTGGCTGCGGAAACCGACGGAGAGCAGGCAGGTGTCCGCCACAAACCGATGCTTCCGCAGCTTCGGCGATGAGAAAAATGCCTGCCCCCGCGGCACGAGGGTCTCTTTGCCATCCGCCCGGATGCGTACTTCACCGCGCTCCACAAAGAAGACTCCTGCAGGCACCGGAATCTCGGCGGACCATACTTCGCACTGCGGAACGGGACCACGATACACCCACAGCCACTCATGGCGCAGACTGCGCCAGACAGCGGCGGAGAGGTGGATGGCCTTCGGTTTCGGCATTGTTCAGCTATGCGGGGGATGTAAGCGATTTCAATCCGGCATAATTCACTCCGGTTGCCAGCGGTGCCTGCATGGCTTTGATCCACGCATGAAATCCAACCTCCTGCTGCTCGCGGCATTCACAGGTTTTCTCACCGCCGAGGAACCACGTCATGTCAGCGGCATCTACCCGGCTCTCGCCATGTTCAACAACGAAGGCGAATGCGGCACGGGTGCCGTGGTTCCATGGGCGGACCGTCTCTGGGTCATCACCTACGGCCCGCATCTTCCCTTTGGATCAAGCGACAAGCTCTATGAGATCACGCCTGATTTGAAACAGATCGTGCGGCCTGAAAGCGTGGGCGGGACGCCGGCGAACCGCATGATTCATCCCGAGTCGCAGCAGCTTTTCATCGGCCCTTATGTGATCGACGCTGACCGCTCGGTGCGCGTGATTCCACCGAACAGGATGCCGGGACGGCTCACGGGCAATGCACGCCATCTGAGCGATCCCGCTGGAAAAATTTATTATGCGACGATGGAAGAGGGCCTCTACGAGGTGGATGTGAAATCGCTGGCCGTTACCTCGCTGATCCGCGACGGCAATCCATTGAAAAAAGGCTTCGCCGTCGAGACGCCCCTCACGAAACTGGAGTCACAACTGCCCGGCTATCACGGCAAAGGGCTCTACTCCTCCCAAGGCCGCTTGATTTATGCCAACAACGGCGATCGCGACAAACGCGTGCTCACGGACCCTACCACACCCAGCGGTGCGCTCGGCGAATGGAGCAAGCCCGGTGACGACTGGCAGCTCGTGCGGCGCAATCAATTCACCGAAGTCACCGGCCCCGGTGGCATTCAGGGCAGCGCCACGGACGCGCCGGTGTGGAGCATCGGCTGGGATGCGAAGTCGCTCATTCTGATGCTGCTGGACGGCGGCCAATGGCAGTCGTTTCGTCTGCCCAAGGTCAGCCACAGCTACGATGGCGCGCACGGCTGGAACACCGAATGGCCGCGCATTCGCGACATCGGTGAAGATGATCTGCTCATGACCATGCACGGCGCGTTCTGGCGCTTCCCGCGCACCTTTTCCGCTGCCAATACCAACGGCATCCGTGTGAGGAGCGCTTACATGAAAGTGATCGGAGACTTCTGCCGCTGGAATGACCGGTTGGTTTTTGGCTGCGATGATTCGGCAAAGTCGGAGTTTCTCAACAAACGCGCCGTCAAAGGCGGGATCGACAGCGTGGGGCAGTCGCAGTCGAATCTGTGGTTTACGAGTCCCGAGACGCCGGACAAGCTCGGCCCTGCGCATGCGAGCGGTGCGGTGTGGCTGCATGAGAGTGTGAAGGCGGGCGATGTGGCGGACCCGTTTCTGGTGGCTGGGTGGAAGCACCGCAGCCTATGGCGGATTGATCACACTGCAGGCACCGCGATACGCGAAGACATCAGCGGCGACGCCGAGTGGCTTACAGTGAAGGCCGACCGGGACGCGAAGGATGTGAGCGTGATCATCACACTGACAAATGGTGAAGAACGCAGCACTGAAGCGGATGCGATCTTTGACGGCGTGGCGCGTGTGGATGATGCGAAAGTGCAGACTGGTGTTTTCCGCGCTCGTGGCGAAAACAAGCGCACGCTCAGTCTGGCAGCCGACGCGGGTTATTACGAACTGGACGCCGCTTTGAAGCTGCAACGGATCAATGACGCGAAAGCAGAGCAGTTTGTGAAGACGAAGGTGGCGATTCCGCAGCATGTCATCACACTGGATGAAGCGAGCGTACTGGTGGTGGATGATCGCGGTCGGCGCTGGCGTCTGCCACGTGCCACCACGGCTTTGGATGCCACCACAAATGCAGGTGAGCTGCGCATCTGCCGTGAAGTGGCAACGGAGCGCGACATGCTGAGCGCCTGCGGCACGTTTTTCGAGCTCCCTGCCGAAAATGCGGACGGCTTTGCGAAGATCCGGCCCATCGCTTCGCATGATCTGCGCGTGACCGATTTCGGCGGCTACCGTGGCCTGTTTCTCATGAGCGGCATCCAACCGGATGCGCCTGCCGGTGAACACATCCTTCGCAGTGACGACGGCAAAGCCGCGCTCTGGGCGGGTGCCATTGATGATCTGTGGAAACTCGGCAAGCCACGCGGTGCAGGCGGCCCATGGAAGAGCACGAAGGTTAATGCAGGTCAGTCGAGCGACCCCTACCTCATGTGGGGCTATGACAAACGCACGCTGACCCTGAGCCTTGATGATGCGCAGGCGGTGAACTTGAAGGTGGAGCTGGATCTGACCGGGACCGGTCTGTGGGTGACGTACAAAGAAGCCAAGGTGGCTGCAGGAGCGCGGCTCGACATCGTTTTCGAGCCTGCGGTGCAGGCGCGCTGGCTGCGTGTCACGGCAGATGCCGCGTGCACAGCGACGGCGCAGTTGAAGTATGAGTGATTACTTTTTCTTCCGCCGGAATGGATGGAGGAACTGCTGCCAGTAGCCGTGGGGCACCGGATGGCCGCCGATGCCGTAGCCTTCGGGCCAGCGGCCATTTTCCGGCATGTGGTGGGTGCCGAAGATCTTGTCGAACAGTGGAAAGTGGATGGAGAAATTCACGTCGATGGCTTCTTTCTCAATGCCGTGGTGCCAGTGATGGAAGCGTGGGGTGACGAAGACTTTCTCGAAGATGCCAAGCCTCCAGCCGAGATTGGAATGCGCGAAGGTGGCGAAGAGATAGACGACCAGCACATACGCATTCACCGCCGTCTGGCTGAAACCGAGGAGGATCATGGGAAACACCGTGGTGCCGCGCAGCACGAGGATTTCGAAGAAGTGCATCCGCGCTCCGGCCATCCAGTCCATGCTCTGCGCCGAGTGATGTACTGCATGAAAGCGCCACAGGGCCGGGATGCGGTGAAACAGCCGATGCACCCAGTACTGCACCAGATCCGTGAGGAACATGATGGCGATGAGCTGCACGAGAAACGGCAGCGCCGCCACCCAGGCGCGCATCTCCGTCCATGTGGTGTGTTTAAACAAGGTCTGCGCCGGCATGAAGCTCAGCCAGGTCAGCACCTGGACCATCATGCTGCTGACAAGGTAGTAGAACAGATCCTCGCGCCATTCCTGGCGGAAGATCCCCTGCTCCGCCCGATGCGGAAAAATCGTCTCCATTGGAATGAAGAGAAAGCCGGTGAACAGCAGTCGCAGGATGAAAAAATCGAGGCCGAAATACACCGGCGTCAGATCGGAGGCTACCGCAGATGCTGAAGTGCCGCCAAACGTCACGGCCAGCAGCGTCGCCACCATGCCCGTAAAGCCAAGGATTTTTCCCGGACGCAGAAGAAGGCTGAGGAGTGAAAACACAAACGACAGCACCATCAGGACGAACATGCCGGTGCGGAAGGCCGGATGTCCGATCACCGCTGCGTTCTCCTTCATGGTGAACACTCCTGGAAAGCGCATCATCAGCACGCTGCCGAGCGCTGCCAGTCCGAACATCATGCCCAGCACACCACTGATCCAGCCGCTGCCAAATTTTCTCAAGGCAGGTGGTGCCTCCAGCTCACGGCGAATCTTCAGACGGGTTTCGTGGAGAGCTTTCATGGCGTGATTTTAGTATTCCCGTGCTTTGATTACAAGAACACTGGGATTACTCCCGCGTTGTTTTTCTGCATTTGCAAGCCTGTGCAGCATAAAAAATTTCATCGCTTCCACGTCCGGCGATGTCACATTCAACGTATTCCAACTAAACAATGACTGCTACCTTTGGCCAGATGCTCACCGCCGCACGTGAAAAGCGCGGCATGTCCATCGAAGACGCAGCCCATGAGACACGCATCCCGGCGCAACGCCTGCGCTACTTGGAAAGCGGCAACATAGCGGCGTTTGGAAGCCTGACGTATGCACGTTCGTTCATTCGCCAGTACAGCGATTTTCTCGAAGTGGATGCGACTTCCATGCTGGAGGAACTGCCCGAAGGTGCCCTGGGGGGCGAGCGTGATTATCGTTACCTGACGCATTCTCAGGGTGCGTGGCTGCGTGAACCTGCCTCGCGCACTGAGCGCATCACCTCACCCACTGCGGGCCAGGTGCGCTCCATCAAATCACCGCTGCCGGCGGCCCTCGCAGTCTTTGTGTTCGTTCTCGCCGGCACCGCCATGTGGGGAAAGCATGTGGCTGACATGCGCAGCCAGGTGGAGCCTGCCGCGCTGAAGGCTCTCCCTGTCGAAGACGATGACGAGAGCCCACCCGCTCCTGTGGCAGCCTCCTCAGCCACGGTCGATGCGGCGAATGTGACAACAAAACAGGTGGATTTTCCGGTCTCCGCCCATAAGGCTACCCCTGTGAACTAATCTGCGAATGCCTGCGCCTGAAACCATTCCCAAAAAATCCCTCTGGTGGCTCGAATCACTGCTGTGGTCCGCTGCCATCATCATCGGCGTTGGCATCGCCGCTTATGTGAATGAAACCGCACGTGAGATCGTGACTCAGGGCTTGGCCTATTTCTTCACCTTTTTCACCACTCCGTTTGTGCTGGAGACCAGCACGGCCTTTGTCGGTTTCTGCATCGTGATGTTCATCAATGCCCGTCGTCTCGAACGCGAAGGCGATGGCTGGGTGGAAATGGAGATCAAGGACCCAGCGGCGCCGGAAGACCTCAGCCTGGGTCAAGCGCCCAGTGACAAAGCTCCCAAGGTCTGAAGTCTGACTGGCCTTCGGCACGTACCTGTTTCACCCTTCGGACCCGCCGAATGTGAACCTGACGCCAGCATGACTTCCGCCACCCCTCCTGCCACCCTTCCGCCCGTGAATCACGGGCCGCGTGTGGTGGCGGCAGGAAAGTTCCTGCAACTGGCCGATGGCACCCCCCATTTCGTGCGCGGAGTCAGTTATGGCCCCTTCAAACCGAACTCACGTGGTGAGCCCTTTCCAGAGGACGACCGACTGGCCGCCGACCTCCTTCACATCGCTGCGCTAGGATTCAACACCGTGCGGCTGTACGAGCCCCCGACCGCAGTCGTGCTGCGCGAAGTCGAAGCCCTCGGTCTACGACTGATCGTTGGCATCCCCTGGAGTGAGCATGTCGATTTTCTCGCCAGCCGCTCGCTCCGCCGTGAGATCGAAGCCCAGGTCGCCGCCATCAGCGCCAGACTGGGGAATCACGCCTGCATCACCGCATTCCTCGTTGGCAATGAGATCGAGAAGACTTTGGTGCGCTGGATGAAGCCTCAAAGGGTGCGGGCATTCATCGAAAAACTGATCTTGATCGCCCGCCGCAATGCGCCGCAGACACTCATCAGCTACGCCACGTATCCGTCCACCGGCTATCTCGTGCCACGCAATGCCGACTTCATCGCGGTGAACGTGTATCTGGAATCCGCTGCCGCTTTCAGCGCCTGCCTCGCTCAATGGCAGAATCTCGCGGGCAACCAGCCGCTGATCATCACCGAATTCGGTCTTGATGTCGCCGCCCACGGGCCGGAGCGGCAGGTGGAAGTCATGCGCTGGCAGCACAACTGCCTGCTGGGCGGTGGCTGCGCGGGCGGGGTCTGGTTTGCCTACACGGATGAATGGCACCGGGGGGGCAAGGAAATCACAGACTGGCAATTTGGCCTCGTGGATCGTGAGAGAAAAGAACGCCCAGCCTGCGCCCTGCAGCGTGAGCTTTCACTCACCTGGCAGCCTCCCGCCACACCGCCACGCATCTCGGTCGTGGTCTGCACGCGCAATGGCGCCGCCACTCTCGGCCCTTGCCTGGACTCCCTGGTGGCGCTGCGCTATCCCGATTTCGAAATCCTGCTGATCGACGATGGCTCCCGCCCGCAAATCGCGGAGATCGCAAAAGGCTATCCGCAGGTGCGCTACCAGTTTCAGGAACACGCAGGCCTCAGCGCCGCCCGCAATCACGGCGCCCGGATCGCCACCGGCTCCATCATCGCCTACACCGATGATGACTGCATTGCACACCCCGACTGGCTCCTGCACCTGAGCCATGCCTTCGCGGATGACACCGTGGCCGCCGCAGGCGGCCCCAACATCCCGCCTCCACCGCGCAATCGCATCGAGCACGTGGTGGCCGCCGCCCCGGGTGCACCCGCGCATGTGCTGCTCAATGACACCGAGGCCGAGCACCTCCCGGGCTGCAATCTCGCCATTCGAAAAGACGCTCTCGATCTCATCGGCGGCTTTCGTGTGGAATTCAAAACGGCGGGTGATGATGTGGACGTCTGCTGGCGGCTGCGTGAAACCGGCAGACGGCTGCTCTTTGTTCCCGGGGCGATGGTCTGGCATCATCGGCGCTTCACCATACGAGCGTATTTGACGCAGCAGTTTGGCTATGGCTGTGCGGAAGCCTTGCTGATGAAGGAGCATCCCGAACGTTTCGGCTTTCTCGGCGGCGCGCGCTGGCGTGGCGGCATTTATGGGGATCAGCATCCGGCGGATCATCCTGTCGAAGGCAGCATCTTCCACGGCCCGCTAGGTCTCGGTGCCTTCCAGGTGATCTACTCCTCCTCCAGCTTCCGCTGGTGGGAATGGTTTACCGGCCTGCTGTGGCTCGCGCTGCTGCTGCTCGCGCTGATATGTCAGCAGCCATGGCTCGCCCTGGGGCTGCTTGGCTTTGCGTGTGGGTCTGCATGGCAGGTCAGCGCACGCAATGCAGCCTCAGCCAGCATCCGGGGAGTACCGGATCGTCTGCTGCTCTGGTGGCTGAGCTTCCTGCAGCCCGTGGTGCGTGAGTGGGCGCGGCTGCGTGGCATGCTAAAATTAGGCGCACGTCCCAGCCGCCATCCGATGCTGCCAGACATCATGCCTCCAACGCGGCCGCACAAAATCACCCTCAGCTTGGGTACACTGTGCTTTTGGAGCGAAACCGGCATCACCCGTGACGCCTGGTTACAAGAGCTTCGCAAGGTGCTCCGCTCTGCGCACATCATCTTTCGTGAGGACGACGGCTGGCGCTGGTTTGACATCGAGGCGTGGCCTTGGTCGGAAATATCACGCGCCTTTTTGAGCGTCACGGAATTCCATGCCGACGGCCGCTGCCTCACGCGGGTGAAGCTGCTCCTGCGCATCCGCCGCAGTCTGGGGTGGAATCTCCTGCTCTGGCTCATCGTCACCGCGATTTTGATGGCGGCAGGTTTGCACATGCTGCTCGTTCTGGGCTTAGTCGCAGTCGTTGCCATCGTCCTGCTGGTGCCGCTTGGCGCGTGGATCATTCGGCGAGAGATGTGCAAGCTCGCACGTTCGGCGGCCACCAGCGCCGGATTGATCGAAATGCGTTAGCGCTTCAGCACACGCACCGCACCCAGCCACAGCAGAACTGGAACAATGGCACTCAAAGCAAAAGCCCAGGCGGGTTCGCTTTGACCGAGGTGGCCGATCGCCGCAAACACAAACCCCGTAGGCACCGAGCCACAGGCCAGCGCTGGCAAAAACACTCGCCATCGCATGTTCGAAAGTCCCGCGAGGCACGCCACCGCCTCCGGCAGCACCGGCATCCAGCGCGAGAGCGCCACCAGCCAGCCGCCGCGCCGCTCGAATATTTCTTCTCCTTTGCTCAGCCCCTCCGCTCCCGCGATCCAGCGCGCCGCACCACGCCCCAGCCAGCGGCAGGCGGCATAGGCGATGATGCCGGAAAGCATCGATCCAGCCGCGCTGACCAGGCCACCCACCCACCAGCCATACATCCACCCCAGCGCCGACATGACCACCGTCGAAGGCACCGGCAGCACGATGTCCGCCACCAGCAGCGCGATCCCCGCCGCCCATGCCCACGCGCCATAGCCCTCCATCCACTTCCGCGCACCCTCAAGACTCAGCGTCTGGTCAAACTGCGCCCCCCAGATCACGAACGGCACGATGATCCCCGTCAGAATGACGAGGATCAAAAGAAGGAGCGAGCGGCTGCCACGGGTCATGCGTCAACACAGCAGGCAATGCGGCTCAGGGCAAGAGCGGCACGGATTTCTCCACCATGCCTGCTTCCCTCTGGCCGGCACCGGGGCGGTTGAAATCGCCAATGTCAGCGCGGGCTTTTTCTGCGAGCTGCGTGAGGCGCTGAACGACCTCGGGATGCTGAGCGGAGGCTTCGTGCTCCTCGCCGACATCGTGACGCACGTCGAAGAGTTCCATCGGGGAAGGCACCTGCTTGGCGCTCAGGGTTTTAAATTTGCCTTCGAGCGGCAGGTAGAGCTTCCAGTCTCCTGCACGCACCGCCTGAAGCTGATCCATGCGATAAAAGAAGAAGCCGTCGTCATCCCATGGCGAGGTGGTATTGCTGGCGTCCAAGAGAATTGCAGAGATGTCATGCCCGTCGAGCTTTTGCGAAGGCTGCTTTGCACCCACGAGGCTCGCAAAAGTCGGCAGCAAGTCCATCGTCGAGCACAGCGCGTCATTCACCGCTCCCGCCGCGATCTTCCCCGGCCAGCGCATCACGCAGGGCATGCGCATCGCCCCTTCAGACGTGTCATAGCCTGAGCCGCGATAGGGCGCGTTGCTGCCCTGCGACGGATTGCGTTTCACCGCACCATTGTCGGAGGTCCAGACGATGAGCGTGTTGTCCGCAAGTTTCAGCCGCTGCAATGCCGCCATGATCTCGCCGGTGCTCCAGTCAAGTTCCTCCACCGAGTCGCCATACTCCCCGTTCGCACTCTTGCCGCGAAAGTTCTCGCTTGAAAACGGATGCGCGGTGGAGCCGGGCATCGTGTGCGGCAGGTAGAGAAAGAAAGGCTCCGCCGCATGCTTCTCAATGAAGCGCACCGCCTCCTCCGTGCAGCGCTTCACCAGATGATCCCGGTCCGCAGGTGCCTCGATCACTTTCTCTCCACGCATCAGCGGCAGCTCCGGCCACACGTCCGGCTTTTTATCCTTCGTCATGTCATCGCTGTAAGGGAGGCCAAAAAAATCATCAAACCCCTGCTTCGTCGGCAGAAACCCCGGCTGATCTCCAAGATGCCATTTGCCGATGCACATCGTCGCATAGCCAGCGCTTTTCAAAACCTCCGCCATCGTGACCTCGGCGGGATTGAGTCCCTTGCGAGCCACCGGCTGCAGCACCGCACCGCCCGTGTCACTCACATGCATGTTCACCCGGCGCGGATAGCAGCCCGTCATCAGTGACGCACGGCTCGGTGTGCAGACACCGCTCGCCACATAGAAGCTGGTGAACTTCGTTCCCTCCGCAGCCAGTCGGTCCACATTCGGCGTGCGATGCAGCTTCGAACCAAAGCAACCGAGGTCGCCGTTCCCGAAGTTATCGACGAAAATGACGATGATATTCGGCTTCGCCGCAAAAGCGCTGACGGAGAACAACAGGAGAAAGCAGAGTGTTTTCATGGAATAGGCGACACCAACCCGGCGACGCCATCAGCAGCAGTGCTGGCTACGGCGTTCCAGGAAACGGATCTGCATTCAAACGGAGCTGCGCCTCACTTTTGAGCGAGTTTCCTTGCGTAATCTCAGTCGGCATCACCCGGATGGAGGCCATGAGAACAGCCGCGCTGATGATGAGCGCCAAGGCCGTCAGCCAGCGTGCAGAGAGCATCCAGCGGGAGTCCCGACGCGTTGCAATCAACCGTTGAATGCGGACACGCAGGCCCGAGCGACGGGCAAAGGACATGGCGAATGCCGGCATCGGCATCTGGGTGGCATGCGCCAGCAGCATTTCGCCATACTCACGACGGCTGCATGCCGTGGCAGCCTCCTCATCACAGCAGACTTCGGACTCCGCCTCGTAGATCCCGCACAGCGCATGCATGGCAGGATTCCACCAGAAGCAGGCACGTACGAGAGCGGCGCAGAAGCGGTGCAGGCCGTCCACCTGCCGCGCATGCTGGCATTCATGACGCAGGGTCGCACGCAGCGTTCCCTCAGGCCAGGAGGCTGCGGCCAGTGGCAGCAGCACACAGGGCCGCAGCCAGCCTGTCATGCAGGGGCCTTCGATTGCCGCCGTGAAGCGCACTTCGACAGCACCACCCGGATTCAGCGTGGACTTCTCGGCCTGACGCACCAGTTTCAAAATGCCAGTGACATCGCGCACCACACGCAGCAGCAGGATCAAGCTTCCCAAAGCCCAAACCGCAGTCAGGAAAGGCCACCACCAGCCAGACTGAGAGGTACTGTCAGTCGCAACAGCGATCGAAGCCGTTGCAAGACCTTGCCATGGCAAAGGCAACCAGGGAAGCACCCACAGCCCCCACATGCCCAGCAAAGCAAACCGACGCCGCACCTGCGGATGCTGCGCCGGCACCACGAGTGAGGCGGCGCTCATGAGCACGGCCCACAATGTGGCTTTGAGAGCAATGGCGATCCAGCAGGCGGTCATGACGTGTGTGTTTAGTGGATCAGGAAGGCGATTGCTCGTCCAGCAATTTTCGGATCGCTGCGACTTCCTCCGGTGGCAGCTTGCGGTCTTTCGTTTCCAGCAGAGATGCCATCAGCTTGCCGGGCGAGCCGTCAAAAAACGTGCGCATGATCTTTCGCAGCGCCGAATCACGCGCCTTGTCACGCGAGATGGCGAGTTCATACACATAGCGGCGGGACTCGCGAGTGTGCTTGAGCAGCTTCTTGCCCACCAGGATGCTCAAGAGCGCACGCACGGCGGAGTAAGAAGGCTGATCGGGCATCTCCTCCTGGATCTCTTCCGCCGTCGCCTTGCCCAGCCGATAGACAATGTCCATCGCCTGCCGCTCGCGCTTGGAAAGTTGATCGTCTTTGACTGCCATGTGCTGAAAATGCTGCATTTAAGATGGATCGCAAGTGCAGATTGAAACCTATCTCCACGCAGTGCCTCTACACACTCGCTCAAGTTAAATGCATATTTTCCAGCATTTAATCTTGCCAGAATTCCAAATGCTGATATTTCTGCATTTATGAACCCAGCCCAACACCTCCGTTCGATTGCTTATTGCTCCCTCTCATTGGCCGTCATGTTAATTGCATCATGCGGCTCGATGAATTCTCCAGCGCCACCTCCGCCGCCCATGATGGCGGTTCCGGGCAGCTCCCGGTCAGAGAGTTATGCTTCGAATCTTCGAGTCGATGAGCGCCCCGGTCTTGGCACCTCCGCCGGTCAGGAGAAGTATTCCCTGCTGGAGAGCACACGCATGCTCCGCAAGTCGGACACACCAGATGCGGTGGAATCGTTTCACTACAATGACGAGGCGGGGGCCAAGGCCATGGCCGCAGTTCTGGGTGGCAGCATCTCCAAACGCAGCGGCTTGTTCCCGGCTGCTGGAGAACGCCTGAAAGTGGGCTTGGTCCGCTATGGCGATGCCTACCCGCACTATGATGTCAGTGGCAAGCGCATCGTGATCGGAGATAACGGCAGTCACTACGCGGTGAGAATCGAAAACCGCTCCAAGAAACGCATCGAAGTCGTTTTGAGTGTGGATGGCCTGAACGTTCTCACGGGGAAGTCGGCCAGCCCGAGCCAGCATGGTTTTGTGTTTGAACCCAAGCAGACATACGATGTCGATGGCTTCCGCAAAGACAGTTCGACCGTCAGATCGTTTGTATTTGGAAGTGTGTCCCGCTCCAAGGCCGCCTCCAAAGGAGCAGCGAGCAACGTGGGAGTCATCGGACTGGCTGTCTTTGAAGAAGATGAAGCCCGAGCGAAAGCGGAACTGCGGCACGAACAGCTCGTGCGCGAAAGCGCCAATGCGTTTCCAGTGACCCGGTAATCAAGGCGCCTCCCAAACCGCCACGCCCATGTGATAGTGATCACATTCGGGCGCGGCTTTGGAGTAGTAGGCAGTGACGAGTTTTCCGTTCGCTAGCTGCACAGTGGCGGGATAGCCGCAGTCACTCACCTCGCTGCGGGCGAGACGAATGGAAGCACTCCAGGTTTTGCCATCGTCGCTGCTGAACTTCGCACAGACGCCATGCTGCCCCGCAATGCGCACACCGTAGCTCAGCAGCAGGCGTTTGTCAGCGAGACGGGTAAGGTGGCCGTTGATCTCATTGCGTGCGGTCACTTTGAGAGGTGCGCCCCAGGTCACTCCATCATCATCGCTGCGGAACAGCTCCATCTGCGTCGTGCGCGCGGCGGCCAGCCAGCTTTTGCCGCCAAGTGGAAAAATGTCTGTCTCATTGTGCGTGGGTCCGATGATTGACTGCGGCTGCCACGTCACACCATCGTCATCGCTGCGAAAGCACCAGGAGCGCCAGCCCTTGGTCTTGCTCGATTTCACCGGGTCGGTGAGCTGGCCCTGATAGCAGGACGTCCGCAGCGTGCCATCCTGCGCCGCCCAGATGTCGCCAAACGGAATGTGCTCGGTCCATTCGTCGGATTCAGTCGCGGGGAAGACATCACTCTTGCTCCAGGTACGGCCGGCGTCCTTTGAGCGCAGCACCCAGCTGCGCAGCACGGCATCTCGAAACGCAGCCTGCTTGGGCCGCTGCGGCTGCTTCAAGTTTGTCCAGCCGGAGCAGAGCACGATGAGATCGCCGTTTTTTGCGAGACCCGCCGCGTGGTTCATGCGGATCGTGTCCGGTTCATGCTGCGTGACGGTGCTGCGTTTCTCCCATTTCACACCGTCGCTGCTGGCATAGCAGTCCACATCTCCCTGCAGAGTGCCATGGCCGGGCTGATTGAACAGGATGGCTAGGATCGTGCCATCGGGCAGCAGCGTGAGATTAGGCCACGCACACACATTCTCGATGGCGACGATGCGTTGCAGGTTTTTGGGCTCCGCCTCCTGCGCGCTCAAACCAGCCAGCGGAAACACGAACAGACATGCAGTGATGAATTTCATATGCAACCAACGCTGCAAACTCGGCGCACATTACGGACGTTCCGCCACCATCAGCCGCGTGAACGGGCCGTCGCTGACATTGTAGTAGATGCGTTTGCCGTCCTCGCTGAAGGCGGGATGCGGGTGATTACGCCGCCAGGATTTGGCACCGCCGTTTTGGGCAAAGCTGTGCAGCAGCACCCATTTGCCGCCGTTCATGTCCGCCACCTGAATGCCCCACTCATCACCTTGGCCGCCCACATTCCGGCTCAGACCATCCGTGACCATCAGGGTGCCATCTGGACTCACGGACGGATGCGTACCACCGAGGACGGGCACATCTTTGAGGCGGGTGTATTTGGCCGGGTTGTCCTGGATGTCGAAGCTGATGTTTCCGGCTTCAAAGATGTGCTGCGAGTCAGGCGTCCACGCCGGATGGCCCCACCGGTTGCGCTGCCAGACGCAGGCAGCTTTTTCAAAGTCATAGACCACCGTGCCCTGGCGATGGCTGGCTCTGCTGGACATGTAGTCGTCCCCGCCATTGCCTGCGGCGACCTTGAAAAACACGCGCTTCAGATCCGGGCTGAGCACGGGAAAGAAGACGGAGCAGGGTTTGCCCGCGAACTCCTTCTGCAGCCAGTCGCCATACTTGTCTTCCACCTCGCTGATCTTCGCCATGGTGGTGGTCTTGCCGGTGGCAGCGTCCCACACTTCGAGATCACGATGCGGCCCCGGATTCCAATGGCAACCATACATCGGCAGCAGATCGCCATCCGGCCTGCCGAAGCCGACCTGATGATCTTCAGCGACAATCGTCTTGGCCAGCGTGTCCACATCCACCACGACCACGCGCCATTTCTTGTCGATCACCTCATGAAACGCTACCCGCTTGCCGCCGGAGAGCCATTGCTGGCATGCGACGCGGTGCGCATCCTCCGTGTGCACGTTGTCAGCCAGCACCGTCTCCTTCCCCGTGGCTCGCTCCATCATGCGCACCTCACCCAAATGACCCTGCGAATCCGTGGAGGTGAAAAACAATACCCGTGCACCGTCCGGACTTTCGGGATTGGTCAGGTAGTAGCTGTGGATGGTGTGGCGGCCCTCGATGGACGAAATGGGCTTGATGGTGACATCTTTGGACCAAGCGGCGACGGGGTCAGCCGCAAGGCCGTGGACAGTCATCAATGAAAGGAATGCAACGGTGGATTTCATGGTGCTATGAATGATGAGTGCGTACGGTGCATCAAATCAGGCTGTCAACTCGCGCATCACGCGCCCATGCACGTCGGTGAGCCGCTGATCTCGACCACCGTGGCGGAAGATGAGTTTTTCGTGATCCACACCCATTTGATGCAGGAGCGTGGCGTGGATGTCATGGATGTCCACGGGATCGCTGGCGACGGAGTTGCCAAACTCGTCGGTTTCGCCAAAGGTCATGCCACCTTTGAAACCGCCGCCGGCCATGAAGATGGTGTAGCCGTTTACATGGTGATCGCGACCGCACGACTCGCTGATTTTGGGCGTATGAGGCGTGCGGCCCATCTCGCCGGCCCAGAGCACGATGGTTTCATCGAGCAGGCCACGCTGATCAAGATCGCTGATGAGCGCGGCGACGGATTGATCGGTGATGCGCGCATTTTTGGTGTGGTTTTGGCGAATCTGCCCGTGCTGATCCCAGGGCGAGTTGTTGCCATCGAAACTCGGACAGGTGATTTCGACAAACCTCACCCCTGCTTCCACCAGGCGCCGCGCACGCAGGGCCTGAGTGGCATAAAAGCACTGATGTTCGTCGGTGGAATCCACGCCGTAGAGCTTGCGAATGTATTCAGGTTCGCCAGCGATGTCCGCAATGCCAGGAACCGCGCTTTGCATGCGAAACGCGGTCTCGTAGTTCGCAATGGCACCTTCAATAATCGGTGCGTCCGAGGTGCCCGCCGCGAACTCGGCGTCCTGCTGTGCCAGCAGCGCGAGTTTGCGCCGCTGGATGACCGCTGCATCATGCGGAGCAATGTTATCGACCGGCACGCCCTTGGCACGAACCATGGTGGCCTGATGACTCGCGGGCAGGAAAGAACTGCCGAAGTTTTCGAGCCCGCCGTTTGGCACCCAGTCGTTGTTGAGGACGACGTAGCCTGGCAGATTGCGATTTTCCGTGCCAAGGCCATAGGAGACCCAGGCGCCGATGCTCGGCGCCTGACCGAGGATGCGGCCGGTGTGCAGCAACAGGTTCTGCTGACCATGCAGCGGCAGTTCGCCGACCATCGAGCGTACAACGCAGAGCTTGTCCGCCACCTGAGCGATGTGCGGAAAAAGCTCGCTCACCCACAATCCGCTGTGCCCGCGCTGCTTGAACTCCCAAGGACTGCCAAACCAGACGCGGCCCGCATTTGACTGCGAGCGCTTGGACACCGCGCCACTGCCGATGGCTGTGCCTTCGAACTTCTTGAGCATGGGCTTGGGGTCAAAGGTGTCCACATGGCTGGGACCGCCGTCCATGAAGCAGAAGATGATGTTCTTCGCCCGTGCATGGCGATGAAGCGGCACGCCCGCCATCGCGCGCAGCGCCAGCATGCCAAAACCCGCGGAGGCACCTGCCAGAATCTGGCGGCGCGAGCAAAGACGATGGTCATGCGACTGCATTTCAGCGGTAGTAGAGAAACTCCTTGGTGTTGAATAACGCATGAGCAAGGCGTTCCCATGCATCCGGCGTGTCGCCGCCAAAGTCCTGCAAGGCGGCAGTCCAGCGTTTCAATTCGACTGCGTCTGGCTTGCGAGCCAAGGCCTGCCCGAACATCTGACGCACGCGGTCTTCGCGGTCCTTGCCCGTGTCCTTCAACAAACCAGCCGACCAGCATTTCGCCATCTCGTTTACAAAAGGATCATTCAGCATGATCAGCGCCTGGGCGGGAACATTGGTGACGTCTCGTCTGCCAGCGGGCAGTTTCAGATCTGGAAGATTGAAGCCGACGAGAAATTTCGGCGGGTCCATGATGGACATCTGCAGGTAGATCGAGCGGCGGCCACGGCCGTCGAGCGGACCGCTGAAAAGGCGCTTGGCAGCGTCCTCGGTGCTGCGAAACGGCAGGACAGGGCGGCCATAAAGCTGCGAGTCGAGATGACCGGAGATCGCGAGCAGTGAATCGCGAATGGCCTCCGCCTCCAGCCGCCGCGTGGGGTAGTGATGCAGCAGGCGGTTCGCCGGATCACGTTCGCGCGCGGCTTCGGCCACGAGCCCGGACTGCCGGAAAGCCTGGCTTAAGACGAGACGCCGCACCAGCTTCTTGGTGGACCAGCCTTCGCGAATGAACTCGCGTGCCAGCCAGTCGAGCAGCTCGGGATGCGAGGGCTTGTCTCCGAGGCGTCCGAAATCATCCGGGGTGGCCACGAGTCCGGTGCCGAAGAGCCATTGCCATACCCGGTTCACATAGACACGAGCAGTCAGCGGATGCTCGGGATCCAGCAGTGACTCGGCGAGTGCCAGGCGGTCAGACACCAGCGCCCCTGGGTCCAACATTTTCAAAAATCCAGGCTGCACCAGAGTGCCGGGCACATCCACATTGCCGCGCACGTTAAGCGGGTAACTGGCGGGGGACGTTTCCCGCTGGTCCATGCTGTTGACCGTGCGCGAAAAATCGATGCCTGCCTCGACGCTCCGATATTCGGCCACCAGTGTCGCGAGCCTGCTTCCGGGTTCGGCCTTGTTTGGCAGCAAACCACTGCTGAGCAGCCAGTCGAGAACGGGCTGATCACCCGGCTGCGTTTTGCCTTCGCACCATCGCGTGACGGCAGAGTTGAACCATGCGGCGATGCACTCCCAGGAGTCCAGGGAACCGGCTGCGTCATACAAACCGGCAAACGCAGCCTGTTCATCCTGCGGCGCGCCTGCCTTGTCATGCGAGACAATGCCGCAGACGCTCAGCCAGCTGCGTTTATCGTAGCCGAAGTCATTGTTCTTGAGCCCCTTTGCCAGACCGGTTCGCGGTGGGAAATTCGGGTTCAACGACGAGGTGGCAAACTCCACGGTGACCTGCTGAACGCCATTCTTCAGCTCGGCATCAGCGAAGGCCCTCCAGGCGGGGATTGTATTGGTGTAGAAAGAAATGGTTTCGTTTTGAAACGCATGATCATCAATCACGAGCTGGCCGCCGAATTCCCCGCCTGCGAGGTCAAGGCTCACGAACCTGCCCGGGATGAGATGCTCAGGCGGCATGCGGAGTGCTCCGGGCAGCTTGGAGGACAATGCGTGCGTGTGCCAGCCACGTGGCAGGAGGCGCGCAATGACGGCATCGCCTTCGAGCGCGATAAGGGGCGTGCCCTCTTCAGCAAAGCCGTGCTTCATCCCGTCGCCCTCAATCACCCAGCCGTGAGGAAGCTGCGCCTTGGCGGGATCTGCCAAGGGTTTGAACATGGCGTTGGAGTTTTGAGCGGCCACGCGGGCCTTGCGCCACTCGGCAGCTTTTTGTGTGAATTGACCTGGCGCTGCAAGCGGTGCACCGACGCCCTTCAATTCGTTGCCGTGCGTCTCCGCCCACTGTTTGAGGAAGGGTGCCTCGAACGGCTTTGCCCACACAACTGCCAACTCGGCACGGATCGCCGCGCGCAGCTCTTTAAGCTTGGCGATGGCCACATCGTTTTTATTCGGCGCATCGATCACACGGGAAGTCCAGCGTGGTGTGGTGAAGACGGCGGCGAGAGCGTAGTAGTCGCGCTGCGAGACGGCTTCGAGCTTGTGATCGTGACAGCGTGCGCAGGCCACGGTGGTGGCGAGGAAAGCTTTGGAAAAGGCGTCGATCTTGTTGTTCACCATCTCCTGATGAATGCCGTTGAACATCAGGCTGCTGCCGTGGCGGTGTTCCCCCAAATGATAAAACATGGGGCCGATGAGACTTTCGTTGGTTTGTGAGGCGGTGTTGATGCGCGGCACCGGCAGGAGATCGCCCGCGATCTGTTCGCGCACGAACTGAGCGAAACTGATGTCGTCGTTGAAGGCGCGGATGAGGTAGTCACGGTATTCGTAGGCACCCTTGGCCGGGTTGTCCCATTCGTAGCCATAGGTGTCCGTGTAGCGCACGACGTCCATCCAGTGCCGTGCGAAGTGCTCTCCGAAGCGGGGGCTTTGCAGCAACATGTCCACATAGGCCTCGTCAGACAAGGATGCTGATGCCGATGAGGGCGGCAGCCCCGTAAGTACAAACGAAAGCCGCCGCCTCAGCACTCCCGGCTCCGCAGGTGGGGCTGGCTGGATTTTGGCGGCAGCCAACGCCGCGCGCACAAAACGATCCACCGGCTCTTTTGACCATGTCTCATCGTCCACCCCCGGCGGTTCGGCTTTGAGCATGGGCCTGAGGCTCCACCAGTCGAGGCGCTTGTGGAACTCGCCCCCCCAGGTGTCATCCGCTACGAGATCCTGGGTGTTTTTCACTTCTGACACGCGCGGATCGGGAGCTCCCAGCCGGATCCATTCCGCAAACACTGCAATCTCCGACGCAGGAAGCATCTTCTTCGGCGGCATTTTGACATCCTTTTCCGCATGACTCAGCGCCTGCATCAGCAGGCTTGCCTCCGGCTTCCCAGGAACAATGGCAGGACCGCTCGCCCCCCCTTTTTCCCAGCCCAATTTCGAATCAAGGGCGAGGCCGCCTTTGATTTTTTTCTCATGCGAATGGCACTCAAAGCAGCGCTGTTTCAGCAAGGTCTCCACCTTTGAGACAAAGATGTCCTCCGCGTTCATGACAGAGGCGGTGAGCAGACATGCCATGGTCGCGAACGACTTCATCGGTCTTGTGCAGCAAGCCAGGCGATGGTGGTGAACGAGTTCATGCAAATGAACCAACGCCGCCAGAGAGCATTCTCTCCGTGGCCATACCCGCAAAAATTGGTAAAATCCGATCATCCGTCATGAAACCACTGCAGAAACAATTCTTCACCGAGGTGGCCGACCTGTGCCAGCTGCTTGATCCCCTGGAGCGTATCCCGTGCGCGATATTTGTGATCAAGGATCTAGATTCCCGCTACGTTTACATGAGCCAGGCCCTGCACCGGGCAATCCACCTCGCTGGCTGCCACTGACTTGATCAGCACATTCGCTGCCGTAGGGTAGGCCGTGAACACCCCACCACATTCCACCCAGGCTGTTCGCTGGAAGCCAGGCGTACGCATCGCACTGCTTGGCATGGTGACAATCATCGGGGTGCAGTTCTATGAAGAATGGCCCTTTCAGAGACGCAATCTGATCAGCTATGAAATCGGTTTCGTGATCTGCATCGCGCTGCTGATCTGGTGGCTCTTTCTCTCGCGTGCACCTCTGGCACTGCGCATGCGTGTCCTGGGTGTGATCCTACTCATGGGCCTGGCAGTGGGTTCGCTGGTCAAAATCACCGGAGTCAGCGGTGATATGCTGCCCATCTTCGGCTGGCGCTGGAGCAGGCAGGCAGAGCTCGCTGCAACCAGCATCCCGTATCTCTCGGCCAAAGTTCCCCACACAGATTTTCCGCAGTTCTATGGGCCTGATTGTAATGGGGTTCTGGCAGGACCTGCGCTGGCGGATAACTGGGCGCAGCACCCGCCACAGCTCATCTGGAAGCATGCCGTCGGCGCAGGCTGGTCTGGCTTCGCCATCGTCGGCGACCTTTGCATCACTCAGGAGCAGCACGAAGACAATGAATGCGTCACCGCTTACGATTTGACCACAGGCCAGCAGCGATGGAGCCACAACGACGAGGCACACTTTGACACCACGATTGGAGGCGCAGGTCCGCGTGCGACACCCACCATTGACCATGGCCGCGTTTTTGCCCTCGGTGCCACAGGCATTCTGAACTGCCTTGAACTTGCCAGCGGCAAGGTCATCTGGACCCGCGATGTGGTGAAAGTCGTGGCAGGCAAAACGCCCACCTGGGGCATGGCGAGTTCTCCGCTGATCGTGGATGACCTGGTCATCGTGCATGGCGGTGAGGAGGGAACTCATTCTCTGGTGGCCCTGAGTTGCAGTGATGGCGAGTTCGTCTGGAAAGCCGGCAAAACTCCCAGCTACGCCACACCGGTCTTCGCCACACTCGCAGGCGTGCCTCAAGTGCTCGCCTTTCACCACGGCAGCATCGCGGGCCATGACGTGAAGACGGGTGCCGAACTTTGGCAGCGGCCCTGGGGCAATGGCAACGTCGCCTGCGCATCACCACTCGTGATCGGCGCGGACGAGGTGCTGTTTTCAAGTGGCTACGGCGTTGGAGCGGAGCTGCTTAAGCTGTCGCGCAATGACACGGGCTTGCAGGTGCAAAGCCTGTGGCAGTCCAATCGCATGAAGGCCAAGTTTTCCCATCTCTTCACCCACGACGGCTGCGTATTCGGACTCGATGACGGGATCTTTGCATGCGTCGATTTGAAGGACGGCTCCAGGCAATGGCGCGAAGGACGCTATGGCCACGGTCAGGGGCTCGTAGTTGGCGATCATTACCTGCTCATGGCTGAGAGCGGCGAGTTGGTGCTGCTGCGCCCAACGCGCGCTGCGCCCAACGAACTCGCCCGCATTCGCGTGTTCAACTCCAAGACCTGGAACCCTATCGCCCTCGCTGGCGATCTGCTGCTGGTGCGCAATGATCGTGAAGCCGCCTGCCTGCGTCTGCCTCTGCAGTGATCTGGTCGATCACTCGCGCCAGTACAACGACTCCTTCGGCGCCGTGTAAGCCACCGCCAGCTCCGGTGTCTGGATGGCCACGCCCTTGCGGTACAGCGACTCGATCGCAGCGATGAGCATGCCGGAAGTGAGCAGCGTGCGCTCCACGGGATAGGGCGCACGGTTGTTCAGGATCATGTCTTCGATGTGATGGACGAGCGGATTGAAAAAGTCGGCGGTAGTCGAACTGGAGCCCGGCATGGGCAGGAACATCTGGCAGGAGGTGATCTCGCCGGTTTCGCTGTTGAGGCCGGCGTAGTTGAAGTCGCGCACGGACAGCATGAAGAGCGTGGTGTGGAAGCCGTCGAGATGTTCGATGAAGTAGGCGTAGGCGTCGGGGAAGGTCTTGCGCGCCCAGTCAAAGCTGACGGGCTCCAGAGGGTAGCCCTCGACAGGCCAGGTGTGGCTGCGAGTGAGCGCTGCGCCGAGCAGACGCTGCGTCTGCTTCCGCGTGGCGGCATGCTCCCACATCTTTTCTCCACGCAGAGCGCGCACGCTCTTGATTCCGACCTCGCCACCACGACGGCGCTCGGACATGCACTGCGCAGTTTCGAGACCGTGAAAATCGTATTTCTCGACGCCACCGTAGCCGACGGCCACGCTCTCCGCCAGCGGCGTGCCCCACGGCAGATCCACCGCAGGCAGACGACGTGTCACGGGCAATGAGGACCCGGCGAGAAAGGGAAAGCCAAGGCGTTTCGCATCCGCGACCATCTCGGTGCATTTGCTCCATTCAGTGGAGAGATGTTTATCGTTGAAGACAGGCACGCTGCGACCGCTGGCCTCGAAGACCTTCACGATTTCTTTGAAGAACTCGTAGCGCGGATACAGCGTCTGCCCTTTCTCATTCTCAGGGTAGTCGCCGTGCTCACCAATGAGGACGACACCATCGACCGCGAGCTTGCCAGTTCCCTGCGTGAGCGCCTCGGCGATGCTGGGATAGATCGGAATGTGGTAGCGCTCCGAACGCCCCCGCGCGAGATCGGTCTCCGGAAACTGCGCGATGTACAGAGACACCAGATCCGTCTGCGGTGGCAGCCACTGTCCGGCCCAGACGTAGCCCATGGCAAGCCGGTCCACGAAATGCATCGCATGCGAGTTCTTGAACATCACCGTCGCGATCAGCGCGACCTTTTTGCGTGCTGGCGCAGGTGCGGCATGGGCCGTGGCAGCAGCAGCAGCACTGGCCATGAGGAAGGAGCGGCGGGTCCAGGATGATGAGCTCATGAGGAGGAGGTGCGTTCAGATTTGTTTTCCCAAAACAGCCACAGCGGCAGCACCGCGATGAGAGGCAGGCATGAGGCCAGCATCAGCCCCTGATCAAACGAGTGAGTGCGATCCGCGAGCCTGCCAAAGAACTGCTGTGCCTCCGCCGGCAGCACCCACGCCACCACTCCGGCAATGCCAGTGATCTTGCCCTGATGCCGTCCCGAGAGATCCTGCGTGAAAGCATGATACAGCGGAAACACTCCCAACGCCCCGGCACCCGCGAGCATGAACACCGTGAGGAGTACCCAGCCATGCTCAAGCCACGGCGTGAGCCCGCAGGAGGCACACAAGGCCCCGCAGCCGGCAAAGACAATCACACGTGCGGCATGCACTGACAGCTTGCGCCGCCCCAGCCACACGGCGAGAGCCCCCGCACCGAGACAGCCGACGTCCGTGGCGACATACCATGCCGAGGTGAACCAGAGCGTCTCCGCCTCCGAGTAGCCCCGGCCTTCCTGCAAAATCTTGGGCAGCCATGCACGCAGGATCTGCCACGTGGTATTAATCCCGGCGATAACCGCAAAGATGATGATCATGCGGCGGCTGAGGATGAGACTCCACAGACTGGCACCATCGCTTTTGTCCGAGCTCTCACTCAAACGAACCGGCGCAGGCAGATCCGCCTTGCGCACGAGTGCAAACCACAGCACCAGCCAGCCAAAGCCGGTGATGCCGACGACTTGAAACGCCGTGCGCCAGCTCCCGAGCTCGGCCGTCATGAGGCCGCTCATGATCAGCGGTGTGATGATCGCCCCAACGGAGGTTCCGCTTTGCAGCACGCTGTTGCCGAACGAGCGCTCCCGCGCATCCAGCAGCGCCCGCGTGGTGCGAATGCCACAGGGCCAGTGACCGGCCTCAAAAAAACCGAGCGCCATGCGGCACCACAGCAGTTCCTGCTCGTTGTGTACAAAGCCCGTTGCCAGTCCGGCCAGCGACCACATCGTCAGCACGATGGCATAAAGCCAGCGCACGGAAAAACGATCCGCCAGCCACCCGAACACAAGGGACCCCGCCGCAAACGCATAGGCAAACACCGCCTCGATGTGGCCATACTGCTCCTGCGACAGCTGAAACTCCTTGGTGATGCGCACCGCCGCATTCGCCAGCGTCTGGCGGTCCATGTAGTTGATCGCCGAGGCAAGCAGCAGCAGGCCGCAGATCGTCCACTTCCACGCCGCCGACCGATGCAGTGGATTCGGAGCAGCGGCGGCGGTCATGTCAGGTGCGCGCAGATCGAAACATTAGGCCAGCAGCTCATCCACCACCTTCGCACCCTGATTATCCGTGAGCGAGGCGGCGAGGCCGTTGCGCTTGTAGGTCAGCTTGGTGTGGTCGAGACCAAAGGTCTTCAGCAGCGTGGCGTGGTAGTCATAATGCTTCACTTCGTCGATGACGGCCTTGTGGCCAAATTCATCCGTCTCGCCGTGGACGTAGCCTTTCTTGAAGCCGCCGCCGGCCATCCACATGCTGAAGCCGTAGGTGTTGTGGTCGCGGCCCCACTTCTCGCGGCCCGCATCGTTTTGCAGCACGGGCAGACGGCCCATTTCGCCGCCCCAGTGGACGACGGTGCTGTCGAGCAATCCGCGCTGCTTGAGATCAATGAGCAGCGCGGCACTCGGCTGATCGGTGGCCTGGCAATTCTTGGGCAGCGCCGTGATGAGCGAACCGTGCTGGTCCCATGACTGGCCCGCATTCAGCACCTGCACGTAGCGCACACCGCGCTCGACGAGCCGCCGCGCAATGATGCAGCGCGTGGCGTAGTCTTTGGTGATCGGATTATCGACGCCGTAGAGCTTTTTGACGTACTCAGGCTCCTTCGAAATATCGAGCGCCTCTTTCGCGGCCACCTGCATCTTGGCCGCGAGTTCATAGCTGGATATGCGCGCCTGCAGATCGAGCTCCCCAGGATGCAGCGCGAGATGGTCCTCGTTGAAGGCCTTCAGCAGATCCAGCTGACGCTGCTGCGGCGCACCGGAGAGCGAAGGCGGCGGATCAAGATTCAGAATGCGCGGCTCGGCGGCGCGCACGAGCGTGCCCTGAAACAGCGAGGGCAGCCAGCCATTGGTGAAGTGCTCGCCGCTGAAGGTAGGCAGTCCACCGGGATGTGAGAGCACCATGTAGGCGGGCAGTTCATCCGTCTCACTGCCCAGACCATAGGTCAGCCACGAGCCCAGTGCCGGACGCCCGGCAGTGACACGGCCCCCGTTCATCGCATACAGACCCTGCGCGTGATTGCTCACACCGGAGGTCATTGAGCGGATCAGCGTGATCTCGTCCACCACCTTGCTCAGGTTCGGCAGCAGCTCGCTGATCTCCATGCCGCACTCGCCATGCTTCGCAAACTTCCACGGCGAGCCAAAGCATTTCGATGAAGCCTGCGCGAGGTTGTCATACTTGATCTCACCGGGAAACTTCTGCCCGTCGTACTTCGTGAGCATCGGCTTCGGATCAAACAGGTCCATCTGCGACGGCCCACCCATCATGAACATCGAGATCATCGCCTTCGCCTGCGGCTCAAAGTGTGGCTTCTTCGGATTCAGATCGTAGCGTATCTCCCCGGTGACACTCTCCGGCTTCACGGGTGCGGCGAGCAAACCATCGCGCTCCAGCAGCGAGGCAAGGGCCAGCGTGCCAAGGCTGTAGCCATTGGCATGCAGGAAGTGACGGCGGGAGCAGAGCTTGGGACGGTTCATTCGACGTAGAGGAAACGGTTTGAGCTGCAAAGGATCTGGCACAGGCTGGCCATGGCCTCCTGCGGCGGATTGGGCACGACGCCTTTCGCGTGCTGGATGTCGTGGTGGTATTGAGTCAGCGCCTTCGTCTGCTCATCCAGATAAGCGATGCCACGAGCGACATCAGCCTGGGTCGCCGGTTTGCCAAAGAGAAGTTCCCAGGCGCGCTTGATCTGCTCGGCACGGTTACCCGGCGCCGCAGCCTCCAGGCGATCGGCAAGGCGGAGCGAGCTGTCGAGCACGAAGGTGTCGTTCATGAGCAGCAGGGACTGTGGAGCGACGGTGGTTTGCGCGCGCAGTTCGCAGTTGGGCGTCATGATCGGCGCATCAAAGGTGTCGAGCACCGTGACGGGCTTGCTGCGGCGCACCTGCACGTAGATGGAGCGGCGGAAATCGTCCGCACCGCCGGGATCAACCTTGTTTAGCGTGATCGTGCCTTTGTCGATGCCCGTGACCACGCGCCCCTGTGGGTCACGACCAATGCCGCTGGGCGGTCCGTAGCTCGACTGCACCAGCGTGCCGGTCACGGCCAGCAAGGAGTCGCGCAGCGTCTCAGCATCGATGCGGCGCAGTTTGAACCGCGCATAGAATCTGTTTTCGGGGTCGCTGTGCATTGAGGCGTTGTTCACCGACGACTGCCGGTAGGCGCTGCTCAGCAGGATCAGACGATGCAGTGACTTCAGCTTCCAGCCGCTCTTCACGAACTCGTCGGAGAGATAGTCGAGCAGCTCCGGATGCGTGGGCAGCTCGCCCTGACGACCGAAATCACCCGGTGTGTTCACGATGCCACGCCCCATGTGATTCATCCAAAACCGGTTCACCAGCACCCGCGCCGTCAGCGGATGTTTGCCACTGGTGAGCCACTGCGCATAGGCAAGGCGACGCCCGCTGGACCCGCTGCTCACCGGCACTGGTTTGAAAGGCTCGATCTGCGGACTGGCGAGGACACTCAACTCACCGGGCGTCAAAGCCTGCTTCGGCTGATCATGATCGCCACGATTGAAAAGCTTGGTCACAGGCACCTGCCCCTTCACTTCCATCAGCGCCATCACAAAGCCTTCCGCCGGCTTCGTGTCCCGCAGCTTTTTGGCCTCGGCCATCTTCGCATCCACGATGTCCTGCTTCTTCTTGTCGTAGAGATCGAGCGAGTAAGTCGCGAGCGCGGAGGGATACTTTTTGATGAGCGCCTTCTGCTCCGGCGTCTGTTTGTCCTTCGGCGTGTCGCGGGCGATGCGGAAGGCCGCCTGCTCAGCCTCGGGCACCTTCTTGATCTCGACCTCGAAAATCTCATCGAGGAATTTTTTGCTCATCGCACGCGCCTCGACCTCGATCTCCTTGGCTTTGACTTCAATCTCCGCCGCCTTGGCGCGCTCTTCCGGCGAGTAAAGCGAGTACAAACGCTGCGCCGGTGCGCGCCACGCCTCCCAGTTGTAGGCCGGATCAAACACGGCACGCAGGCGGTAGTAATCGGCCTGTGTAATCGGATCGTAGCGATGATCATGGCACTGCGCGCACGCCACCGTCATGGCCATCAACGACGAGGTGGTGACCTTCATCTGCTCGGCAATGACCTGGTTTTTCGCGAGCTTTGCATCATCAGGCGCATCGCCCGTGCCATCAGGCGCCATGCGCAGGAACGCGGTGGCAATGAGCTGATCCGTACGATGCGGATCGAGCACCGCCTGCTGGAAGTCCGCATGTGTCGCACCGGCGAGCTCGTCCCCCGCCAACTGCTCCTGAATGAATTCATCCCAGGGTTTGTCCGCGTTCATTGCACGGATCACGTAATCACGATAACGCCACGCCTGCGGCCGCACCGAGTCGGCCTCCGAATAGCCGTTGGAGTCCGCGTAGCCCACCACATCCAGCCAATGCCGCGCCCAGCGCTCGCCGTAGTTTTTCGAGGCCAGCAGGCGCTCCACCAGCTGCTCATAAGCCAGCGGCGATTTGTCATTCACAAACGCCTGCACCTCTTCCGGCGTCGGCAGCAGTCCCGTGAGGTCAAGTGACACGCGGCGGATCAAAGTTCTACGGTCGGCCTCTGGCGCAAAGCTGAGCCCCTTGTCCGCCATCGACTTCAGCAGAAAAGCATCCACCGGAGTGCGCACCTGCTTCGCATCCACCTGTCTGGGCACCGCAGGGCGTTTCACCGGCTGAAAGGCCCAGTACTCGCGGTCATCATCCGAAATCATCGGTCCGGGGGCCAGCGCCAGCGGCTCGGGCCGCGCGGTCTTTGCTCCTTGGGCGATCCATTTCTCAATGACCGCCAGATCCTTCTCGGACACCTGCTTGCCCTTCTTCGGCATCTCCCCGCTTTTGATCAGGCGCACCAGTTCGCTCTGCGCCGGTTGCCCCGCCACGACGACATGGCTGCCGCTCTCAAGCTTCAGGTCCATAAAGCGCCGCAGCCGCAGATCCACCCCGCCTTCGGGCTTTTCCTCTTCGCCGTGACAGTGCGTGCAATGCGCCTTCACGATGGGCCGCACGTCCTTTTCAAACGTGAGCAGGCGCTCCGCGCCGCGGACGGTCACGGCGAGGGAGCAAAAGAGAACAGCAGGTGTCAGCTTCATCAGGGGGGACAAACCTACGCCCCCAGTACGCCCGTTTTTGCGGCGGATTACTCCACCGCCACTTTCACCACCACTTTGAACACCTGCTCCGGCTTGTCCCACTCGATGCACGGCGCATGCGCGTCCTCCGGATACAAAATCGCAAAATGCCCGCCGCTCAGGTGCAGCGGCGTCACATCAGGGATCAGTTTCCACAGCGCGGCCTCTTTTTCCTCGTTGTAGGCCATCGTCTCCTCCTGCATCGACGCCAGCGGAGCCCAGAGGATCGTTTCCCGTCCGCTGTAAATGAATTGCACGTCAATGTACTTCCGGTGCGCCTCAAACTTCGCCTTCTCCATCAGTTTCGTCTCATATGTCTGCACCAACGCAAAGCACTGATCCCCGTCGAGATCAAAACGGCCCAGCGGCTGCGTGCCGTCCACGGTGCGGAGATACGCAAAGGCCTTCGCAAAACGCGAATTCAGGGCTTCATAGCGGGCGGAATTATCGAGAGTGTCGAGGATCATGAGGCCGACAGTTACCGAGTCACTTCGCACGGAGCAACTCGACAATCGTCTCCCGCATCACCTTTTCCGACTCCGGTGCCGCGAAGGCCTGCGTGGGCTCGTAGCCGCCTTCGACGAAGGATTTTTCCAGAGGAATGTAGCCCGGCGCACCGTCACCATAACTCGCTGTGGCAACAAATCCGCCGGGGCGCTGCTGCTGCGCAAAGAGCTGATACTCGATGAAGGTTTCGCCCGGCAGATGCAGCAGGCACACGTCGTCTCCCAGATGCAGGCTGGTGAACTGAATCGGCACGCCCGCCGCACTCTGGCGGATGAAGCCCACACGAAACGCGGCGCTGATACGCGTCGAGGCCGCCGTCGTCGCGTTCTCACACACCTTCAGCATGCGCTCTTCGGGAAACTCAGGATTCGACTTCAGCACCACCGGACGCGCACGCCACTCGATCTTCGTCAGCGGCAGTCGTTTCATCTGCTGCTCGGACTTCACCATCGCCGCATGGATGTTTTCACCCAGCCGCACCCGCGACTCCTTGCTGGCGTCATTGTATTTGCCCGCCGCGATGTTGCCTCCGCAGCCGGTGAAGTACAGATGCGGCACGCCATCGTCCTGCGTGCGCCGCTCACGTGCCGTGCCCACAAAGTCAGACGTCACCATGCCGTCGCCGTAGTAGCTCATGGGATGCGTCGCGTAGTAGTGCAACACCGCGATCTTCTTCTCGCCATTCCAAAAACTGATCGTCTTCAGCTGCGGATCCACCACCCCTTCCGGCAGTTCCCGCAGCGCCGCATCCTTCGTCGAGCTCAGGCGCATTTTCGCCACCTTTCCATCCTCACCCATGATCCGGCGGTTGGACGCCACATGCTCCACCGCCGCCTCGCCATGCGCCATATGCGTCACCGGCTCAGCCTTCTTCAGCGCCGCCTCAAGGCTCGCCGCCACGCCCTTCAGCGCACGCTCGGCCCATTCGATGTCAATCACGCTCGGCGGCGAGGCACAGCCCGCCAGCAGCCGGTGCGATGCCGAATCCGCCAACGGCGCATTGTGCTGATGCAGACTCTGCACCGCCACACGCTCCGGCGTCGTCCCCGCCGCCTGCGCCAGCACCTCCCGCCAGTGCACATGATCTCCCGCGCGAATCTCACACCAGTCCACCGCGCACAGCACCACCGGCCTGTCATCGCTCAGGATCACCACCCCCAGCGCCAGCAACGGCTCGCTCACCCCCACCACCGGCTTCACCAGCCCACCGCACAACGGCGCACCCACCGGCGGCGTGACATCCGCACGAAACGTCGTCAGCCGCAAGGATTCGCCGAAGGCCGGGAATGTCAGCAGCGCCAGGAAAGTGATAAGCTTGTTCATGACTTCACTACGGGGGCCGTGCAGCAAGCTCTCAAACAGATTCTGGATTTCGTCACTGGATGGACTGCCCAATCGATTCGGTGGGGCAGCCTATTTCAAATCTGCTGACTGGACATATCTTCATGATTCGGATGTACTCGTCCCATGAAAAGCTTTCTTCTCATTGCCTTGGCGTGTGCTGTAAGCGCCACCGCTCGCGCATCATCTCCCCTGGAGCTTTCGATTACAAAGATTGCGCTGCCCAAGCTCACACTGACGATAAAAAACACCGATGCCCTTCGCAATGTCAGGCTTTGGGAACGCGGTATGTCGTGGGGCGACTACACCCTTCATTTCGAATTTCTCGACCGCACCGGAATACCCGCGGGAAAATCAGCCTACAAACCGCGATCTTACAAACGCAACTTCGCATTGGCCTATGAGCTCAAACCAGGCGAGACGAGAACATTCGATTTCGACCTCGTCACTCTTTGGACTCAACCCCAAGGGATTGACCTGAAGCATTCCGAGGGAGTCAGCGTGCGTGCGGTGATCAACCAGCATCTGGAAGTGGAGGCGCATAGAAAAAGTGTTTTCACCGGCGAAGTGAAATCGCCGTGGACCGACATGACAAAGCCGCATGGAGAAGCTTCATGTGTGGAATGGAATGCTCTTCCGGCACATCGCGACGGCGCCCTTTTTGATTCCGTAGCGTTTTTGGATAGCCTTGGCAAACTTCGAATCAGTCAGGCCGATGACAAGGCCAGTCTGCTTGAGTGTTTGGGATCCAACCTGCCGTGGAACCAGGTTGGCTTTATCTGTTATTTTAAGGATGAAATACGGGAACCTCTGGAGACAGCCACGCTGCTCCTACCCGGTGCCATGACTGTGACTTTCTGTTGGGACAACCAGAAATCACTCAGCACGGCGGAAAGACTCCAGCTCTCCAAAAATTTGAAACTTTCTAAATTTGGAGATGGCGCTGAGGCTCAGCCAAGGTGGGCACTTGCCACAGATGTACTGCCCAGTCTTCCAGCCCGTGGGATAACGAAGATTTTTGTTAACAATGCTAATGGCTTTTGGGAGGAGTGGGAACGGCAAGGGGATGGAAGCTATGGCAAAAAGGGGGGATGAATTGAAGTTCACCGGGTTGGCCCCTCTGCCCGAGAACGAGCTAAAGCTCGTGAGTACATGCCTCACCCTACTAATCCCCGGATCACCTGCCCGTGCACATCCGTCAGCCTCCGATCAATGCCGTTATGTCGGACAGTGAGCTGCGTGTGATCAATGCCAAGCTGATGCAGCAGCGTGGCATGGATGTCGTAGCAGGTGGTGGGATTCGCGCGGTCGAGCGGCTTGTAGCCCCATTGGTCACTCTCGCCAGCGGTGACGCCGCCTTGGATGCCACCGCCGCAGAGCCAGTTGGTGAAAACATACGGATTGTGATCGCGCCCTTTGCCGCCCTGCGTGCTGGGCATGCGGCCAAACTCCGTGGTCCACAGGATGATCGTGTCATCGAGCAGCCCGCGCTGTTTCAGATCGAGAATCAATGCCGAGACAGCCTTGGCCATGCCCCAGGCGAGCGGGCCGTGATCGCGCTCGACGTCTTCGTGGCTGTCCCAGTTGCGGCGCGGGAAGCCGTTGTCGTTGCCGCTCCAGATCTGCACAAAGCGCACGCCACGTTCCAGCAGTCGGCGCGCGGCCAGGCACTTGCGGCCCATGTAGTCGGCCTCTTCTTCGGGATTGATCTCCGTGGGCCAGACTTTCCGATGTTCCTGAATGCCATACATCGCCTTCATCGCGTCGGACTCCTTTGAGATGTCCAGCGCCTCCGGAGCGGCGAGCTGCATCTTGGCGGCGAGTTCGTAGCTCTGGATGCGGCTTTCCAGGCGCGAATCCTCCTCGCGCACCGCCATGTGTTTGCGATTGAGCTGCTCCAGCAGCGCAAACCCCTCGCGGTCTGACTTCGCGCTGATGTAGCGCCCGGCCTTGTGCGGAAACAGATCGGCGATGGGCGTCTGCGCACCGGGATAAATGATCGTCCCCGCATGCTGCGAGGGCAAAAACGCGCTGTCCCAGTTCTTCGGCCCGTTCGAGGCAAAGCCGCGATGATCCGGCAGCACGACAAAAGTCGGCAGATTGTCGCTGAGGGAGCCGAGCGCGTAACTCACCCAGCAGCCCACACCTGGAAAGCCCGGCAGATTGAAGCCCGTGGCCTGCAGCAGCGTGCCCTGCGAATGGACGCCGGTCTTGCCGACCATGTTGTGCACAAAGGCCATGTCATCCGCACAGGCACCCAGTGGCGCGACGGCCTCGCTCAGCATCCGTCCGCTCTGGCCATAGGGCTTAAAGTCCCACACCGGTTTCTTCCACGGCCCGAGCCCGTTTTGAAAGGCCTCCACCTTCTCGCCGAAATCAGCGTCTTCGCCGTGGTGCTTGATGAGCGCGGGCTTGTAATCAAACAGGTCAATGTGGCTCGCAGCGCCGCCCATGAAGAGCTGCACTACCCGTTTGGCCTTCGGGGCCACCACCTGGGAACGATGCGTCGTCTCCGCGCTGGCCAGCGAATGAAACGCGAGCGCGCCGAAGCCTTGTCCGGCGGTTTGCAAAAGCTGGCGGCGGGTGAACATGGCAGAACAGTAGGCATTCATACGCTGCTGGCGAGCCGTCCCTTGTCACGCATTCGCGCGAGGTCTGGCAGGAAGCGAATTGCACAGTCGCGGAGCCGTGCATAATCGTTATCCTCAATACACATGTCAGCCTGGTCTCCGCTCCGCAATTCTGTCTATCGTGCCATGTGGCTGGGCAGCATCGGGTCAAATATAGGCACGACGATGAATGACACGGCGGCGGTCTGGACGATGACCACGATGACGAGTTCGCCCTACCTCGTGTCCTTGATGCAGACGATGTCCAGCCTGCCGCTCTTCCTGCTGGCGCTGCCTGCCGGAGCGCTGGCAGATTTGGTGGACCGTCGGCGCTTGATCTTGATCGCGCAAACCGGCGCCCTGCTCACCGCCGTCGGCATGGCGCTGCTGGCGTGGTATGGTGCTCTCACACAGACCCTGCTCCTTCTCGCCACTTTTCAGCTCGGCGTCGCCGCCGCCTTCACCATGCCCGCCTGGCAGGCCCTTATACCGGAAGTGGTGGGCCGCGAGCAACTGTCTTCCGCGATCGCTCTCAATGGTGTGGGCTTCAACATCGCCCGCTCCCTCGGCCCCATCCTTGGCGGACTGCTGCTCGCAGCGCTGGGACCGGCCCCGGTGTTCGCATTGAACGCCCTGTCTTTTCTCGCGGTCATTGGTGTGATGTGCACCGGCAGCTACATCGCCACGCCGCGCAGCGCGCAGCAGGAGCAGATGCTCGGAGCCATGGCCGCTGCCATCCGCTACGCTCGCCATGCACGTGCCATGCAGGCGGTGCTCTGCCGTGGCGGCATCCACATGTTTGCCGCCGTCGCTCCGGTGGTGCTGCTGCCGGTCATCGTCCATTCGCGGCAATGGACCGCCGCAGATTTCGGTGTGCTCATGGGCTGCTACGGCGCCGGGGCCATCCTCATGGCTCTGCTGTGGCTGCCAAAGATGCGCGAGCGCTTTTCGTTCGATCAGGTGCTGCTCGGTGCCAGCGTCGTATCGGCTGTGGCCACCTCCATCATCGCACTGGTGCCTGGAAAGTTGGCCATGGGCCTTGTGCTCATGGTCACAGGTGCGGCGTGGATCAGCGGCATGAACACCTTCAGCGTCGCCTCACAAAGCGTCTTCCCGAACTGGGTTCGTGCCCGCAGTTCCGCGATTTATCTGGTCGTGATGCAGGGCGCTTTTGCCATCGGTGCCCTGACCTGGGGTCAACTCACCAGCCATCTCAATGCGCCGGTCGCGCTCGGCATTGCCGCAGGCTGTCTGCTCTTCAGCGCCCTGCTCGCGCGTCTGCTGCCCATCAGCCATGTCGAAAAGCTCGACCTCAGCCCTTCCGGTCACATGCTGCCTCACAGCGCCATGACCACCGAGCCCGCCCCCAGCGACGGCCCCGTGCTCATCACCCTTGAGTATCACATCGATCCCCAAGACGCCCCCGCCTTTCGGGCCGCCATGCTGCAGCTGCGAGAGACCCGGCTGCGAGATGGCGCCTTCCGCTGCTCACTCTTCGCAGACCTCGAAGATCCCACGCACTACCGTGAAACCTTCCTCGTCGGCTCCTGGGCCGAACATCTGCGGCAGCACGAGCGCGCCACCATGGACGACCAGCGCATCGAGCGCGCCGTGCAGAGCTTCCATCGCGGCTCCGAACCACCGCGCGTGCGACACCTGCTCATGGTCAACCTGCGGGACGTGAAGCCGTGAGCATGCCGCAGGCTGGCGGAGGGCGGGTCAGCCACTGCGGCCATCACAACGCCGTCAGGTGAATGGAAAAATAAACGCAAATTCATCTTCTCCGGGAATCTGGGTTCATGTCGGCGGTCTTTGATTGGGCAACCAACTCCTCCCGACCATGACACCGCGCCTTGTTTCGCTCCTGCTGCTCGCCGCCGCCACTATGGTGCATGCAGATCCCCAGCTCTCTTCGTGGTACACCACCGACTCGGGGCAGTACGCCCGTCTTTACCAGGACACCAGCGCCGAAAGCGCCGGCACCAAGTCCACCACCTGGAGCCGGGGTTCCGGCACGCAAAGCAGCCCCACCTACGCGGGCGTGAGCGAGATCCTCTATTCCGCCTCCTGGGTGTACATTCGCACCACCGGCCTGGCCAGCCACATGATGGGGCCGTGGTATTTGGATTCGTCGAAGACACAGAACTTTCCCAACTTCCCCTCCAACACGGCCACGATCTACCGCATCCCGCGCACGCCGGTGATTCCCGGCACCAAGACGAGCACGGGTCTCGGCTCCACGGGCCGTGCGGTCAATGGCGTGTCCATCTTCGACAGCCGTGACGCCTTTTCCTATGTGAATGCAAGCGGCACAGACGCCACACCGACCAACGGCCTCACCGGAGATGGCATCTGGAACCGCGACGGCTATTTTAATGAAGGAGTCACCTTTGACCCGGCGCTCGCACATCAGGCGGGCAACAACTACCACTACCACGCGCAACCCATCGGCCTGCGCTATCAGCTTGGCGATCACGTGGACTACAACGCCACCACCAACCGCTACGTGGAAAGCGCCGGGACAGCCACGAAGCACTCGCCCATTCTCGCCTGGGCGGCGGACGGACTGCCCATCTACGGGCCGTATGGCTACTCTGATCCGACCAATCCCGCCAGCGGTGTGCGGCGCATGATCTCCGGCTTTGTGCTGCGGGACGGCACCCAAGGCACGACCGCCATCACCGTCCGGCAGGTGCTGCCGCTCTGGGCGCAACGCATTCAAAACAAGACCACGCTGACGAGCGCTCAGTATGGGCCGGCCGTGAACACCACCTACGCGCTGGGGCACTACATCGAGGACTTCGACTACCGCGGTGACCTGAGCCAGACGCAGACGACCGGATCGACGGTACGCGACTTTGACCTGAACGAGCAGAACGTGCGCTACTGCGTGACACCGGAATATCCCTCCGGCACCTGGGCGTACTTCACGCCGATCAATGCCGACGGCACGCCCCAGTATCCCTACACGACCGGCCGTCAGTATTACGGCAGCCCCACCGGCGGTGGCGTCACCAGCATCACGGAGACGGTCACGACCAGCTGGAGCGGCGGTCCCAACAAAACCGATGTGCTCAATGCGCCAGCCGTGGGCGCCAGCGACGTCACGATCACCTGGAGCGGTATCGAGGGTGGCAGCTACACGGTGCAGGCCAGCACGGACCTCAGCAACTGGTCGGACATCGCCTCCGGTGCGCTGAGCGGTGATGATCAAGCACAGGCCGTGGACGCGGGAGGCGCCGGAAACGGCCCTCGCTTTTACCGGATCACCCGCGCTGAAGCGCTCGCGAACTTTGACAGCATGGGCTTCGACTACGCCACGAGCACCACCGGAAATGGCACTGCGAATGCTCCCGGCGACACGGTGACACGGGGCACCACGGTCACCGTCACCATCACGCTGCCCACCACACCACCACAGCCGCCGGCCAACCTCATTCCCACTGGCGTGACGCTGGCGGGAAGCATCAGCGGCACCAGCATCTCGCGCCCGGCGCAGGGCACGGTGATCGCCACCTTTGTGATCCCAGCCAACGCTTCCACGGGCGCGCAGAACATCGTGGTCACCTTCAACCCCAACCCGACCTACACAATGACAGGCGCGCTGACGATCAACTAAGCTGCGCTCCTGAAGGCAGTCGGTTCTCGCAACCGGCGGTGCAAAAACTGATTTCATGCCGCAGCATTCCGCGCTCATCTCCTCCATGCAGTTCCGCATCCATCTCTGCGCCCTGTTTGCCCTCGCGCATGTCGCGGCGGCCAGCACGCTGCATCTCACCCTCACGCCGGTGGCGGAGAAAGCGCCGCTGCTGCTCGACTCCCTGCGTTACAGCACGCAGGCGGGTGAAACCTTCTCGGTCACGCGCTGCAGTTTTTTGCTCAGCGGCTTTGCCTTGCAAAAAGCGGATGGCACGTGGTGGGAGGCACCCGATCATATCGCGTGGATCGATGCTGAAAAACGCAGGTTCGACACCGCGCTGGAAAACATCCCTGCGGGCAAATACCAGGCGATGCGCCTCCACCTGGGCCTTGATGCGAAAACCAATGCCGCCTCTCCCGCACAGTACGCGCCCGATCATCCGCTGAATCCCAATTTAAACGGCCTGCACTGGAGCTGGCAGGGCGGTTACATCTTTCTCGCGCTCGAAGGCAGCTTCCGTGTCCCCGGGCAGGCACTCGGCGGCTATTCCTACCACCTCGCGCGCGATCCCAACCGCACCGCGCTCAACTTTACCGGCGATTTCAATCTCACCGCCGATGCCAGCGCCGCGTTCACCTTCGACCTCCACACGTTGTTAGGTGGCCCACAGCCTCTCTCCTTCGTCAAAGACGGCCTCTCCACGCATTCGCACGCTGGCGATCCCGTCGTGGCCGCGCTCAAAGCCAATCTCTCTGCGGCATTCACGCTCCGGCAAATTTCCAGCAGCATCCCCGCCATAGCACGGCCCTCGACCATCAGGCCTCTTTATCTTCCGCAAAAGCCCGTGGCCTATCGCTTCACCATGAGCCGCTACTTTCCCATCCCGCCGCTGCCACGGGACAATCCGCTGCTGGCAGAGCGCGTCGCGCTAGGCGAGCGCTTGTTCAACGACACCGCCCTCTCGCGCGATGGCACGCTCTCCTGCGCCAGCTGCCACACACGCGCCAATGCATTCACCGATCCGCGTCGTTTCAGCACCGGCGTTGAAGACCGCATCGGCACTCGCAATGGCATGCCGCTCTTCAATCTCGCCTGGAAGACCAGCTTCTTCTGGGATGGCCGCGCACCCTCGCTGCGCGCCCAGGCCCTCATGCCTGTGCAGGATCACCTCGAAATGGATGAGAAGCTCGAAAACGTCGTCGCCAAGTTGGAGAAGACCTCCAAGGAACAGTTCGCCCGCGCCTTCGACAGCGCCGAGATCACGCCCGAACGCATCGGCCTCGCCATCGAGAACTACCTCCTCACCCTCACTTCCTACGACTCCAAATTCGACCGCAGCATGCAGGGAAAGGAACAGCTCACCCCGGAGGAGCAGCGTGGCTTCGAGCTCTTCATGACCGAATACGAGCCGCGCATGGGTCAGCGCGGCGCCGACTGTTTCCACTGCCACGGCGGCCCGCTCTTCACCGACCATCAGTTTCACAACAACGGCCTCAGCCCCGTCGAATCAGACACGGGCCGCCACCGCGTCACACAGAATGACCGGGATCTCTACAAGTTCTCCACGCCCAGCCTGCGCAACATCGCCCTCACCGCGCCTTACATGCATGACGGTCGCTTTCAGACACTGGAAGAAGTCATCGCCCATTACGATCACAATCTCCGCCGCACCGACACGCTGGACCCCAACCTTGCCAAACATCCGCCGACCGGCATCCGCCTCAGCGCGTCCGACAAAGCCGCGCTCGTCGCCTTCCTGAAGACGCTGACGGACGAAAAATTCACGAAGTAGCAGCCCCCACGCGCTTACTTCGCACCGACGATGATCCACGGCATCCAGTACGCCTGCACCATCACCAGCACGCCCATGAGCAGCGCCAGCGCGATGCTGTGCCAGAACACACTGCGCAGCACCGTGCCCGCGTCAGGGCTGTCCTCACGGCCGCCCGTCGCCACCGCCGCCACCACGATGCTTTGCGCATCAATCATCTTGCCCATCACCCCGCCGGAGCTGTTCGACGCCGCCATGTGAATGGGCGAGAGATGCAGCTGGTTCGCCGTGACCTGCTGCAGATTGCCAAACAGCACATTCGAGGCCGTGTCACTGCCCGTGAGCGTCACGCCGAGCCAGCCGATCAAGGGCGAGAAAAACGGAAACAGCATACCGGTGCCGGCCATCATAAGACCCATCGTCGTGTCCGTGCCGCTGTAGCGCGTCACATACCCCAGCGCGAGCATGAGCGCGATCGTCAGGAGCGGCACGCGCAGTTTCCAGATCGTCGTGCCATACAGTTTGGCGATGCGAGTCGGCGACAGTCCGAGACAAAGCCCCGCCAGCATTCCCGCGAGCATTGCCGCCGTACCGGTGGCCGAAAGGGCATTGAATTTAAACACCGCCTTCTCCAGCTCCGCATGCTCCACCACGGGTGGTACACGCTCCACCGCCAGATGCAGCAGCGGCACCTTGATCTCCGCATTGAACACAGCATTCAGCCCGTTCTTCACCGCCGGCATGCCCCAGGCAAACACCAGCGCTGTCAGAAACACCCACGGCAGCCACGCCTTCCAGGGCGCGGCATCACGCACCACGGCTGCGACTGGTTTTTCACACTCATCCTTGGGCTTCCACACTTTCATGAACAGCACCAGCACCGCCATCGCCACCACCGCGCTGATGATATCCACCAGCCACGGACCATGGTAGTTGCTCACAAGGAACTGCATCACGCCAAAACTCAACCCAGTCACGAAACACGCCGGCCACACACCCAGCATGCCACGCCAGCCAACCTGGGCCGCAACCAGCCAGAATGGCACTGCCAGGGAGAAAATCGGCAGCTGCCTGCCGACCATCGCGCTGAGCTGATGCAGATCGAGATGGGTGATGTCCGCCAGCGTCGTCAAGGGCGTACCGAGTGATCCAAATGCCACCGGCGCTGTGTTGCCGATCAGCGCCAGCTTCGCGGCTTCGAGCGGTTTGAAGCCAAGGCCGATCATGAGCGCTCCCGTAATCGCCACCGGCGCACCAAAGCCCGCCGCACCCTCGATGAACGCGCCAAAGCTGAACGCGATCAAAAGCGCCTGAATTCGCCGGTCCCCCGACACGCTCGCGATCTGCCGCTGCAACACGGCGAACTGCCCCGTCTCCACGCTCAGGTTGTAAACAAACATCGCGTTCAGCACGATCCACCCGATGGGAAACAGCCCGAACACGGCCCCGTTCACCGCTGCCATGCCCGCAAGCCCGGCAGGCATGCCATAGACCAGCACCGCGATCCCCATCGCCGTCAGCAGTCCTGCACCCGCCGCAAGCTGTGCCCGCACATGCCAGAACGCCAGCAGCCCCAGCAGCACCACCACCGGCACCGCCGCGATGCAGGATGAGAGAACAAGATTGCTGAATGGATCGTAGTTTTGGGTCCAGGTCATGAGTTTAGAGCATGTGCATCACGAAGTACCTGCATCGTATGTTTCACCTCGATGCTGGAACCGAGCCTCTTCAAATGCATCTGCAGCTGCGTCAAGCAGCCGATGTTGCCGCTCGCCACGATCTCCGCTCCCGTGGCGATGACCGCTTTCGCCTTCTGCTCTCCCAGCGATGACGCGATCTCCGGCTGATCCATGTTGTAGCTGCCCGCGCTGCCGCAGCAGAGATGCGCGTCCGTGATTTCGAGCAGCTGCAAACCGGGAATCGCTTTCAGCAGCTCGCGCGGCTGTCGACGCACATTCTGCGCATTCGCCAGATGGCAGGCATCATGGTACGCGGCTTTGAGATTCGTTTCCCGCAATGGCTCACGCAGCCGGAGCTTCATTAAAAACACGCTCACATCCATCACACGATTTCGAAACACTTCGGCCCGTGCTTCATTCTCCGTTCCGCGCAAAACTAGGTGATACTCATGCATCGCCGATCCGCACCCTGCGGCATTCGTCAAAATCGCATCCACATCCGCTGGAAATGCTTCCAAGTTTCGCCGCGCAAAAGCCCGCGCCGCAGCAAGATCACCCGTGTGCCACGCCAGTCCCCCACAGCAGCCTTGGGAACTCGGGATAACGACCTCCACCCCGTTGCGTGTCAGCACTTCAATCGTCGCCGTATTGATGTCAGGGTCGAGCACCTGCTGCGCGCAGCCAATCAGCAACGCCACACGCCCACGCTTCTCACCCTTCGCTGGATAAACCTCATTCCATGACTGCGCCGCAGGAAGTGCCTCCGGCACCAGTTCGAGCATCGACTGCCAACGCTTTGGCAGCACCGCCTTCGCCAGACTGCCTAGTCGCATCGCAACACGAAATCGCTGCGGATAAGGAATCGTCTGCGCCGTCACAAAGCGCCGCAGCCGTTCAGCAATGCCGCGCTTGAACTTCGATTGCGCCAGCGCACGAAACGGACTGATCAAATCACGATACGGCACACCGCTCGGGCATGCAGGCTCACACGCCAGACAACCCAGACAGCGGTCCACATGCGGCTGCGCAGCTTCAAAACTCATCGTGCCTTCGAGCACCTCCTTCATCAGCACAATGCGCCCGCGCGGCGTGTCCATCTCCTGCCCCAGCTCCCGATACGTCGGACACGCCGCCAGACAAAAACCGCAATGCACGCAGGCCGACACCGCCTTCGCCATCGGTTCGCCCAGCGGGCCAAGTTTTTCGGTTGGAATGGCGTGGAGCATCAGTCGTCAAGAGTTGGAAAACGCTGCTGCGGATCAAGCGCCTGCTTCACCGCAGCCTCAATGGCAAAGCGCGGCCTGCCGCCAATCCACAGCGGCGCATCTCCGCGCAGCGTCATGCCACGCACGGGCAGTGAGTGAGAAAAAGCCATGCTGCCGCCGCAGCTCACATGCGCGGCCTTGAAATCGCTGATTTGATCCGGCGTTATGTCCGTCTTGTAGCTCCACGGCGTTTCACGAATCTCATCCCAGATCGTGTTGTCGATGATCTCACCGCCAATCTCCCGCGCCAGCACCTCCAGCGCGGCCCCCGGTCCGGCGAGCTTCACCAGCAGAGTTTCGCCACCTGGCAGCACATCCAGAGCAGCCGCCTCGAAGCGTGAATTGGCGATGCGCGCCATCTTGTCCGCCTCAAACGGCATGGACAGCGTGAGCGTCGCCGCTGGCTTTGGAAAAACCTTGAACGTCACTTCGCCGATCACACCAAAACGTCCGAGGCTGCCGACCAGAAATTTCGGCACATCGAATCCCGCCGCGTTTTTGACCACCTTGCCGCCGAGCCGCAGCAGACGGCCCATGCCATCGACAAACCGCACGCCGAGAATGAAATCGCGCACACCTCCAAAGCGGAAGCGCCCCGGCCCGCTCAAGCCCGAAGCCACCACGCCGCCGATCGTGCTGCCTGCTTCGACGAGCAGCGGATCAAACGGCAGATACTGCCCTTTCTCCTCCAGCGCCGTGATGATCTCGCGCACCGGCGTGCCTGCGAGCGCGTTAAAGGTGAACTCGCTCGGATCATACTCGGTGATGCCACTTAGCTGCCGCATCGAAATCTTCACCGCATCCACCGCCGAGAGCCGTGGCTTCGTCTCCGCACCGACAGCAATGACGCGCGGCGCTGAAAGCACAGCATCACGAAGTTCGGTGAGTGACGCAGGAGAAATCATTCGCGTGAAATGATGCCGGCCTTCTCCAGCGGATGCAGACCAACGTGCGACATAGCAGGCGCTTCTTTGCCAGGGAACATCTTGCCGGGATTCGCAATGCCAAGCGGATCGAACGCGGCTCGCAGGCGCTGCATGCAGTCGATCTCATCAGGCGTGAACATGTCACCGAGGAAATCACGTTTCTCCACGCCGATGCCATGCTCGCCGGTGATGGAGCCGCCCATTTCGACGCACATCTTCAAGATACGGCCCGCGAGATCTTCGGCGCGCTGCAACGCCCCTTCCTCGCGACCATCAAAGAGAATGAGCGGATGCAGATTGCCATCACCCGCATGAAAAACATTCGCGACCCGAATGCGAGTCTCTCGGGACATTTCAGCGATCCGTCGCAAAGCTTCGCCGAGCTTGCGGCGTGGCACCACGCCATCCTGCACGATGAAATCGGGCGAGAGCCGGCCCACGGCGCTGAAGGCGCTTTTGCGACCTTTCCAGATGGCCAGGCGTTCGTCAGCATCACGCGCCGGACGCATTTCCACGGGCGTACTCGCCGCGAGAATGGCATCAAGACGCTCACGTTCGATGGCCACGACTTCACGTGGACCTTCCAGCTCAACGATGAGCACCGCCTCGCATCCCGGCGGATATTCCGCATGCACGGCGGCCACAGCAGCCTCCAGCGCCAGCGCATCCATGATCTCGATGGCACCCGGCAGCAAACCGCTGGCGATCACGGCGGAAACGGCATCGCCTGCCTGTTCAAGGGTGCGGTAACCCGCCAGCACCGTGTGAAAGCACTCGGCCTTCGGCAGCAGCTGCAGCGTGATTTCCAAGGCAATGCCAAAGAGTCCTTCGTTGCCCACAAACAGCCCGCACCAGTCCGGCCCAAGGCGCTCACGACTGCCACCACCCCATTCGACGACTTCACCTGTACCAAGCACCGCTTTAATGCCGAGTACATGATTCGACGTCATGCCATATTTCAAACAATGAGCACCGCCGGAATTGAAGGCCACATTGCCTCCGATGGTGCAGATGGATTGCGAAGAGGGATCGGGCGCGTAATGCAGTCCAAACGGAGCCGCTGCCGTGGTGACCTGCGTGTTGATCACACCCGGCTGCACCACCGCGATGCGCTGCACCGGATCGAGCTTCAGGATGCGGTTCAGCCGGTTCAAGGCGATCACAATGCCCTCCGCAATGGGCAGCGATCCGCCCGACAAACTGGTGCCGCTGCCACGGGCAACAAAGGGCAGCTTCAACTCATGGCACAGCCTCACGATGGCGATCACCTCTTCCTCCGTCTCCGGCATCACCACCGCCAGCGGGCGCGTGCGAAAGGCGGTGAGGGCGTCGCTCTCATACGCCGCCAGCTCGACCGGCCGCACGAGCAGACGCCCGGGTGGCAGCAGCTCGGCGAGTCGTTCGAGCGCGGCGGACATTGGCGGCGATTATTTCAGCACTTCACGCAGGGCGGTGAGCACGAGATCAACATTTCGCGCCGTCGAGCCATGGCCCATGAGGCCGATGCGCCAGGCTTTGCCAGCCATGACGCCGAGTCCTGAGCCGATCTCAATGCCATACTCTTCAAGCAGACGTTTGCGCGTGCCCGCATCATCGGCTCCAGCAGGAATGCTGATGCAGTTGAGCGAATGCAGCGAGCGCTTCGGAATGTAGCTGATGCCCATGGCCTCCAGACCGGCCCGCAGGCGCAGATGCATCTTCTCATGCCGGGCGATGCGTGCATCCAGCCCTTCCTCCAGCACAATGTTCAGCGCCTCATGCAGCGCGTAGGTCATGTTGATCGGCGCTGTGTGGTGGTACACGCGGCCTCCACCGCCGCCGGTGTAGTACTTGCGCAGCATCGAAACATCGAGATACCAAGACTGCACCTTCGTTTTGCGCGCATCCATGATGGCGAGGGCGCGATCGCCAAAGCTCACAGGCGCAAGCCCAGGCGGGCAGCTCAGGCACTTCTGCGTGCCGCTGTAGATCGCGTCGATGCCCCATTCATCCACCTTCAATTCATGACCGCCGAGACTGGTGACAGCATCCACCACCAGCAGCGCACCTTTGCTGTGCACGAGATCAGCAAAACCTTCGAGCGGCTGATGCGCGCCGGTGCTGGTCTCGGCATGCACGATGCCCACAAGCTTCGTTTTCGGATGCTGATCGAGCGCAGCGGCAATCTGATCCAGCTCGATGACATCGCCCCACGCCGCTTCAACGGCATGCACCGTGGCACCGCAGCGCTCCATCACGTCCTTCATGCGTCCGCCGAAGACACCATTCACGCAGACGATCACTTCATCACCGGGTTCAATGAGGTTCGTGGCGATGCACTCCATCCCTGCCATGCCAGTGCCGCTCACGGGAAAGGTCAGCGCATTCTTCGTGCGAAACACCTGCCGCAGCATTTCGCAGACCTCATCCATGATCGTGAGATACTGCGGATCCAGATGGCCGAGCGTCGGCGCGCCAAGCGCACGCAGCACGCGTGAAGGAACAGGACTGGGGCCAGGGCCGAGAAGAATGCGTTCAGCAGGGAATTGGGTGTTCATGGGTGAGGAGAGGGTGAGTATGAAAGAAAGCCGGATGTTTTGTCCACAGACATCTTGCGGCAGGAATTGGAATTACGGTCCGGTGGCAACCAATGAGGCGCAGACCAGATCATCAACCTTGTGAATGAAAATAGGTCCGTTGGCATAGTCGGGCGGTGCCGACGGAACAATCGCTGCCTGCCGTCGTTTGTGTCATTGTTCCTCATCCCCCTTTACGAAGGTGCGTCGGTCACTCTGGCAACGCCACATGAGCTGCGCCGCCTCCTTGAGCTCGCCGGTGGATTTTAGCAGGTTGCCGTGCTTGTCGAAGAAATTGAAATGTGAACTCGCCTGAGCCACGCAGGAAAAAGTTGCTGTGCATGTCTGACAGGCGGGCCTAGGCGGCAACGTTTCGTGGTGCGTGAAGACACTTGGGTTCATGATTCGTGGCGGCGCTGGATTTGCCGTCGTCAGCACTGCGGCCTTTGCCGTGTGGGCCCTGGGCTCCTCATGGTTTGTCCGGCTCGGCGGCGAAGCAGGCATGTATGCGGGCTGCTGCGTGGTTTTCATCCTGCTTTCTGGTGTGGTGCTGCGGCCCATGCTGAATTGGCGGGGCACCCTGGGACAATTCTACCGTTTCTTCTTCACTGCCTTCCTCGCCTATGCCATCGCCTGGTGTGCCGGCTGGTTTTTGCTAGGGATGGGGCTGGGTGAATGGCTGGGCTCTCTCGTGGGCTGCACGGCTTTCACAGCGGTGATGGCGGCCACGCTCCACGGCTGGCGCGTGATGTTGCCGTCTGCCCTGATGATGTTCGTCCTTCATTCCGCCGGCTATTTTGCAGGCGCGCATGTGTGCTATACCTCTCTGCATTCGGTGATGAGCGAACTGGCCTGGGGCGCCCTTTACGGACTCGGGTTTGGAGCCGGCATCGGCTTTGCCTTTGCGAGGATGCAACGCTCATGAAGTTCTCCTCTCTGCTGGTGCACACCACGGCTGGCGTGGCCTTTCTCGCTTACATCGCTGCGCTGGGACAGCGACTCATGAGGAACGGAGCGCGCGTGAATGCGGGACGCGCCTGGTGGACGGCGGGATGCCTGGCGCTTCTCGTGCATGTGGCATGCGCGTTTCACTTCGTGCACCATTGGAGCCACCGCGCGGCCTATGAGGCCACGGCACAGCAAACCGCAGCGGTCACCGGCCTTGTCTCGGGCGCCGGCGTGTGGGTCAATTATGCGGTGTTGGCAGTGTGGTTTCTCGATGTCTGCTGGTGGTGGCTGGTCCCTGCCCGCCACGCCTCACGCAGCCGCAGTGCCGAGTGGTTGTTGCAGGGCTTCCTGGCGTTCGTGTGGTTCAACGCCACGGTCATCTTTGGCCACGGTGTGGTGCGATGGCTTGGGCTGGCTGCCTCCCTGTGGCTGAGCCTTCTGGAATGGCGGCGTCCGCACCGTGGGCTCCAAGGCTGATCAAGCATGCAGGCAATCTCCAGTCCGACAAAACGCAGCCCCTCAGTCCACAAAGCTGAATTCATTCAGATTCAAAATCACGCGGCAGGTGTTTTCCAGACCTTCCCGCTTCGCGTATTCGAGCAACGGCGCGAGTTCATCCGCCGTTGGACTGCGTGAGAGCGCCAGCACAAAAGCATGTCGTGTCTGGGCCTCAAGCCCTTGCTCCTCCTTCGTCACACGCTCTGCAAAATGCTTCGCCATGGAGACAACGAGCCCGTTGTTCATCATGGCCAGCGCCTGCAGCGGACTGAGCGATTCATTGCGCTTCTCCACCCTCATGGAGGGATCGGCACAATCAAGTGTCGTCATGAAGGGCTGCTGCTGCGAACGCACGATGAAGCGGTAGATGCTCCGCCGCCATGACTTCGGATCTTCGGGGTCGTGCAGCTGATACTCGTAATGCGGACTGTGCTGCGGCTTCTCGATGACGAAGTCCTGAAAGCTCGCCCCCCCCATGCTGAGATCCAGCTTGCCGCTCACGGCGAGAATGGAGTCGCGAATCGACTCCGCATCGAGCTTGCGGCGGTTTTGGTGCGAGAGGAAAACGTTGTTCGCATCCACCGGCTCCGCCTTGTCGGACGACTGTCGGTATGTGTCGCTCATCACGATGAGCTTGTGAAGCTTCTTCAAACTGCCGCCGAGATCATCACGGAACGTGACCGCCAGCCAGTCGAGCAGCTCAGGATGGCTCGGTCTGCCACCCATACGGCCAAAGTCACTCGCAGTTTCAACCAGTCCCCGGCCAAAATGGTGCTGCCACATGCGGTTCACGATGCTGCGCCACGTGAGCACGTTGTTCTTGTCGGTGATCCATTTCGCCAAAGCAGCGCGACGGGCGGATTCACTCTTCCCGGTGAGATGATACACATCATGGAAGGCTTCGCTGAGCGCCGCAATGCTCTGCGGCCCGACTTCCTTCGCTGGCTGTTTCATATCACCGCGCTTGAGCACCTGAATCACTCGCGGCTTCCCGCCTTCGTTGCCCGTTCCTTTGAAGGCCCCCGTGCCCGTGTGAATGGCACCCGCATACACCTTGCCCGGCTTTGGCAGCTTGCCGATCTCCGCCTCAATGACCGCACGCTGCTTGCGAGCGTTGGTGAGTTGCTGGCGCGTCGCCACATCCGCTTGCGCGAGCATGAGCGCGTCGCGCTCGCTGATGAGCCGCTGCTTGTCCTCCTGCGTGCGTGCTTCGGGCGCGATGCCGTCCGTGAGGTTTTCTTTCTGCCAGCGTGGCGCGGCCTCAATGCTGTCGAGCGCCGTCACAGGGCGTCCTGCGGCGAGATTCGGCCCGTCTTTCCCCGCAAAGACCTCCATCTCCGCCAGCGCAAAGATGTAGTCGTTCTTGCGTTCCGCCATCTTCACCGCCGTGACGCGCACATATCTGCCCCTGGCACCGTCATCCTCCGCCGTGCCCGTTTCAAAAGGCATGAGGCCGGGATTTTTGAAGTCGTTCATGAACGTCGCGTCGTGCTTCCGCCAGATGAGGGTCACACCGGTCTTAAATGTGTGATCATCACTCGCCTCGATCTTGAATCGCACCGGAAACCCAAAGCCGCCGCCGATGCCGCCAAAGTCATCGTAGCAGGGCTTCAACACGATGCGCTGGATCTCCACACTTTTGCCGAGATCCACCTGCACCCACTTCACCGTGTTTTGCTCCATCGCGATGGCGCTGTGATAACCAAAGTCGGGTTTCACATTCGGATTCGCCTTGGATGCCTTGTCAGCAGCGCCGTCGATGCGCTTGCTGAGCGCCGTGTAAGCTTCACCTGCTTTCTGTTTCAGCGGCTCCTCCAGCGCCGTGATGCTGTCGGCGATTTTCTGGCGCTGCTGTTCCAAACCCACAAACCGCTGCATCGAAGCGTCATCGGGATAGTAGTTCACGTCCGTACGATCAATGGCCGCAAACACCGCCTGCAACGAATAATAGTCCTCCTGCGAGATGGGATCAAACTTGTGGTAGTGGCATTGCGCGCAGCCGACGGTGAGCGAGCAAAACGCACCCATCGTGTTTTGCACCATGTCATCGCGATCCAGATGCCGGGCGATTTTACCATCCAGCTTCGACTCCGGCACTTCCGCGTGCCCGATGTAATCCCACGGCCCGGCGGAGATGAACCCCAGCGCCGTGATGCCGTCTGTAGTGCCGGGATGCAGCACATCCCCCGCGATCTGCTCCTCGATGAAACGCGCATAAGGCTTGTCGCTGTTTAGCGCACGGATGACGTAGTCACGATACGGCCACGCGTTCATGCGCGGCTTGTCTTTGTCATAGCCATGCGTTTCACCGTAATGCACCAAGTCCAGCCAGTGCCGCGCCCAGCGCTCGCCATAGCGCGGCGAGGCCAGCAGATCATCCACCAGCTTTTCGTACGACAGCGCCGCATAGCGCTCCACATCCGCCGGCGAAGGCGGCAGGCCGGTGAGATCAAAATAAAGCCGACGAATCGAAGTGCGCGTATCGGCTGCAGGTGCTGGCTTAAGTCCCTGTTCCGTGAGCTTCGCACGAATGAAATCATCAATGCCTCCATACCTTTTCACCAGCGGCTTGAAACTCCACCAGTCGAGCCGGTCCTCCACCTTGGCCACATCCGCGCCTTCCGGCCACACAGCCCCTTCATCAATCCAGCGTTTGATCACCTCCAACTCCGCGCTGCTGAGCTTGGACTTCGGCGGCATCGCGATCTTCGCGTCCGCTCCGCTCACAAAGCGAAACAGCGGGCTCTCAGCGCTTTTACCCGGAACGATGTTCGGCGCATGATCCTCGCCACCAGTCAAGGCGATGGCCTTGATGTCGAGCCGGTAGTCGTTCTTCTGTTTATTCGCACCATGACACTCATAGCAGTGCTTTGAAAAAATCGGCTGCACCTCACGCACAAAATCGACCGCGAAGGCAGGCACGGCGGCGAAGAAGATGAAAACAGGAAGTCGCATGGATCACTCATACGGCGCTCACCCGGCCTTTTCATGCCACGCAAGCGCGGGACACTCCCCTTCTCACTTCTTCGGCGCTTCCGGTTCTTTCTCGCGGCCTGCCACAGGCGTTGGCCCGACGTGAAAAATACGCGTGTCGTTGGGATATAGTGAAAGCTCGCGTGGATAGTCCTCACTGGGGCGCCCTTTGACATTCGGCACTCGGATCATCATTCGTACCGTGCGTCCTGCACGGAAACCTTCGAGCATCTCATAGAAGCGCAGCTTGATCTGCACCCCGCTGTGCCCGGCGGGTGGATTTTCGATGCGCGTCACTTCTTCAATGCCCCCGCTGCCATAGCTGCCCCAATGGCGCAGATTGGGCTCCACGGGCCAAAGATCGAGTCCCGTCTTGGGCTTGATGGCATCCATCAGTTCAGCGTCGATGCCCGCAGGCAGGGCCACCGTGATATACCCGCTCGAGCCCTGGCCTGGGATGGGTTCAGTCTTGAGGATGAGGCCCGGCATGCCCAGGCGCTTCTGCTGGGCGATGTAAATCTGGCGCTGCTGCTTCACAGCGGTCTCGCGGCTGGCCGCGTCGATCCAGATGTCACGACACAGTCCATCTTCTTTCATGGAAGCATAGAGCATGGCCCAGGTGAGATTGAGCTGCACGATCTGACCGACGTTGAGGTCTTCGAGCGCGGCGATCTCGCGGCCTTTCCAAATGCGCGTGCCAGGGTCAAGATGCAGCACTTGCGTGGACTTGATGCCATCGCTGGCATCCTTCACCGCGCTGCCATTGGCCAGTAGGACGCGCTCCACAGTGACGTTGCTCTTGTCCGGCCCAAACGCGGTGATCTTCCAGCCTTCACCACGCTTCTGATGGTAGCTGAAGTCGTCTTCCAGCGTGAGCACACGTGAATACTGCGAGACGATGGACCGCAGATCCGGGTTGGCCATTTTACTGGCGTCGTAGCCGGTTTCAGGCGGCTTCACTTGAAAATCACCTTCAGGCCCAAGGTAAAAGACACCATGCAAATGCGTGCCCAGCGGCAGGTCCTCGAAACTTGCGGGTGCCCCATGCAGGTTGATCGCGGCATAAGGCAGCATTTGAAAATGGTGCGGCAGATCCCAGAAGTACTTGTTGATCGTGCCATCGCGATCCAGCCGCAAAATGCCACGCCGCGTCACATGCTCCACAAGGATGAGTTCACCCGCAAAAGGCTTGCCCGACTTGGCATCAGGAAATGCGCTGTCGAGAGCGATGCGCGGATCGGCTGGCTCCACAGCAGACGCCGCTGCGATAAGACTGCTGATTGCAGCGAGGAAGGACAAAACACGCATGAGCATTAGCCTTCGATTTGTGAGAGTGTGCCGAGGCTGTCGGCAAAGGCGGCGGTTTCGACGTCCATCTTTTGCGCGAGGGTGAGCAGCAAGTTGCTCAGCCGGCCTTTGTCATTCACCGGACGCGAGCACAGCTCGTAGTGGGTCGTCTTCAGCCCACCGTTTTCATCAAGGTCATAGCCGTTGAAGTGCCCCTGATTGAGATCCACATGCGTGCCGTGTTTCAAGCCGAGCGCTCGTCCACCAGCGACGACCGTGGGCAAATTTGCATTGCCATGACTGTGTCCGTAGGCCATACCGCTGCCATAGAGCGAGACAGTAAGATCCAGCAGCGCCGTGTCGCCATCCTTCGTCGCAGCAAGGCGGTCGAGAAAGTACGCGAACTGCTCAATGTTGAACATGTCACTTTGCGTCAGGCGGTCCATCTGTTCGAGGTCACCGTTGTGATGCGAAAGCGAATGCCGCGTCTGGTTGATGCCGAGTTCTGGAATGGGCAGGCCCTTGCCTTCATCTCCGGTGCTGAAGGTGATGACACGCGTCGTGTCGGTCTGAAAAGCGAGCAGCATCAGGTCATAAAAGGTGCGGTAATAGTCACCCGGTTTGGTCTGCGGGACGTCGCGGGTGAGGTTCTTGCGGATGGCCTCCGGCACCAGCGGGCGCGGCACATCGAGCCAGCGGTCGGCACGCTCGGTACGCACCTCCACCTCACGCACGGAGCTGAGGTACTGATCCAGCCGGCCACGGTCCTCGCTGCCGATTTTTTTATCCAAAGCGCGCGCCTCATCCAGCACGACATCAAGCACGCTTCCGCGACGACGCAGCCCCTCACGCTCTTTTTCCAGACCACCCTCAGGCGCTTCAAACAAACGCCGGAACACATCGCGCGGTTTGATTTCAGCGGGCAGGTTGATGCCATCACCATTGTAGGCCAGCGAGCGTCCTGTATCGCTGATCTCCAGCGAGGAAAACCTTGTGTGCGGCGCAAGCTTCTCGGCGATCATCTGATCCAGGCTGATGCTGTTTCGCTTCCCCTGGCCGATCTCCGCGCCCGTGAGCCAGATGCTCTGGCAGCCATGATGATGCCCAAGCCCATGCGGATGATGCAGCCCCGAGATCGGCGTGATGTTGGCGCGGTGGCGTTCCAGTGGCTTCAGTCCACGGCTGATACGGTAGTCCTTGCCCGCATCCAAAATCTGAAAGTCGAGCGTGTTTACTCCATTAGGCAGATACACAAAGACACTGCGCTTGGCCTTCGGCGGGGCAGCAGCAGCCCGCAGCGGGCTCATGCAGTCCAGCAAGGGCAGACCGACGGAGACACCCAGACCGCGCAGGAAATGGCGGCGGCCAATGAGCCAAGATTGTGATAGGAAATTCATATGAGAGATGGGTTCAGAGGATGGCTAACGCTTCCGAAAAAGGTCTGACAATACAAAGGCTTCAATGACATCACGCAGAGCATAGTCGCTGCTCTTGCACTTCTCGACGATGGCCTTAAGGGCAGCTTCATCATCCAGCGTCACCGCCCGGCGCAGGCCATACACCGCCAGCTTGCTGACGAATGCATGGGCAAACGGTTCCGGTTTCGCGGCGAGCAGCTTTTTAAACTCGGCAGAGTCGGCAAAGTGGCGTCCGTCCGACAGCGTACCGCTGGCATCCACGGGCGGATTGTTCCCCTTGCCCGTGGGTACGACTTCCTCCGTGCGCCAGCGGCCAATGGCGTCGTAATGATCAAAGGCCAGCCCAAGCGGATCAATCTTCGCGTGGCAGGCGGCGCAGTTGGGGTTCGCCTTATGCGCGGCGAGCTTTTGGCGGATCGTGGCCTTGGGTTCATTCACGGGGTTCGGTTGAATCGCGCTGACATTCGGCGGCGGTGGTGGCGGGGTCTTGCCCAGAATGGCCTGCGAAACCCAGATACCGCGATGCACCGGGCGATGCCTCGTGCCATCCGAACTCAGGCTGAGAATGGACGCCTGCGTGAGCAGCCCGCCGCGATGCTGCTCGGGGCTGAGCGCAACCCGCTGAAAATCGGCGCTATCTGGCGCAGTGATGCCGTAGTGCAGCGCCATCCGCGGATTCAGCATGGTCCAGTTCGAGTCGATGAACTCGCGCAGCGGCAGGTTTTGGCGGAACATTTCGGCAAAGTAGCTCGTGGTCTCCAGCACCATGCTGTGCTCCAGCCACGCTTCGTAGTCAGGGTAGAGCTTCTCATCCGGCGGGAACTCCCCGACTCGTTTCAACTGCAGCCACTGGCGAGGAAACACCTCCGCAAAGCGCGCAGTCTTGGCATCCGCCAGCATGCGCACGACCTCTGCACGCAAGCCCTCGCTCGTGCGCAGTGCCCCACTTGTGGCCGCAGCACGCAGCTTCGCATCCGGCGCAGAACTCCACAGGAAATAGGACAACCGCGAGGCCAGTTCCCAGTCATTGAGCAGCATTCGTTTCTCTCCCGGCGAACCCTCCGTGAGATAAGTGAAATTCTTCGATGCCAGCACGCCAAGCAGCGCTGTTTTATAAGCCGCTCGCAGGGGAGTTTTCGCCGCCTGCTCATGCTCCACAATGCCCATGTAGGGCCGCACTTCCTCCGCCATCACCGGTCGGCGCCATGCACCTTCGGCAAAGCGCGTGAGACAGGCCAGCACAGCATTCGCATCGGCGTTGTCAGCCGGAAAGAGGCCCTCGCGTTTTTGCAGGTCCTCAGGGCTTACCAGCGGCCCCTCCCAGTCGATCCAGTCCACAATCAGCAGCGGATACAGCGGCTTGCCTTCATCATCCGTCATCTTGCGCTGCCACGGCTCACGCGATTTTGGATCCTTCAGCGTGGTTAAAACAGCACCGCCCGGCCGACCCGCATGGGGCAGGTTCGACGGTCCCGGCACCGCGTTGCTGATGGCAACGTCCCACTTGCCCGCTGGCAGGAAGACCTCGAACTCCAGCACCGCAGGCTTGTCCTCCGGGGCGAGCACATCGGCCTCGAAAATCATGCGGTCCAGCTCCTTGGAATACAGAGTCACATGCGGCGTGCGTCCGCCCGCAGGAGTCAGTCCGCTCAATTGAATTCGTCCGCGATAGCGACCCGCCGCCTGCCGATAGCCGCCGTCAGGACGCACATTGGACAGGATGTGCCCCGGCCAGAACAATGTCCGAATCTTGGGCGTAATGCCGATGGCGTCCAGTTCCTTGCGCTTTCCTGCGTTCTGCCAGTCCATGTACAGAGCATCCACATGCGACTTCACCTGAAACGGCTTCTTGTCTGGAAAGGCCAGATCAATGATCTCCGCCGCCGCCTTCAGGTATTTTTCCACATGCGAAGGTGAAAGCGACAGCTCGCTGCCAAGCCTTTCAAAACCCTGCCACTGCGGGTCCTCGGAAAACGCCCCCGGCGCGCGGGTGTCGTACTGCACGCCCAGGAAATCCGCGACCGTGAACGAATACTCCTCCCGGCTCAGCCGATAGTGGGCCACTGGCGCGCGCTTCGCCATGCGTGCCGATTCCCCTTCTTTGATCCGTGCAGACAGCCACTCCATGACCCGCCCCGAAGCATCTGCCGACGGCTGCGGCTCATCCTCCGGCGGCATCTCGCCCGAGCCAATGCGGGTGATTATCTCAAACCAGCGCTCCGTTTCCGAGCCTCCCGTAAAATCCCGCGCCAGCGTATCCAGCCGCAGATCCCCCTTCTGCTTCTTCTCACCATGGCAGCGCAGGCAGTGCTCCTTGAAATAAGGCTCCAGCACATCTGCGGCGTTGCCTGCAATCACCCATGAAAGCGTGAATAGTGGCAGGAGAAATCGAGTCGTTAACATCACAGAGTTTATACGGCAGACGCAGCGTTTTTTACATGCCTCCTCATACCAACCCTTCCTTGAGCGCCTTGGCCACGGCCCCCGTGCGCGTGTTTACCGCCAGTTTTTCGTAGATGCGGCGGAGGTAGGTGTCGACGGTATGTACACTGAGCATGAGCTTGTCAGCGATCTCCTTTTTAATGAGACCGGTGGTCATGAGCTGAAGGATCTCCTTTTCACGTTCGCTGAGACCGTAGTCGTTCTGCTTCGGGGCGAACTTGGAAAACATCTCGAGCACGCGGCGGGCGATGCGCGGATTCATCGGCGATCCGCCCGCCAGCGCATCGCGCACCGCCTGCGTGATGTCGGCAGCGCTGCTGGTCTTCAACAAATATCCGGCTGCTCCGGCGCAGATGGCCTGGAAGACTTTGTCATCGTCCTCGAAAACGGTGAGTATGACGACGAGCGCCTTGGGTGCGCGCTCCTTGATCAAACGAATGCCTTCAAGCCCACTCATGCCGGGCAGCCCGACATCGAGGAGGATCAAATCGGGCACATCCGGCTTGGCCAGTGCGGTGAGCAGTTTTTCGCAGGAGTCGAAATCGCGAGTGCATTTCAGGTCGGTCTCGGCATTCAAGACGCGCACGAGAGTGCGGCGAAAGGCAGCGTGGTCTTCAACGATCCAGAGCGTTTTCATGAGAAATCGGCCTCCAAGGTGATGCGGGTGCCGGCAGCGGGACTGCTGGTGATCTGCAAGGTGCCGCCGAGTACTTTGGCGCGGTGGTGGAGATTGGCGAGGCCGTTGCCAGCAGTGATGGCGGCGACATCAAAGCCGCAGCCGTTGTCTTCGATGTGGAGGTGGAAACGTTTTGCTTTCCAGTGCACTTCAATGCGCACTTTTGCAGCATGCGCATGACGGGCGATGTTGTGCGCAGCTTCGCGGAAGAGGAGGAAGACCTGCCGGTGGAATTCGAGCGAGGCGGTGGCTGAATTGCCGTCTGGTGCCTCCATTTGCCATTCGGTGTCTTTTAGCAAGACTGCAGCACTTTGACGCATGGCTTCGACGAGGCTGGCAACCGGTGGCGCATCGCCTTCGCGCACAAGCCAGATGATGCCGCGCATGGATTCGGCGGCTTCACCGGCTAGACGATGGATTTCCTCAAGTGAGTCGGATGCGGAACCGTCGCGCAAGGCCAGTTCGGACATGAGGCGGATGCTGCCAAGGTGGCTGCCGATGTCGTCATGCAGATCACGTGAGATGCGTTGGCGCAGTGATTCCATCTCGCGACGACGAGAGCGACGCGAGCGCACTACCATCAGCCAAGCGATGGCTATGGCGATACAAAACACACCGACCGCCAGCCATGCAATGCGTGTTTGTGCAATGATAAGCGCTGTGGTGCGCTGAACTTCCAGAGCGGCGAGTTCATCTGTGATCTGGCGGCGTTGAGAGAGATCCGAGAGCCAGGTGGCTTCATCGAGGAGTACGCCGGAACTGCTGCGTCCGTCGATGAGACCTTCGCGGCTCCACGAGGGGGTGATGGTGTCGTCGGAACTTGTGATAACCGACTCGCGGGCGATGTTTTTACCTGCATCAAAAGCCTGCAGTTCTGCAAGGGCATACACAAAGTCGCCGCTGCGTTCCCAGAGTTGCGTGGCGGTGCAACGAATGCTCTGGGCGTGCAGGCCGGGGGTGGGAAAGGCGACAGGGGTGTCGCCGGGATTGGGGAAGTCTGCGGTGGTGCCATCGAAGATTGTTTTGCCGTCGGCTTCCACTTTGAAGCGGCGGGGGAAGCCGAAGCCGGAGCGCTCGGGGTAGTCACGGGGGTGTGCGGGGATGAGGCGGATCTCGTCGATGGGGTGTGGGGAGCCTAGATCTGCCTGCACCCATTTTGTTGTATCGGTGGTGGTGGAAATGCCGCTGTGCCAGCCGTTGCCGTTTATTTCATCAGGTTGCACTGGCAGGCCAAGTGCGTAGGCGCCATCGACGAGATGGCGGGGGGACCAGGTGGGGAGGGTCTCGACGGAGTTTGGGGCCAGGACCTGGGCATGGAGGGCTACGTTGCGGCCTTGGCTGAAGACTAGAAGTTCACCGAGGCAGAAGATGAAGCGCCTGGTTTGGTGGGGCTGGGCGGCGAGTTTGGTGGCGGTGAAGCGGATGTGGCGGGCTTTGATGTTTTTTGTGATGACGCACCAGGGCGCAAGGGATGGAAGTGCATCGGCGGACGTTTGATCCAGCAGTGTGTCGGATTCAGCAAAAAGAGGGTCGTTTGAGGCATCGATGCGGAAACGTTGGGGGAAGCCGTAGGCTTCGGCCACGCCGAGCATGGCGGGGATGACGATGACTGAGTCTAAAGCATGTTCGGTTCCGAGATCGAGCTGGACCCAGCGGACGGAATCGGCGTGGGGGGCGAGGCCGCTGTGGAAGCCGGCGTGCTCTTGGGGTTGGGGTGCAGGAAGAGCGGGAAGCTGTGATAGCTTCGCATGCAGTTCATGCTCTCGATGGTCCAGGCTGGAAAGCTGTGGATTCAACCACGTCCATGAGATGGACGCAAAGATGAGCAGGGCTGGTTTCAAAGGGGGAACCATTCCTGACAATGGGACGAGTGCAACCCACGCGAAGGCGGGACAGGGCTTATGATTTACGCATGAAGCCTGAAAAACTCCGGTTGTTATAAAAACGGATTTCCAGAACCAGATTCCGGCTAAAGCCGGTACTACAGTACAGCGCTGGATTGTTCGATGCACTCAGCTCTTAAGAGGGGCATTCGGCCCCATCTTTTTTTATGCGCAAGTTCTGGGATATCGCCGTGTTAGGTCAGACCGGTGAGCGTGCCGGTGCTGGAGCCGAAGTTGTTGGATTCGACGCCGAGGTGTTGGAGGAGGGAGACGAAGAGGTTGCTGAGGGGGAGGTTGTTGTCGCGTTTGAAGGCGAGGTGCTGGCCGTGTTTGAAACCGCCACCGGCAAGGAGGATGGGGAGGTTGTAGTTGTCGTGGGTGTTGGCGTCGCCCATGTTGCTGCCGAAGAGGACCATGGTGCGGTCGAGGAGACGGGCTTCGTCTTCGCGTTTGGCAGCGAGGGTTTGGATGAGTTTTTTGAAGAGGCGCATTTGTTCGCGATCGGCTTCGGCGAGCTGGCGCACTTTCTCTTCGGACTGACCGTGATGGCTGAGGCCGTGGTAGCCTTCGGTGGTGTTGTCAGCGCCGGGCAGATGGAAGGCGGGTGTGGCAAAAGCATCGACCATGAGGGTGACGATGCGGGTGGAGTCGGACTCGAAGGCGAGCTGCGCCATGGAGAGCATGAGGTCGAATTTTTCGAAGATGAGCTTCTTGTCTTGAATGTCTTTGGGCTCGGGCTGGGTGGCGACGGGCTTGGGTTTGAGCTCCCATTCGCGGGCGGTGAGGAGGCGTTCTTCGACTTCGCGGACAGAGGTGAGGTATTGATCGAGACGCGCGCGGTCGGTGCTGCCGAGGTCGCGGCTGAGGCGCTTGGTTTGATCCATGAGGGTGTCGAGGATGCTGCCGCGTTCGTCGAGCTGCTGGAGTTGTTTTTTGACGGCGGCGGGATCGCCTTGGACGAACATGCGGCGGAAGAGGGCGGGTGCGCTGTCTTCGGCGGGGAGGAGGACGCCGTCGCGGGTCCAGGAGAGGCTGCGGTTGGCTTTGTCGATGTTGACGCCGAGGTTCAGCGTTGGATAGCGGGTCTGCTGGCCGAGCTTTTCGGCGATGTATTGATCGAGGGAGATCTGATTGCGGAAGCCGCTCTTCGTGGGGCCGCGTGCGGCGGTGAGGAAGCAGTTCTCTGCGCTGTGGCCGCCATTGACGTCCGGGTGCGACATGCCGCTGAAGAGGGTGAACTCGTTGCGGACGTCGCTGAGTCCCGAAAGAGTTGGCGACAGTTCGTAGTCCCGGCCGGTGTTTTTGGGGAAGAAGGGTTTCGGAAGGAAGCCGAGATTGTTGGAGATGATGAGGAGGCGTTGGGGGGGCTTTACCTGTGCGGCGCGTCCGAACACCGGACGCAGGCATTCCAACATTGGGAGCGCCAGTGTCACGCCTGCGCTGCGGAGGAGGCGGCGGCGAGAGAGGGGTTTGGCGATGTGGGGGGCGTTCATGAGACAATCGTATGGGGCAGTGAGTTAACGCGCGGGCAGATGCGTGGCGGGGCGATTTGCAGACGCTGCTGGTGACCGTCAGGTGTGGCGGAGTGATGGGTTTGCTTCCCGGATTGATGGCGCAAAACCCAGGGTCGCCTCGCTTAGGCTCGGCTGACCCTGGGCTGTATTACGCAGCCCCTTCAGGGCTGGTGTGATGCGGAGTGGAGTGGCGAAGGATGGTGTCAGCTTGCGAAGTAAACGCGTGAGCAGATATGAGGCGGAGCGTTTTGCAGACGCTGCTGGTGACCGTTGGGTGCAATGGAGCGGTGGGTTTGCTTCCCGGTCGGGTGTTGCTATACCCAGGGGAGCACTCGCTAAAGCTCGGCACCCCTGGGCTGTATTACGCAGCCCCGTTGGGGCTGGTGTACGGCGGAGTGGAGTGGCGAAGGACGGTGTCGGAAAGATATGCGACTTAGTGACCTCGATGGGAGGTCGCGAGGAGTAGCAACGGGAGAGAAAATAGGCAATGTAGGGGGGATTCATTGAACTTTGACTTTGAATGTTCAAACGGTTAACCTTGACCCATGACTCTCAGCGAAATCCTGCCATCGGCCCTGTTGCTGCCGGCGGTCGACAAGCTTCGTTTGATTCGCTATCTGGCGGTGGATATTGACAACGAAGACAGCGTCGCGCCTCTGGAGCATGGTCGGACTTATGCGCTTCAATCGCCTCAGTTCGAGGATAGGGCGGCGCAGATGTTGTTGGGAGTTCTTGAAGGCGAAGGCATTCATAACTAGTTACTCTTTATAACTTCTTCCCATTTGTTGGGCAAAGTCGCCAAAGTTCGCGGACACGGGCATGGCCTCATCGGGTTCCAAGCCGATGGATGGTAGAGCAACGACTGGCCAAGGAGGCGAACTGCGGCAGTCGAATGCAAGGAGTTCGCTGCCGCCGTTTGTGCCAAATGCGAAGAAGCCTGGCGCGTAGTCAGCCACCTGGTAGTCGGTCGCAAACGCGATGACTTCTTCAGCTCTCCACATGCAAAACCAGCATGGCTGAATTCCCAGCTCTCCTTCACCACCATTTGAGAGGCGGAGGAAATCCAAATAATCGGCTGGAAGCTCCCATGATGATGAGGCGACCAAACTGGTGATCGCTGACTCCGACGCTGGGGCTTCCCGCAGCCAGTCGGCGGAGGGATCGTCAATGACCTTGGTGATAGACATTGTTTGTGCAGAGTTGGGAAGTTTCGATCATTTATCTGCCTGTCCGAGGAAGATGGGGCTTTGGATCAGGGCGTGGAGGAGGTCGCGGATGGGGTAGTTGTTTTTGGCGCAGGTGTTGAGGAGGGATTCGATTTCGGGGCGGTCGGAGAAACGGACGGGGGTGCCGGTGGCGTAGATGGTGAACTGATGGAGGAGGTTGCGGGCGAGCTGGCGGGGGTCGGCGGCGATGAGGGTTTTGAGGTCGTTGATGTTATTGAAGGTGCGGCCGTCGAGGAGTTTGCCGGTGGTGTCCACGGGGGTGGCGAGGGTGTAGCTGTAACTGTGGCCGGCGCGGTCGATGCCGGTGACGGGCTGGCCTTCTTCGAGGCCACGATAGTGGGTGCGCCAGCCGCCGAGGATGTCGAAGTTTTCCAAGGCGAGGCCGACGGGATCGAAGCGGGCGTGGCAGGCGGCGCAGGATTTGGATTGGGTGTGGAGGGCGAGGAGATCGCGGATGGTTTTGGCTCCGCGGATGTCGGGCTCGACGGCGGGGACGCTTGATGGGGGAGGCGGGGGTGGCTGGCCGATGAGGCGCTCCATGACCCAGGCTCCGCGCACGACGGGTGAGGTGTTGGTGCCGTTGGCGCTGACTTTGAGAACGGCTGCCTGAGTGAGCAGACCACCGAGGGGGCTGTCCTTGGGCAGGGTGACTTTGCGCATGGCGGAGCCGGTGAGTGGTGGAAGCTGGTAGTGTTTGGCGAGGCGGTCGTTGGCGAAAACGAAGTCTGTTTTTACCAGCACACTGGCGGGCAGGTTTTCACGGATCATGGCGGTGAAGAAGGTGCGGGTTTCGCGCTCCATGCTTTCGACGAGGTATTCGTCGAAGCGATACTCAGGGAAGAGGCGGATGTCGGGGTCGTCGCGGCGGATGTGGCGGAGGTTGAGCCAGCAGTCGGTGAAGTTTTTGACGAAGCGGTCGAAGCCGGTGCTGGCGATGAGGCGTTCGGTTTCGGCGCGGAGAACTTGGGGATCGCGCAGCTTTTTGTTTTGCGCGAGGTCCATGAGCTTTGCGTCGGGGCGTGAGTTGGTGAGGAAGTGGGAGAGGCGGGAGGCGATGGCGAAGTGATCGTCGGCCTTCACGGGTTCGCGGACGTAGATGAAGTCGCCGGAGGCGAGGAAGGCTTTGTAGCCTGCGAGCATGGCTTCCGCGAATGAGGTGTTTTTGGCGAGCTGGGCCTGGATGAGGGCATCGAACATCTGCAAGTCTTCTTCGGGCACGGGCTCGCGTGCGGCGAGCTTGACGAAGCGGCGGAGGAGGCGCTTGGCTTCTTGCTGCGGGTCCTTGGGTTTGACCTCGACGCCGAGGTCATCAAAGAGGATACGGTGAGATGGTGGTGGCCAGGTTTGCGATTCGATGGGGCCTTCGATTTCGAGCCACTGCACGGCGATGCCGGGCTGGCCGCCTTCGGGAAAGGGTGGGTAGCGGTAGGTGGGGGCGGAGCCGTTGGGATTCATGGCCAGCGGCATCGGCTGACCGAGCAGGCTGTATTCGATGGCCTCGCCTTGGCGCAGTCGCACGGTGGTTTCGAACACACGCTGGGTGGGTTGGATGTCGAGGATGCCGCCCGAATCGTGGACTTCATTGATGATGTCCACCCCTGCAGGCTTGCGAGTGCGGAAGGTCATCGGCACAGGGTGTGTGGCCGGGGTGATCACGTAGCCGGGCTGCTGTAGCACGGCGCGGGCGGAGAAGCGCACCTTGTAGTTGCCGGTGCGTTTGGCGGTGAAGTGTTTGGGAGTGCCGAGGTAGGGCCAGCTTGCTGAGCGGAACAAAGCCATCTCGATGGTTTCGTCTTTGGCGACGTCCTTTTCGGATTTATCACGCTGGCCTTTGAATTCCATGGCCTTGTTGTCACGGGCGAAGAACATGGCCTCGCGATTGCCGAAGGTGCCGGTGCCGGGGAAGAGATCGGTTCCGACGGCGCGATATTTGATTGCCGGAGGTGGTGCTGCTTCGGTGGTCATGGCCGTGTGCAGCGCGGCCTCTGCGGCATCCAGATAGGCGACGAGCTGCACGCGGGACATGTCGAGCATGTCGGTGGTTTTGTTGAAGCGGTGGCCTTCGCGGTCTTCGGGGAGGATGTCGCGGATGTCGAGGTCGGGGAGTTGGAGGATGTCGCGCAGGTTTTGTTCGTATTCGTCGCGGTTTAAGCGGCGGAGGGGGCCGCGACCGTGGGCGAGGATGTCGGCGTGATCGGCGGTGGTGATGGATGTGGAGAGGGATTTGACGAGTTCGGCGCGCTGCTCCTTCGGCAGGTCTTCGGACTTGGGTGGCATCTCGCCTTTTTCGACGCGGTCGTGGATGCGGATCCAGCGGTCGCGGGTGGCGGGGTTGGTGAGATCGAAGGGGAGCGCGGTGAGATCGAGGCTGCCTTTGGTGGTGTCTTTGTCGTGGCATTCGATGCAGCTCTTGTCGATCTGCGGGGGGGCTGATTGAGGCCATGCCGCAGAGAGCGGGAAAAGACAGAGAATGAGAAGGGGGCGGTTCATCGGTTCACCTCCAGGCATTGGTTTGCACGCTCGGTGTCATAGGCATGCACGTGGGTGATGCGCATCTCCTCCAGCTTGGTGCGGGGATCGACGGCGCCTTCGATCTGATCCACCAACTGGTCGCGAGTGAAGCGCCAGATGACTTTGCCATCGGTGGTGATTTCGGCGAGCAGGTCGCGGCCTTCGTCTGGCTGCTGAAGATGATAATCACCACAGGCGATGAGGACATTGCCATTGCTCAACTGCGACATGCCGAGGAGGTAGCGGCAGGAGAGACCGAGGTCCTCGCGGGTCCAGCACTGCTGAGCTTTGCCGGATTCATCGAGATGCAGCAACTGGCAGCCGGTGGAGGTGGAGACGAACAGAGAGCCATCCCCTGATTGCAGCACAGCGAAGGCCTTCTTCGTGGTGGGCGTTTGTTTCAGAAGCGGCTCCAATGGGATGGTCTGCTGAATTTTGCCTGTCTGCACCTGCACCTTGAGCAGGGTTTTGCGAGCGTACTGGGCGACCCAAAAGGAGTCCTCGCCCCGGACGGTGCGGATCATTCGATAGCGGAAGTGAAGCGGCTCGGCGGCGAGATCTGGCAGGGGCGTTTCGCTGATGACGGACCCACTGCGGTCCACCACACGGATCTGGCACGCGCCGCTGTCCATGAGAGCGAACTTCGACCCTCCATCGAGAACGGCACAGCTGCTGGCCTCGGTGCCGGTGGCTCCTGCGCGGGCGGGGTGGTCCAGCAAGAGCTTGTGGGCTGAGTCGAAGACCGCAAGTCCACCCCGATGGGCGTAGGCGATGCCACCATCAGGCAGGCGCCAGGCATCGTAGATGCCGATGTGGCGCGGGTGCTTCAGAATGTCGGTCACTTTGCCAGCGCGGTTGATCTCGATGACCTGGTTATCTGCGGCGAGCAGGAAACGCTCTTCGGCGTGCATGGATGCCAGCAGGCAGGCGAGCGTGAGGATGAAGGGCGTGAGTTTCATCGGGCGACTGCACGGGGATTTAAGGCTGCAGTGGCCATGTGGCCGGCCTGCTTCACGACAGGGGCGAGCTTTAGCATGCGCTCCTCGCTGAGGCGCTGGCTGGGGCCGGTGATCCAGAGGCTGGCGATGGCGTGGCCTTCGGCATCGAAGATGGGAGCGGCGAGGCAATTGTGGCCCTCCAGGTGCTCGCCGGCATCGACGGCGTAGCCTTGGGCGCGCACGAGGTCGAGGCACTTGAGGAAATCTTTGCGGCTCGAAATGGTCCATGGTTGGAAGCGCTCGAACTTCATGCCGGTGATGATTTCGTCGCGCTCGGCCTCCGGCGTGAATGCGAGCATGACCTTGCCGGGGCCGCTGGTGTGGAGGGGGAAGCGGGTGCCGCGCTCGACGTAGAATTTGATCATGGCGCGACCGATGACGCGCTCGAGGACGATGCCTTCGGAGCCGCTGAGGATGCCGAGGTGGGCGGCTTCGCCGGTTTGATCGCTGAGCCAGCGCATGGCGGGGAGAGCGGCCTCGGTGAGGGGGACGTCATCGATGACGGGCTGGCAGAGTTTGAGCATGGCGGAGCCGACGCTGAAGCGTTTTTCGGCATCGCGCACGAGGTAGCCGTGGGAGACGAGGGACTGGGTGACGCGATAGACGAAATTGACGGAGAGTTTGAGGGCCTCGGCGATCTCGGAAAGCGTGAGGCCTTGGGGGTGTCCGCCGAGGCATTGGAGCACGGCCAGGGCGCGGTCGAGACTGGGGGTGCTGAAGCCGGAGTCGTGGACGGGGGCTTTGGGTTTTGGCTTTGTCCTTGGCTGGCGGCGGGTTGAGCGGGCGGCTGGCATTTTCTATATGCTAAAGTGTTTGCACAAGTAGAAACGGGGGAGCGTGGGTGTTTCTTGCGGGCGGTGCGGGGGATGACGATGGAGGCTACAAGTCGGGGTGTTTGAATCTGTCAGGTCGTGGCGGTGATACGCGCACAAGGATGTATCTAAAATGCACCTGGGAGGATGGGGGGTGTTAGAGGGTTGTGGGCGAAAGGGGGCGTTTGTTTTTGGCAAGGGAATGGGGAGCAAAGGAATGGGGAAAGGGTTTGATTGGATTGAGGTGTGGTGGGGCGATGATGAGAGTGTGCGCAGGTTTTTCGGCGGAGTATGTGGCGAAGTGGCGCGGCAGGGACGTGCGCCCGGAGCCGATAAAATATCGGGGCGCCCAGCCATGAGCTTCCAAAGGAAGCAGAACGCTTCTCGCATGCCTTCGGCATACATCCCTGAATAGGGATAACGGTATGGACCTAGCAGACTGTCGGACTTAGAAATTAAAGACGCTGAGAATCGGCTGTACGATTCTCGATTCATCACGACACATCTGGAATTGAGACTGGGGCCGAATTTGGAGGCTCTTATTGAGATTCATGAGGTATGACACTCTAA
>JAIPJY010000030.1 GCA_021733925.1 Prosthecobacter sp. | reverse complement strand
CGAACTCTCGGCCAAAGTGCTCAGAACCAGCAAGGTCAAAGGCTCCATCCGCAGCCAGCGCAAACGCTGTGCTCTCGACCCCGCTTTCAGGACCACCGTTACCTTTCGCATTTTCCACGGTTTTGGTGCGTAAGCCCTGCTGTCAGTAGCGGGTAGATGCAGCTTCACCTTGCACGCGAGCGGCTCCGGTTTCTACTCTACGCCTCCCAATCGCCGACCCCAACCCGACATGAGCAAGAAAGCCGCCGCCAAAACCGCCCCCCAAAAAGCTGTCAAAACCGCCGCCAAGGCTGGCAGTAATTCCAAATCCCTGATGACTGAAAGCCGGGTCTTCAAGCCGAGCGCAGAATTCTCCAAGAAGGCCCGCATCAGTTCGATGGCCCAGTACAAAAGGATGCATGAGGAGTCGATCAAGCATCCTGACAAGTTCTTCGGCCGTGAAGCCAAGGAACTGCTGTGGACGAAGCCCTTCACCAAGGTGATGGACTGGAAATGCCCGAACGCCAAGTGGTTCATCGGCGGCAAGCTCAATGTCAGCGAAAACTGCCTCGACCGGCATCTTGACGGCCCACGCAAGACCAAGGCCGCACTGATCTGGGAAGGCGAGCCTGGGGAGAAGCGTGTGCTCACCTACCAGCAGCTCCACCGTGAAGTGTGCCGCTTTGCCAACGTGCTGAAGCGCAACAAGGTCAAAAAGGGCGACCGCGTCATCATTTACATGCCGATGATTCCTGAGGCGGCGATCGCCATGCTGGCCTGCACTCGCATCGGCGCAATGCACAGCGTGATCTTCGGCGGCTTCAGTGCCGAATCGATCAAGGATCGCGTGCTGGATTGCGGCGCGAAGATCATCATCACCGCTGATGGCGGCTACCGCCGTGGCGCGGTGGTGCCCTTGAAGAAGAACGTGGATGACGCGCTGCATGCCAAGGACACGCCGGTGGAGACGGTGATTGTGTACCGGCGCACGGGTCAGGATGTGCACATCGAGGAAGGCCGTGACGTCTGGTGGCACCGTGAACTCGAGTATGTGGACGCTCACTGCGCCCCGGTGGCGATGGATTCCGAGTCGCCTCTGTTCATTCTTTACACCAGCGGCAGCACCGGGAAACCGAAGGGCATCCTGCACACCACGGGGGGGTATTTGCTGCACTCCCAGATGACCTGCAAATACGTCTTCGATCTGCGCGACGACGATGTGTACTGGTGCACCGCCGACATCGGCTGGGTGACAGGCCACACGTACATGGTCTATGGTCCGCTCGCCCTGGGGGCGACCTCGCTGATGTTTGAAGGTGCGCCAAACTGGCCTGAGAACGACCGTTTCTGGAGGATCATCGAAGAATACGCCGTGACCGTGTTTTACACCGCTCCGACGGCGATTCGCGCCTTCATGAAGTGGGGAGACGAGTGGCTGAAGAAGCATGATCTCAGCAGTCTGCGCCTGCTTGGCACCGTGGGTGAGCCGATCAATCCTGAAGCCTGGATGTGGTATCACAACAAGGTTGGCGGCGGCAAATGCCCGATCGTGGACACCTGGTGGCAGACTGAAACCGGCGGCCATATGATCACCCCGCTGCCCGGTGCGACACCGACCACGCCCGGAACGGCCACACTGCCCTTCTTTGGGGTGGATGCCGCCATCGTCGATGACCTTGGCAAAGAGGTCGGCGTCAATGAGCAGGGCAAGCTGGTCATCCGCAAGCCATGGCCTTCCATGCTGCGCGGCATCTGGGGCGACAAGGCGCGCTATCAGGATGCTTACTGGAGCGAGTTCAAAGGCTGGTACTTTGCCGGTGACGGAGCCCGCCGTGACAAGCAGGGCAACTTCTGGATCATCGGCCGCATCGACGACGTGCTTAACGTCGCTGGTCATCGCCTCGGCACCGCCGAAGTGGAAAGCGCCCTCGTTTCCCATCCTGCCGTTGCGGAAGCCGCTGTGGTGGGTCGCCCTGATGAAATGAAGGGCCAGGGCATCGTGTGCTTTGTGACTGTGAAGGAAGGCATCAAGTCTGGCCGCGAACTCGGCGAAGAGCTGAAGAAGCACGTCCGCAAAGTCATCGGCCCTGTGGCCACACCGGACGAGGTCCGCTTTGCTGCGGCGCTGCCGAAGACACGCTCAGGCAAAATCATGCGCCGCTTGCTGAAGCAGATCGCCGCCGGCGAACTGATCAAGGGCGACACCACGACGCTCGAAGACATCAACGTCATTGCGCAGCTTGCTGCGGGTGGTGAGGATTAATCTCGGCTGACAGCGACTGGCTGCGGCATTTTCGGTTTTGAAAATGCCAGCAGCCGGGCGTTTTTCATGGTGATGGAGACAGGTCTGCCGATCTGTCCGATGGGTATGCCTCAGCATTGACAGGCACCCCGGCGATTCAGCTATGCTGGAGGGTAATCATGAAAATGAACCCATTGTTGCTGTTGTTCTGCTTTATCAGCCTGCCGCTGATCGCTGAGCAGGCGCTGCCGCTAGAAGAAGACTGGCCGACCAAGGATCCAGTGCCACTGCTTGTGAAGCTCAGCTTGCGATTGCCTGAGACCGTTGTCATCGGCCGGGAGATTCCGGCGGCGCTGGTGGTCCACAATGAGGGCAAGCAGCCGTTTAACATCTCTTCTGGCGGTGACTATCGGGCCACGGGCTACCCGCAACGGATGAAGGTGAGGGTGCATGATGCCAATGGAAAGATGCTTCCTGAACTACTGAGGGAGGCTTATGGCTTTGGCGGTGGAGGCCTGGGTGGTGGGAGTATCATTGCTCCGGGAGCCAGCAGTGAGGTTGAGTTTCCGCTGGACTGCTACGTGAGTTTCAAAAAGCCGGGGGTTTATACGGTCACTGCGGGGCATGATCTTGGCTGGAAGCTGAATGCGGCTTTGCCGCATCCCGTGGCGAAGATGAGCGTGAAAGTGAGGCTGCCGAGCGAGGAGGAAGCGGTGCGGTATGTCGAAGCCGCTTTTGCGCGCCAGCCAGCGGTGGCTCCCAGTGATGTTTCAGAGGCTTTGCGCCTTCAATGGGAGCTGGAGAAAACGCTGAGTGTACTGAGGCATCCTATTTACCTGCCGGTGCTGATTCAGCATGCACAGGCTGGCTCGAAGGCGGCGGTGAAGGGCATTGGTCATATTGCGACGCCGGAGGCAACGGAGGCGCTGTTGAATTTGCTGGAGAATGCTTCTGATGAGGTGGTGGAAACGAGCGGTCAGCAGCTTTTCCGGCGGCTGCCGTCTCTTGAGGACGGAGGCAAAGCAGTGGCACATGCGTTTTTTGGGTCGCAGTATCAGATTGAGCCTCTTCTGCCCGTCTCCTGGGAGGCGCGGTTTGAGCAGCCGCTTCTGAAGGCGGGGCTGAAGCTGTTATGGCACAAATCAGATGCGGTGGTGCAGTGTGCGGGGCAGCTCTTGCAGACGCGTGCGCGTCGTGAGCATGCGACGCAGGTGCTGGCAGTGCTGCAGCAGGCATTGAGCGCCCGGCATGAACCGTGTGCGGGACCAAAGGCGAACACCCTGGACCCACCGATGCCGCAAGGGGTGCTGCTCGGGGTGCTTGATGGCATGCGCAAACGGGGCTGGAGGCTGGAAAATGGGAATGGACAAGTCGCGCATCAGGTGGCGTGGCTGCGGCAGCTTGCCGACAAGGTGGTGCCGAAGCCATCGGGGGATGAATGGAAGACGGGCATGCTCACGTGGGTGGAGTACGGTCCGCCCACGCTGAAGGTCTGCGCTTTGCAGGCCCTGCCGCAGCCCTTGAGTGATGCCGCCGCCAAAGCGGTGTACAACGCGCTGGATGACAAGGACTGGAGGGTGCAGCGGATTGCGTGCGAGGTCGCGGGAGAGTCAAAACGAGCTGAATTTTGCCGGCCGCTGGCACAGATCATCGAGCTGGAGCACGAAAGCTTCCTGCAAAATGCGGCCCATAACGCGGCGCTGGCCTGTGGCGGCGGGCTGGAGCTTTGGGAGGCCTGGGCGGGTGTGATCCCCGATCAGGACAGGATACACACTGCCGTGAGTTCTTTGATGATCGGGACGATCCAACTGGAGACAGGTGGTGGCGGTGGCGGGAGCAGCAACTTCACGCGCGAGCAGCGGTTTGCGATCCGTGATGCGTGGCGGGCTTTTTTGAGAACGCATGAGAAAGAACTTACCGCAGGCAAGAAGGTGCCGCCCCCTGACGCGGCGACGGCTGCCGCGCTGACAGGGGGCCATTTCAAACCCGATCAGCCTGTCACACAGTTCACCCTCAAGGATGGCACGCAGTGGCCTCCCCGGCCCGGGAAATGACATGATGGAAAGAGGTAGTCAGCCTTGGACGACACCTATTTTCAGTTTTGAAAATGCCAGCAGCCACGTGGTCCAGATGAGTAGGAGCGCAAGTGCCAGCCATGGGGTCAGCCAACCTGTGCGGGTGTAAAAGGTCAGGTCGTTTCGGCGCTCGATGGAGCCGCTGATGGTGCCTGACTTCAAGGGGGCCAGTGACTGGATGGCGGCCCCCTTGGTGTCGATGATCTGCGAGACCCCGGAAGAGGCGGCTACCACCATGCTGCGCTGGTTCTCGGCAGCGCGAACGCGGAAGAGCTGAGAGTGCTGGATGTGCTGCCGAGCCGGCCAGCCGGCGGCATCCATGGAGGGCACGGCAAAAAATTCGGCTCCTGCCAGGGTCATTTTGCGGACCAAGTCTTGGAAATCACAGTCGAAGCAAATCGGGGTGCCGATTTTGCCGAGGGGAGTGATGACGGGCTGGGCGGTTGTGCCGTGCTCGCCATCGTTGAAGAAATGGACGGTGTGATTTTTTCCGTGTTCACCCAGCACTGTGTTGCCATCAATCGTCAGCGCGGTGTTCTGCCACTTGGGGCCAGCGAGGCGGGTCTGTGTGCCGAAAACGAGCAAGGTCTTGCGCTGCAAAGCGAATGCCTGGACTTGGGCGAGTTCGCTTTTGGCGACGTTGCGCACATCGATGGGGAGGGTGTTCTCCGGCCAGAGGATTAGCTGTGTTTCGGCTGGAGCTTTGTTTGCCAGCGCGATGTAGGTTTCGGTGGCTGCTCCTTCCGCCTGAACGGCTGCGACTTTGACATGGCGGTAAATCTGAACCTGATCTCGCAAAGCCATCCATTCCGCATCTGCGATGACCACCAAGACCAGTGCGATCAACCAAGCCCTGCAAGCTTGGAAGATGATGCCGGCCAATGCCAGGATACTGAGAAACCCCAAGCCGTACACGCCCACCAACGAGACAAAGGGCCATGGTTCGAGCGCCAGGCCGAGATTCATCCATGGAAATTTCAGGGGCATGAGTTCACAGCGTATGAACTCTGTTCCCGTCCAGGCCAGTGCGGTAAACAGGGCCAGCCGCCAGCCTGATTTGACGCCGTGCTTTTGTGCCAGGCAGACCAAGCCGCCGAAAATGGCCGGGAAAACCGCCAGGAGGCCCCACAGCAGGATGCTGAAAGGGCCGAAGATCTCATAGATCCATGACAGGCCCGTGCCGAACGAGATCATGCCCCACCAAAAGCCTGCGATGAGTCCGTGCAGGGGGCGTGCCTTATGAAGAAAGCCGGCCAGGACCCCGACGCTGAGAAGGGCGAGCGGCCACCAGCCGAAGGGAGGGAAGGCAAACGCATAGGCGACCGCACTGACGATTAGCAGAAGGATTCGGTTCACATGCTCCATGGTGCGGAAGAGTTTATGAAACCCTGGTCTCCATGTGCAAGCAGGGAATCGCCGGGCTTTCTGATGTTGACGGCAATATTAGAACTCCACGGAAGACGGAAATGCATGATTGCCTGCCGGCTTACGTTTAATCCGCCTCCCACCCAACCACCATGAAACGCACCCTCCCGCTGGTCTTTGCCCTGAGTTCACTTGTCTCACTGCACGCTGAGAACTGGCCGATGTGGCGCGGGGCGAACGGAGACGGCACCTCTGTAGAGTCGAAGCTGCCGGAAAAGTGGAGTCAGACGGAGAATGTGGTGTGGAAGGTGGAACTGCCGGAGCGGGGGAATTCGACGCCGGTGGTGTGGGGGGACAAGGTGCTGGTGACACAGGCCATTGAGAAGGAGGGAAAGCGGCTGCTGCTGTGTTTTGACAAGAAGACCGGCAAGCAACTCTGGGAGGCGGGGACGATCTACAAAGAGCCGGAACTGACGCATGGCACGAATCCGTACTGCGCAGCTTCACCGGCGACGGATGGCGAACGGGTGATCGTGTACTTCGCCTCGGCGGGCGTGTTTTGCTATGACATGAATGGCAAGGAAGTGTGGAAGCGCACGGATCTGGGCAAGCAGCACCACATCTGGGGCAACGGGACTTCGCCGGTGCTCGCGGGGGACCGGGTGTTTCTGAACTTCGGGCCCGGAGAGAACACGGTGCTGTACTGCTTTGATAAAAAGACGGGCAAAACGATCTGGCAGCACAAGGAGCCGGGCGGGGCTTCTGGTGAAGGTGCGGACAAGAAGTGGCTGGGGTCGTGGAGCGATCCGCTGCTGCGCAAAATCGGCGCACGGTATGAACTGTTGATGTGCTACCCCACGCGTGCCTGCGCCTTTGATCCGCTGAGCGGCAAGGAGCTGTGGACCTCCGGCGGGCTGACGAACCTGGTGTATAATTCGCCGTTGTTTGCCGATGGCGTGATGATTGCGATGAGCGGCTACGGCGGCGCCGCGCTGGCGGTGAAGACCGGCGGGGATGGGGATGTGACCGAGAAAAACCGTGTGTGGCATCTGCCGAAGGTCAGCCAGCGCATTGGCAGCGGGGTGGTGCATGGTGGCTATCACTACATTTTGAGCGATGGCGGGATCGCCGAGTGCCGGGACCTTAAGACGGGGGAGATGGTGTTTCAGGAGCGGCTGAAGGGGAACAACTGGTCTTCGCTGGTGCTGAGCGCCGATGGGAAATGCTATGCGGCGAATCAAATCGGCGATTGTTTCGTCTTCAAGGCGAGTCCGAAATTTGAACTGCTGGCGACGAATTCACTGGGGGAGAAAATCATCGGCTCCATCGCCGTGAGCGACGGGCAGCTTTTCATCCGAGGGTACAAGCACCTGTGGTGCATTGGGAAGAAGTAGAGGTGGGGTAATCGTGCGGCTTATGATTGACATGGGGCTAGGTGGCGTTGCTATGATCGCCATCTACCATGAAAAAACACCTGTTAGGTTTTATTCTCGTCATGTTGGTCGGCCACGCTGGCGCGGAAACATCACTCACCATCTACAATCAAAATTTTGGAGTTGTGAGGGATGTGGTGCCCCTCGATTTGCAGCAGGGGGTAAATCAGGTGCGATTTGCCGACACCACCGCCCATCTGGAACCCGACTCCGTCATCCTGCGTGATCCAAAGTCCGGCGTGAAGCTTAGCATTGTGGAGCAGAACTACCGAGCTGATCCTGTCTCCCAAGGGCTGCTGCTTCATCTCAACGAGGGTAAGGAGATTGAATTCGTCGTACGCGAACCGAGCAAGCCTGACCGCACCGTGAAGGGCAAGGTCATTCGCAGCGGCTATACACAAAACCTGGGAGGCGGCGATTCCACGCAGCCGGTGGTCGAAGTGGATGGAAAACTGCAGTTCTCGTTGCCCGGCGAACCGCGTTTCTCTGCATTCGCCGATGACACGATTCTCAAGCCCACTCTCGACTGGCGCATTTTTGCCGAGAAAGCCGCAAAGCTCGATGCTGAGCTTTGCTATGTCACACGCGGGATGAGCTGGGAGGCCAGTTACAATGTGGTTGCCCTTGAGGCGGGTGATGTGATGGATTTTACCGGCTGGATCACCATCGCGAACCGCAGCGGCAAGGTGTTCAAGGATGCCCGGCTGCAATTCATTGCCGGGGATGTTTCAAAGCTCCGCGACGCGGAAAATGCAGTCTATGCCGCCGCGACTCCATCGCGCGGGCAAAATGTTGTCTTTGATTATGGAGCAGCCAGGGCCAAAGTAACCGAGGAGGTCTTCGATGAGTTCCATCTCTACAGCGTTCCTTTGCCCGCAACCTTGCATGATGATGAGACAAAGCAGATCGAATTTGCCAGGGCCGAGGCGGTCAAAGCTCAGCGGATTTTCATTTATGACGGCGCTGAACTTCGCCAGGGCATGTATGAAAACTGGAATAGTGAGCGAATCCGTGGGAACAGCGAGTACGGCACTCTGAGCAACCCCAAGATATGGGTCGTGCGTGAGATCAAAAACAGCGAGGCCAATCATCTGGGATTGCCGCTGCCCAAGGGCAAGGTGCGTTTTTATCGCAAGGATCGTGACGGTCGTCTGCACTTCACCGGCGAAGACAGGATCGGCCACACTGCCAGGGATGAAATTCTCCGGCTCTATTCAGGCAATGCCTTCGATCTCGTCGGTGAGCGCAAGCAAACGAATTTCAAAAGCGATAACTCGGCCGACTTGGTGACCAACGAATCCTTCGAAATCAAGCTTCGCAACCGCAAGCTGGATGAAGCGGTCGAGATCCGCGTGGTGGAGCATCTCTACCGTGGGACGAACTGGGAGATCCGTGACAACAGCGCCGAATTTAGCAAAATGGACGCGGGGACCATCGAGTTTCGAGTGACTCTCAAGCCCGGCGAGGAACGGGTGATCAAGTACACGGCGCATTACGTCGTGGCGGTGGCGAAAGAAAAACCGGCAGCGCCGACGATGGGAGCGGATCCGTTTGGGGCTCCCCCGCCTGCACGTGGGAATTGAGTGAAAGGTACGCTGTCGTAACGGGCGGGTATCAAAACTGGCCCAAAGACGGGAGGGGCACCCCTTGCATTTCCCTTTGACCCCACCCGGCCGCGACGTTAACGAACGCGCTCCCGCCTATGGCCGCCTCAGACCGTCAGCATACCCTCGCCAAGTCCGTCTCGATGACGGGCACCTCGCTGCACACCGGCGAACAGGTCACACTCACCCTCCAACCCGCCCCGGAGAACTTTGGTTTCAAGTTTCGCCGCATCGATCTGGAGGACAAACCCTTCATTCCGGCGCTGGTCGAAAAAGTCCAGAAGGTCGAGCGTGCCACCACCATCGCCGAAGGCGGTGTCAATGTGCACACCGTCGAACATGTCATCTCCGCGCTCGCGGGCATGGGGGTGGACAATGCGATCATCGAGATGGATGCCAATGAGCCGCCCATCGCTGATGGCAGCTCGATGCCCTTTGTGGAACTGATCAAGTCCGCCGGGCTGCAGGAGCAAAAAGAAGCGCGCAAGGTTTTCGAAGTGCGCGAGCCGATCTACCAAGAAACCCGTGACGGCACGATCCTGACGATTGTTCCCGACAAAAAGTTCCGCATCTCCTGCACCAACGTCGGCCCCGGTGGGCGCTTCACGCAGTATTTCAGCACGGAGATCAATCCTGAGACCTACGAGAAGGAGATCGCGGCTGCACGTACCTTTGTGTACTACGAGGACATCGCACCGCTGATGGAGAAGGGGCTCATCAAGGGGGGCACGCTCGAAGCGGCTGTCGTCATTCGTGGGGACACGCTGCTGTCGAAGCAGCCGCTGCGCTTTGCGGATGAGTTCGTGCGCCACAAGATTCTCGACATTGTGGGAGACTTGATGCTCTCCGGCAAACGCATCCAAGGGCACGTCATTGCGGTGCGTCCCGGTCACGGGCCGAACACGGAGCTGGCCCGCGCCATCGTGGCGCAGTACAACCAGATGCGCAGCATGGTGCCGGCACCAGTGCACATCCCGAGTGGCGAGGCAGTCCTCGACATCAACGAGGTGATGAACATCCTGCCGCACCGCTATCCCTTCCTGCTGGTGGATCGCATCATCGGCTTTGAGGGCGAATCGAAATGTACGGGCATCAAGAATGTCACGATCAACGAGCCATACTTCCAGGGGCATTTCCCCGGCCATCCGATCATGCCCGGCGTGCTGCAGCTCGAAGCGATGGCGCAGGTCGCCAGCATCGTGCTGCTGCGCATGCCCGGCAATCAGGGCAAGATTGGCTACTTCATGAGTGCCAACAATGTGAAGTGGCGCAGGCCGGTGCTGCCCGGTGACACGCTCCTCATTGAAACTGAGATTCTCAAGACCAAGCGTAGCATCGCCAGCGGCATCGGCCGTTGCAGTGTCAACGGAGTGGTCGTCTCCGAGGCCGAGCTGATGTTCAGCGTGGTGGACCGCTAAAAGATAGACTGTTCACACATGCCAGCCTCGATTCACCCGACCGCCATCATTGATCCGTCCGCCAAAATCGGTGTGGATGTCCATATCGGTCCGTATTGCATCATTGGCGCGGACGTGGAGATTGGTGACGGCTGCTGGCTGCAGCACCATGTGACGGTCATGGGACCGTCGAAGATCGGGAAGAACAACAAATTCTTCTCCTATGGCTCCATCGGTCAGCAGACACAGGATTTGAAGTACAGCGCTGAGCCGACCTGGCTGGAAGTGGGTGATAACAACACCTTCCGTGAGTTCTGCTCCGTGCACCGTGCCACCTCGGCTGGGGACAAGACGATCATCGGCAGTCACAACAACTTCCTCTCCTACGTGCACATCGCGCATGACTGCATCGTGGGCAATCACGTCATTTTTTCCAATAACGGTACGCTCGCGGGGCATGTCGTCGTTGAGGACCACGTCATCATTGGCGGTCTGACGGCAGTGCATCAGTTTTGCCGCATCGGTACGCGTTCGATCATTGGCGGCTGTGCCAAAGTGGTGCAGGACATCCCGCCTTTCTGCACGGCGGATGGCAATCCGGCGCGTGCGCGTGGATTGAACATTGTGGGTCTGCAGCGCGCGGGTTTCACGCGTGAGCAGATGCGCTCCCTGCGTGAAGCGTTTCGCAAAGTCTATCGCTGTGGTTTGAACAACGCCCAGGCGGTCGCGGAACTGCGTGCAGAAGCGCTGACGCCTGAGGCTGCCGCTTTCACCGATTTCGTCGCCACGACCAAGCGGGGCATCATCCTCGGCGGCAAGGCCGAGGCGGACGAAGAAAAGTGAGGCGGTAATCTCGTGGCAGATTGCATCCTTGCTTTCGTGCTGGCGCTGAATGGTGCTAAATTGGCGTTCTTCGATGCAAATCCTTCTAGTCACCGAGCCTGGAGTTGATGGCGTGTTCCGGCACGTCGAGGCACTGACGTCGTTTCTGCTGGAGCGTGGTCACCGCGTTCATCTGGCCTATTCGGATGTGCGGGGTTCGGACCGGCTGACACAGCTCGTGGCAAAGGTTTCAGCGGCTGGTGGCAGGACGGTCAATCTTGGCGTGAGCAATGCGCCCGGTCCTGGTGACTTGGCGGCATTGCTGAAACTGCGCAGACTGGTGCTGGAGGCGCGGCCGGATGTGATCCATGCGCACAGTTCCAAGGCGGGTGCGCTGGCGCGTGCGCTGGTCTGTCTCCGCGTGCGGCAGCCGATTTTTTACACGCCGCATGCTTATTACGGACTGTCGTGCAAAGGCGGATTGAAATCCCTGCTTTTCAATTTTATTGAGACGGTGCTCGGACGTGTTGGCACGACGGTCAACCTGTCTGAGGGAGAGCGGTCGTTTGCTGCGAACACCTTGAAGATTCCGCAGGCGCGGCTGCGCTTGATTGCCAATCCGGTGGACTGCTTGCGGTTTCGGCCTGCGGATGCATCGAGGCGGCTGGAAATTCGGGCTGCTCTGGGTGTACCTGAGGATGCAATCCTGTTGGGATCGGTGGGGCGGTTGGCGTTTCAAAAAGACCCGCTGACGCTGTATCACGCTTTTGCAAAAGCCTGCGAGAGCATGCCGACGCTGTGGCTTTATCATCTTGGCGATGGCGAACTTTCTGGGGAGTGTGTGGCTTTGGCTGATCAACTGGGCATTCGTTCGCGCATCGTTCGCCAGACTTACCTGTCCGAGCCCTTGTCGTTTTATCAGGCGCTGGATGGGATGATCCTGACCTCTCGCTATGAAGGGCTGTCCTTTGCTGTGCTGGAGGCGCTGGCCTGTGACCTGCCGGTGATTTTGAGCCAGGTACCGGGAAACAATGACTTCACGGATATGGGCCTGTCACACTGCTGGTCGGCAGCCAAAGAGGATGTGGATGGCTTTGCGGATGTGATCGGACAATGGGCGTTGGATCGTGAGATGTCGCGGCCTTCGAATCATCGGCAGATTGCTGAATCCAGATTCAGCCAGGCTGCGTGTTTCGGGGCTGTGGAGCGTGAGTATGAGCAGAAGGTGGGGCGATAATTCGGGACTCGAAAAATCCAACGCACACGCGAGCGCGGAGCGTCTTGGAGTGCGGCGGCAAGCCTAGGCGCGACGCCGCTTTCGCAGGCTGGAGGGTTGGGTAAGTAGAGGAGCCCTCTGTATCATGCGAAAGCGCTGCTGCTTTCGCAGGCCGGAAGAAGGCTGTGGAAGAGCACCACGCTACACCCCGCGAAAGCGGTGCCGTCGATGCAGGCTTGCGCCGTGCATCTCTGTCACCGCACTCCAAGACGCTGTCGCGCTCTTTGGAAGGTAACAGCCAAGTGTAAACATTTTGTGCTCGGTTGTTTTGCCACGCAGCTTGATCTCGTGAGCGCAGGCGCTTAGCTTTTCAGCTAACATGTCATTGTTCCGACATCTTCTGGGTCTGTTCTGCCTTGCCGGCATGGGGGTTCATGCAGCGGAGGTGCCGTGGGAGCCTGCGGCGCGGGATGACACGGACTATTGGGCGAGCACGGTGAAGGAGCAGGCCGAGGCGGTGAAACAGTCGCAGGCCAAAATCATTTTCATTGGTGACTCACTTACCGAGAGCTGGGATAAGGAAATCTGGCAGTCACGCATTGCACCTGCGAAGGCGCTGAACTTTGGCATTGGAGGTGAGGGACCGCAGCATGTGCTCTGGCGCATGGATCACGGCATTCTGGAAGGACCGTCACCGGAGACGGTGGTCCTCATGATTGGGATTAATAATTACTGGCGTCAATTTAGCGCCAGCGATACGGCACGTGGCATTGAAGCCATAGTGGGGGGCATTAACGCGCGCCATCCGACGACACGCATTGTGCTGCTGGGCCTGCTGCCGGTGTATGAAGGGGCGTCGCCGATTCGTCCTTGGATTGGCGAGATCAACGGGCGGCTCAAACACCTCGATGGCCAGAAGAAGGTGGAGTTCTTTGATTTCTCGGCTGGATTTTTGGAGGCTGACGGCAATCAGCGGCTGCAGCTCTATCAGGAGGATCATCTGCATCTTTCCAAGGCGGGTTATGTGGTGCTGGCTCGTGAACTCACGCCTGTACTCAAACTGCCGAGCGCCCTGCCATGAAGTCGATCAATCCCACGCTGCGAATCGCTGAACTGGATGCTTTGCGTGGCATTGCCGCCATGGCGGTCATCCTGTTTCACTTCACCAGCGGCATCGCGAAGAACTGGTCGTTTCACCTCTACGACCCACCGTTTGAGTTTCCCTATGGGGGGATCGGGGTGGATCTGTTTTTCATGATCAGCGGGTTCGTCATCTTTATGACGCTGGATCGTGCTAGGTCTGCGATGCACTTCGCGGTGGGGCGTTTTTCGCGGTTGTATCCGACGTTTTGGGCCTGTGCTCTCATCACGCTGTTGGTCACTGCCAACTATGGTCTGCCGGGGATGGAAGTCACGCAGCGTGATGCGCTCTGGAACATCACGATGCTGCCACGGTTTGTTCGCGCCGAGATGATCGATGGTGCTTACTGGTCGCTGGAGTTTGAGCTGTTGTTTTATATCGCCATGCTTGTTCTGCATAAGCTGGGGGCTTTCAAGAAGTTGACGGTTCCAGTCCTGTTGCTGTGGCTTGGTGCGGCGGCGGCGGCGCATGGGGTGCTCACTTATGGGCAGCCGGAGTCGCTGGTTTTTCGCCTCACGGGGAAGGTCAAGGCGGTTACGAGCCTCGACTACATTCACCTTTTTGGCGTGGGCATGATTTTATACGATGCGCACCGTCGGCGTGCGTGGAGTATTGGGCATACGCTGGTGTTGGTGGCATGCGCAGCACTGGCATGGTGGAAGGCGGCTTTTCCAATGCATTTCGCGTTCGTGCTTGGCTTTGGGCTGTTGCTGCATCTGGCGACGACGGGCTGGCTGCCTTTTCTGAATGCGAAGCCTCTGGTGTTTCTGGGGGCGATTTCATACCCGCTGTATCTCATTCATCAAAATATCGGGCTGGTGCTGTTGAACGCGCTTGGAGTTGTGACGGACTCGGCGTGGCTGAGGCTCGGCCTCACGGTTGCGGCGATGATTGTGCTGGCGTGGCTGATCTCGGTTTTTATCGAGCGGCCGTCGATGCGCTGGGTGCGGGACAGGATGCGGCGGTTTACGTGAGGTGGTTTTGGAGTGCGGCTGCGAAGGGGCTTGGGCATCCTTCGCCAGCAAACAGAGGATGCCCCTCACCCTAACCTCTCCCCCAAGGGCATCTTGGGCATTGCCATATCAGGGGCGGGGAGAGGGGATTCGCTTTGTGTCCTCAAGATGTTGTGAACCAAAAAAGGCATGAATTACTCTAGATGCCGCTTTCGAACGTCTCGTGGTATGAGAGGACGAATCCGGCCTGTCGAAAGCGGTAGCTGCGCTCGTTCCTCGCTGCGCGACCGCAGTCCAAATTTCAGACGCGCTGCGCCTGCAGCCAGGCCTGGAACATGAGGATGTCCCAGAGGTAGAAGTGCCAGTTGCGGGTGCCGCTGAGGTGTTCCTGCCACTTTTGGCGGATGGGGGCGGGGTGGAAGAAGCCTTCGCGTTTGAGGCGGGACTCGCTGAGCAGGTCCTCGGCCCATTCGCGGAGGGGGCCGCGCAACCAGATTTCTAATGGGATGCCGAAGCCCTGCTTGGGGCGGTCGATCATGGCCTTTGGCACGTGGCGGTAGAGCGTCTCGCGCATGAGCCATTTGCCTTTGCCATCGCGCACTTTCATGGAATAAGGGATGCTCCAGGCGAACTCGATCAGATTGGTGTCGAGAAGCGGGATGCGGCCTTCGAGGCTCACGCCCATGGCTGCGCGGTCCACTTTGGTGAGGATGTCGCCGGGGAGGTAGGTCTCCATGTCGAGGTACATCATGCGATGGGTGAAATCGCTCACGCGCGGCCATGCCTTGGTGTTGGTGATCGCTGTCACGGGGTCTTTGCCGTCGATGACGATGTCCGTGGGCTTCTTCCAATAGGACATGAGATTGAGATAGAGTGTCTCCATGCCGGGAGCGGCGACGACTTCGGCGAGCTTGTGAAGTTTGTCACCGACGGGGATGTGGCGCTTGCTCTTGGGCAGGATCTTGGCGCCGATGGTGTTTAGCACGCCGGGGGGCAGCACGGTGAGGGCAGCTGCGGCCATCTTCTTCACAGCGGGGGGCATCCAGGCGAATTTGTTATGGAGGCTGCGGCCCATGGCGTAGCGTTCGTAACCGCCGAAGAGTTCATCGCCAGCATCGCCGCTCAGGGCCACGGTCACGTGCTGCCGGGCCATCTTGCAGACGAGGTGGGTGGGAATCTGCGAGTAGTCGGCAAAGGGTTCATCGTAGAGCGCGGGCAGTTGCGGGATGACATTGAGCGCGTCCTCACCGGTGACGTACATCTCGGTGTGTTTGGTGCCGAGATGTTTGGCCACGCTCTTGGCGATCTCGGCCTCGTTGTACTGCTTTTCGTGAAAGCCGATGGTGAAGGTGCGCACGGGGCGGGCGCTCTGCTTCTGCATCATCGCGACGATGAGGGAGGAGTCGATGCCGCCGCTGAGGAAGGCTCCGAGCGGCACGTCGGAGATCATGCGCATGCCCACGGCTTTCTTGAGCATGGACTCAAAGGTGTCGATGGCTTCGGATTCGGTGCCGGTGAAGGGGTTGTCGAGGCCGCGTTCGACGACGTGGGGCAGGCTCCAGTAGAAGCCGGGCTGCGGGCGCTCGGAGGGAGCTTTGAAGCTCAGCATCGCAGCGGGTGGCAGCTTTTTGAAGCCTTGGTAGATGCAGAGCGGATCGGGGATGTAGTTGAAGCGCAGCAGTGCGGTGAGTGCTTCGCGATCGACGGCGGCATTGAAGCCGGGGAAGCGTTGAATGGCTTTCAACTCGGAGGCGAAGACAAATGTCTCGCCGATCCAGCCGTAGTAGAGGGGCTTTTCGCCCATGCGGTCGCGGGCGAGATGCAGCATGCGCTCCTGCTTGTCCCACACGGCGAAGGCAAACATGCCATTGAAGCGTTTCGTGGCTTCGACGACACCCCACTGGCGAAAGGCGGCCAGCATGATCTCGGTGTCGGAGTGGCCGCGCCAGGTGTGGCCGAGGGGTTCGAGTTCGGCGCGAAGATCCTGGAAGTTGTAGATCTCACCATTGAACACGATGACGAAGCGGCCATCCGCGCTGTTCATTGGCTGGTAGCCGAGCGGTGAGAGGTCGAGAATGGAGAGGCGGCGATGTCCCAGGGCGATGCCGCTGGATGAATCGACCCAGGCACCGGCGTCATCCGGTCCGCGCAGGATGATGGCATCGGTCATGGCGGTGACGATGGCGTTCATCTCGTGCGCGGGGCAGGATGTGGGGGGAGTGAAGAAGCCTGCGATGCCGCACATGGGTCAGGGATGGGGAAGGGGAGAGGCGAGAGGATGCGGCGCGTGGGCCTCTGGTGATGAGGGGGCTTCGTGGGATGAGTTTAGCAAGGTGGCAAATTTTTGCAGGACGCTGTCGATGGAGAACTGCTGCTCAATGCGTGTGCGGGCTGCGAGGTCTTGAGTGACGCCGGAATCGAGAATTTCGATGCAGGCATTGGCGAGTGCTGCGGGATCGCTTGGTGGCACCAAGTGGCCGGACTCGCCTGCGACCCAGCGCGTGTCGCCGATGTCGGTGGCGACGACGGGAACGGCGCATGCCATGGCTTCGCCGACCACATTGGGAAAGCCTTCGCCAAAAGCGGAAGAGGACACGGCGATGTTGAGCGAGGCGGTGAGCTCAGTCAGATCGTGGCGCTCGCCGAGAAGCTGGATGTAGGAGGGAGCATCGAGTTCTTCGGTGCCGGCGCCGACGATGATGAACTGGGCATCCGGTCGTTTTTCTGTGATGAGTTTGGCTGCGGCGATGAAGGTGGCGTAATCCTTCATGGGGGCATTGCGGCCAAAGCGACCGATGCGACTGGGGACCGGCTTTCCGGGCTGCCATTTGGAAAGGTCGAAGCCGTTCGGGATGAGCTGGGTTTTGGTGGAGCGGTAGCCGATGGCCTCGTGCTGCCGGGCACCTGTCTGCGTGTTGTAGGTGATGCGCTGTGGTAACCAGGAGAGCCAGGCGAGTGCACGAATGACGAGCGCGGATCCGCGTTTTTCGTGTTTCAGATCGTAGAGGCTCTGGCGCACATTCCAGATGATGGGCACGCGTTTGAAACGCATGAAGCGTGCGAGCACGGCGGCGAAACAGCCATGGTACATCCAGCCCATGATCACATCCGCCTTGGTCTGGCGGACCACTTTGAACAAGCGCCACAGCGAACTCAGCGTGGGTTTGCCGGCGGGCATGTCGAGGCTGTGAACCTCGATGCCTGCCTCGCGCAGGGCGGTGGCGTGTTTACCGCCGGAGGTGAGTGAGATGACGACGTGCTGAAACTTTGGCAGTCCGCGAATGAGCTGGGCCAGCATCATCTCTGCGCCGCCGCTGCCGAGGCCGGTGGTGATCCAGAGCACTTTTTTAGAGAGCAGGCGGCTGGTGCGTTCGATGAGTTTGGCCACGCTGAATTCATCCACAATGCGCTGACGTGGATTGTGCGGGTGGAAGGCGAGCATGCACTGGGCGAGTGCGGTGTGATCGCCTACTGGGAAGACCTGCGTTTTGTCGCCGATGATCCAGGCGCTGTCGCCCACGTTGCTGGCAATGCAGGGCACGCCGCAGGCCATCGCTTCGCCGATGACATTGGAAAAGCCTTCGCCAAAGGCGCTGGAGTTGACGAGGCAGTCAAACTTCGCATACACGGCTGGCATGTCGTTCTGGGCAGGCAGCCAGGTCACGCGGTCGGCGAGTCCGAGTTTGGTGGAGATGTCACGCATCTGCTTTTCGTAGGCAGCGTCACCCGAACCGACGATGATGAAGTTTGCGTGTGGATCGAGTGCCGCCGCTGCGAGGAAGGTGGCGTGGTCCTTCATCGGGTTCATGCGGCCGACGAGGCCGAAGGTGAGCGCCTCGTTCGGTGTGCGCGGCTGCGGTTTGAAGCGTTCGGTGTCGATGCCGTTGGGGATGACGTGCATCTTCCTGTGCGGATAACCACGGGCGGCGTAGTAGTCGCGCCCCGCTTGAGAGTTGCAGATGATGAGGTCGGCGAAGCGGGCGAGGAGGCAGTTGAGGCGGAAGCTCAGCTTGCCAAGAATGCCCCAGAGGTGGGCGTCGGACTGCGAATCGCGCACACCCCACACGATGCGCGGGAAGCCGCAGAAGGGCTTCAAGAACAGCGCCATGAGATTGGATTCCGCCAGATAGCCATGGAGGACTTCGGGGCGGACGCTGCGTGCCGCCTGGATGAGGCGGAAGAAAAAGCCGGCGAGATCCCAGCGGCTTTTTTTGCCGATGCAGATCGTCTGCACACCGCTCGCTTCGAGTTCGGCGTGAAAGGCGCCGTCGTAAAAATGCAGCACGCTGACTTCGTGACCTTCACGCACCAGCCCACCTGCGAGCAGGACCAGCTGACGCTGAGCGCCGCCGTGGCCGAGATCGCGGATGATGAAAGCGATCTTCATGGTTGTGGCAGTGGGCGATGGGGTGGTGCCTGGGCTTTGGCTGGCGCGGCAAGAACAAGGCGGAAGCGTCCCTTGTAAACCAGATTGCAGCAGACGGCGGCCGCGAACCAGTAGTGGGGTGATTCAATGATAATCTGGCTGCAAGGGATGAACAACCAAAGCGGAACGAGGCAGTAAAAACCGCGCAGTTTGAGCATGAAACTGCGGAGGGTCAACAGCAGCAGGCCGCTGATGTAGAGGAGCGGGCCGATGACGCCGATGTCGATCCAGAGGGAGACGATTTGATTGTGGGGCTTCCAGATGCTGGTTCCCGCCCCGGTGCCATGGCCCCAGAGCGGTTTTTTACCAGCGGCCTCCCAGCCGTCCTGGAGGTCTTTGCCACGCTCTGGAGACTTGATGCGCTCGAAATCGAGTTCGTAGATGGCCTTGAGACGGTCAGCCGTGTCTTTGTTGGTCATGATGCCGACCTTGGTGGAGGTTTGCTCCAGAATGGCCACACCGCCGATGGCCAGGGGAACGCTGATCGCGACGATCAGCAGCATGCCCATGAAATGCTGGCGCAGATTGCCCACGATGTAGCAGAGCATCAGGCAGGAAAACACCGCCATACCGCTGCGGCTGAGGGTGAGAGCGATGGCGGGCGAGACAAAGCCAACCAGCGCGACATTCCACCAGAAGCGGGGATTCAGCGTGAAGATGACCGAGAGCATCAGCGTGATGATGATCGGCGGGTCGTTGGGGTCGTCCGGGAAGCCGGCCATGCGGCCGGGGATGCGCGTGAAGACACGGAAGCCCATCCATTCATAATACACGCAGCCGGCGGAGAGCAGCGCGGTGCACACGGCGGCCCACATGGCGACTCGACGCCACGGTTCTGTGGAAAGCAGCAGCACGGTGGTGAAGGTCACGAGGAAGTTCGAGAGCAGCGACATCACCACCACGCTGTGATCACCGAGGGCGGTGATGGTGAAGCGCTGCAGAAACGCGGCATCCAGCACGCGCAGCAGCGGCACGATCAGCATGAGAAAGGCGGGCGGGCAGATGCTGGGCTTGTTCAGCAGCACCATCACGCCGGCCGCGGCGAGCGTGAGCAGGGTGTAATCGCGTGGTTTGAAGGGGATGACGCCTGCGCCGTCCGCCCAGTAGAGAGCCTTGGTCATTGCAGGCACTAGCAGGGCGAGTGCAGCGAAGATGAGCAGCTTCACCATGCGCTCGCGGCGTTTCGCGGCGATCTGCATGAATGCCGGCATCATGGGGGTGGCGGGTGCGGCGTTCATGCGGCCTCCTTTCGGCGGATCACGATGATGCAGGTGGCGCAGGTGGCGAAGGCGGAAAGGCAATGAACAACCGTGGTGGAGAGCGCGATGCCCGCCGTGCCAAGGTGACGCATGAAGAGCCAGTTGAGCGATGCGTTGAGAAAGAGGGCGCTGAACGCGATGGCGAGCATGAAGCGCGAAGCCTGCAGTGAAATGACGATACGTGCGGCGACGGTGCCGAGGACATAAAATGGAATCTGGAATGCCGCATAGCGCAGCACCTCAGCCACGCGCTGGGTATCCTGCGGACCGAAGGCACCGCGCTCAAACAGCGTGCGGACGATCCATGGTGCCATAAAGCACAGAACGAGCGTCATGGGCAGCGCGGCGCTGACGATGATCCCGGCACTGGTGAACAGCCGCCTGCGCAGGCCATTCCAATCACGCTTGGCCACGAGTTCGGCGAAGTGCGGGAACAGCACGTCCGAGGCAGGCCCGGCGGTGACGGCGAGAATGATGGCGCAGACTTTTTCCGAATATCCCAGCACGGCCACAGAACCAGCCGTCAGCCATGCCGCCATCGTTTGATCGACCACCACCGCACTGCCAAAGGCGACGCCGCCGATCAGGAAAGGCACGGCATTGCGCAGCACCCCACGCAGTCCCGGCTCCCAATGGCGCAGCGAGCAGCGCCACCAGCTCAGGGAGCGCGGCAGGCGGCGTACGATGGCCACCAGCAGCACCGAAAGATGCGCCACCGCGCCCCAGACCGTGCCATGCACCAGCGTCCATGCGCTGACCTGGTCTCCGGCGAGCAGCAAGGAAATGACGATGCCGAGGGGGACGAGCATTGGCGAGGATGCCGCCAGCAGAAAGGTTTTCCCCGCGCGCAGCCATGCGCCGAGATATTGGGCCAGGCCAAAGCAGAGAAGGAAGGGGAGCAGACTGCGCAGCAACTGCACGGCGAGCGCTTGTTTGGCAGGAGGGAAGCCTTTCGTCGCCCACGCGACCACCCAGGGTGCCGCCAGGGCCAGCAGCCCGCCGCAGATCAGCAAGGCGGCGAAATGCGATGCAGCGCACTGAATCCCGAGGCGATAGGCCCGGCGCAGCCCACGGCGCTCGCGCAGCTCGGCGTAGGCGGGCACGAAGGCTTCCGGTATTCCACCTCCCAGCACGGAGCCGAGAAAGGTGAAAAAACCAAAGACGAGCATGAAGGCATCCAGTTCGCTCGCAGTGCCGAGCTTGTTGGCCACCAAGGCATCCTTGGCGAAGGCGACGATCTTGCCGACCATCGTGAGGATGGCCACCAGCAGGAAGCCCGAGACCATGGCCGACCCAGCCCCGCGTGCGAGCAAGGCACGAAGGGGGGCTGGCAGGGCGAGGCGAATTGCAGGCATTCTAGTAAAATATAAACACCATAAAAGGATTCGGCAAACTTGAGGTCGGGTTATTTAGAGGGGGATTCGGGGGAGAATGGGTGGATTCTCCCGGCATCCGGCAGGGGTTTAAGGCGTGTTTTAAGGGTCGTAGGAGCGTCGGAGCGGACTGGGTTGTCTCCCCTTGGCGGGTGCGGCAAGGCCTGTGGAAGGCAGGGTGGAGGGGCTGCAAGAGTGTGCGATGGTTGCTACGCCTCAGATAGGCTGCGGGGGTGAATTGGGGCGGGTGGGCTTGGCGGGGTGCAGAGAGACGGGAGGGTTGTCGCCACACCCATCCCACGGACGGCGGCGGAGGCTGGAGGGGAGCAGGTTTGTTTTTCTGATCCCATTGGGTTCAGTTCTCCGCTGGGTTCAGGGTCATAGGGTGTGACCCTGCGTGAACCAGACCCTGGCGCATTGCACGAAGGCGCGGGAAGCGCGTGGCCGTAGGGCGGATGTGGCGGCAGCCCGTCCGTCCATGAACGCACGCCAAACACGACCGACCTACGGGCCTGAGCCATACTGCGGCATGGAAGGTGGTTTGCCATCCTGTGCGTCTTCCTGCTTCCAAGGGGGCGGGGAAGTCCTTCAGGGCAATCCCCGCTGGTATCTCCCGCCTGGGTTTGGGATTGGTATCATGATACTTATTTGATACCACTTTGAAACTTGATACCATTTCGTGGCACCGAGTCTGGCGGGTGTCTGAAAGGGCGGCCGGGCTGAATGGCAATCGGTCAAGGTGACGTCGATGAGGAGAGGGATCGTCCCGATCCCTCACGCGTTTGCACTGCCCAGTGGTTGCGGGCATCTCAAGCGCTCTAGATGGGGGATCAGGATGATCCCCCTCCGCCGGAGCCTGTCGCAGTGGAAAAGCGCCCATGCCAGGGCTGGCGATCACCGGCCTTGTCGGAGGGCCATTCGAGGCAGCGGTTCAAACCTTCGGTTCAAGGGCTTCGCGGTGTCCAGCCGTCAATGTCAGGCAGACCATCCCCTGTGCCTGAAGCGGGTACTTTTCGGCACCAGCCAGCGCGGGAGGCGATTTGGATGGGAAGGAAGGACTGAGGGCGGTGTCGAAAACGAGAGACCAAAGAATGCTCGGGTCACCGGGGAGAACGAAAAGCTGCTCCTCCGAGCTGTTGTTGAACAGCAGCAGGAGTGTGCTGGATTCATCACTGGCAGAGCCAAGCCGTGCGCCAAAGCTGCGGCGGGTCTCCTGATGCCATTCCTCATGATGCAGCAGGGTGCCATCACTCTCGAGCCAGAGGACGTCGCGCATGCCGGTGGCTGGATTGAGTTTGCCATCGAAATAACTGCCGCGACGAAACACTTCATGGCTGCGGCGGAAGGCGGTGATCTGCCGGGTGAAGGCGAGCATCTCCGCGTCACAGCTGCTCCAGTCGAGCCAGCTGATGTCGCTGTCCTGGCAGTAGGCGTTGTTGTTGCCGCGCTGGGTGCGGCCGCGTTCGTCGCCAGCGGTCAGGAAGGGAACGCCGAGGGAGCACATCATCGTGGCGATCAGGCCACGGCGGAGCCTTCCGCGAGTTTGCAGCACGGTGGGATCTTCGGTGGGACCTTCCACGCCGCAGTTGGTGCTGTGGTTGTTGCTGTCGCCGTCGCGATTGTCCTCGTTGTTGGCTTCGTTGTGCTTGTGCTCGTAGCTCACCAGATCCAGCAGGGTGAAGCCGTCATGCGAGGTGAGGAAATTGATGCTGGCCAGGGGCGGTCGCTGGTTCCAGCCAAACACGTCCTGGCTGCCGCAGAAACGCTTGGCGAACTCGGCGGTGGCACCGGGGTCTCCGCGCCACCAGCTGCGCACGGTGTCACGATATTTGCCGTTCAGCTCGCGCCAGGGTTCGGGGAAATTTCCCACCTGATAGCTGTCCATGCGCGAGATGTCCCAGGCTTCGGCGATGAGCTTTACCCGTGAGAGCACCGGATCTTGTGCTATGGCGCTGAGAAACGGAGACTGGCGGTTGAACCCATCTTTTTCATCCCTCGCAACGGTCACGGCCAAGTCGAAGCGAAAGCCATCGACGTGCATTTCGGTGACCCAATAGCGCAGGCTGTCCAGAATCAGACGCAGGGCTGGCTGGCTGGCGGAATCGACCGAGTTGCCGCAGCCGGTGACATTGACATAGTCCGCGCCGTTTTCTCCAAAATGGTGCCGGTAGTAGCTGTGATCGTCAAGCCCGCGGAACATGATGGACGGACCGTGTTCGTTGCCTTCGGCGGTGTGGTTGTACACGACATCGAGAATGACCTCGATTCCAGCGGCATGCAGGGCTTTGACCATGGTCTTGAACTCACGGACCTGCTCCTGGGGGTCCGTGGCGGCGGCATAGGTGTTTTGCGCGGCGAAGAAGCCGATGGTGTTGTAGCCCCAGTAGTTGGTGAGATCGCGGCCCAGCAGGAAGCCGTCGTCCAGATGCTGATGCACCGGCAGAAGCTGCACGCTGGTGATGCCGAGATCGCGCAGATAGGAGGTGACAGAGGGGTGTGCGAGGCCGGCATAGGTGCCACGCAGCTTGGCCGGTACGTCCGGGTGCGTTTGGGTGAAACCCTTCACATGCAGCTCGCAGATGACTGTGTCCTGCCAGGGCACACGGGGTTTGACATCTCCAGTCCAGTCGAAGGATCCGTCGATCACGACGCATTTCAGGGCCTCGGCACCATTGTCAATGCGCCCGAGAGAGTGCCGTGGATCTGGCAGCGTGCGCATGTGCTCGGCCTCGTTGGGCTTGCCGTGGATGGCGCGGGCGTAAGGGTCGAGCATGAGTTTCTTGGCGTTGAAGCGCATCGCGCTTTTGGGCAGCCACGGTCCGTGGGCTCGGTAACCGTACAGCGTGCCTGCTTTGACCCCGTGAACGGTCGCATGCCACAGATCGCACTCGGTGCGCTGCATGCGTACGCGGGCGGTCTCGCGGGTGGCGTCCTTGGGGTCGTAGAGGCAGAGGTCCATGGCCACGGCATGCCGGGAGTGCACCACGAACCGGGTGCTTTCGGGCAAAAGAGTGACCCCGGGGGCCAGCGGTTCACCGCTGATTTCGAATGAAACAGGGAGGGTGGTGTTATGTGCGGCTACTCGGGCAGGGGCAGAGTGCGGGGTCTTCCGGGCAAATTTGCGTTTCAGGCTGGTGAGCAAAGGTTGCATGAGTGTCACAACGCACAACGTTTGCCATGCCGCCATGAATTATCGCCAATTTGCCGTCCTTTTTCTGCTGCTGACCTCATCCTGGGCCTACGCCGTCAAGCCGGCGGACCCGACACGGTTTGAAAAGGCCATTCTGGCCTTTGAAGCTGAGGATGCCGCCAAAGCACCGCCGAAGGACGTCACTTTATTTGTCGGGGCATCCAACATCCGGCGCTGGGATTCGCTGCCGGAGCGGTTCAAGAAAACGCCGGTGCTCAACCGTGGCTTTGGCGGCTCGCAGATCAGTGACGTGGCGCATTTCGCGGATCGCTGCATCATCAAATACAAGCCCAAGCAGATTTATCTCAATGCCGGTGGCAATGACCTGCATGCAGGGTGGGCTCCGGAGGAGGTTTTGGCGTCCTTTGAGGTCTTCGTGACCAAAGTGCGTGCGGCGCTGCCGAAAACCGCGATCTCCTTCATCTCGATCCCGGCTTCTCCCGCGCGGTGGGACGAGGTGGAGCAGGTCAGGCAGGCCAATGCTCTCATTGCCGCCTCTTGCGCGAAGCAGGGGGTCGAATTTATTGACGTGTTTTCGCTGCTGCTCGGTGCGGATGGGAAGCCGCGCCCTGAGCTTTACATGGAGGACAAGCTGCACTTTAGCGAGGCTGGATACGATGTCATGACCTCGGCCATCCGCTGGCAGAAGGGAATTCTGGCCTTTGGAAAGCAGGATGCGCAAAAGGCACCACCTGAGCATCCCATCGTTTTCACCGGCAGCTCCAGCATTGTGAAGTGGAAAACGCTGGCGGAGGATTTCCCCGGGCTGCCGGTGATGAATCGCGGCTTTGGTGGCTCTGAGTTGTTTGATTCATTCAATTACGCGCAGCTGACTGTCATCCAATACAAGCCGCGGCTCGTGGTGATGTATGCCGGCAGCAACGACATCAGCGCGGGCAAAACACCGCAGCGTGTGCTGGAGGACTTCAAGGCCTTCGTGGCCAAGGTGCATGCAGCGCTGCCGGAGTGCCGCATCAGCTACATCTCGAATGCGCCGAACCCGAAGCGCTGGAGCATGGTGGAGCAGATGCAGGAGGCCAGCCGGCTGATTGAGGAGTTTACGAAGACGGACAAGCGGCTGCAGTTCATCAATGTGTATCCGCACATGCTGGGCCCCGATGGCATGCCGAAGTCTGACATCTTTGTCGCAGACCAGCTGCATATGAATGCGAATGGCTATGCGATTTGGAAGGAAGTGGTGGGGCCGTATTTGAAGTAGGGTGGCTATTTGGCGAGGGGCACGCAGCGAGGTTCCCGACAATCCCTGCGCGCCGCGAGGGGTGGTAGGGATGCGCTGTGAGCGTCCGTAGAATCCTTCGTTCCAGCGCGGTCTGCGGACTCATCGCTCTACTCCTTTTCAAACGCCTCCGTTCAGCGCTGTCGAAAGCCGCGAGGACGGCGAACCTTTTTTCATCGCCTGCTATGCGACAGACCCGAAATCAGGGACCCGCACAGCGCGTCCCTACCATTCCTTTTCGCGCCCCATGACCGCATGCACGGAGGACCGCGTGATGCTCAATGTCGTGTGTCATTCCATTTGCGATCCTTCACCCGCGCACCCTTACACCAGCCCCTCCTTCACGGCTTTTGCAATCGCGCTGCCACGGCTGCGCACCTGGAGCTTCACATACACGCTGCGGATGTACTCGTCCGCCGTGTAGTAGCCGATGCCGAGCTGGGCGGCAGCGTCTTTGATGGTGCTGCCGCTGACTAGCAGCTTGAGGATGTCCAGTTCACGCGGGGTGAGGCCGTAGTCTTTGTGCGGCACGTTGGCCTTGGAGAACATCTCCAGCACGCGGCGTGCGATGTGGGGATTGATGGGGGACCCGCCTGCCGCAGCACTGCGGATCGCGGCGGCGATGTCCTCGGTGTTCGATGTCTTCAAAAGGTACCCTGCGGCGCCGGCGCAGATGGCGCGGAAGATTTTATCATCGTCCTCAAACACTGTCAGGATGATGATCGCCGCCTGTGGGGCGAGTTCGCGCAGACGTGCGATGCCTTCGATGCCGCTCACGCCTGGCAGTTCCACATCCAGCAGCAGCACATGGGGCGGCTGCGTGGGTTCGGTGAGCGCGGCAAAGGCATCTTCGCAGGCGGTGAAGCGCTGCGAGCACTTCATGCCGTCGAGCCGGTTTAGGGCGCGCATCAGGCGCTCGCCGTAGGTTTTGTGGTCTTCGATGAGCCAGACGTTGGCAGAGGATGGAGTTTCAGGCATGACGGGGAAGGGTGATGCGGATGGTGGTGCCCTGTCCGGGGGCGGAGGTGATCTCCAGGCTGCCGCCGTGCTTGACTGCGCGGCGGCGTAAATTGGTGAGACCCATGCCGGTGCCGGGCACATTGGCAGGGGTGAAACCCCTGCCATTGTCATGCACCACCAGGGTGAGGTCATTGGGGGACTCCGTGAGAGTGATCTCCGCCGAAGTCGCCTGGGCGTGGCGGGTGAGATTGTGCAGCACCTCCTTGAACATGAGAACGAGGTCGCGTCGGTGATCCATCGGCAGCAGATTGGCCGCCACCTCGTCGCTGGCGTTCAAAGTGTAGGAAACGCCACGGAGCATGCGGTCGGTGATTTCTCGCAGGTGGGCCACCAGATCGCCGCGGCCATAGGCTCCGGTTTGAGCCAGTCGAACGATGTCCCGCATGGAGTCAAGTGTCTGGCCTGCGGTGTCGCGAATTTCGTCGAGTTCATGACGCAAATCATCGTCTTGTGCGAGAGCTAGCGCGTCATCGGTGATGAGCATGATGCTGCCAAGACTGCTGCCGATCTCATCATGCAGATCCTGCGAGATGCGCTGGTGCAGTGCTTCGAGCTCCAATCGGCGTGCGTTTCTTTGCCGCATGTATAGGACGATCAGCGCCACGAGCACGGCCAGCACCAGGCCCCCCAGCAGCCACCATGCGGCGGCGATGTAAGCTGCACGGACCTTGGACTCTCGGGCATCCAAAAGGGAGAGCGCGAGCAGGTGCTCACGCCTTTGCGAAAGGTTAGTCAGCCATCCGGGCCATTCCACGATGTTCGCTCCGCTGGCAAAGCCGTCCACAAGAGCCGCGCGGGACCAGCCTTCCCGTTCGGTGGAATCGGGTGAATTTACATCGCAGCCAGTGGCGATGTTTTTGCCCTCGGACCACACCTGCATCTCCGCCATGGCCAGTACGACGGCACCATTGCTCACATGGGGATCAAGCACCTGCAGGCGTATGAAGCGCGCACGGTGGGCACCGACCAGGGTCACCACGTTGTCGCCGGGAAGGGCGTTGTAACTGCCGGACTGTGGCGCGGGCAGGAGGCGTGGCTCGTCATTGTCCTCCTCACGCAGCTCGATCTGGTAGCGCACGGGAAAGCCGTAGCCATGACTGTGAGCGAACTGTGGTGGGTGAGTGGGGAAGAAGCGGATCTCGTCGATCGGTCTTACTGTGCCGAGGTCAATCTCCACCCAGGGATTGGTGTAGGGTCGGCCTTCACTTGTCGGCACACTGCGGAAGCCGAGTGTGGGGCTGGGGTGGGTGCCGAGCGGCGGTCCGAGCACTGTGTGGCCATCCACGAGATTGATGCGGCCCCAGTCGGGCCGGGTGCCCTGGCTGCTGCTGGCACGGACGGCAGCGGGGCCGATGGCCTCCAACCGTGCCCCGAGGTTTTGTTTTCCCTGAAGCAGCATCACTTCACCCAAAGCGCAGAAGCTGCGTGCGCCTGTGGTGCACAGGCGCGTCGCGGTGATGCGTATCTTTTGCGCCATGCGTCCGCCTACGGGTATCACTACCGGGAGCAGCCCGGGATTGGGAAAGTCCGCGTCTGTGTAGTCGGCGATGATGGTGCGCTCATTGTCCTCGCCTTCATCCAGCAGCTCGACGTAAAAGCGCAGGGGGAAGCCGTAGCCTTTGCCAACGGCCCCTCCATTTGGTGGCGGGGCGATGAGGACCACGGCGTCAATCTTCTGCGCCTGTCCCAGATTCAGCTCCACCCATTCGGCCTTGTCGGGAGAGGACGAGTAGTCGCTGTGCCAGCCCAGACGCTGGGTGAGCTGCACCTCCGGGGCTGCGGGCATGGAGCTGAGCTTTTCCTGCAAAGCTGCGCGTTCCGCTGCCAGCACTTGCATTTCAGGAATCCACGCGGTCACCCCGCCATAGACCGTCCCGCCCCACAGCAGCAGGAAGACGCCAAGGCATGGATGGAGGAGGTGCCGCACGATGGACGAAGCCTAGCGAGGCGGGCACCGCACTGCCACTGGGTTCTGCTGCCATGGACTCCCCCGAACATTCGGGGGAGGTGCACAAAGCTTTGCGGGGCACCGTTTGAACTTAAGACCGATGACACGCTTCCTGCTTCCTGCGCTGACCGCAACTGCCCTCCTGGCCCCTCATGCTGCCATGGGGGCTGAATCGCGTGATCTCACCGGCCTCGTGCGCCCCTTCTTTGAGCAGCACTGCACCAAGTGCCATGACGCCAAAAAGCAGAAGGGGGATTTGCGGGTGGACAATCTCATCGTGGATCTGCAGTCGCCGAAAATCATGGGGCACTGGGAGGAGATCATGAGCCGCATCAACTCCGGCGACATGCCGCCGGATGACGAAGCGAGGCCGAAGCCGGAGGAGATTTCGCGCGTGGCAGACTGGATCGTGCTGCAACTGCGCGAATCAGAAAGCGTGCGCCAGTCTTCGGCGGGCGAGCGTGTGGCGTTTCGCAAGCTGACGCGTGATGAGTATGGCAACACTGTGCGCGATCTGCTGGGCGTGAATTTCGATGTCAAAGCTCCCAGCGGACTGCCGGAAGATCCGGACTGGAAGGGCTTTGAGCGCATCGGCTCCGTGCTGACGCTCTCGCCAGCGCACATTGAGAAATATTTGTCCGCTGCGGATGTGATTCTGGATGAAGCGCTCTCGTTGCGGCCCGAGCCCAAGCGTGAAGTCATCCGCTGGGAGGCCTTTGACATGCGCTGGAAGGGGTTCAAGGAAGAATACCAGGCGCGTGGCATCGCTGACAAGGTGCGGATCGAGATCGTGCCGCGCAACTACACCACGGACAGCTGGAACATCGACATCAAGACCACGGGAGACTACCTGCTGCGCCTGAAGCTCAGCGGGCTGCGGCCTGAAGGCGGCCGTGCGCCGCGACTGAAGGTATACATGTCGAGCATCAACACCACATTGATCGAACAGGACATCGATGCGCCGGAAGACAAACCTATCACGGTCGAGGCGCGTGTACATCTGGTCGCGGGCAAGTATCCGGTGCGCATCATCAACTCGGTGCCCGGGCCGAATCCTGAAGGCCGGCGCTCACGCCACAGCGGTACGCCCAATGCCTTTACGAACACCCGCAGCCGCGTGCCGTGGCAGCTCAAGCTCACGGACGATGACTTTAAACCGATTCAGCCAACGCTGATCATCGACACCGTCGAGTGGGATGGGCCCATTGTTGATTCGTGGCCGACGAAGGCGCATCAGCAGATTTATGTCAGCAAGGATGCGCGCGAAATTTTGACGAAGTTTGCCACACGTGCGTGGCGCCGTCCTGTGGACGCAAAAGAGATCGAGCGACTGATGAAGCCTGTCGAAAAATCACTCGAACTCGGCGATTCGTTTGAAGTGGCGGTGAAGAACGGGCTCATCGGTGTGATGTGTGCGAAGAGTTTTCTCTATCTCGAAGAAGGCGATGCCACGAAGGCTGCGCCGACGCTCAATGATTACGAGCTGGCCTCGCGCTTGTCCTACTTCCTGTGGAGTTCGATGCCGGATGAGCATCTGCTGGACCTCGCGAAGAAAGGCAGTCTGCATGAGGCGAAAACGCTGCGTGCCGAAGTGCACCGCATGCTTGCTGACCCCAGGGCGCAGGAGTTTGCCAACAGCTTCCCGCGTCAGTGGCTGCAACTGCGCAAGGTGGGCATGTTCCCGCCGGACAAGGAGCTGTATCCTGATTACGATGAGAATCTGGAGCAGAGCATGGTCGCGGAGACACTGGGCTTTTTTAATGAAGTGCTGAAACGCAACGGCAGCCTGCGCGAGTTTCTCGACTCAGACTGGTCGATGATCAACGAGCGTCTGGCCATGCATTACGGTATCCAGGGCATACGTGGGGATCATTTGCAACGTGTCGTGCTCAAGCCGGAGGATCATCGTGGTGGGCTGCTTACGCAGGGTTCGGTGCTCAGCCTCACCTCCGACGGCACCCGGCATCGCCCGGTGCATCGTGGCGTGTGGATGCTGGAGTCCATCATCGGCAGGCCGCCTCCGCCGCCGCCTGCCAACGTGCCAGCGCTGAGCACGCCGGATGCGAAGGCCAAGAAAACGACCGTGCGCGAGAAGCTGGAACTGCACCGATCTGACCCAAACTGCACCGCCTGCCACAACAAGATTGATCCGCTCGGCATCGCCTTTGACAACTACGACGCGATTGGTCGCTGGCGCACCGTGGAGACGATCAAGGATGGCACAGGGGCCGATCCGACGCTCGATCCAAGTGGCGTACTGCCTGATGGGCGCGCGTTTGCTGACTCGGTGGCTTTGAAGCATATCCTGCTTGATGACCTGGACAAATTTGCCGCCGCCATCACCGATAAGCTCGCCACTTATGCCCTGCGCCGTGGCATGACCTTTTCGGATCGTGAGGAACTGAAGCGCGTCGCGGAGGAATCCAAAGCTGACGGCTACAAGCTCGCTTCGTTGATTGAATCTCTTGTCACCAGTCCGCTGTTTTTGAAACGTTAACCTGCATCACCATGAGCAACATCCAATCCCAACGCTGGCTTATCAACCGCCGCCACTTCCTGCGCGGTCTTGGCACCACCATGGCGCTGCCGCTGCTGGATGCGATGGTGCCTTTGCGCGCCAGCGCTGCTGCCACGGCGAAGCCGCGTCGCAGTGTGTTTGTGTACATTCCGAACGGGGTGAACGGCATGACGTGGCAGTGCACGAAGGCCGGGCGTGGCTATGAGCTGTCGCCTTCACTCAAGCCGCTGGCGAAGCATCAGGAGGATCTCACTGTGTTCAGCGGGCTGCATCATCCGAACGGCCTTGGTCAGGCGCATGTGTGTGCGGACACCTGGCTCACGGGCGCGAAGATAGACGCACAGGGCGGGCGCAAATACGAAAATACCATCTCCTGCGACCAGATGATGGCAGAGGTGGTGGGGCAGCAGACGCGCTTTAATTCGCTGGAGCTGTCCATCTCCTCTGGCACCGGGCATCCCTTTGGAACGAATACTTTGGCGTTCTCACGCGACGGCGTGCCACTTCCGGCGGATGACAATCCGAAGACCATTTTCAACCGCCTGTTTGGTGAGGAAGTGGGTGGCATTAATGCGCAGCGTGCGCGCCTCACGAAGCGCCGCAGCGTACTGGATGCGGTGCTGGATGACGCGAAGTCGCTACGCCTGGCTCTCGGCACGGATGATCGCACGAAGCTGGATGAGTACATGCATGCCGTGCGTGATGTGGAGCAGCGCACTGAGCGACTCGACGCCTGGCTGGACATTCCGAAGCCCGTGGTGGAAAAGAATCTGGCCGCGCCCTTTCAACGCGATGTGCCGAAGGCGCAGGCCGGTGAGTACTGGCGCACAATGTTTGACATCATTGTTCTCGCGCTGCGCACTGACATGACGCGTGTGGTCACGTATATGAATGGCAGCGAGGGCAATGGGCTTGCGATTCCTGAGATTCAGATCACGCAAGCGCGGCACAACCTCTCCCATCACAATGGTGATCCTGTGGTGCTTGATCGTCTGGCGAAGAGCGATGCCTTCATCATGCAGCAGTTCGCGCATTTCCTCGATGAGTTGCGCGAGGTCAAAGACGGTGACGAACCGCTGCTGGACCGCACGATGGTGCTCTTTGGCAGTGGCATGAGCTATGGACACAGCCACTGCAACAGCAACCTGCCCATGCTCCTCGCGGGAGGCAAGGGACTTGGGCTGAAACACGGCCAGCACCTTGACTACAACAGGCCGCATCTCAAAGAGGACTACACCCTGAGCTACGACGAATGGCGCAGTCTCTGCGGCAAGCCGAAGGACGGCAATGCCCGCGTCAGCAACGTGCTCGTGACCATGCTGCAGAAGATGGAGGTCAATGCCGAGACCTTCGTGGACAGCCTGGGTCCGGTCAGTGAGATCGTGTGATCAAAAATGTCTCTGCCAAAATTTATCCAACCATACTCCATGAAACAAACCCTCTCATTCATCACCCTGCTGTCTTTCGCCGCAGCCGTTCCCACCCTTGCCCTGGATCCCCATGTCGAAGCCGTCACCAAGATTGTCGAAGGCGCGAAGGGGAAAGTCGAAAAGACTGAGGACGGCCAGAGCCTGAAGCTGGTGGATCTCGCCGTGCCGAATACCGGACCGCATGATCACCGCGCGGAAGATCCGTATGATGCGGCCTTCTTTGAGCATCTCGGCCACATCACCACGCTGGAGTCGCTGAATGTCATTTCCACCAAGTTTAATGACGAGTGGATGCCGAACATTGCAAAGCTTACGAACCTCAAGACACTGCGCTTTACCAACAACGGTTCGCTGACGGATGAGGGAATGGTGCAGCTTGCGGGATTGAAGAATCTCGAATCCTTTTCTTTCGTCGGCACCAAGATCACCGGACGCGCCTACGCAAAATTTGAGGGCTTTACCAAGCTGGTCAAGGTGAGCCATCGCGGCAACAGCATCGACGACGAGGGTTTGAAGGAACTGTGCGACCATCTGCCGAACCTCGAAAGCATCAGTCTCGCCCATGCGAAGTTCACGGATGCGGGAGCGCCGAATCTGGCCAAGCTGACGAAGCTCAAGGGGCTGGAACTCGGCGCGCATGCGACACCTGCAGCGCTGAAGAACATCACCGCGCTGCCGCTCGAGTCTCTGCAACTTGGCGAAGGTTTCGACAAATCTGAGTCGCTTCCCATCGTCAAAGAGATCAAGACGCTGAAGCGCCTGACGCTCACGAACTGCAAGGCCACCACCGATGACGATTTCAAGGTGCTCGCCACCATGACGCAGCTCGAATCCCTCGAACTCGGCAGCCCGGCCATGCCCGAAGAACGCCTGCCACTGCTGCAAGGCTTCAGCTTCCTCAAGGAACTGAAAATCATCGACCGCCAGAAAGGCTACCCGCAGGAAACGCAGGACAAGATCAAGGCGATGCTGCCGAAGGTGGATGTGAAATTCAAGTGATTCAGTTCTAACCGAGACCCCATGCGACTTTTCTGCGTCCTCCTCTTTGCCTCCGCCTTGTCCCTGTCTGCCGCCGATGCGGCCAAGGCGATGGAGTTCCCTTCTCTCAGCGATGCCAAACGCATCCACGGTGAGCTGGTCAGTGTGGACTTCATTCTTCGCAAAGGGGAGTTTCGCGCAGATGATGGCAAGTTGATGCCGTTCTCCATGCCGCCGTACGCGGTCATGAAGTACAAGGGCGTGGAGGCAGATCTGCGCGAGGTGCCGCTGGGGACGAAGATGACCTTCCTGATGCTGCCTGATGCGGAGGGGCGGCTCACGCGGCTAGTCACCACTGATGATGGGTTGCCTGCTGACGAGGCGCAGTTGAAAAAATTCCGTGAGTTCACCGAAAAGCGTGGTGTTGCAGGATGGATCGACAAGACTGAGGGCAACACAGTCACGCTGACCTTTTTCAGTGGCGATGCGGCTGCCTTTCAGGCTGCCTACAAGGAACTGTTGGAAGTGGGCAAGGAGGCCAGGCCCTGCGTGGCGAACGATGAACTGCGCACGTGGAATCCCGGTGTCGATGGCGAGCGTGGCTCCATCACCGAGGTCAACAAGGTGCCCTCGGAGTACTTCGGAAGCAGCGGTGTACAAGTGACTGTGAAAGTGAGCAACATGCTCGAAGGTTTTCGACGTGGCCGTATCGTGCGGGTCTTTCTTGCTGGGTGGAAAGCGCAGGATCAGTTCTATGGCGAGAGTTTGATGGGCTATGGTTTTGGGCGCATGCAGGATCAGGAACTGATTGAGAACGTGGCTATGGATTACCCGGAGCAGTTTCCTTTCCGCACAGACTATGGCAATGCGCATTTGTCATGGTATCAGCCCAAGGATGAAGTGAAGCCGCCGCCCTTTTCCGAGCACACGGTTGTTGGGGAACTCGTTCAGGTGGGCTCCAAGACTGGCAGCGGGCAATTCCTCACCGAGCTAACCGGAGAGCCGGTGAACTTTACTTTGCTCAAGCTGCACACCCTCAAGTATCTCGGCGCGGACCCTCAGTTTGCCCAACTGCCCACCGGGCAGCGCTATCGTTTCGATCTTTATCAGGATGAGAAAGGTGCCTTCACCCGAGTCAACCGCATTAGCGATGACTTCAGTCACTCCAGCGCAAACGCGATCACCGCACGCGTCACTGCTATTCACGGGGATCTGATCCATGTTGGCTGGCAGCTGCCACTGGTGAAGGATTACAATGGCGACATGCAACGCGCCCCGGACATTGCGAGCTGCATTCTCCGAGTGAACGATGCCACTCGTGTGTGGAAGGCGGACAAGCAGGTGAAGCTGGCTGATCTGAAAGAGGGTGATGTGCTGCTGTTTAACCGCACTGCAGAACTTCCCGGCAAGCCTTCATGCTGTACAGACATCTGGATCGGTGAGGAGACGCACAAGCTGGTGACTGAAAAGATGCGGAAGCCTGCGGTGGCGAAGAAGTAGGCTGAGGCTGTGACGTTCCCAGCACCTGCGCCACTCGCGACAGCGTCTTGGACTGCGCCGGTCCTCCGGCGCTTTTGAACGTCCACCGGCCTGCGCAAAGCTCCAGAGGACTGGAGCACTCCAAAACGCTCCCGCGATGTTCTTTTGCGCAGACCTGTGCTAGACGCGCTGGATCACTTCGCCACCTCATCCTTCTTCGCGTTCTCATCGCGGCGGTGCAGGGGGCGCACCCAGATGTTGCGGTAGCGGGTCGGGTTGTGATGGTCCTGCAGGGCGAAGCCGACTTCCTGAAGATTGGTTTCGAGCGGGGAAGCGTGTTGAACGATGATGCCGTTGTGCAGAACGGTGATTCGTGCGGGCTGGGTCACGGCGCCTTTGTCATCAAGCTGGGCGCATTCGCAGATGATGTCGTAGCTCTGCCATTCACCGGGTTTGCGGCTGGCGTTCACGAGTGGCGGATAGTTGTTGTAGATCGCGCCGGCCTGGCCATCGGGATAGGTGTCGTTTTCGTATGAGTCGAGCACCTGCACCTCGCCCCAGCCGTGGATGAGCACGCCGCTGTTGCCACGGCCCTGGCTCTTGCCTACAACTTCGGCTGGCGTGGCCCATTCGAGGTGAATCTGGCAGGAGCCGAACTTGTCCTTGGTGTCAATGTCGCCGCCCTTTGGGGTGATCTCGGCGTATCCGTTTTCGATCTTCCAGTTGGGCACGTCGCTTTGGTCTTTGTCATCCCTGCGCGGCTTGCGGATGAACTTTGAGAGATCCTTGCCATCGAAGAGAACGACGGCGTCACTGGGTGCGGTGGTGGCTGTGGGTGGAGTGATGACCGTGGGGCGTGGTCGCCCCATGTCGCCCTGCCGGTAGATGCCACCGGGGGTGAAGGGCTTTTCTTTCTTGGGTTCAGCTTGCTTTGCAGGTTCGGCGGCGGTGGCGAGGGCGGCAAGGAGGGGGATGGTGAGAAGGAGGCGATGCATGGTGGCTCTGTTAGGAAGGGCAACGTGGCCAGGATTGAATCTGTTTCAGGTGACTTGGCATTGAAAATCTCACTGCGGCCTGTCTCAATGGGCGACTGGGAATTGCTACTTTTTTACCTTTAAAGTGACACGCAGCGTCTCAAACATCAGAACGGTCGGCGCGTCGGCTTTGTCCGCACCGAGCATGACTCCCACGACGCGTCCGGTTTCGGCATGTACAATCGGGGAGCCGCTGCTGCCTGCGACTTTTTCATTTGTCTGAACGCGCATGCGCAGGAGAACGGAGGGGACGCCCAGAGGAACGTTGGTCCGTGCCATGAGTGTGCCTTCGATCCATTTTCCTTTTTCGAGGATGAGCCGCAGCGAATCGCCATGTTTCAAAACATCCGTCGATTGGTATTCCAGGCAGGTTGCGGGCGCGGACAATGCAGTCACGAGCTGGATTTGGGAGTCAGGCTGCCTGATCAGCTGCTCGGTGTTCAGAGAGACTGTCAGATCACCAGCGCTGCCAATGTCCATCAGGCGTGAAGGCGCCTGATCCGGATTGTCAAACTGGTGCCTGCTGCTGGCTGCGAGAATAAAGCCTTGCTCGATCTTGAAAAGAAAGCCGGAACCTTGCAGGCCGTCTCCGATCAGCGGTTGGTAGGCGTCTCCTTTCACCACGGTGGTGTGCAGTCGTACTTCGGAAGGCTGCGCCCAGGATTTGACATTCGAAACGGTGAGCCGCTCAGGTGGCTGCACTGCAGGGGCGACGGGTGCTGAGTCACTCTCCTTTTGCATGTCCCTGACCGCTACAAAGATGCCTGAGAAGATGAGGAAAGCCACCACGAGCTTCGTGAAGCAGGAGGTGCCGCCCTTCTTTGCGGCGTGGTCTGCCATCAGTCTGTCTGCCTCGCGGTCCAGTTCGGCGAGTTCCGCCCACTGGCCTTTTTGCAGGGGGCCCACCGGTGGAGGACCACCGATGGCTACGTGCCAAGGAATCTGGATGAAGGGTCCCTGAGGACCCGCTGCGGCCAGCATAGGGATAAACGGCACATCTTCCGGGGGCATCCAGGATTTGCGCATCATGATGTTGAACAAAACCAGCTGCCTGCCGTGCGTTTCTTGAAGTGGAAAGATCTCACGGTGGAACAGCCGGTAGCTGTCATTTTCCATGATCTTGGCTGTGCCTGGAAACTTCTTGGCGTCTCCCACTCCGACATAGATTTCATATGCCAGAGGGACAAAAATGCCCGCCGCGAGAATGTCCTCGCTGGTTTGTGATGTGGCCACCAGGACGGCGCAGGGGAGCAGCGTGTCGGGGGTGTCCTTGAAGGCCGGATTGGTCATCAAAGGCACGGCAAACAGGACCTGTCCCTGGGCTGCCAGTTGCTGGTATTGGTGCCAGAGCTGAGGTGTCTGAATGCCAAAGGTTTGAAGAATCTGCCATGTTTCGGTGGCCTTCTTTCGGGGCATCTCGCGATCCATCGCGACCTTCAAAGCTAGCGGCGCGTGGGCGTCATCGTAGTAAGTCGTGAGAAAGGCGGGTGAGCGCATCCACTGGATAGCACGGGCGCGGATCGTTTCGCGCATGCCCTGCCAGGCCTCCAGTTTGTGGACCATTTCGGTCATCGCCTGTGCTGCCTCATCGGGGATGCCGGAGTCAGGTTCATGGGCTGATGAGGCTTGCGCTTCGGCAGCCAGAGCTGCGGGTTCCGGTGATCCGCCATTGACGGTCCAGTGCAGGACCTTGCGCGGAGGCATCATGCAGGAGGTTTCGCGTTCCTCCGCACGCCACAGTTTTTCCTGAGGCCCGTCGGTGGTGTGCCCGCCCGCCATGACAGTTCCGCTGCCTATTTCATAACAAAGGAGACGGTAAAGGAAATCCATCTGCTCCTTTCGATCGGGTTCATTTCCTGGCCATGCAAATTCATGATCGCGCAGGCCAAGCTGCTCCATGCCGATGGAGTCAACAAAGGACCAGTTCTCATCTGCCTGGCAGCCACGGAAGCGGCACACCGCCTCGATCGGAAAAATCTTGTCCTCCGCAGCACCCGCCAGGGCGGCAACCAGGCCGTCCAGCGAAAGCAGCAATTCGCTGTTTGGATTGAAATAGGCCAGCGCTCCAGGTATCTCCACCAGTGATGCGGCCGCCTTAAGAAGGAAGAGCATCTCGTCAGCAGGACTGGAGTTTGTAGGGGGCGCTTCAGAGGTTTCAGACTTGGCAAAGAGCGGCCCGCTGATGCGAAAGCGGACAAAGGCGCGATGGTCGCGCGCAGAATCTGTGATGCTCTGGTATCCAGGAGACTGCAGTGCACGCTCAAAGGCTCCTGGAAAAACAAACGGGCCAAAGCCCCCCAAGGCGTGGGCATTTGTCAGCAACGTAGGATCGCCGGTGGTTCCCATGTCGTCCGGCCAGGGAAATTCGCAGATGTCCACCTGGCAGGTTGCTCCGTTTTCAAAGTCAGTGGCCAGGGTGATTCCGCAGCCCTGCATTTCAGGCCATTCGCCCACCTCCTCGTCTTTGGTGATGGTGTAGCCATGACGCTCCATGAGATGACGCAGCGAAGCGAGATCAGGAGCTTGAGAGCAAAGAACGGCAACACCTTGAGAGAAGAATACCTGCATGCAGGGTTCTCCTAGCAGCATTGCTTTTGCCTGGCCAGAATAAAAGAAGGCCGACGATTCGTCGGCCTTCCAAAGAATGAGCGCGTGTGATGAGGCTACTTGGCGAACGCCTTGTCCTTCGCGTTACCACCGCTGGTGAGGTAGGCGAGGAGGTCGAGGAGTTCGTTTTGATTGAGGGAGTTGATGAGGCCGGGGGGCATCATGCTGACTTTGCGGGTGCCCTTCTTGGCGATGTCGCTCTCATTGATGGCCATGTGGTCGTTGGGGGCGAAGGGGTTGGTCATGATGAAGACCTTGCCGTTCTCTTCGACGATGATGCGACCGATGATGATGCTGCCATCTTTCTTGGTGATCTCGTGGCTGTCGTACTGGTCAGAGATGACCTTGCTGGGATCGACGATGTTCTCCATGAGATCGCGCATGGTGTAGCGGTTGCCGACGCCGGTGAGGTCGGGACCGATGCTGCCGCCGTCGCCGTTGAAGCGGTGGCAGGTGGCGCACATGATGCTGCGGTACATGGCCTCGCCGTTGGCGAAGTCGCGGCCTTTGACTCCGTCGGTGGTGAGGGCGACGACTTCATCGACCGTCCAGTTTTTGCCGGGGCCTTTGGGGGCGACGTAGTTGGGGATGGAGGTGCTGGCTTCGACCTTGTTGCTGAGTGCGTCGAGCGCGGCGACTTCTTCCTGCGGCACAAAGGTGGCGAGGGCGTCCTTGCGGATGTTTTCGATGAAGCCTTTGAAGCTGTTGCCGCCTTTCCAGGTGCGGGCGTGGGGGAACCAGGAGAAGAAGGTCTGGCGATGTTCAGGCGTCCATCCCGCAGTGGCGTTGCGCAGGGCGACCATGTAGCTGATCTGCTGCGCATTCGGGCGGCTGCCGGCGGCGGCACGGGCGGCGTTGGCGTAGCCTTCGTTGCGGCTCAAAACCGCATCGGTGGCCACGTCCTGGAAATCATCTTTCGCCGTGGCCATCATGGCGAGGGTTTTGGAGACGACTGTCGGTGAATCGACGGCAACGAGGATCTGGCAGAGCTCGCGGTTCACGAATGGATCTTCTGCGGGATAAACAGTGTCGAGTGCTGTGGCGATCTGGGAGCAGACTTCGGCGTCCGGTTTGCCCAGGCGGATCAAAACGAGTTCCAAGGCACGCAGGGCGGCGAGTTTCTGGTCGAGCGGGAGCTTGGAGCCTTTCAGATTTCCAAGCGCCAGAAGCATCTGGCCCTGCAGTTCGGCGTTCTCCGGAGAAACATCGCCGATGGGCTCGGAAGACGTGCCGGTGGGCTTGCCGGCGGGTTTTCCGCCAACGTGGCTGGATTTGGCCCCGGTGACACGCGCGAGGGCGATGATGCCTTCGATCAGAGCGACGGGATCCTTTTCGTTGAGAGCCTTTTCCTGCCAAAGCTCGACGGGAAGTTTTTCAATCGCGACACGAGCGGCATAGCGCATGTGGCGATCACTGTTGCTGAGGTTGCTCCAGGCGTCCTGAAGAGCCTTGGCGGCATCGACTTTGCCGGTGTGGTAGGCTTCGAGAGAAGCGCGCCGTTTGAAATCCTCCCCCAATGGCTGGGCTTTGACGGGTGCGGTGGATTCATCGCCGACATAGGTCACGCGATAGACGCCGGACTGGGTTTTGCGGCCGCCGACGGCGAAGTACATGGCGCCGTCCTGCGGATGGATGACGACATCGGTGAGCGGGAGGGGTTTGCCGAAGACGAATTCTTCCTTGGTCGCGGCGAAGCTTGCGCCTTTTGCGTCCAGGTTGATGGCCCACATGGTGCCGTAGGTCCAGTCGTTGATGAAGATGGCGTGCTGGTATTTGGCGGGGAACTTCGCGCCGGTGCCGGCGACGACGCCGGTGGGGCTGCCGGGGCCGATGTCGAGCGTGGTGGGGAGCGAGTCGGCGTAATAGTTGGGCCATTTGCCGCTGCCGCTGCGCCAGCCGTAGTCGGCACCGCTGACGCAGTGATTCACACGTGTGGGGCGGTACCATGGGCTGCCGATGTCCCACTCCATGTCGGCGTCGTAGGTGAAGAGTTCGCCCTGGTCGTTGAAGCAGATGTCGAACTCATTGCGGAAGCCGTAGCAGAAGAGCTCCAGCGCGCTGCCGTCGGGGTTCATGCTGCAAATGTAACCGCCGGGGGCGAGGATGCCACGGGCGTGGCCATTCGCATCCCAGAAGCGCGGGAGGATGTGGTCCTCGCTCCAGATTTTAGCCGGGCGACTGTCTTCGAGGCCTTCGGGCAGCTTGGTGTGATTGCCGCAGTTGAAGAAGATGCGTTTGCCATCGGGGCTGACGATCATGCTGTGCAGGCCGTGCTCGCCACCGCCCGCCATGGTGTGCAGCTTGGTGGTCTTGTCGTACTGGTCGTCGCCGTTGGTGTCATTCAGGCGGTAGAGGCCGTTGTTTTTGCCGTCTTCGTTGACCATGACGTAGAGGCTGCCGAACGCGGCGAGCAGGCCGTGTGCCTTGCCGATTTCGATGGCGAGTTTTTCCGGCTTGAGGTTCTCGGTCTTGCCGATGGCGGGGACGCTCATGCGGTAGATGCTGCCATATTGATCGCAGGCGATGAGGCGGCCTTTGGGATCGACTGTGAGCGCGACCCAGGAGCCTTCCTGATCTTTGGGCACGTTGTAGAGTTTTTCGACCTTGAAGCCTTTAGGGACGGTGATTTCAGAGGCTGCGATGCTTTCTGCAGGGCCGCTGTTTTTGCCGCCGCCCGCTCTGCCATCGAGAGCGAGACCCCAGGGGCCTTTGCCATAATCGTTGATGACCAGGGCGGGCTGCCAGGCTTCGGTGCCTGTCTTGGTGGCCTCCCATTTGTCCGTGGTTTCTACGACGATCGCTTTTTGGTCATTGGGCAGATTGAGGGTGAGGCGTGCGATGAGCGCCGCGACGCCACCTTTATTGCGGCCGTTGACGATGATTTCGTTTTGCTCCCCGAGCTTGATGTCTTTGCTGACATACACCTTCGTGGGTTCCTGCCAGTCGGGATTGGTGAGGACTTTTTTGCCATTCAGCAGGGCGTCGGCCCCGTTGTCACAGGTGAGTTCCAGCAGGGCAGATTGCACCTTGGCCGGCACCTCAAAGCGAAAGCGAAAGGTGACCTGCGGGTCCTTGTTGCCATCCTTGGAGAGCCAGATCCACTGGGGGGCGGCGGAGGCGGTGTTCAGCAGGAGGGCGAAAGCGGCGAGCGTGGTGAAAATACGAGGCAACATGGCGGGCGGAAAGTACGCACCAAATCACCTGACGTTGCACACGATTGCCAGCCTTTTGCAAATGAGCCCCCGGCAGGGAGGGCCATCATGGTTACTGCGAGCTAAACGTGGTTGCCATTCATCGACTGGACACCGTTGACTGTATGCACGGACAGCGCGGCGACACGTGACTTGAGCTCCTTGCTGGGCTTGAAACGTACGACACAGCGGTCCGGAATCATCACCTCAGAATTTGGCTGCTTAGGGTTACGGCCAATTTTGCCACGCGCCACGCGAAGGTCAAAGGTGCCGAAAGTGCGCAGCGTCACTTCGTTTCCTTCAGCTAGATTCTTCGAAACCAGTTCCATAAAGGCTTCCACCATGGCCAGTGTGTCGGCATGCTTGATTCCCGTTGCGTTGCTGAGTTCCGCAACCAAATCTTTTTTGGTGATCGTGGTCATATTGTGGTGACTAGCGAGACGTGTAATAGGGTGCAACTAATTTCTGTCTCGAATTATCATCGATACCTACGATTTAATCAGTAGGTTTTTTTAGGATGATCCGAAACTATCCGCGATAGAACCTCGGAAGAAGTGCGGAAGTGCATTTTGCACAGGGTCGGTAAAACGTTGCTGCTGTGCTGTTCTACGAGATTGACAGCTGTTTGCTTCACGCCTTCTGAGACTCCTTTGGGGAAATCCATGCCGAACTTCTGGCCCTGCGATTTCAGCCAGCCCACAAAACCCTCGCGTGCCAGAATGGAGGCGGCAGCCACCGCCGGGTCGCTTTCTGCTTTGGTGCGCTGGACGAGTTCGATTTCTCTGCCGCGGGTCTGCATGGCACGCTGCAGCACGGCGGGATTGGCGAACTGATCCGAGATGGCCCGCTGGCAGCCGGGGACGCGCTCGAGCAGGTTTTCGATGATCCGGGCATGCCCCCAGGCCAGCAGCCGGTTTAGATTGCCAAATTTGGTGTAAAGCTCGTTGTAGCGTTCGGGATGAATTGAGATCACCTCCCAGGCGAGGCCGGGGATGCTGCGGATGTCTGCGGCAATTTGATAGATGCGAGCGTCGCTGCTGATGCGTTTGCTGTCCACCGCACCGACATCTCGCAGGCGGCGTGTGACATCGCCATCGACATAAACACCTGCAATAACCAAGGGGCCGAAGAAGTCGCCCTTGCCGCTTTCATCCACACCGATGTGAGGCTGAAACATCTCGGGATTATGAACCTCTTCGTAGCCGAGTTTGGCCTCCCCCAGCACCTCGGGTTCAAGCAGGTTCGTGATGAAATCTTCGGTCTCCTTGCCTTGCACGACGATCTTGGGCCCTTTCTCATAAACGCAGACGTTCACCTTTGATTTGGCGGCGGCGTAGAGGCAGTAGGGTTTGGTTTGAAACTCAAAGCCGCGTTCCTCCAGCAGAGTGCGGAGCTTCGCTGCTTGACTGGCTGTGAGCGCGTGAGTGTAACTAGTCAGGGCTGGCATGGGCGCGATTTTAATCGCAGGAGAAGCGAAAGACTCATGAAAAATGCGCCGGATCGTTCATAAGTAGGGCACGATGCCCTCTCAAACAGCCAGGCCGGACCCCCATGCCATCGCCATGGAGCTTGTGAACTGGTTTGGGCATAACGCGCGTGATTATCCCTGGCGGCGCACCCGCGATCCTTATGCAATCCTCATTGCCGAGGTGATGCTGCAGCAGACGCAGATCGCGACGGTGCTGGACCGTGGATTCTATGCCCGCTGGCTGGAACGGTTTCCTGATTTCAAGACACTGGCGGCTGCGCGTGAAGATGAGGTGCTCAAAACTTGGGAGGGTCTCGGCTACTACCGGCGGGCGCGCAATCTCCAGCGGCTTGCCCAAGAGGTGATGGAGCAGCATGGCGGGGAGTTCCCAAGGGAGCACTCGGCCATTCTGGAATTGCCCGGAGTCGGCCCCTACACGGCTGGGGCGGTGGCCAGTTTTGCGTTTGGTCTCGCGGAACCCATTGTTGATGGCAACATCGCCCGGGTGCTGTCGCGCATCTACAATGATGCCACGCCGGTGGATTCCACCGCAGGCACGAAGCTGCTGTGGGAGCGCGCGAAAGCCCTGGTGCAAGTGACCGAAGATCCGAGGGCCTTGAACTCGGCGCTCATGGAACTCGGGCAGACACACTGCACGCCGACGAAACCGGCCTGCGACCTGTGCCCGGTACGCGCCCAATGCCGTGCGATTGATCCTGAAGCACTGCCTGTGAAGCATGCGCGCCAGCAGATCACCGCCGTGACCGAGCGCGTCATTTTTTTGCGTTCGAGTAAGGGGGTCCTGCTGGAGCTTGAGACCGGCAAGCGCCGCACCGGCCTATGGAAGCTGCCCGCGCTGCCTCCCGTGCACGAGGATTCACCGCCGCCCGTATTGCTGCGCATGCATTACGGCATCACACGCTACAAGGTCACGCTGTGGGTGCATGAACCGCATGAGCAGGCAGGGGAGTGGGCTGATACGCATCGCGTGATCCCCTTCGCCGAACTTGAGTCCACCCCGATGCCAGCGCCGTATCGTAAGGCATTGAACGAACTCCTCCTGCGCGGTGAGTTCAGGCTTAGTGCCTGAATTGTCAGTTTGCCATTGACTGCCGATGCCCTACCAGATGCAATCACCTCCCCTTCATATGAATAAGCGCACCCTTCTCTTCTCCTTCCTCGCCATCGTCCTGGCGGGTTGCAAACCCTCAGCGGAAAAAGCGGCTGAGACCGCAACGGCTCCAACAGCTGTGAAGTCCGGCAAGCCGCAGGTGCTGGTGGCGAACTATCCGCTGCAATACTTTGCGCAGCGCATCGCGGGGGATGCTGTCGATGTGCGCTTCCTGGCTCCCAAAGATGAAGATCCTGCTTTCTGGCAGCCGGACGAGGCCGCCATCACGGCATTTCAAAACGCCGACCTGATTCTCATGAATGGTGCCGATTACTCCAAGTGGGCGGACAAAGTCACGCTGCCGGAGTCGAAGGTCGTCGATACCTCCGCCTCCTTTTCCAAGACTTACATTGAAGTTCGTGACGCCTCCACACACAGCCATGGCCCCGGCGGTGCGCACAGCCACAATGGCATAGCATTCACCACCTGGATCGATTTCAAGCAGGCCTCCATGCAGGCGCAGGCGGTGGGTGATGCACTGGCCGGACTGGTGCCTGCAGCCAAGGACTCCATCACCAAAAACACAGAAGCCCTCAAGGATGAACTGGAGGCTTTCGATGATCGCATGAGCGCGCTGAGCCGCCGTCTGGTGCAGCATCCACTGGTGGCCTCGCACCCAGTTTATCACTATCTTGCACGTCGCTATGGCATGAATGTGAAGTCTGTTCTCTGGGAGCCGGACACCGTGCTGGATGAGAAAGCTCTCAACGACCTCAATGAGATACTCGCTGGTCACCGTGCCCGGTGGATGATCTGGGAAGGTGAACCCAGCAAGGACAGTGTCGATAAGCTCGCCAGACTTGGCCTTCAGAGCGTTGTCTTTGATCCATGCGGCAACGTGCCTGAGAGCGGTGATTTCATGACCGTGATGAAAGCGAATGTGGAGGCGATGGAAAAGGCGTTTCCGTGATGTGTTGGAGTTTTAGGTGTGAAAGCGCTTATGAAACTCAGTCGGATAAGAAAAATATAGAATATCGTGTTGACGGCCCAAGAAAGCCGTGGCAACATCCGTTACCTTCAATACAAGCCATGAAAACCAATTCGACACATCTTAACTCATCCGCGCTGACCGAGCGTCGGGGAGAGATTTTGTGTGTAGGACTGGGGCTTGGTTTTATGCCCGCCTATCCAGCACAAGATTGGAGTCTCCCAACAAAGAGACAAAACGAGCAGGGTGCTTTGACGCCCCATTAGGCCCCGAAGGCCAGTTTCCGAAGGAAGCCCTGCTCGCCCACTCCAAGGCGGCAGGGCTTTTTTCTTTTTGCAGCGAAACGAACCACTTACCCATTTTCCAAAACTATTGAATCAACCTGCGGTCATCTGACCGCTTCCCCCCTAGCATGAAAAACCCCGGCATCCGCGCTAACGGACACCGGGGCAAGGCAAGCCAAGCTGACTCCGGGAGGAGTCGTTTAGAAAACGCCAGAGCAAGACCTGAACACAGGGTTGCACCCTCCTACCGAATGTCAACTGAAGCAGTCTTCAAATACGCGAAATTCCTACGCCGAGGCGAGGAATGCGGGGAATTACTGTCCCATTTTGACATCACGAAACGGCTTCCCTGGGAGGTGTGCCATAAACACCGAAACATCCGCCGTGAAATACCTGCGGGTGCGACGCCAGCGATGAGGTGATCTTCACTCCATCCCGTGCGTGGCAGCGGTGTTCGTTCTTTATTTGGCAGATCACCTCAATACGAGGCTGATCTGCCATTCAAGGGCGCGGAGCGTGGCACTGTGGTGTGATACTCTGTGGGAGAGAGTGGTGAATGGCCGCCTCCGTGTCCTTGAATGGCAGAACGGTAAGATTTCCAATACGGCGGTGGCAGACAAGCAATGCACGGGTCTCCAAAACCCGAAGATGTGGGGGCAGTACCCACCCGCCGTGCCATTTGATACAAATCAAGAACGCGGCGGTAGATCGTTAAAGAGGCGACTTGGACTGTAACTCCAGTGCTTTGCGAGCCCACACGGAGCATTACCGTGACGCCGCACCATTTTTTTAAAACTGCAGGGAGAGCCAGTGCTCTGACGGGTCTCATAAGCCTGTCTTGGTTGGTGCAACTCCATCCCCTGCGTCCAATTTCAAGGTCCGTTAGCTCAGTTCAGCAGAGCGCCCGCTTGTCGAGCGGAGGGTCGCGGGAGCAAAGCCCGCACGGACCGCCAATTTCCAAAGGGCTTGGAGTGTGAAAGTCGCACGACCGGTTTGCACCCGGTAAGAGACGGAGCGTTACCGTCCTCGTCCACCATTTCTAAAATCCCCAGTGAGGTAAAGTAGCCAGTCGGCCTGTTAAGCCGATCGTCGTGGTGCGAGTCCACGCTGGGGAGCCACTTATAAAGTAGATCTGGCGCTTCTTGCATCCCAACGCAGCAGCATCTCATGCAGTATCAGCATTGTGATGCCCATGATCAGGGCCATGCTTGCCACCAGCTCAAGCCCTGAGCGCTGGACCAGCCAGCCACAGGCGCTGGGAAAGACGGCTGCACCGATCATGGCCGCGCTTACTTGAAAGCCGATGGCGTGTGCTGCTCTCGCCTTGCCCATGCGCTGAGGGGTTCGTGTCATGAGACACGGAAAAATGGAAGCGAGGCCAAGACCTGTGAGCGAGAGCGAGAAAGCGGAAAGCATTGCCGGTCCATTCAGTGCAAAGAGTATCAGGCCCGTGACAACGCCGAGCATGCTGAGTCGTAGCAGACGGTCGATGCCCAGCCGATCCACCACAAAGCCGAAGAGAATGCGACCTGTGGTGATGCTTGCCCAATACAAGGTGACCCAGAGTCCGGCCGTTTCTTTGCCGATGCTTCGAGATTCTGTCAGCAGTGTGAAGCTCCACTGGCCCACAGTCACTTCCAGACCCGTGTAAATGAAAAAGAGTGCGATCTGCATCCAGACCACACCGCTCCGCAAAGCATCCAGCGTGTTGAGAGCTGCGGTCGCTTCTTTGACCTCCGGCTCTGTTCCCGCCTTGGGAGATGCGTCCCAATTTCGCCGCGTGAAGGCAAACAGCAACGTGAGCAGCAGCAGCAATGTGGCCACTGTGAGGTAGCCCGCACGCCATGAGTTCAGGCTTACCAGCATGGTGGTCATGATCAGAGGCCCCAGTGTGGCGCCGATGCTGTAGCATGCATGAAGCCAGTTCATGTGCCGCGCTGAGAAATGATGAGCCACATAGTGGTTCAGCCCGGTGTCGATCGCTCCTGAACCCAGGCCGTGCAACAAAGAGCAGCTGGCAAACAGTATCCAAAGAGACGCCGTGCCATATCCAAAGCCGCTGACGGCGACCAGCAAACTGCTGCCTGCTAGCAGCAGGCCGATGCCGTAGCGATTCAGAAGCCGACCGGTGACCATGCCTGAAAGAAAGTAGCTGGCCCCCGTGCCGAAGAAAATCCACGCCAGATCCCCTTGCTGCCTGCCAAAGCCATCTCGCACGGAGGGCCAGGCCACGCCGATGAGGGTGTCTGGCAATCCAAGACTGATGAAGCCCAGATAGGCGATGATCAGCAGCAGGCGGGTGGAGGATGCGGATTTCACGATGGCAGTGGAAGGTCTGAGCTTTCACCGCATCTCACAGTGTCACTGCGTGCAAATGCGTCCTCTTGATCACATCGAAGGCTCATGCGGCTTATGTGACGCAAACCACAGCCTTGTGCCAAGACTTTTCATGCCCGCAAGGTGTAACAGCATTGCATACGCCGCTTCTAACGGCCGTGGTTCCAGGTGCAACTCCTGGTGCGGGTACCATTTTCAACGGAGCACGTCCGGCATAGACGAGGAAACGGTCCCGAAAACCGCTGCGCCCCGCAAAGGCGTCCAGAGTGCGATTCTCTGGTGCTCCGCCAATTTATTCACAATCCCTCTGTAGCTCAACAGCAGAGCACCCGGTCGATAACCGGAAGACCGTGGAGCGTCACCACGCCGAGGGACCATTTATTTTTAACACACGCTGGATGGCTCAGACAGATGAGCGGCGGATTGAAGATCCGCAGAGGTGGGCGCGCTACCCACTCCAGCGGCCAGTTTATTGCGGCATTGATGTAACAGTAACATGCGAGTCTTCCAAACTCATCACGTCGGGGCAGCACCGACATGCCGCACCATTTTCAAACTCCTCCGTGGCCGACAGAGAAAGGCACCTGTCTTGTAAACAGGTTTATGTGAGCGCGAATCTCACCGGAGGATCCATTTCAACACACCCTTCATAGTGTAACAGCAGCATTCTTCGTTGTGAACGAAGCGGTGCCGGGGCAGAACCGGCTGAGGGAACCATTTCATTTCGTGCGCAAGACAAAGAGCCGAGTCAGCGGTCCGCAAAACCGCATTACCCAGTGCAAGTCTGGGGCGCACGTCCATCATTTCATCGGATACGAGAGAGCCAGCGAACTCACTTGGTTTGGGACCAAGAGGCGCCCGGGGCAGCACCGGGGTATCCGACCATTTCATTGGTCTGTAGCTTAACAGTCAGAGCGTCGGGCTCATAACCCGGAAGGTGCTGGTGCGACTCCAGCCGGACCGACCATTTCAAAACAGCCTTGTAGCTCAACAGTCAGAGCATCTGCCTTTGAAGCAGAGGGTTGGTGGTGCGAATCCACCCGAGGCTGCCAGTTTTATGCCCATGTAGTCCAATGCAGAGACAACCGCCTCAGAAGCGGTCCAGTGCGGGTGCGAGTCCTGCCATGGGCACCATTTAATGCCTGCGTAGTCCAACAGCAGAGACTGCCGGTTCAAAACCGGCAAAGTGCGAGTGCAACTCTCGCCGCAGGCACTCTGCATGTCTCCGTAGCTCAATAGAGAGTGTGGCTGATTACGAATCAGCAGGCCGCAGGTGCGATTGGCTGCTGCGCAGCCTACGCAGTCAGGCTTCGCTTTTAATCGTGCGCTGTCGCGCATGGCGTTCCTGCCGGAGACACCAATTCAATGCTCCCGTAGCTCAATGTATAGAGCACCGCGCTTCGAACGCGGAGGTTGTAGGCGAAAGTCCTTCCGGGAGTGCCACTTCATCAAGGAACGTCAACCGGGCCAGCGAACCGGGACTTGTTGCTAACAAGATCGTGCCGCCATCGTGCGGCATGAGGAGCATGTCCTCGGCGTTCCGCCATTTTCAATGACCCTGTCGTCTAACTGGATAAGACATCCGACTTTCTATCGGATCACTGCGGGTTCGAATCCCGCCAGGGTTGCCAATTCAATGCTCATGTAGCCCAACAGCAGAGGCACGACGTCGAGAACGTCGCCAGTGCGGGTGCGAGTTGGCTGCTGTGCAGCCTACGCAAAAAGGCTTCGCGTGGAACCGTGCGCTTCCGCGCATGGCGTTCCGCTGTGAGCACCAACACGGTCCAAAGCTTAGACAGCGAAGCAGCCGGCTTTTAACCGGCATAGCAGGGTGCATGTCCCTGTGGACCGACCATTTCATTTCAATCTCAATATTCACCCCAAAGGAAATCTCCCATGAAAACCAATGATGTATCCCAACGTGTGCGCGGTGCGCTCAACCGACTCGAAGCAGAGCAGGACGTTCGTGTGCTTTATGCCTGCGAAAGCGGCAGTCGTGCCTGGGGTTTTGCCTCGCACGACAGCGACTATGATGTGCGCTTTCTGTACGTGCATCGCCGCGAATGGTATCTCTCCATCGAGAGTCGGCGCGATGTGATCGAGGAGCCTCTCAGCGATGGACTCGATGTGAGCGGCTGGGAGTTGCGCAAGGCGCTGCGGCTTCTGCGGAAAAGCAATCCGCCACTGCTTGAATGGATGAAGTCCCCGGTGGTGTATCATCATGATCCGATCTTCACCCAGGAGTTCGAGGAACTGGCGGGGATGTTTTATTCGCCGCGTCGCTGCTTTGCACACTACCTGCACATGGCGTCCGGCAACTGGAAGAGCTATCTGGAGGGCAGGGATCAGGTCAGCCTGAAAAAATATCTCTACGTTCTCCGGCCGCTGCTGGCGTGCCGCTGGATCGAGCGTTCGCTTGGCCAGGTGCCGATGATCTTTCAGGACTTGGTCGATGCTGTTCTTGATGAGCGAGAGGTCCGCGACGCACTGGCTGTGCTCGTCGCCCGCAAAAAGGCTGGCGATGAACTCGGCAAGTCTGCGCCGGATGAAGTACTTTCGCGTTTCATTGTCACAGAACTGCAGAGGCTCAAAGCGCTGAACGATCCCGAGGACGTGATGGGTGACATGGATGAACTCGACATCTTCTTCCGCCGGTATGCTCTGAGCGCCTGAGGGATCACACATGCGAAACGGCAGCCAGGAAGGAGTGCAACTCCTCCCTGGCTGCATTCCAAAGAACGAACACCGCTGCCGGGAAGATCGTGCCCAATTTAAAACCATTATGCAAACTCAAGACATTATCAGCGATCACGATGAACCTGCCTATAAGCAGCGAGACGTGCTCGCGCCCTGGCATCAGTGGGGAGTCGGACTCGAAGCGGGTGCGGTGCAGCAGATGGCGAACGCCTGTGCGCTGCCGGTCTCCGTGGCGGGGGCTCTCATGCCGGATGCTCACCTGGGTTACGGCCTGCCGATTGGTGGTGTGCTGGCGACCGAGGGCTGTGTGATCCCCTATGCCGTCGGTGTGGACATTGCGTGCCGCATGCGCCTTACGGTCTATGACCGCAAGGCGAGCACCATCGCGGGTCAGAAGGACCGGCTGGCGAACATCATCGAAAGCGAAACCCGCTTTGGCATGGGCTGTGAATTCAAGCAGCGCCGCCAGCACGATGTGATGGACGAGGACTGGAGCGTGTCTCCGATCACCCGTCGTCACAAAGACAAGGCGTGGGCGCAGCTTGGCACCAGCGGCTCGGGAAACCACTTCGTGGAGTTTGGCTCATTCAGCGTGTCGGCAGATGATAGCGTCGCGTTGAAGGAGTCGGGCTTCGACATCCCGCCGGGCGAGTACATCGCACTGCTCTCGCACAGCGGTTCGCGCGGTGCGGGGGCGCAGGTTTGCCAGCACTACAGCAGCATCGCTGTGGAGCGCCGTGACGATTTGCCGAAGGAGATGAAGCACCTCTCGTGGCTGACCTTTGAGGAAGAGGCCGGTCAGGAATACTGGGCGGCCATGAACCTCATGGGGCGCTATGCGGCGGCGAATCATGCTCTCATCCACCAGCACATCGCGAAGAAGGTCGGTGGTCATGTCATCCTCGACATCGAGAACCACCACAACTTTGCCTGGAAGGAAACGCATGTGGTGAACGGCGAATCACGCGAAGTCATTGTGCACCGCAAAGGTGCGACACCTGCAGGGGCGGGTGTGCTGGGGGTGATCCCTGGCTCGATGGCGACGCCTGGATTTGTGGTGCGTGGCAAGGGGAATCCCGATTCACTCCACAGCGCCTCTCACGGCGCAGGCCGTGTGATGAGCCGGAGCCAGGCGCTGCAGAGCTTCGCTTGGGGCAATGTGAAGAGGCAGCTCGCCGCCGCTGGGGTCGAGCTGCTCAGTGCCGGTCTTGATGAGGTGCCGGGTGTTTACAAAGACATCCACAGCGTCATGGCCGCACAGCAGGATCTTGTCGAAGTCCTCGGCAAGTTTGAGCCACGCATCGTCAAGATGTGTCCGGCTGGAGAGAAAGCAGAAGATTGAAAAACGAACTTTAAGAAGGGTATGAAAGACCTCCTCACCAAATCCACCGTCCTGGTGCTCAACCGCAACTGGCAGGCCATCGCCGTGAAAACGCCGCTGGAGGCTTTTAGCATGATCGCGACCGGCGCTGCTACAGCGCTCGACATCGAAACGGACGGCCACATTCGTCCGGTGACATGGAAGGAATGGCTGGGACTCCCGGTGCGTGAGGGCGACAACGCCATCGGCACCGTGAATGGTCCTGTGCGCGTGCCTTCCGTGCTGGTGCTGGCCCGCTATGACAGAGTGCCGAAGAAACGGCCCAAGTTTGGCGTGCGTGGCATCTGGGAACGGGACGGTGGGCTGTGCCAGTACACCGGGCGCAAGCTGCGCCCTCACGAGGGGAACATCGACCACGTCGTGCCGCTCTCCCGTGGCGGACCCACGTCCTGGGACAACTGCGTCCTCGCCGACAAGCGGGTCAACAGCCGCAAAGGCAGCAAACTGCCTGAAGAAGCCGGTTTGAAGCTGCTGCGAAGACCTGCCGTGCCACGAGAACTGCCCGTGACCCTCCTGATCCGCAACACGCATCAGGTGCGGGACTGGGAGATGTTTCTAGCCAAATAACCTGTGCCGCCGGGGCAACCCGGCGGCATTTTGGCTTTTCAGGGCCGAGAAACGATCTTGGCACTTGGCAAACGGCCAAGACTCGCCAGCATAGTGGCCCAACATCAAGGAACGATCACCAAGCGTGTAAGTTCCTTCGTGCCGAAATTCCCAACTCAGGAGCTGTGCATGAATGAAACGTTGACCAAAACGACCGTACTGGTGCTGAATCGGCACTGGCAGGCCATCGACTCGAAAACGCCCATTGAGTCCTTTAGCATGATGGCGGCGGGCAATGCGACCGCGCTCGATATTCACGAAGCTGGCGACATGCGACCCGTGACTTGGGAGGACTGGCTGAAACTGGATGTGCGCGAAGGAGACAACAGCATTGGCACCGTGCACGGTCCGGTGCGTGTGCCCTCGGTTCTGGTGCTGGCCCGTTTTGACAAAGTGCCCAAGCGCCGTCCTAAATTCTGCGCCAAGGCGATCTGGGAACGCGATGGGGGCATGTGCCAGTACACGGGCCGCAAGCTGCGTCCGCATGAGGGCAACATTGATCATATCATACCCGTGTCTCGCGGAGGCGCGAGTAACTGGGAGAACTGCGTACTGGCGGATCGCAAGATCAACAGCCGCAAGGGCAGCAAACTGCCTGAGGAGGCAGGTCTGAAGCTCCTGCGTCGTCCGGTCGTTCCGCGTGAGATCCCTGTGACGCATCTCATCAAGAACCATCACCGGGTGCGCGACTGGGAGATGTTTCTCGCAGGCGGCACGGGGGTGTTTGAGGTCTAGGCTGCGCCGACCTCTGATCAGGCCAGTTTGGCGCCGAGTTTCTTCAGCATGGCCTCCAGCATGCGGCCGTATTTGATGTAGCTGTCGTACTGCTCCTTGGCCTTTTGTTCGGGAGAAAGATCATCCGCAGCACCTGCGCCGTGGAAGACGACTGCCACGTGGGGTTCGATGCTGATGTAGCCCTTGTAGCCGGTCTCGATGAGATCCTTCATGATGCGCTCGGTCTGGCCTTCGCCCTCGCCGGGGAAGGTGTAGACGGCGTCGTTCTTGGTTTTGTCCCAGATGCCGTCTTTGACGTGCACGTGAGCCATGAAGGGCTTCACGGCCTGGTACATTTCCCACGCGTCCTGCTTGTGGCCGGGTTTGTCGCGGTCGTCGATGAAGACGGGATTGCCGGTGTCAAAGACCCACTTCATGCCGGGGACAGCCTCGGCCATGCGCTTCACGTAGGTGGGGCTCATGCCGCCCCAGTTCATGCAGTTTTCATGCACGACGGTGAGGCCGGCATCGGCGAAGCGCTTGTTCACTTCGTTCATGCGCTTGATGCGCTCAGGGGCGAACTGTTCCTCCAGGTCCTTGCCGCCTTCATCTTTGCAGACGGCGTAGCTCATGACGCGGATCAGTTTGGCGCCGAGGCGCTGCATGCGCGGGATGGCGCGGCCGATTTCGGCTTCGGTGACGCTGAAGTCGTCGGTGATTTTTTTGGCCCAGTTGCCGATGAGGGAGCCGAAGCCGCTGACCTGCATGTTTTTCTCGGTCAGACGTGCGACCACTTTGTCGAAGGTGGCATCCGGGATTTCATGCAGATTGCCCTTAACGCCGTCAAGCTCGACGCTGCGTGACTCAATGCTGTCCCAGCCGAGTTCCTGATGGGCTTGAATTTGTACATCCAAGGATGCGCCTGCTTCGTCTGCGATACCGGTGAGTTTGATCATGGTCGGGGGAGGGGATTTGGGTGGGTAGGATTGATGGATGCAGAGCGCTGGAGCGCAAGGAGCAGTTCAGCCGCAGAGGGAATGTTCTTTTGACAAAACGCCCCTCAGAGGCGGAGGATACCGGATGTCTTCAGCGGGACCCATCACCCAACGACTCGAACTGCTGCTCTTCAGCTGCACGTTTGTGCTTTATGGCGTGGTTGCCATTCTTGCGCACCGGCCGGATTTGATCTGGGATGAAGGGCGGTACCTGATGTTCGCGGACAACCTCACCCGCGGCTACTACGTCATACCGGAGAAGCCTGATTTCTCCAATGGGCCCGGCTATCCGCTCGTGCTGGCAGCTTTGATGGCTTTGAAAGTGCCGTTGGCGGGGCTTCGCCTGATCAATGCTGTCTTCATGGCGCTGGCGGTGTGGTTCAGCTATCGTGCAGTCCTGCCCTATGCTGGCAGGCTTTGGGCGGTCGGCGTGGCCTTGGTGACGGCGCTGCACCCCAATTTGATTCGCACCGCGCCCTATGTGATGACCGAGGCGCTGACCGTGTGCTGCGTGGCGGGTTTTGCCTGGGCTTTCACGGCGACCTTGCGTGCTGAGAAGTGGCGCTGGAGCAGCGTGCTGGCGGCGGCATTTGCCTTTGGCTGGCTCATTTTGACCCGGGTCTTTTTTGGCCATGTGCTGATGGCCGGCATGGTGTTCCTGCTCGTTGGATGGGTGTTTTGGAAGAGCCAGCGTCGCGGGCTGCTGCGTGCAGGGGTGGTCATGGCGCTGGCGTTTTGCATGTGCGTGCCCTGGCTGGCCTACACTCAAGCCAAAACAGGTGACACGCTATGCTGGTCCACGAATGGAGGTGAACTGTTGTACTGGGCCACCAGTACGAATGACGGGGAAAATGGTCATTGGTTCTCCGAGGAGGAGGCGCAGAACATGCCGGAGTTGGTGGCCAATGGGCACAGTGAGTTTTACCAGACGTACTTCTATCTGCCTGTTCAGGAGCGTGAAACTGCGCTGAAACAGAAGGCTCTCGAAAACATTCGGGCCAATCCCAAGGGGGTGGTCAAGAACTGGCTGTGCAACTGGTGCCGCCTGCTGTTTGGCTTCCCGCGCTCCTATTTGCCGGAAGAGTTGAGCACCGTGGTACTGCTGCTGGTGAACGGGCCCCTTCTCTTCCTGGGGTTGGCCTCGTTCTGCCTCGCGCTGAAGCACCGGGGCAGAATTCCACTGGAAATCGTGCTGCTGGCTGGAGTGGTCTTTATTTACCTGGGCGGCACGAGTTTGTTGCCAGGCCTGCCTCGTTATACCGTGGTGGTTTGGCCATGGATTGGGCTGGGAATTGCAGGGGTCCTTTCACGCCATCTGAGTTTGAAAGTCGCCTGAGGTACTCATATCAGAGTTGATATATTCTGCATTAAAATAAAGCAAAATTAATAATATCTATAAAATTGTTTTGCGGATGATAAGCCTTGGTTTATAATGGTATTTATGGAAATAAGTGGTTATGCCCCTATTAGGCCCTCCAAGGTTCTCGTTTGCCTCGGAACCCGGCCTGAATTGATCAAGTTTGCCCCGATGATCAAGGCATTGGAGAAGCGGGGAATTGATCTCGTTACTGTCAATACGGGCCAGCACTCCGACCTGCTGCAACCGCTCTTTGAACTGTTTGGTATTCGTGCTCATCATCATCTAGAGGCGATGCGAGCTGGGCAGAGCTTGAATGCTCTTGGGGGCCGTTTGCTGGAGCGTTTGGATCCAGTGCTGGAGTCTGAAAAGCCGGATTTTGTACTCGTACAGGGAGATACTGCCTCTGCAGTGATGGGTACCCTGGCCGCTTTCAATCGAGGTATTCCGGTGGGGCATTTGGAAGCCGGTTTGCGTTCAGGAAATCCGCTGAGTCCTTTCCCGGAAGAAATGTACCGTCGTCTGGTCGGTCAGATGGCGACTTATCATTTTGCCGCCACTGAGCGGAATCGACGCACACTGCTGGCTGAAGGTGTCGCCGCAGAATCGGTCCATCTGGTTGGGAACACCGTGGTCGATGCCCTGCGTCAAACACTGGCAACGCAACGCCCCAGCAAAACGGTGGAGTTGATGCAGCAGTGGGCGGCTGGAAAGCGCCTCGTACTCGTCACCACGCATCGCCGTGAGAATTTTGGTGAAACGATGAGCCAGCACCTGCGGGCACTGCGCGAGTTCATCGACTGCCAGCCTGACCTGTGCATGATTTTTCCTGTGCATCCGAATCCAAACGTGCGGGCCGCCGTCGCCGCCGAACTGGAATACCATCCACGCATTCGTTTGACTGATCCGATGGGTTACTGCGACTTTATCCATCTGCTCTCCGGGGCCTGGCTGATCGTGTCCGATTCCGGCGGCATTCAGGAAGAAGCCACCGCACTCGGCAAACCGATGATCGTGCTGCGTGAGAACACCGAACGCCCCGAAGCGGTGGAATGCGGTGTCGCACGCCTCGTGGGGGAATCTCCCGAACGGCTGCGTGAAATGCTGCGCACCGCCTTGATCGACGAGGCCTGGCATGCCAAGGCCAGCCGTTCCCGCGATGTTTTTGGCGATGGACATACCGCAGAGCGCATCTGCGATCTGCTGCTTGGAGCCCAAAAATACAGAGCTGCACCCCAGCCGAGGCGCATGGCCGCCTAGAATTTTCTCCCTTTACGCATCTTGAAACCTGCCGCCAGCATCTCGCTCGATCTCGACAATCTCTGGAGCTACCTGAAAACACAGGGTGCTCCAGGGTGGGAGAGTTTTCCGTGCTATTTGGACCAAGTCGTGCCACGCATTCTTGAAACGCTTGATCGCTGCGGCCAGCGCATCACTTTCTTCATCGTCGGCCAGGATGCGACCATGGAGTCAAACCGCGTTGTCTTGAAAAGCATCGCTGCTGCCGGACATGAAATCGCGAATCACTCGTTCATGCATGAACCCTGGCTGCATCTGTACAGTCGTGAGCAGATTCAGCAGGAAATCCGCGATGCCGAAAATGCCATTGCCGCCGTCACCGGCCAAACGACGCATGGTTTTCGCGGCCCTGGCTTTAGCACTTCGCCGTTGGTGCGTGAAGTTCTCTCCGAACGTGGGTACGCCTACGATGCCTCCAGTTTCCCAAGCGCGCTTGGCCCGGTCGCACGGTTGTTTTTCTTTTTGAATTCGAGGCTCTCCGCAGATGAGAAGGCGCAGCGCAAGGGGCTCTATGGCAGGTTCAGCGATGCCTTTGGTCCGTTGCAGCCCTTTGTGTGGGAAAATGGACTTGTTGAAGTTCCGGTGACCACGATGCCGCTGCTGCGTCTGCCCATCCATACGACGTACTTGATGTTCCTTGCGCAAAAGTCCGAATGGCTCGCGAAGGTCTACTGGAACACCGCTGTCACTCTCTGCCGGGTTCGTGGTGTGGCTCCTTCGCTGCTGCTGCATCCCACCGATTTTCTCGATGTACAGGATGTGCCGCAGATGAGCTTCTTTCCGGGCATGAAGCTGCCGGCAAAGAGAAAGATTTCACTCGTCGAGCACATGGTTCGCAGTCTCCAGCGCTACTGGCAGGTCGGAACCATGAGCGAGCACGCCGCTGCTTTTACTGAGGCCAGTGTGGCACCCCCACATTTTTCCAAACAGACGGCTTAACTCAAGACACCGCATGAAAACACCGACACAAGTCAGCGAAGTCGCCATCGTGCTGCCAGCGTACAACGAAGAAAAGGACCTGCCCACCCTGCTCGACAATATTCGCGGCACGCTGGCAGAAGCGCCGTTCAAATACACCGTGGTGGTCGTCGATGATGGTTCGAAAGACAACACCGCTGCAATCGCTCGCGCAGCCGCAAAGACCATGCCCTTGAAGCTCATCCAGCATGAGGTGAACAAAGGTCTCGGTGAAGGCGTGCAGACAGGATTGAGCGCCGGGCGGCACTTGGGAGAGGTGGTTGTTGTCATGGACGCTGACAACACTCACAACCCGGTGTACATTCAGGACATGGTGAGGGTGATTCAGGAAGGAGACGCCGATGTGGTGATCGCTTCGCGTTTCCGGGCTGCCAGCGTCGTGCAGGGGGTGCCGTTTTTCCGCCAGGTGCTCAGCTGGGGCTGTTTCGCCATGATGAAGTGCCTGCTGCCGTATCGTAATGTGCGCGACTATTCCACCGGCTTCCGTGCCTATCGCAGCCTGACGCTTGGCCGACTCATCCAAAACTCGGGTGCCAGATTCATCGAAGAATCCAGTTTCGCCTGCATGCTGGAGCTGCTCCTCAGTTTGCGCTGGCTTGGAGCCCGTGCTGTCGAGATCCCTTACACGCTGCGGTACGACCTCAAGGTGGGCGCCAGCAAGATGCGCATCATTCGCACCATTCGCCGTTACTTCCATGTCATCGGTAAATACTGGTGCAAAGACGTGCTGCCGGAAACCGAAGAGACTTCTCTCAGCGAACTGCGCAGGCAGCTTCGCACCCAAGCCTGATCAAGCGAATCGCGACTCCTTGGTCCATGTCATGAATGCAAATCCCAGATCAATTGCCGTCCTCGGCGGCGGCATCTCCGGCCTCACTTGCGCGTTGCGTCTCGTGCAGGCGGGGCACCGTGTCGTTTTGATTGAGGCTTCTGAGCAGCTCGGGGGTCTCGGTACGTTTTTCGAGCATGAGGGCCGCACGTTTGAAAAGTTTTACCACTGCATGCTGCCCAGCGACGAGCCGTTGCTGAAGGTGCTGGAGACGCTGGGCATTCGTGATGAGGTGTATTGGAAGCCCACCACTTTTGCGTATGCCCATCAGGGAAGGATTTTTCCGCTCAACAGCGCGTTCGACCTGCTGAAGTTTGCTCCGCTGCGCATCATCGACCGCATTCGTGTTGGCATCACCGGTTTGTATGGACGCCTCATTTCCGACAAGGGGCTCGACAATGTCACCACGGTGAAATGGCTCACGCGACTTTCGGGTGCGCGTGCCTTTGCCAAATTTTGGCAGCCCATGCTTGAGGCCAAATTTGGTGACCGCTATCACGATGTTCCCGCGCTCTGGTTTTGGACCCGATTCAATCGTGAAAAGGGTGAGTCCAAGGGAGAATGCAAAGGCTACATCAAAGGCGGCTACAAACACATCACCGACACCTTTGCCCGTGTGCTGCGCGTGCTGGGCTGCGAAATTCGTCTCAATACCGCAGTGCAGGCAGTCGATCTTGATGCTGAAGGCCGTGCCACCGTCACAACCGCTGCTGGCAGCGAATCCTTTGATCAACTCGTCATCACCCTGCCTCCTCCGCAGGTGGAACAGCTCATCGGTCCCGCCATGCGTCGGGAGATGCCGCAGCTCGACACCACCACGGATTATCAGGGAGTCATCAACTGCCTGCTGTTCCTCAAAAAGCCGCTCACGCCTCATTACTGGGTGGCCACACCCGGGAACGAGCATCCCTTTGACGGTGTTGTGGAAACCTCCACTCTGACCGACACCGCTGATCGTGGCCGGCGCCATGTGGTGTATCTCACCAAATACCTGCACCGCAGTGATGAGCGCTTCAGTGCGAGCGATGCGTGTATCAGCGCCTGCTGGGTGCCGGCGCTGCAAAAGCTTTTCCCCCAACTGCAAGACAGCGACATCGAATCCGTGCGAGTGTTTCGTTCACCCTTTGTCGAACCGATTTACAAGCTCGGTCAGCTGCAGCTGCGTCCGCCGGAAGAGCTGGTGCGTGGCAAAGTTTATCTGGCCAGCACCGCGCAGGTCTATCCCGTCGTCACGTCATGGAACGGCAGTGTCATTCAGGCCGGGCTCACCCTTGCCAGCATGGGCATCGGTTCGTCGGTCCGTTCGCAGGGCGAATCGACCACCATCGGCTCTCGCACTGCTGCATTGAAGCTTACAAAACCGCATGACAGAGTTCAAGCGCTGCGCCCGGCGGCGGCGAAAGTCTGATCTCAGGTGAGCAGAGAGGCGGCGTTCTGCCACTGAACCGCTGAGGATTGCGCGATATTCAGAGCAGACTCCTGCATTTTCAGGCGGGCGGACTCCCAGTAGAACACGGGGGCGAATGAGCCGAAGACGAGCCGTTCCAGAGGCCAGGTTTTGAGGAGGTTTTCCACGCCGCCCACGCCTTCGATCATTGCGAAATCGAGCCAGACGTTCGGGCAGTTCTGCAGATAGCGGAGAACCATGGCAGCGTTGGCATTGAGCAGCATGATGCGCGCCTCCTTCATCTCCTGGAAGATGCCTGAGAGAGGTTTGAGATCAACCGGAGCTACCCGCACCTGCGGGTTCTGGGTGCGTTCATCCTCCATCTGGGTCACGAGTTGCACCAGCAGGTGATGTTTTCCCGCCAGAGTGAGAAGATCACGAAACGCAGGCGTTTTTAAGTCGTAGCCGTGATAGTTCGGGTGCAGACGAATCACGCGCATGCCGTGAACTTCAGCGCAGCGTTTGACGTCGTCCTGCCAGTCTGGCAGGGAGAGATTGATGGTGCCGCAGGGGTGGAGAATGGAGTTTTGGCAGGCTTGGGCGAGCTCGCGGTTCACATTCGCCACATCACGCCGCAGCAGGCCTTCAAATGCGCCGGTCCAGGCCTCTGTCACGCCGCGTTTGGTCAGACGTTGAATGAATTCCTGGGCGTTTTCAGCACCAAGCTGCCGAAAGGGATGTGAACCCAGATAGACATGGCAGTCGGTCAGTTTCAATTCTTCGTCCGCTCGCAGCGACGACGCTGCGAGTGCAGCACTGGTGCGAAGCATGAAATTTCGACGGTTCATGCCGACAGTCTGAACGGTTCGGCTGCGGTGAAAAGCATTTCCTCCTGCCTTGCGCTGTTTTGATGCGTGCGTAGCCTTGCAGCACATTCCGATGAACTGGTACTACAACAACGCAGGCGCAGCCGAAGGTCCCATGGATGACCAGGCGATGACCGAGCTGGTCCGTGCCAAAAAGCTGTCTTCGGATTCTCTCATCTGGCATGCGGGACTGGAAGCCTGGCAGACGGTGGCCGTGCTGGCGCCCGCATGGTGGGCGGCATCGTTGCCGACCCCGGCAGGCCGACCTGCGCCTGTGGCGGCCAAGAGGCCTGCTGAAGAAAAATCGGACTCGGGTGTCCGCAGGCTGGCCGGACCAAACGCCCCGAACACTGAAGCCGCCGAGACCAAATCAGGCGGTGGGTTCTTGAGGCGTCTCTTTGGCTTCGGCAAAAAGAAAGACTGACGTCAGGCTTTGATGCCTTTGGCCTGCAGGATGGGCAGCATCAGGCCGCGCAGGTTGTCGCAGAAGATTTTTTGTTTGTCGGCATCGCTGATCTGTGCGCCATGGACTTTCGCCAGCTGGCTGGCGAAGCTACGGCCGCCACAGTCGCTGCCGTAGATGACGCGTGCAGCGCCGAGTTCACGCACCGCCATCTCCGTGAATCCTGCCGTAGGATCTGAGCCGGCGAGATCGGCATAAAGGTTGGTCTGGGATCGAATCGCACGAATGCCCAGCTCCCAGGTGCCCCCCGTGTGGCCGCAGATGATGGGGACATCCGGAAAACGTTTTGCCAGTGTGACGAGTTCGTCCGGTGTCGATTCACCGGGATAGTTGGCGGTGGTTTTGAACCAGGTGTGCTGGAAAATGACGGCTTTCAGTTCAGCGGCGCGGCGGATGATTGAATCGATGGCGGTCACGTTGCATCTTTCCGCCACCCAGAGCTTTACGCCCACCATCGGGCCGTTGGCCACACAGCGTTCCAGTTCCGCGAGGCTTTCCTCAGGATGCTTGGCGCTGAGATAGACGAATCCAAAGGCGCGATCTGGGAACTTGGCGATGGCGCGCAGCACTTCGTTGTTCTGCTGCACCAGATCGGCGGGTGAGGGGTCCTGCGACCATTTCAAGCCCATGTAAACGCACAGCCGTTCGATGCCCATGCGGTCGGCATAAACGAGCAGCGCCTTGAGGCGTTCCTCCGGCGTGAGGCCGGGGACACCGGACATGTGGCAGTGCAGATCCCAAATGCGCATGGGGAAGATAGAAGCGGAAGCACATCGCCACGGCAATGTTTTCTTTGCGGGCCTGCTGAGGCGCTTCATTTTGCGTGCATGTCCACCACCAAGCCCACTGACGTCCGAGTCACCACCGCCGAAGTTTTCTTCCTGCCAGTCACGATGCGTGTGCCCCTGAAGTTTGGTCCGGAGACGGTGACCAGCGCCGTCTGCCTGCGGGTGCGCGTGACTGTGGCGGACCGGAGTGGCAAAACGGCGCAGGGCTGGGGCGAGACTCCGCTCAGCGTGTCATGGGTCTGGCCCAGCAGCCTCAGCGTGGCGGTGCGTGCGCAACGCATGCAGGATTTTTCCACGCTGCTGGCCAAGCGCCTAGTGGAGAGCGGCTTTACCGGCCATCCGATGGAAATCGGCCAGGACTTCATGCACGGCCCGCTGGCGGCGACCTTGAAGGAGGCCAACGCAGCTGCGGGCGGGGATGAGATGCCCTATCTCGGCTCGCTTGTGGCCTTCAGCGCTTTCGATATCGCCGTGCATGATGCGTATGGCGTGCTGCACAACCGTGACATCTACTCCACGTACAATGCGGAGTTCATGAACCGGGATTTATCTGCGTTCATCACAGCGGAAGCAGGCAGCGGTATTGATTTCAAGGGGCGCTATCCGCAGGATTACCTCGTGATGGATGCACCGAAGCAACTGCCGGTGTGGCATCTCGTGGGTGGCGTGGACGCGCTGGAGGCAGCGGATTTGAACGGCACGGAGCCGAAAGACGAGCATCCGCTGCTGCTGGCAGACTGGATCAAACGCGACGGTTTGAAATGTCTCAAAGTGAAGCTGCGCGGCACGGACGCGGCCTGGGATTTTGAGCGAATGCAGCGCATTGGCCGTATTGGTTTTGCCGGTGGGGTCAAGTGGCTCAGCGCTGACTTCAACTGCACGGTCAAGGAGCCCGGTTATGTGAATGACATCCTTGACCGACTGCTGCGTGATGAGCCGGAAATTTTTGCCCGCACCTTGTATGTGGAGCAGCCGTTTCCGTATGATCTTGAGGCGCATCAGATCGACGTGCGCAGCGTCTCGGCGCGCAAGCCGCTATTCCTCGACGAAAGCGCGCATGACTGGGAGTTCGTGCGCTTGGGCCGTCGCCTCGGCTGGTCCGGTGTGGCCTTGAAGACTTGCAAAACCCAAACGGGCGCGCTGTTGAGCCTGTGCTGGGCCAAGGCGCATGGCATGCCGCTCATGGTGCAGGATCTGACGAATCCGATGCTGGCAATGATTCCGCACGTCCGTCTCGCCGCCCATGCAGGAACGATTCAGGGCGTGGAGTGCAATGCGATGCAGTTTTATCCCGACGCATCACTGCCCGAGCAGGAGATTCACCCCGGCTTGTTCCAGCGCCGCAACGGCATCGTGGACCTGAGCACGCTCAGCGGCCCGGGCTTTGGCTATCGTGCGGATGAGGTGAAGCGTGTGCTTACTCCAGCTCCTCAATCGTGACCGTGTAGCGGTGCGGGCTGTCGGCGTTGCCGAAGATGATTTTGTTTTCGCCGGTCTTCAGCAGGCTGGTGATGCAGCCGGCATCGACGCTGACGTGTTCGCCATTCACCCAGGAGCCGAGCTTGCTGCCGCGATCACGCAGGACGAAATGACCGTGCTCGAAATCGATCTCACAATGATTGCGCGAGAGCTGATAAGGATGCTGCTCCTCAATGGAGAGATCGTTGCGGGCGAGCGATGACACTGCTGTGTCGAAGTAGGTGCGGCCAACACGGAAGGGAAGCTTGGTGATCGTTTTCTCCACCGGAGGATGGTCGTAACCAGTTTCATCGTAGTGAGAGCGAAGCTTCACCCTAAAGACAGGTTCTTTGGCCGGTTTGGGTTTGGTGACCAGCGGCACGGTGGCATTGGTGGTGGTGGTCAGCAGCAGATCGGTCCTGCGGATGCGCTCAAACAGCGTGGCGAGGTACACATGCAGGCGGTCATGGCGCTGGATGATCTGCTCGTCAAAATCCGCTTCAGCGATGTTTTCCAGCGTGGTGTTCTCAAGTGCGGTGGCGGTGGCGGAGCGCGGGCGGTCCATGATCATGCCCATCTCTCCGAAGATCTCTCCCGGTCCGATCTGGGCGAGTGACTGGACGCCATGAGAGGTGTTGATGGAGATCTCGACCAATCCACTGACGATGAAGTAAGCCTCCTTGGACTTGTCGTTCTCACGAAAAATGACCTGACCTCGTTGAAAATGCTCGGTTGCCATAAGTTCGGAGGATATGGGGTGGCTCTGCAAGGTCAAGCCTCAGGTCGGATAGTTTAGAGGCGGCGAATCAGCACACCGCGAATGCGTGACTGTGTGGCATAGCTGGCGAATCCAAAGGGGGCGCATTTTTCAATGTCGCCGGTCCGCAGGCCGAGCTTGTGGCCTTTGGTGCTGGTATTGACGAACAGCTTGTCATTGATCCAGGCCCGCAGTTCATCATCGCGCACTTCGATGCGCACCTTGTGCCAGCGGTTGTTTTCAAAGTAGGCGTTTCCGCGAGTGGTGTTCTCGCTGGCGTCCATCTCATCGATGCTGGAGATGCCTACGAGCGTGCCGCCCCAGCCGCCGACGACGAGCGATACATGCGAGTCGTTCACCGGAAACGTCACGGTGCCGAAGAAGTCATTCCCTGCCACACGCATGGCCTCGTATTCGATGGCGTAGCGTGTGAGGGGCAGTTTCGAGGACTTCCATGCATCAAAGCGTGCGCCGGTCATTGGCTGGCCGGGTTGCAATGTGATCTCGCCGTCGTGGATCAAAACTTTGCCTTCTTCGGGGATGCTGGAGGCTTTCCAGGATGGAGCAAATTCGTCGGAGAGCAGTTTCCACTCAAAGCGAGGGGCTTGCCCGCAGTGTGTGAGCATAAAAAAGAGGCAGAGCCATGCGGCCCTGCCTCCGAGATATTTAAAGCTGCAGCTCATCAGCCTTTCACATCGTAGCAGGAGATGAACTCCTGGTCACGCAGGTAAAGCTTGCCGTTGCTGATGACGGGATGCGTCCAGATTTTACCCTTGGGATTGCGCTGCGAGGAGGTGGCTTCGAGTTTAAAGCTGCTGACCATCTTCCAGCCACTTTTGGAAACTTCCACGAGGGCGATGGTGCCATCATTTTCCGCCTGGCAGTAGAGCATGCCGTCCGCGCTGGTCACGGCCCCTTTGCCGATGCCTTTGTCCTGCCAGACGATTTCCCCGGTTTTGAAATCCTGGCAGGTCCAGCCACCTTTGTCAGAGTGGCCATAAAGCAGGCCATCGATCAGAATCACGCCGCCATGGTGATTGACCATGTTGGTGTTGGAATACACTTCCGAGACGCTGCCGCCCTCGATTTTTACCGACTTGCATCCGACGCCATAACCAGCGGCCACATACACCTGACCATCGCTGTAGATGGGTGTTGGAATCACGGCAGTTTTGCCCGGGAATTCGGTCTTCCACAGCACCTTGCCCGTTTTTGAGACACCCAGAATGCTGTTCATGAGAAGCTGTACGTATTCGCGTTCACCGCCCTGAGTGATGGGGATGACGGAAGAATATTGTGCGTTCTCCGTCACGTCACTGGTCTGCCATGCGACCTTGCCGGTCTTCGCATCCAACGCAGCGACAGCGCCTTGGGCACCGCCGGGAGTTACGATGACGAGATCGCCATCCACGAGCGGGGATTCGGTGTAGCCCCAGCCCTGAACTTTGCCGCCGAGATCTTTGGTGAGGCTCTTTTTCCAGACTTCCTTGCCTGTGGCTGCATCCGCACAGATGACTTCGCCGGTGCCATTCGTGGCATAGACCATGCCGTTGGCGACTGTGGGGGTGGCACGAGGTCCATCACCCCAGTCGTTTTTCAAAATTGGGCCGACGGGGGTATCCCACAGCTTCTTGCCGGTGGTGGTGTCGATGCAGATGAGCTTCTCCTCGGCATCGTAGAGTCCCATGGTGTAGAGCTTGCCGCCGACAACTGCAAAACCGGAATAGCCGAGCCCGGCTTCTTCGCTTACCCACAAGCGTTTAGGGCCGCCAGCTGGCCACTTTTTGAGCAGCCCAGTTTCCTTCGAGACATCGTCACGTTCCGGGCCGCGCCATTGTGGCCAGTCACCCGGGGCGGCACCGCCTGCGCTGCTGGAACCTCCGCCGAGAAGCGCCTGATCCGCCTTGCTGAGGGCAGTGACTGCGAGGTTGAGCAGCGTGCCGTCTTCGCGCTTCAGGGTGACTTTACCTCCTGCCACACCGACGAGTTCGGCTTTGATTTCGTGGGCGCCTGAGGCGTCCTTCCAGATACGGATTTCAGCGCTGGCCGCAAGGGTCAGGCAAAGTGAAAGTAAAACGGTGGTGGTGATCTTCATGGATTGGTGGGTATGGGCGGCTAGCTTCAAACGTGCGATGTGCCTCGGGTTTTAGCACAGACTGCCACTTTCGCTGCATTCTATCTGGCAGGGGATATTCATCCGCCCATGTCCTTGAGCAGGGACTCGGCGGCAATACGGGCGGGTTGCTCCTTGAAGCGGTTGTCTTGCAGTGTCTCACGCAGCAGTTTGCGCGCGGCATCCGCTTTCTCACTGCGGCGGAGCATTTCAGCACGGTACAATCTCAAACGCAGCAAATCGGCCGGAGCCTGGGCGGTGGATTCGGCGTGTTCGAGCAGGTCGATGGCCTGTGGGAGCTTGGACTGAAGAGCGGAAAGTAGGGCGGTGAGTTCAAGGAGGCGTGGTCTTTGACGTTTCTCGGCGAATTCGGTGAGCGCTGTCTTGATGTGACCATCTGGCTCACCCGCCAAACGCAACGCCATGCCTTGATAGAGCGCGTAATCGCGGTCAGCACCATCACCGAGCTTGGCCCCGATGCCTTTGCCAAAGGGGCGGTACAGAGGATCACCCAGGACGACATTCATCCATGACAACGCTGGGGTGGCATTCCATGCGGCCTCGCCGACGGTGAAGCCTTCGAGGAGGCGCTTGTTGAAGATGTCGAAGTGCATGGTGAGCGCGAGGTAAGGCTCAAACACATTGCCGAAGGTGACGGCGGCTCCGTGCGAGAGCAGCGGGCCAGCCCAAGCCTTGTCATGCGAACGGATGATGCTTGCGCTGAACGAATGCAGATGGCAGGCGATGGCACCACGCTTGAAATGAAAGGTGGGTGAAGCGAGCGCGCCGAAGATGTGATCGGTGTACCAGCCGAAGTAGAAAATCGTATCAGGCAGCGGCCAGCCATCACCCAGAAGGTCTGCGGAGCGGTCGATGAACACTGGAATGCCTGCACGTCGATAAGATTCGGCACTGTTCTTGAGCCAGTCCTCGCCTTCCTGATAGGCACCGGTTTTTTGAGCGAGATCAATGACGGCGCGGCCAAGCAGGCCAGTTTGCTCGGCATAGATCGCGTCATCAATCATGCGTTTCACTGCGGGGTCATCAGGGCCGTCGAGCCTGCCGACGAGCAGGAGTCCGGATGAGTTTTGAGCATGGGGAAAACGCATCTGCTGGTCGAAGTAGGGGTTGCGCAGCCCCCCTTTGATCGGCGGCTTGTTGAGGCCGAGAACAGCCAGTTCCGAATCGACGCTGGCCTCGTCTTCCTCTGACTGCTTGGGCTTTTGCGCTGCACGGCGGATTTGAAAAGGGACGCCTCGAATGAGCACTAGAACGCGTACCTTGTTGGACGGGGGCGCGGGTGAGGCAATGCCATCACCTGTGAGCGGTTTGCCCGGTAGAGGAGGCTCAGCGTTCCACCAGTGCCTGGACTCAAAGAGCTGGAGTAACGGGCCACGCAACTGGGACTCGAATTCACCGCGCGAGATGGAGTCCTCCTGTGAGCATCGCAGTCCGATGACGTGCTCCTTGGGAATGTGGCGCTGTTCCGCGTAGTAGGCGGCGAGTTGCGCAGAACCGGGGAAATCCGGATTGAAAACGACAGCGGTTTCAGCGGCGGCATCCCAGTCGGCGATAAGCTGGGCGCGCGCGGAAAGCGTGAGCAGCATGAGGATGCAAAAATGCCGAATGAATGACGAAGGCTGAATTGCGGAGTGAGTGTTATGCAGGTCTGATCGCACCGGAACAACGTGCGGCCCGGCTTTCGTCATTGGAGCTTCATTTTTCATTCCTGCTCGCTCGTAGTTATTTCAAGCCCACTCCAGTTTTAGGCCATCGTAGGCGATGTTCACGCCTGAAGGCAGTTTGGGATCTTCCACAGCGTGCATGATCTCGCACTGGATGTGGGTGAACCAGGTCTGGCGCGGCTGGAGTTCGCGCTGTACATCCAGGCTTTCTTCAAAACTCATGTGCGTGGGGTGCGGGGTGTGGCGCAGGGCGTCAATGATGAGCGTATCCACCCCTCTCAGCGCTTCAAGAGACTGGGGCAGCAGCGTTTTGCAGTCCGGGATGTAGGCACAGAGCTTTTTTCCGCCGCGAGAGAAGAGATAGCCGATTGTGTCCACTTTGCCGTGCATGACTGGCAAGGGGGTGATGGTTGTATCGCCAAGATGGAACGGGCCGTGAATGGGTTTCGGAAAGGGCTTCAAATAGCCGCGATAACGGTTTTCTCCATTGAAGGCGTAGATAAACATGCGCTCCAGCACGGCGAGGCATTCCGGGGTACCGTAGATTGGCAGGAAATGATCCGCCTCGGTGGTGAAACGACGGAGATCATCGAAGCCGGTGAGGTGGTCCATGTGCGGATGCGTGAAGATCGCGGCATCCAGGCTGCGGATGTTTTCACGCAGGCACTGCATGCGGAAATCTGGCCCGGTATCCACCACCCACGCCGCCTCCGGCGTGTGGATGTATACGGAACTGCGCAGCCGCTTGTCCTTGGGGTCGGTGCTTCGGCACACCGCGCAGTCACAGCCAATCACCGGAATGCCGACGGATGTGCCGGTGCCGAGGAATGTGAGTTGCATGGGCATGGGAGTTATTCGACTTCCTGCACCGGACGATCCACTGAGCCTTTGTTCCAGCGGCCATCGAGCGTGAACGAAAGATGCGGGGTGTAGAGCTGCGGTTCAAGGAGGAAGGAGTCGTGGCCTTTGTCTGAGTGCACGGTGATGTGCATGTTGGAGACCTCGGCTTTTTCGAGGTGGCTGACGAGTTCCGCCTGCTCTTCGGGGTAGAAGCAGAAGTCGCTGTCGATGCTGAAGACGAGGTAGTGCTGCCCGGCGGCGGCGCTGCGGGCAAACAGCTCGGCATAGGTTTTCACTCCGGCATCCCCGAGCGGATCGTAGCGCAGCCACATGTCGGCGATGCGCAGGTAGGTGTTGGCATCGAAGCGCTTCACGAATTTCTTGCCTTGATGCAGCATGTAGCTCTCGACGTTGTGCTGGACGCGATACCACGAAAGGGTGTCGCCGCTGTGTTTCACATCCTTCCGCGCACGGCGCTCGATGGCATCGAGATGCACAAAGGTCTTGTGGCTGATCATGCGTGCGAGCGCGAGGCCATACTCAGGTGCCCTGCCTTCATAAAATTCGCCGCCTTGAAAGTGAGGATCGTTCTCGATGGCGAGTACTTGTTCGAACAGCGTGAGACGCGTGAGCACTGTGGTGCGGCAGCCGCTGGCGATGGGGACGACGAGTTTGACACGCTCGGGATGCAGGGTGGCGAGATTGATCGCCAGCAGGCCGCCGACGGACGCGCCCATGACGGCGTGGAGTGTTTTGATGCCGAGGCTATCGAGCAGGGCCAGTTGGGATTTTACGACATCGCTCGTGCGCACCTCGGGAAAGGTGCTGGCGTAAGGTTTACCGGTGGCGGGATTGATCGAAGCCGGGCCGCTGCTGCCATAGCAGCCGCCGAGATAATTCGCGCAGATGATGAAGTAACGTTTGGTGTCGAGCGCCTTGTCGGGGCCGATGAACATATCCCACCAGCCGTGGTGGATGTCTTCCGTCCAGCGTTCATCTGTGTTGGGCACCTCGGTGGTGATGCCCGCCGCATGCTGGCTGCCAGAAAGAGCATGAAACAGCAGGATGGCGTTTGATTTGGAGGAGTTGAGCTTGCCGTAGGTTTCGTAGGCGACCGTGATTTCAGGCAGTTCGGCGCCGGAGGCGAACATGAATGGTTCCTTGGCACTACCGGTGTGGAAAAATTTGGTTTCTGCTGTTTTGACGGCCTTTGACATGAGGGGCGGAAGAAACAGGGTTTTGGAGAGGCGGCAAGGCGGATTGCTCTCTGCCAGTTTTTGGATGGCCGATTGCCGGATGGTTGGATCGATGGTTTGTTGGTTGGTGCCCGCCTTGAATGTGCACTAGTTCCGCCGTTTATTGCCGGAATCTCGACTGCCAATCTCCAGTCATCTCCCATGCTCGATCCGTTTGTCACTCTCGAAGAAGCCGGTTTCTCGCTGCGGCGGATTGGAGGCGTGGACCGGCTGGCCGGTTGGTCGCCGGAGTTGATCGCGTGCCTAGATTGGGCGCGAATTTCAGAGCTGGCGCGTGCGATTGTAACGGAGGCAGGCTGCGAACTGGCGGGATCACGCATCATGTCGGATGGCGCGGTGTTGTTTGGCATGATTGAGCAGCCCAAGTCGGCGAAAGCGCGGCGGGCGATGGTGAAGACGGCCCCATGGAACGAATGGGGAGCCACGCCTGAGATGGTGCAGCGCTTTGCGCAGGAGGTGCGCACCGCGCGGGATACCCGTGGTATTTTGATCGCGCCTGCGGGTTTCAGCCCGGCGGCGCTCAGTACAGCGCAGGAACTGCGCATCGAAGCGGTGGATGCGGTGGCGTTGGATTCCGCCGTGCGGGCTCTGCCGGCTGATAAAAGTGATTTTCTCTTCGTCATCACCACGGCGGGCGACTTCGCCACCCCCTCCTGCCCGATCTGCATGAAAAAGCTGCAGCGCATTGAGCAGGAGTCTCTGGAGCTACCCTCACGCACGATCGACATAGACGGACTCATCGCTGACAGCATCGTCTGTGACCGCCTCGAAGTGGCGGCTGGCTGCGAAGTGACCTTTTTGCAGGAGGTGCGGGCGCGTTCGATCACCGTCGCGGGCCATGCTTCGGGCGATTTCGTGTGTGAAGGGCCGGTGACCTTGGAAAAGGGCGGCACTTTGTCAGGTACCGTGGCGGCGCGTTCGCTCCAGGTACGTGACGGCGGCGAACTGCTGGGGCAATTTCGCATTTTGGAGGGCAAACTGGGTTCATTTGTGAAGCCTGCGGTGCGCTGGCACTGGCGCTGTGCAGGCGCGGACGGGCAACGCCAGTGTGCCGGGGTGATTTTCGAGCCGCATCAGTAAGACGCGAGATCGTTCTTGGCACGCAGGGCCCGGCTGTGGCATGTAACGGCCATGTCTCCCAACTCCTCCGGCCCCGGCGCTCTGCTTCGACTGGTGTTTTATGCCGCCGCCATCGTCATGGCGCTTCTGCATGTGTTTGTGACGTTTCGCGGTCTGAGCAGTGCTGAAGGCATGAATCAGGCGCAGCTCGCGCGGCAGATCGCCCGAACGGGTTCTTATCAGACGCACGTGATCGAGCCGTACGCCTGGGCACAGATGGAGTCGGCGCAGAAGCAACCCACGCCGCTGGCCATGCCGGAGACCGTGCAGGCACCGCTCCAGCCGCTGCTGTGGTCGGTGGCGTTTCGTTTCATGAAACGCTGGGAGGTTTATGATCCAGTCACCGGCGGGGCGATTTTTTTGCTGGATCGGGTGATCGCTTGTTTTGGTGTGACGTGGTATCTGCTGACGATTTTTTTCACCCATGGAGCCGCACGGCGGTTGTTTGATGAACAAGTCGCGGCCATCGCCGCCATTGCGCTGCTGGTGTGCGAGCCGGCGTGGGAACTGATGGTCAGCGGTGCGCCGCGCGCGCTGCTGGTGCTGCTGTTTGCGCTGGCGTTTCGACTGTATGCCTCGGCTGCAGGACGTGCGGTGGAAAATCGTGGGATGTTTGTGCCGCTCACGCTGCTGGGGATCGTCTGTTCGCTGATGGTGCTCACGCACTGGATGGCGCTGTGGATTGTGCTGGGGGTCATTATTGGCATGGTGGTGTTTCTCCCGCGTGGGAGGGCCGGGGCCATCGTGGTGGCCTTGTCCCCGGTGCTGACACTCGCGGCCTGGGGCTGGTGGAACGACCAGCTCTGCGGTGACCCGCTGGGCGGAATCAAGGCCTTGTTCCAGGCACAGTCCTCCTCCGTGGCGCATGATTCGCTGCTGCGTGATTTCTCACCCAGCGTACCGCTGCTGCAGGTGGATGATCTGCTGCGGCGTCTCGGTCTGGGCTGGCAGGACCAGCTGGGACTGCTCATGGCTCATCTGGGGTATGTCGTGCCAGCGCTGCTCTTTTTCCTTGCCCTCATGCACCGCTTTCGCAAGGCGGATGCGGCTTCCGCACGCTGGACGCTGGCGGTTGTTTTCGCCTTGGTAGCCATCGGCATGGGGCTCCTCGGTTTGGCCGACAAAGAGAAGGACGACAACGCGCTCTACATCGTGCTCATGCCCGCCATGTGCACCTTCGGTGCGGCGATGCTGGTGGTGCTTTGGTCCCGTTTTCAGATGTCCGGTGATTTCATGGCACGCTGGGGGGCGCCGTTGGTGGCATTGCTCATCACCGCGCTGCCAATGGCCGTGAACTTGCCTGTGCTGATGAAATTCGGTCTTACCATGGGCGGCAAAATTCCACCGCACTGGCCGCCCTTCCTACCGGAGCGCGTTTCCATACTGCGCCAGCTTCTGGAGAAGAATGAGTTCGTCATGTCCGATTCGCCCGCCTTCATCGCCTGGTATGGGGACGTGCCCTGCGTGGATCTTTGCACCCAGCGCGGCGACTATGAAGTCATGAAATCAAAAGCCGAGACGCGTGGTGTGAAGCTGGCCGGTTTCGTCATGACGCCTGTCTCAGCCAAAGTCGAGCGCATCACCGACATCTACACTGGCCCCTATGCCGATTGGCGTGATCTCATCGTACGTGGCCCCATGCTCGCCTTCGACCGCGATTTTTCTCCCAGCCCCGAGTTTCCTTTCAAGAACCTCATTCCGCTCGTCGGCCAGACCGTGGGGGACAAGGAACACCTGAGCCTGCCGATGGTGTTTTACACGGACAAGGCGAGGTCGGTGAAGAAGTAGCTTTTTTGAACCTGAGTGGTGTTGGGTGAGTCAGTAGTGGTTCCATGACTATTACTGTAAACTTCCTGGCGGCAGCCATTATCTGTCTAGCTCTCGTGAGCTGCTCTCCGTATGGCAGGTTGGAATCTCAAGTGACGTCAAAGTCAATGAGTCGCATAGGGTCCGGTGAGTATTTGGTGATAGGAACGGTCGTCAGTCCGGGGATGCATCCGGTGGATAGCACGAAAGGGCTGCACGTTTCTCAAGCTATACAGCGGGCCGGGGGCTTTGCTCAATTTGCCAACAAGAAGTATATTATTTTGCGCAGGGGAAGAGGTATGTACATGCAACGTATCTATATTGATCTGGATCGAAAATCTTCTGACAAGCCGAGCAAATTTGGCCGGGTATTTCGATCCGATGACCCCCACTTCGACCCCTTTATCAGGGCCGGTGATGTCATCATCGTTGAGGAACGGCTCCTTACTTGGTAATTCCCACTACCGCAGGCATGCCTTGAAGAATCTCAGGGTGTCCGCTAGATGAACATGCCAGTAGTCCCAGGTATGGCTGCCGGGAAACTCCTCATACACATGCGGGATGCCTGCTGCCAGCAGGTCACGGGGCAGTGTGCGGTTGGGATCGATCAAGGTGTCCTCCGTGCCGCAATCAAAGCGAAGATGAGGGAGTCGAGAACACAGTTTTGCGCAGTCAATGACCGCCAATGGGGCTGTTTCTGTCAGATGGAACTCTACCAGTGATTCTTCCACGAAGTCCTGCATCTGCGGCGGCACGTCCGTGATGCTGCTGTGCGCACTGATGCCTGTGAATTTTTTCGGATGCAGCAGGCCGAGGCGCAGTGCGCCGTAGCCGCCCATCGACAGGCCGCTGATGAAGCGTGGAGAGTCCATGCAGCGTGCATCGATCTGCGCAGCCGCTTTCGGTACTTCGTCCACGATCCAACTGGAGTAGTCGGCATCGCAATGGCGTACGTAGCCCGAGCCATCGCCCCAGAGGCCGTCGGATGGCATTGCCAGCATCATGGGTGGCAGATTTTCTTCTTTAATCAGCCGATCAAGCACCTGATGCGCCCCAGCTTTGTACAACCATGCCCAGTGGCTGCCGTAAACGCCGTGCAGCAGAATCACGAGTGGTAGCTTTTCTGCCTTTGCATCTGGCGGCACATAGAAGCTGATGTCTGCACGGCGGCTCAGTGCTGCTGACTTCACTGTGACGTGATGAATGCCGTTGCCGATGTGTGCTGATTCAAAGGTGCGGAAGCTCATTTCACGCAATGATGTCTTTGATCACCTTCGCACCTTCCACGCCACTCAGGCGCGCATCCAGCCCCTGGAACTTGAAGCTGAAGGCGTCGTGATTGATGCCGAGTTGATGCAGCATGGTGGCGTGCAGATCGTGGACGGTGGTGACTTTTTCAATGGCGGCATAGCCGAGATCATCCGTGGATCCGTGCACGATGCCGCCCTGGATGCCTGCGCCTGCCAGCCACACAGACATGGCCTTGTTGTGATGGTCGCGGCCGCTGCCGCCCTGCGACATCGGGGTGCGGCCAAATTCTCCCGCCCAGACGATGAGGGTCTCTTCGAGCATGCCGCGTTGCTTGAGATCGGTGATGAGTGCCATGCACGCGCGGTCAATTTCCTGCGCCTTGAGCGCGATGCCTTCCTTCACGCCGCCATGGTGGTCCCAGTCCTTGTGGTAGAGCTGGATGAAGCGCGTGCCGCGCTCTGCGAGGCGGCGTGCGAGCAGGCAGTTGGAGGCGAAGGAGCCATCGCCCGGCTGGCAGCCGTACAGCTCCAACGTCTTCGCGCCTTCCTTGCTCACGTCCATCAAATTGGGCACGCTGGCCTGCATTTGAAAGGCCATCTCGTATTGGGCGATGCGCGTGGCGATTTCGGGATCGTCCACGAGTGCGTCGTGCTGCTTGTTGATCGCGTTGATTGCCGCCACGTCGCGACCTTGCTGATTACGCGTGACGCCATTTGGATTGGTGAGATACAGCACGGGATCGCCCTGGGCGCGCAGTTGTACACCTTGATACTTCGATGGCAGAAAGCCGCTGCTCCACTGCCGTGCGGCGATGGGCTGGTTCTGCCCGCCTTTGCCGAGGGAGGTCAGAACGACGAAGCCCGGCAGATCGGACGCCTCGGTTCCGAGGCCATAGGTGATCCACGAACCCATGCTGGGTCGGCCAGCGATCTGCGAGCCGGTGTTCATGAACATGTGCGCCGGATCGTGATTGATCGCGTCTGTGGTCATTGAACGGATCAGGCAGATGTCGTCGATCACGCTGCCGATTTGCGGGAACAGCGAGCAGATCTCGGTCTGGCTTTTCCCAAATTTGGCGAATGGATGCTGCGGTCCAAAGCAGTTCAGCGGCTTGCCTTGAAGCTGCGCGAGTTGCTGCCCCTTAGTAAACGACTCGGGCATTGGCTTGCCGTTCATTTCGGCAAGCTTCGGTTTGGGATCAAATGTCTCCAGATGGGACGGGCCGCCTGCCATGGTGAGCCAGATGACGCGCTTTGCCTTCTGCGGCAGCGGCAGAGTGCCAAGAACGCCGCGCACCGGCGCGGCATGAGTTGGCTGCATGAGGGAGGCAAGCGCCACCGCTCCAAGGCCTTGGGAAGTCTTGCCGAGAAAGGCTCGACGGTGGAGCGGTGTGATTGTCTTCATGGTTTTATTTGGAACTGGTCTTCTTGCCCAAATTTTTCAATTCTTCTTCGGACCACATCGCCATGCGGCCTTTGCTTTGCTCGCGCACCGTCTTGACGGCCTTGGTTTCGACCGGCGAGCCAGTGTGCTCCCACTCACGGCGGATGTAGGTCAGCACGCCGGCGATGTCCTCGTCGGTGAGCTGTGGCAGTGGCGGCATGGCGAGGTTGAAGTTGCGCCCGCTGACTTTCACTGGACCGGCGAGTCCATTGAGGACGATGCGGGTGAGAATCTCCGGCTTGCCCAGCACCCATTCGCTATCCACCAGCGGTGGTGCGAGTCCATCGAGGCCGAAGCCATGCGGCTGATGGCAGGCTGCACAAAGGGTGGCGTAGATGGTTTTGCCTTTCTCGAACAAGGCTGTTTGCGCTTCGTTCAGCGGCACGATTTTGGGTGGTGGTGGCGCTCCTGGTTTGCCAGGCCATGCGAGACGCGCCGCGACATTCGCAAACAGCTTTGCACTCGATTTGTCAGTCATCGCGGCTTTCAGCGTCTTGAGTGATGCAGGTTCGGCGTTGAGCCAGAGCAGCTTCGCGGGCATTTTGGATTTGGGATCGCTGCTGCTGCTGGCGAGGCCCTTGATGGCCGCCACCTGGACTGCGCCGCCCTGGGGCTGCGCGGCGGCGAGATCCAGCATTTCTTCAAACGGCCCGGCTTTGTTGGCCTGAGCCAGAAGGGAGCCAAGTGCTTCCACGACCGGCATGATTTGCGCGCCATTCTCCTTGGTGAGCTGACCCACGAGCAGTTTGGCAAAGGCAGCCTCTCTGCCACGCATGCCTGTCAAAGCGCCTTCACGAATCAGGGTGTTCTTGCCGTCGCTCGCGAGCAGTTTGGCCACGGCCGCATCTGCATCCGGCAGATTGAATGAGGTGAGCTTGATGGCGAGGTTCGCAAGGACGAGCGCATCCTTTTCCGCAGACAGCGCGATCAAGTCGGGCGCAAGATCGCGTGATGCAATGCGCACGGCTGCGGCTCGCACCTGAGCATCTTTGTCAGCCAATGCGGGGCGCAGCAGATCCGGCGTGACGGCGGCGAGGCCATCAAGCGTCCACAAGGCATGTAGACGTGCGAGTGCCGACTCGTTGGAGAGCATTTCCTTCAGCGCGGGCACGGTGGCGGCGTCTCCAGATTCGACGAGGAGGCGCTGCGCGGTGTCACGCACCCAGCCGTTGGCATGCGTAAGCAGGTTCACGTCTTTGCTCACTTTCACCGGCTGAGGGCGCTCCTTTGAGTCTGGCACGATGCGCCAGATGCGGCCCTGATTGAACGGCGTCTCCAATTTGCGAGCCTCAATGTTTGCAATGAGGTAGTGCGTGAGGAAGCTCTGGTGCTGAATGATGCCCCGATACATATCCACGAGGTAAAGCGCGCCATCAGGGCCATTGGCGGCCTGCACGGGGCGGAAACGCTCGTCGGTGGAGGTGAGAAATTCGGTGGTCTTGGCGGTGTTCGTGGCCTTCACGATGCCGTCCTTTTCCCTCATCGTGAAACGCTTCACCAGATTCGCGCAGGGCTCGGGCACGAAGGCATTTCCACGGTAGGCGGCAGGAAAGGCATCGCCGCGATAGATCAGAGCGCCGCAGGTGCCAGTCGGCTTTGACAAAGTGCCGTCGGCACGGAGTGATTTTGGATCGTAACCACGATTCACGCCGGGTGTGGGGTGTGAGGGATAGAGCGTTTGATCTGCCGCCAGCTTGGCATTGATGCTCGTCGCGTTGCGCAGCAGCGGATTGCGCGTGAAGGCCTCGGTCGGCAAGAGGTCGGCACGCAGCATGTCGGAGTTGTAGTTGAAATAGAGCCTGCCGAAGTCGTCCTGGCACAGGCCCCACTGGCCACGGCCGAGACCGGTGTCCTTCTGCCACACGCCGCTCCGCAATTTGAAACGGGTGGAGTAACCCGCGCTCCAGATGGCATTGTCCATCGCCCAGACCGGAGTGTCGGCCATGTGTTCGGGCTGGCCGCCGAGCGTGCCGAAGTCGGTTGCAACGACATCTTTCACATCCGCCTTGCCATCACCGTCGGTGTCTTTGCAGAAATACAGATTCGGCGGCACGGCGATCAATGCCCCGCCATTCACCGCCAGCACGGCGCGTGGCATGACGAGGTTGTCGAGGAACGGTGTCGCCTTGTCCATGCGGCCATCGCCATCCGTGTCTTCGAGCAGTGAAACGCGACCGGTGGGTTCTTTTTCGCCTCCTCCCTCAAGGTCATGCATGTAACCTCGCATTTCTACGACGTAGAGCCGGCCCTGCGCATCAAAGCTCATAGCCACCGGCGATTCGATCATCGGCTCGCTCGCGACGAGTTCGATATGGAAACCCTTTTCGACCTTGAAGGTCTTTTTCGCCTCCTCCGGCGACAGCGGTGCTGGCGGCGGCAGATTGAACTTCAGTTCAACCTCCTCCGGGCCGGCGTTCTTTTGATGAACGGCCTGGGCAGACGGCAGGAAGGACGACGCCAGTATGAACAATGACGAACGCAGTACGAGGGAAGGGAACCTTGGGGGAGGCATGGAGGGGCATTTTTTGGTTTTGAGGGGGGAGGACTTACCCAACTAGAATTCTGGGCGGATTCCTAATCGCTCAATGACCAATTTTGGTATTTCTGGCGTCGCTGTGAACGCCTCATTTGTCTTTTTTCGGTTTCGGCTGATCCGAGCCTTTGATGGTCAGCGGCGGCACGGGGTCGTTTTTTCCCGCGAAAGCATTCCACGCATGCTGAAAGACGGCGGCATTGCGCACATCACCTTCGGCGACGAGCCATTGGTAATGCAGCTTGAAGGGAGCTTCCGTGGTGGCCTTGCCTTTCGGGAACATGCCAAAACGGCCGTAATCGCGGTAGGCGGAGATGGCGGTGTCCTTCGGATTGTCGGGATGATTGAGAATCACGACAGTGAAGGTTTTGCCTTCAACGGTGAAGACCTCGGTGGCCCATGGCAGATCCTTGACCTTGTGCGCGTCAATGTTCTCGCCGGGGAAGATGTAGGTCGTCGTTTTGGTGTCCACCAGCTCGGAAGGGCGGAACTGCGCGCCGGCGTGTTCAGGATCGCCACTCATCTCGGCTTCGCCGCTGACGGGCTTGATGGCGCTGGTCATGTCGATGCCGAGATAGAACGGCTTCGTGGGAGTGGAGAAGGTGAAGCGACGCTCCTCGGTGAGAAAGGGCTCGGTCGTGTCACCCTGCCAGTTGATGGAGGCGGTGAAACTGGAATCGCCGGGGGCGACATTCGTCACGACCTGATCGCCGCCTTTCATGTGCCAGCGGTCATAGGATTTGCCACCGTAGCTGATCTTGCTGAAGCCGAGAAAGATGCCGCGATGATGGGTGAACTGAAACCCAGGGCCTTTGGTGAGGCGGGTGGTTCCGCTGGCGTCAAAGACGTGAAGGTAGGGCTTGTAGGTCTCGTGATGCTTCTCGGGCGTGCTCAGATCATTTGCCATCATGAGCCGGGCGACGACTTTACCGCCGTTTGAGACATCGACGTGGTCTTTTTCGACGACGTTGATGTCGAAGGCGGCTACTTTAAGGGTGAGGGCGAGGAAGATGAGGGCTGTGGGTTTCATGCGAGAATTTGTTTGATGACTTTGGCACCTTCGACGCCGGAGAGCTTCGCGTCGAGGCCCTGGAACTTGAAGGAGAAGGCGTCATGCTGGATGC